>JBNLAV010000031.1:0-3247 GCA_050302315.1 Desulfobacteraceae bacterium
GAGAGAAAACCAGTTTCCCAATGGCGCCAACCTCATCGGCAAAAACAATGAAGTGGCTGATTTTTACT
The DNA here is from genome assembly GCA_050302315.1 of Desulfobacteraceae bacterium. Taxonomy (GTDB): domain Bacteria; phylum Desulfobacterota; class Desulfobacteria; order Desulfobacterales; family Desulfosarcinaceae; genus JARRKU01. Next base: position 69 of record JBNLAV010000031.1, read on the forward strand.
ACTCGGTCTGGGAGTATCCCATTGTCCGCGTCCACGCGGACAAAACCCTCGACATCGATTTTCCGAGGGCCCAGTTGCGGAACACCAACCGTTTTTACATTGAAATGTTCTACGACGGCGGCATCGGTTATATCCGTTAGCCGGTTTCGAACGGGAGGTCAGCGGACCGGCATCAGGGCAGGTAGTCCTGCCTGACGGGCGCGAAGACTTCGACGGCCACGGCGTCCTCGATCACATCGGCGCCATGCTCGGTGTCCCCGGGAATACACCAGCTGTCGCCCGGACCGCAATCAAATGATTGCTCCCCGATGTGCAGCCGGATGCGCCCCGAAACAAGGTACCCGGTCTGTTCGTGGGGGTGGGCGTGGCGGGGTAGAATGCTGCCTTTTTGCAGCCGGAATTCGGCCATCAGGGACTTGTCCCCGTACACCAGGGTCTTCTGGTCGATCCCCTCGATGGGGGTGTGAAAACCGTCGTCGCCGGATTTAGAAAACATGCAACGCCTCTCCTATGGATTATGGATGGCGGGATTCGGACTTCATGTTGGCCAGATTGGCATTCATGTCCGCCACCTGTTTCTCCATATCTTCAATATCGTTCAAGAAAAGTGCTCTGTCGGCTTCGAGCTGCCGAATCTCATAGAGCAGCCGCACACGCCGACGGGGACTGACGCCGTCGCTGATCAGCTCCGCCTCCTTGGCCTGGAGATCCACCTCCATATCCTCCAGGTCCTTATACATCCCATCCAGTTCCTGTTTGGCTTTCTTCACCTGTTTCTCGTAGCCGTATACCGCCCGTCCCTGCTCCAGGGCTTCCACAAACGGCCCGTCCAAAGGTTGCGGACACACGCCGTTGTAGCGTTTGCCCCGCAGGCCGAGTCGATACCCGTTGCGCGGGGTGCACCACTGGGCCAGTCCTTTTTGACGTCCCGCTTCATAGGCCGCAAGGTTCGGGGTCACCCCGTGCTCGGCGCATGCCTTGCGATGCTCGCCGATGCGGGTTCCCGGATAGCCCCGTGAACCGTCTTCATACCCGATGGTTTGCCAGTCGGCATGCAGGCATTCGTTTTTTCCCATGGAAGCGCATCCCGCAGCAAGCAGCAGCACGGCAATCAGCAGAAAGGGCATCGGGAATATCCGGCGCAAGGTGGCAGACCATTTAAACCGCATAGGTTCCTCCGTTGGGTTGGGATCGGTAGATGGACTGTGAAAGTTTAAGCGGGTTGTGGTCCTGCTGTCAACGCTTCCGCATATCGGCCGGCGACTCAATTGAGCGCCATTGTGATGCTGCTCGAAATCGAAATCGGGATCGCTATCGGAATCGAAAATCTAAGATGAGGGATTCGATCCCGATCCCGATCCCGATTTCGATCCCGATTTCGATTTCGAGTGGCACTGGCAAAGGTGTAAGTCTTGGCGGAAGACGGCGGCGGTCAAGCAGCGGCGTCAGGCGCCGCGGCGGACCAGGCCTCCGGCAAGGTAGGTCCCTAGAATAAAGAGCGCCTGCATGTCCAGGTAGCGTTGGGCAGAGCCATTGAACAGCAGACTGCACTGGGCGGGAAAAAGATCGTCGGCCGCATTGAATTGCAGGAAAACCCTTACCCGGGGCAGGGCGGAGAATACCATCGCCAGATCGTAGCCCGTGCCGTCCTCCATTGGGGTGCCGCCCATCCGCCCTGCGGCGGCTTCGAGGGCCGAAGGGTCCCCGCCAAATGCGCTGGTGACCAATTTGTTGGTGTTGGTGGCGAAATTCGATACCAGCGGCCCGGCCCCGTCCATTTCGCGAAACGTGAGCCGGCGCCCGTCCGGCAGGGGAGCGTCGGGACAGTTGAGCAGGTAGCGGCACAGCACCAGGCCCACTGCGTCGGTGGGCGGCCGGCCGTTGCGGTCGCGGAACACGCCATCGGAAAGGTTGTAGGTCTCGTTGTAAAAGGGGATGACCAGAGCCTCTCCTCGGGACCCGAGGCCCAGGACGTGTTCGCACCGGCCGAGGTCGAGCTGCTCGAGCTGTTTGCGGCCTTGTGCATAAGCTTCATGAATGGTGGCCGTCATGACGCTTGCTCCGGTCCCTCTTCGGGAAGCCGCCTGAGTCGGGCCAGGATTTCGTCGCGCTCTTCTTCCAGGTCGAAAAGCTGCTGCATCAGGACCGGCTTGACCGAGTGGGCACCCAGCCGGGCTTCGGCCTCCTCGATACGTGCGCTCAGGCGTTCCAGTCGCAGTTCCAGTTGTCGGCGGTCTGCCATACAGCCTCCTGTGGTGTGAGTACGGCTCCATTTCACCATGCCACACCTTGCGCACAATTGAAATTGACATAGATCAATCGGATTTTTTGACCGCACCCGAGCCTGCATTACTTTGAGGGCACGCATTTGAAAATGGACCACATTCTTTCCCGCCGACCGGGGCACCATGATTCCATACCGTCCCCGGTTAAACGCCACACAGGGCTGGACAGCCAGCCGCAGGAAGAGGAGGGCATTATGATGAAAGTTACCGCAACATTGCTGGTGTTCGCATGGGTCGCACTCGCGGCCGCCTTTGCTCAGGCAGATGATCTGGTTATCGATATGCATTATCTCACCGCGAAAGGCACGGGAAAAATGATCGGTACCGTCACCGCCAGCAAGACGCCATACGGCACCCTGTTCGTTCCCAGGCTTGCCGGGCTATCCCCTGGAATGCACGGATTCCACATTCATGAGACCCCCAGTTGCCAGCCCGATGTAAAGGACGGTAAGAGCGTACCCGGCCTGGGCGCCAGCGGCCACTACGATCCGGGCGGCACCGGTGCGCACAAAGGGCCTTATGCGGAAGGCCATCTTGGAGACCTCCCCGCCCTCTATGCAGACTCCGCGGGCAAGGCCGAACACCCGGTGCTGGCCCCGCGGGTGAAGCTCTCCGACCTGAAAGGCCGCGCCCTGGTGATCCACGCCCAGGGTGACAACTACTCGGACCAACCCAAGAAACTGGGCGGCGGAGGAGGACGAACTGTATGCGGGGTGGTGGAACCGTAGCGCGAGTTAGAAGGATGGGCTGTCGAAGGTCCATATTTTTACGGACCTATAGCCCAAAACAAGATGGATGGAATTGTACCGCTATCATCCTCGACCGGAGGTCTTTGGGGCCGGTCGGCCCGGCGCACATTGGGCAAGGGTGGCGTAGCAACCGTTAGATGCAGCG
>JBNLAV010000032.1:0-41092 GCA_050302315.1 Desulfobacteraceae bacterium
TCCCCGGACATCTCACCCCCGGTCTGGCCGGGCGTATCGCCCAACGGGCAAATGCCAAACGGCTGGTGCTCACCCACCTCTATCCGCCGTGCGACGATGTGGATATTGTCAAACAGGCCCGCAACGCGTATAAAGGTGAGATTTTCGCAGCCGAGGATTTAATGACATTCACTTTTTAAGGTAACCGGAAACCAAGTTATACATGAGATATTACCCTGCATATCTGGATATCAAGGGGCGTCGCTGCCTGGTTGTGGGCGGCGGCCAGGTGGGCACGCGCAAGGTGGGCACCCTGCTTCTGTGCGGGGCCAAAGTGACGGTGATCAGCCACGAGGTGACGCCGGAGCTGAAGGATATGGCGCAGCAGGGGCTGATCGACCTGCAGCTGCGCGACTACCGCAGCCCCGATCTGGACAAAATGTTTCTGGTCATCGGCGCCACCGACGACCAGGCCGTTAACCGCAAAATCCACCGGGACGCCGAAGCGGTCCAGCGGCTGTGCAACATCGCCGACCAGCCCGATTTGTGCAATTTCGTGCTGCCCTCCATCATCAACCAGGGCGATCTGAGCATCGCCATCTCAACGGCCGGAAAGAGCCCCGCCTTTGCCAAGCATTTGCGCCGGCAATTGCAGGGGCAGTTCGGACCGGAGTACGGTCTGATGCTCGATCTCATGGGCGCTGCCAGACGTCGGCTGCTGGCCGAAAAACATGCGCCGGAGGAGCACAAGCCGTTGTTTGAAGAATTGATCGGCGGCGGCCTGCTGGAGATGATCAAGGCCGAGAACCGTAAGGGAATCAATGACCTTCTCAAAAAGGTATTAGGACCGGAATTTACTTACGAAACCTTGATGGAAACCCCATAAGGAAGACCCCATGCAAATTCTGTTTGTTCTGGCCGTCCTTTGTTACATGTTAAGCTCCGCCGGCTACTTTGCCTATCTCATCATCCAGCGCGACACGTTGCAGCAAATCGGCATGGCCATGCTGATCGCAGGTCTGGTTTGTCAAAGCGCGCTGCTGATATGGGCCTTTGCCGACACCGGCCACATGCCGGTCAACAATCTGCACGAGACCCTCGCCCTGGTTGCGTGGGCGCTGGTGGGCGCTTTTCTGGCCCTGCATACGCGGTTGCGGGTTAAAGTCCTCGGGGTCTATGTGGCGCCTTTGGCCGCTTTCGTCATGTTCGTGGCCAGCCAGTTTCCGAAAGACCATCTCCAGCCCCAGAATCTGCTCAAAGGCTTCTGGCTGGTGGTCCATATCGTTACTATATTCATAGGATACGCCGGTTTTGCGCTGGCATGCGGCGTCGGCGTGCTCTATCTGATTCAGGAGCGCAGCATCAAGCGCAAAAGCCGCGGGTTCTTCTTCAGTCGCCTGCCCTCATTGGATTTGCTGGACAGTACCGGCTATGCCTGTGTTGTGGTGGGGTTCACCATGCTCACCATCGGCCTGATAACCGGAATGGTGTACGGCAAAAACATCTGGGGTCACTTCTGGAGCTGGGACCCCAAAGAGGTCTGGTCTGCCATTACCTGGATCTTCTATGCCGCGCTTCTGCACGAGCGTTTGACCGTTGGATGGCGGGGGCGGCGCGCCGCCATCATGGCCATTGTCGGCTTCGGCGTTCTGCTGTTTACGTTTATAGGCGTCAACTTTCTATTAACCGGTCACCATGGTCAATTCACCCGCTGGTAGGGATTTCGTTCCAAATGGAAAATATCATTCTCATCGGCCTGAACCATAATACCGCTTCCGTGGATATTCGTGAGTGCCTGGCCTTTAATGCCGACGAAACGCACACCGCATTGTGCGAGCTGCGCGGATTGGCCAATGTTGAAGAGGCCATGCTCTTTTCAACCTGCAACCGGGTGGAACTGCTGTTTACCGCCGAGGAAACGGAGCCGGCCGCGGCTGAAGTCAAGGCTTTTCTGGCCAAGTTTAAAAACATCCAATTGGATCAATTCGAGTCCGCCCTTTATGTACACAAAGGAGACGAGGCCGTGCGGCACATTTTTCGGGTGGCGGCCAGCCTGGACTCCATGATGGTTGGCGAACCCCAGATCCTCGGTCAGGTCAAAACCGCTTATCGCACAGCCACCGAGGAAAAAACATCGGGGGTCATACTGAACCGGTTGCTGCATCGCACCTTTTTCGTTGCCAAGCGAATCCGCTCCGAGACCGGCATCGGCGATCATGCAGTCTCCATCAGCTATGCGGCCATCGAACTGGGCCGCAAGATTTTCGGGGATCTGGAGGGAAAAAAGGTGTTGCTCATCGGCGCGGGTGAAATGGCCGAACTGGCGGTGGAACACCTGATACGCCACAAAAGCAAAGAGATCTATGTGGCCAACCGAACGTTCGAGCGCGGTGTCGAACTGGCCGGCCAATACGACGGCACGGCCATCCGCTTTGAGGAGATACCGGACTATCTCGGCGAGGTGGATATCGTGATCAGCAGTACCGGCGCCCAGGACTATGTGATCGACAAAGCCCGGGTAAAGGGCAAGATGCGCAGCCGGCGCAACCGCCCCATCTTTTTCATCGACATCGCCGTCCCGCGGGACATCGATCCGAAAATCAACGACCTTAACAACGTTTACGTATATGATATCGACGACTTGAAAGGAATTGTGGATGACAACATCGAAGATCGCCAGCGCGAAGCGGTAAAAGCGGAACGGATCATCGATGAAGCCGTGATCCATTTTGGTCAATGGCTGGACAGCCTCGGCGTGGTCCCCACCATCAAAGCCCTGCGCGCCAAAGTCAACACCGTGGCCCGGGCGGAGGTCGAGCGCACCCTGCAGCAGATGGAGCACTTGACCCGACAGGACCGCAAAGCCATTGAGCGCATGACCAACGCGCTGGTCAATAAAATCTTGCATGATCCGACCAGCTATCTTAAAAGCAACGGCTGTCAGGGCGACCGCGCCAATTCCCTTGATATCACGCGGAAGTTGTTTGGATTGGATGAGTAAAGGAGGAAAAATTGAAAAAAATCGGATTCTTATTTCCCGGACAGGGATCTCAGAAAGTGGGCATGGGGCAGGACCTGACCCAGGAGCTGGATGCGGCCAAGGCCATATTCGACACGGCCGATCAGGTTTCCGGTCTTCCCATTTCCCAACTCTGTTTCGAAGGCCCCATGGAGGAGCTGACCCAGACGGTCAACCTTCAACCGGCCGTAACCGCCGTGAACCTGGCATTTTTGACCGCCGTCGAGCAGCATGGCATCACTCCGGCCGTATGCGCGGGACACAGCCTGGGCGAATACAGTGCGCTGAGGGCGGCCGGCATCATCTCCACCGGGGATTGTATCAAATTGGTCCACAAACGCGGTGAATTGATGCATCGCGAAGCCACCCGGAACACAGGCGCCATGAGCGCCATCGTCGGATTGAACATTGAACAGGTTGCCAAGGTTGTGGATGAAGCCTCCGCAGCCGGCGTGGTGGCCGTGGCCAACCACAACAGCGCGGAACAGATTGTCATCACCGGCGACCCGGACGGGGTGGCCAAGGCAGGCGAACTGGCTTCCGGCCGGGGCGCCAAAGCCATCGCCCTGAAAGTGAGCGGCGCCTGGCACAGCCCTTTGATCGCAGGAGCGGAAGCGGATTTCAAAACCTTTCTGGCGGACATCCCCTTTGATGCCCCAAAATGCCCGGTGATTCACAATGTTACGGCAGAAACGGAATCCGATCCCGGCCGGATCCGGACGATGATGGCCGAACAGCTTTGCAGCCCGGTGCGATGGTTTGACACGATTCAAAAAATGATGGCGGATCAGATCGACGTCTATGTGGAGATCGGTCCGGGGCGTGTACTGACCGGATTGCTGAGAAAGATCCTTCCCAAAGACACCGGCGCGGAGACCTATAATGTCTTTGATTTGAAAACATTGGATAAATTTGTTCAGGCGGTGTCTTAGCGCCGTTTGACCAGGGGGCGGCATCCGAAAGGAACCGCCCCTTTTCCGTCCCCACCGCCCGGCGCCGATTTCCATGATGTCGGATTGCCTCCCCATGATCATGCCGATCGAAACTAAGGTATTCACGGTTACGGCCGATAATTTTATCCAGTTGACAACCTACTGAACGTGGATGATAATTTTACTTTACAACGCTGTTTTTGAAATGGTATCAGGTCTACTTTTGTACAACCAATAATCTATGCTCAAAGAGAGTGGCGCATGAAAAAGAAAGATCTCAAGTTTTTTGAAGAGCTTCTGAATAATCGCCTCCAGGAGCTACTGAACCAGGCCGGCGACACCGTCACGGGAATGACCGAACAAAAAGAGAATTTCCCTGACCCCACCGATCGAGCGACGTTGGAATCGGATCGCAACTTTATGCTCAGGATCCGCGACAGGGAACACAAACTCATCAAAAAAATCAAAAAGGCCCTGGACCGTATCGAAAACGATACCTTTGGTATCTGCGAATCGTGCGGTGAGGAGATATCCATACCCAGACTTAAGGCTAGGCCGGTTACAACCCAGTGTATTGATTGTAAAACCAAAGAGGAAGCCTTCGAGAAAGCCCTTGGACTTTAACAAAGGTGGTGGAATCGATCTCCACATTCATTCCACCGCTTCGGACGGCACCCACTCCCCCATAGAAATTCTGGAGATGGCGGCCCATGCAGGGTTGCGGGCCATCTCCATCACCGACCACGATACCCTGGACGGCACCAGGACAGCGTATAAGAGCGATATACCCAAAGGTCTGCGTTTCTTGACAGGTGTCGAAATCAGCGTACAAGCGCCTGAAAAGATCTGTCACGAAAACAGCCTGCATATTCTTGGCTACGGCGTGGATCCTGACAACGCCGCTCTTTGCAAAGCTCTGGAAAAATTCCAGGATGTGCGCAGGCGGCGCATCCATAAAATCGTGGAACGCCTTCGGGATATAGGCATTGGCATCGAGTTGGAACAGGTCATGAAGATGGCGGGCGACGGTGCGGCCGGCAGGCCGCACGTGGCTGAGGTCATGGTCAAAGCAGGCCATGCCGGAAACATCAACGATGCTTTTGACCGCTATCTGGGCAATGGGCAACCCGCCTATGTCGGCAAGGAGAGGATGGACTGCCGCTACGCCTTCGATCTTATCTCCGGGGCCGGCGGCATTCCCGTGTTGGCCCATCCCTACCTGGTCGCCGGCGGACAACCCGATTGCCTCGTGGAATTATTGCAGCGCCTCCGCCCCATGGGATTGAAAGGTATCGAAGTCTACTACCCGAAACATACGCCGGAGGCGGTGGCCCGCTATCTGGAACTGGCTGCGAAATTCGAGCTGTCCGTAACGGGCGGCACCGATTTTCACGGAGCGCTCATACCTGATATCCAGATTGGACAGGGGGGTGGAGACCTCTTTGTGCCGTTCACCCTCTTTGAAGACCTCGTTTCCCGCCATTCGATCGAATACGCACGCTAAGACAAGGTTGAAAAATGGACACCTCGATTTTACAGCAGACATTGGGTTACCGGTTCAAGGAAGCGGACCTGCTCGAAGAAGCGCTGCGGCACAGCTCTTACGTAAACGAACAGCCCGATACCGGGATGCGCGACAATGAACGCATGGAATTTCTAGGAGATGCGGTACTCAATCTGGTTGTTGGCCACCTGTTGATGAAAGCCTTTCCCGACCTGCACGAAGGCGAGCTCTCGCGCACACGCGCCAACCTGGTCAATGAAACCCAATTGGCCCACATCGCCCGCAGTCTCGATCTGGGCCGATATCTTTTGCTGGGAAAAGGAGAGGTCCAGAGCAACGGATGGGATAAAAACTCGCTGCTGGCCAATGCACTGGAAGCCTTGATCGCAGCGGTCTACCTGGACGGCGGATTTGAATCGGCAGCCGGTTTGATTGAAAATCATTTCAAAGCGCTGATCGTTACCGCGCCCAAACTCACCACCGGACAGGACTATAAAAGCCGGCTGCAAGAGACCGTGCAAAGCGCCATCAAGGAGATCCCCCAGTATTCGGTGGTGGCCGAAAGCGGGCCGGATCACGATAAAACCTTCACCATCGAAATGACGGTGGGCAGCCTTCGCACCGAAGGCACCGGCAAAAGCAAAAAGGCGGCCGAGCAGGAAGCGGCGCGCGAAGCGATTTCATTGCTCGAGCAGGAAAAGGATGAACCGCAGAAATAGGCGGGTATCCGACCCCTTCAGGCCATGACCCGTTCTTCGACACTGAAACCCTTTGTAGTCCCCATCTTCATACCCCATGCCGGGTGTCCCCACCGCTGTATTTTCTGTGATCAGAACTGCACAACCGACAGCGCCAACCCCCGGCCTTCTGCCGATCAGGCGGCGGCGGCCATCACCCGATTTCTGACCTATAGAAGGGACGCCGGTCGCCATACCGAAATCTCGTTCTATGGCGGCAACTTTCTGGGTCTGCCTGAAGACGACATATTGAAATTATTGGAATGCGCTACGAAGTTCATTGGTGATGGCCGCGCCGACGGCATCCGGTTCTCCACCCGGCCGGATACCATTGATGAGCACAGCATCGGGCTGCTGTCCAATTATCCCGTCTCGACCATCGAACTGGGCGTTCAATCTATGAACGATACGGTCTTGGAGACCTCGCGTAGAGGACATACAAGCCAGGATGTTCGCAGGGCGGTTTCCTGCATTCGGGAGAAGGAATACCGGCTGGGCTTGCAGATGATGGTGGGGCTTCCCGGCGATTCCCCGGAATTTGCCTTGGCGACCGGCAAAGCGGTGGCAGACCTGGCTCCGGATTTCGTGCGGATCTATCCGACGTTGATCCTTGCGGGCAGCCCGCTGGCCCGCTGGTATCGTCAGGGCCGGTACACGCCGTTGAAATTGAATGAAGCGGTGGAGCAGGTCGCAACGCTCTATGCGCTTTTCCACCGCCGCAGCATCCCGGTGATCCGGATGGGACTGCAATCCACGGATGGGCTTAGCAGCGGAACGGACCTTTTGGCGGGGCCATTTCATCCGGCCTTTGGAGAATTGGTCTATTCAGCCCTGTGGCGGAATGCCATGCAAAGGACCATCGAAGCATGCGGCCTGCAGGGCCGCCGCCTCAGCATCCGGCTGCACCCGAAACTGATCTCACAGGTGAGCGGACACAACCGGGAAAATCTGACATCCCTCGAACGAAAATACACTTTGCCGGGCATCGAGCTCTCGACAGACGACGATCCGGCTTTGGACCGGATTCTGATCAATGGCGCTAACTGCCGAATGATAAAATAAAACTAAAGATCAATCCCTGCCGAACGATTAAACCTTTATTAAGTCGGAGCGATATTCCAAATAACAGACAGACTCACCTCTTCTGCCTATTTTTGTTCTAACCTTTCACATGATCCCTTCGCTCCAAAGAGCAACGAATGCGCCACCTGTCGCATATCGGAAAAAGACACCTTCGGGTGCTTTGTCCGGTGGTATGGAGATTGCGGCTATGAAAAAGCATAGAACCATATCCATTGTCCTGCTGAGCATCCTGCTCCTGATAGTGGCGATACCAGCCGCCCAAGGGGCGTCTGACGCGAAGAACGTCCGGATCGGCGTTCTGGCCAAAAGGGGCTTGGATCACTGTCGGACAAAATGGCATCCCACGGCAGCCTATCTGTCTGAAACCATCCCCGGCCGCGAGTTTGAAATCGTACCGCTCGATTTCAGCTCGATTTTCCAGGCGGTGGCCCATCAATCAGTGGATTTCATCCTGACCAATTCCTCATTTTACGTGGAATTGGAAAAACAATATGGCGTGGATGCTATCGCTACACTGGTCAATCGCATGCACTGCGGAGACCACACGGTGTTTGGCGGGGTAATCTTCTGTCGTGCGGGCAGCACCGCCATCACAGAGCTGAAGGATCTGCGCGGCAAGGACTTCATGGCGGTCAACGAGAGCTCTTTGGGCGGTTGGCGTATGGCGTGGCGCGAAATGAAGATGGCAGGTCTGGACCCCGGCCGCGATTTCAAATCCCTGTCATTCGGCGGCACTCACGATGCCGTGGTACGCGCTGTTCTGAATGCACGGGTGGACGCCGGCACAGTGCGGACCGACACCCTGGAACGGATGGCGGCGGAGGGCAAAATCGACCTGACGGCCATCCGGATCCTCAATATCAATGCAGCCGCAAGGGACTCCCTTGGCCTCCAGTGCTCGACCCGGCTTTATCCCGAATGGCCCCTTGCCAAACTGCCTCACACCTCCAGCAAACTCACCGTAAAAGTGACCCAGGCCTTGTTTCGCATGGAGGCGGGCACGCCGGCGGCAAAGGCGGCCAAGAGCGCCGGCTGGACCTACCCGCTGAGCTACCGGGCCGTTGAGGACTGTCTTGAAGAGCTTCAGATCGGGCCTTTTGATCCGCTGGTTTACCAAAGCCTTACCGCCGTCTACCACAGGTATGAAGCGTGGTTCTTATCGGGAGGCATCGCATTTTCCGTGCTCCTGATCACCGCCGGAGGAGTGATCAAGCTCAACGCACGCTTATCGGCGGCCAACGCCGACCTCCTCGAGGAGGTTCAGAAGCGGAAAATCAGCGAATCCCGGTTGTTTGAATCCGAAACCCGGCTGCAAACCATCCTGGATCGGTCCATTGCCGGGGTCTTCATCATCGATCCCGAAACCCATACCATCGTGGATGCCAATCAAAGCGCTCTCGACATGGTGGGCGCCGACCGGACGGCGGTGTTGGGCAAGCAGTGCAGCGGTTTCATCTGCCCTGCCCTTGAAGGCCAATGCCCGATCACCGACCAGGGCGAACGGTTCAATCGGACGGAGCGCGAACTGCTGCGTTCCGATGGCTCCCGCTGCCCGATCATGAAAACCGTCACCCGGTTTTCGCTCGACGGCAAAGAGCTGCTGCTGGATAGCTTTATCGATATCTCCGAACTGAAAGAGACCCAATACAGTCTGGAATCAGCCCTTTACACTGCCAACGAAGCCATTAAAGCCAAGGATCATTTTCTGGCCAACATGAGCCATGAGCTGCGCACCCCCATGAACGGCATCATCGGCATGACCAATATTCTGCAAAATACGGATCTGTCGGCGGATCAGACGGAATTTGCCCAAATCATCATGAAAAGCGCGGAAGGACTGCTGGGAATCATCAACGATATCCTCGACTATGCCCAGATCGAGACAGCCGCTTCCCACCTCGACTGCATCGATTTCGATCTCCACGCAATGATCGGCGAAGTCATGACCATCATCACCCCCTCGGCCCGCGAAAAGCGACTGGCCTGCTCCCATGTTATCGATGACCTTGTGCCGGGATTTTTGAGGGGCGATCGACGGCGGATTAAGCGGATTCTTCATATCCTGATGTCCAATGCCGTGAAGTTTACCTCCCAGGGCGGCCTATCCCTTCACGTCTCAAAGGGCCAGGAAGAAGACAATAAATGCACCCTGTACTTCAAAGTGAGCGATACCGGCATCGGCATCGAGGCCGGCCGCATCGAACATATTTTCACGTCCTTTACGCAAGTGGATTACAGCTCCACACGTAAATATGGCGGTATCGGCTTGGGCCTTGCCCTGGCAAAGCACTTTACGGAGATGATGGGCGGGGAAATATTGGTCGACAGCACACCGGAAATGGGGTCGACGTTTCGGGTCTCATTGCGCCTTGAACGCCAAACGACGATCCCCGCGTCCCCGCGTCCCCGAATCCAAAATTTGAGCCCTCTCAGAATCCTGGTAGTGGACGACGATCCTACCAATCGACAGGTGCTGAAAGAATATCTGCACTCTTGGCATGTTCAAGAATGCCGAACCGTTAATTGCGCCCGAACGGCCATTGCAGCGCTCCACCAGGCAGTAGCCGAAAAAGCCCCCTATGATGTTGCAATCATCGACTATGTCATGCCGGAGAGGGATGGCGCCGATCTGGGCAGGGCCATCAAGCAAGACCCCGCAATATCGAAGACCCGAATGATCCTGATCACCGCCATGGACCAATCCCACAACAACGAAATGATCAAGGATGCCGGTTTCGAAGCTTATCTGGTCAAGCCGGTTCGCTATTCCAGGCTCTTTGATTGCCTCTGTGTCATCTGCAGCCGAGAGGCTCATGATTCGACTGCGACGTCGCCTGCCGGCGGCATCATCACCCATGCAGCCCTCTCCGAATTCCGTGCGAGCGGTCCCCGGGTATTGGTGGTTGAAGACAATTTGATCAATCAGAAGGTCATCGTGAAAATACTGAACCGCCATGGCTTCCGGTCCGATGTGGCCCATAATGGCCGACAAGCCGTTGAAGCGTTGCGCAAAAAAGCCTACGATGTTGTCCTCATGGATATTCAGATGCCGGTCATGAACGGATTCGAGGCCACCAGCGCCATTCGCAATCCATCCAACAAATGCCTGGTCCCCCGGGTTCCAATCATCGCCGTGACGGCCAATACCATGAAAGACGCCAGGAAGGCGTGTGTAAAAGCCGGAATGGACGACTTTCTGCCCAAACCGGTGGTCCCCGACCGCCTCATTCAAAAAATCCGGCAGTTGTGCGACAAAACCCGCGTGATTAATGCGGATGGAACTGTTTACCGCAACTAAGCGATGGGGCGAGGCGCATTCTCAACGCGCGTTTATCGCCGGTGAAAGGGGTTGGAAACGCCCCGACTGCTCAATGCATTCGCAGTCGTGCCGCCGGCAGATCAAGGTTCCAGCAGCCACACTATCGCCTGTGCTTCATCACTGAAGAGCCGCTGCAACACGCCTGGAATCATGGAAAGTTTCTCAACGGCCGCTTTATTGGCCAATAGTTGCGCATCCACCACCAAAGCAATGCGGACGCCAAGGGGCAACAGCGTACGGTGGGATTGAAAGAAGAGGACGCTCTCATCCTCGCTCATCTGCGGTCTGGCCCGGACAATATTGACCAACACCTTACGACACTGGTTGGCCACCAGCAGGTCACGCACGGCATAGCGCCCGGCATAGGCATCGTTGATATCCAGATCACCCGTATACACCAGGTAGACACAGCCCCAATCCTCCCTGAACTGAACGTGATAGGACATTACAGTTTCCTTCTGTTGTATGATGTGATCAAGATCCACCTGCATCGCGACATGCCACCCATGTTACGACCGCCGCTTGTCCAGTACCTGCCGCACGACATTGAGCAATATGCTCTTGCTGAGCGGCTTCATTACGTAGGCGTCAAACCCCTCCGCAAGGGCTTCTTTCTCCGTTATCTGTTTGCTGTACCCGGTGCAGAGAATGATGGGAACATCGGGCCGGATGAGGCGAGCCTCCCGCGCCAGGGCATCGCCCGGCAAGACGGGCATGGTCACATCGGTCAGCAACAAGTCAAAGCGCTGCGATTCGGCGCGAAATAACGCCAATGCCGCCTGGCTGTTGGTGCACATGGTCACCGTATATCCCTGCCCCTCAAGGATTTTGCCGTAAATCTTCGCAACCGTCATCTCATCATCGACGATTAAAATTCCCTCTGAGCCCCTCGGATCTGCATCGGCCCCGCAGGTGGAAAGCGTTTCATGGCATTCGGTTGTCGGCAGATAGACGGTGAAGACAGATCCAACCCCCACACGGCTTGAAGCGCCGATGGCTCCCCCGTAGCTGGTGACGATGCCATGCACCACCGATAATCCCAGACCGGTCCCCTCATCGGGTTTCTTGGTGGTAAAATACGGATCGAAGATATGATCCAGGTCCTCACGGCTGATACCGCAACCCGAATCGGTCATTCTTATCCGCACGTAGTGCCCGGGAGCGATGGCCGACGTCTCCAGGTGAATGCTTCGGGTCAGTCGGACATCCAGGACCTCGACCTGGACAACGCCGCCGGCCGCACCGATCGACTGGGCGGCGTTGGTGCACAAGTTCATGAATATTTGATGTATTTGAGCGGGATCACTCATGACGTGAGCGGTGCTGAGAATATCCTGCTTGATCTTGATGGTACTTGGAATGGTCGCCGTCAGCAGCCTGAGCACCTCTTTTGCCACCAGGCCGATCTGCACCGGAACAGGGGATTCTTCCGACTTTCTGGCAAAAGCGAGAATTTGATTGACGAGTTCCTTGGCACGATTCCCGGCCAACATGACCTCTTTGAGGTTGTCCTCCATTCCCGAGCCCTTTTGGGCTTCTTCCAGAGCCAGCTCCGTAAACCCGATGATGGAAGAGAGAATATTGTTAAAATCGTGAGCAATGCCGCCGGCCAGGGTGCCCAGGGCTTCCAATTTCTGGGTTTGCCGCAACTGACGGGCAAGGTCGACCATCTCCTTTTGGGATTTTGCATTCTCCCGTACCTGGGCTTCAAGTTTCCGGTTCGCAGCCGCCAAATCCGCTGTGCTCTGACCGACAAGCTTTTCCAGCCGATGCGTGAGATGGTGCAGGTCCAGATGGGTTCTGATCCTGGCCAGCACCTCGGGTCCGTCAAAGGGCTTGGATATAAAATCAACCCCGCCCAGATCAAATCCGACGACCTTGTCAACGGACTCGCTGTATGCGCTGATGAAGATGACAGGTATCTCCCGGGTTGCAAGATCGGACTTGAACTGATGACACACTTCATAGCCGTCCATCTCCGGCATTTTTACATCCAAAAGGATGATATCCGGAGCTTTGCTCATCGCCGATTTTATGGCCATTTTTCCGCTATCCACAGTCCTGACCCTGTAGCCGGCCGGGATTAAAAGTTCTCTCAAAAGATTCAGACTTTCGACATCGTCGTCCACGACAAGGATGCCGCCGTCAGCATTTGCGGAGTAATGTTTTTGATCTTTAGCTGTGTTCATTTTTGTGGATGCGGTCTCTGTACGTGCGTGCGATCAGCTGGTATTGGGTTTAGTGATGCATGTGTGATTTCGGCTTGTCGAACCTTGCGGGCACCGCTGA
Organism: Desulfobacteraceae bacterium; assembly: GCA_050302315.1. Taxonomy (GTDB): domain Bacteria; phylum Desulfobacterota; class Desulfobacteria; order Desulfobacterales; family Desulfosarcinaceae; genus JARRKU01. Next base: position 12,863 of record JBNLAV010000032.1, read on the forward strand.
GGTAAGATTCAACGTTGATATGGAAAAGGCGTTAATCATAAGGGGCGGCATGCATCGCTGGTTTCGGATTGAGCAGCGACGCCATTTCCTGGACAAGTTGCGCTTTGGCAAACGGCTTTTTAATGAAGCGATCCGCTCCGCAGCGCATCGCCTTATCGATATTGGACTGTGTCGCGTGTCCTGATATGGCAATAATTTTGATGACGGCTGTTTCCGGATCGCTTTTCAGCTGTCGGCAGACCTGGAAGCCGTTCATATAGGGCATGAACAGATCGAGCATGATCAGATGCGGCCTGAATCGCATGACGCAAATGCCGGCTTCGAAGCCGTTTGAGCAGGATGTCACTCTATAGCCTTGCCTTTCGATGGTCTTGACCATCAGTTTTTGAATATGCGGATCGTCATCGACGATCAGAACGCGCTTTTTTAATGCGCCGCCGGCGGTGCCCCTGGAATCTTTTGCAATAAAACCGGTAAGATCCGATTTTCGGATGCGGTGGTGGCCGCCGGCTGTCCTGGTGGCCGGCAATTCGTTTGCTTTAACCCACCGCCACATGGTCACCCGGTTGACACCACACATCTCTGCCGCCTCGGCAACGGTTAGCGTATCTTTTTGAAGTCGCAACGGCCTCATAAAACCATGCCTTAAGCCATGTAAAAATAAGATAAGCTGTCTTGTCGTGCAACGAATGTAACAATTTGACAGAAAAAGAGTCAAGAAGAAAGCCTGCCGCAACGGTATGAATTAAGCAGGCCACAGCACGAATGGACGGGAATGGCGGAGCCAAACCGACAAGTTGAGAATGGGGGATTAAAAAGAGAGGTGTTGGCGACGGACCGGCCGCTTGACCTGCCGGGGAAGATGATTTCAGTCCGCTTGAGGCGGCCTTTTTAGGTCTTTATTTTACGCTTTATCTATACCTTAAGCAATGCGCTCGAGCTCTTTTATGTTTCTGGCGCTGCCGACGACGACCATTGTATCGCCGGCTTCAATCACCGTATCGGCTTTGGGGTTAAAGACCATTTCGTCGCCGGGTTTGCGGATGACGATGATCATTAGATCGAAATCCTTCCGAATGCCGGAATCCACCATGGACTTACCCGCAAAACGGGAATGCGGCCTGATGGTGATCTCCTCGACCTGGATATCCACGCTCTCGTCGGCAAAGGCCATTTCCAGAAATTTGATCACCGTCGGTCTCAATATGGCATGCGCCATGCGCCTCGCCCCCAGGTCGTATGGAGAGATCACCTTGTCGGCGCCCGCCGCCTGAAGGGTTTTTTTAGCATTGTTCTGGCTGGCTCGGGCGACAATGAAGAGCTTCGGGTTGATCTGCTTGGCGATCAAGACCAGAAATACGTTGTCCGCATCGGTGGCAACGGCCGTGACCAGCCCCCTGGCCCGCTCGATGCCGGCGCGTTCCAACACTTTTTCATCGGTCGCTTCTCCGATCAGATAGAGGACGCCGTCGTCGTCCATCCTGCCGACGCGGGACTCGTCGCGCTCGATTACCACGACATTCAGATATTTTTCGATGAGAAAACGGGCCAGCACCCTGCCGATACGTCCATATCCGCAAATAATGAAATGATCGTCGAGCTTGCTGATTTGCGTGTCCAATTTGCGCCTCCCCAAAACCAATCGAATACGACCTTCGACCAGAAACTGAATCAGTCCGCTGGCCACGTAGAGAAAAAAGCCGACCCCCATGAAAATGAGAATCACCGTGAAAATGCGTCCCTCAGGACTCACGGCGTTGACTTCGCTGTACCCGACAGTGGCGATGGTGATAATGGTCATATAAAAGGCATCCATGAAAGACCAGTTTTCGATAATCATATAGCCGAGGCTGCCGCACCCGATCAGTATGAAGGACAACAAGATAGATATCAGGGTCTGCTTAAAGCCGCTCACCGGATGCGGTCCTTTTCTATTGAAGATCTCTTCTCGGACGAAGGGTGCCGATACATCGTTTTCAATGGCCTTGTGGAAACCTTAACCGACTAATATTTAGACAAATTTTGGTCTATCCACGCTCCAAAGTCAAGCGAATTGTCTCACGGGGTATCATTCTGGCGCACCCGATTAGCGTCGCGAAGACCTTCCACACGCACCGGTTCGGCAGCACGACGGCCAGGTCCAACTTCCGATCCATGGCCTTTTACGGCAACCATTGCCAACCCCATCAAACGCCTTACTCTATCAAATAGAGAATCAAGAGGCGCCCATGTTCGAGCATATTCGTAATATCGCAGGCCCGGTGGTGGCCCTGAAAATAACCGGCGAGATTACCGAACCAGAACACCGGAAAATCGATCGTTTGCTGGCCGGCCACATCGATCAATGGGGGCGCATCCGCGTTCTGCTCACTGTGAAGCACTACCCCAGCCTGAGCAGTGCAGAGGCGCTTTACGAAGACCTGCGCATGGTGAAATTTCACAGCGGCGGCATCGACAGGCTGGCAGTGGTGGGAGATCGCCCATGGAAGAGTACCTGGGTCGGACTCTTCGGCCTGTTCAGTCGAATGCATACCCATTATTTTGGAATGGAAGATATCGAAAAAGCATGGCGATGGGTCACCAAAGGGCTGACGGCGGAGGCGCAGTAAAACATGCGGGCCCAGGTTCGATATTCATCATTCCAGGGCGCTGCTCTATCGAGAAAAATCGGGCAGTCCGCTCTGCAACAGCCATGCGCCGCTATCTTCACGGTAACGCCACACCTGGTGATCCATTGTGGTTTTCACGATGCCCTGATCCAGCAGGAAAAACTGGATCTCCACATCCTGCTCAATCGACCGCTGGTCAGCTGAAACATTGGCCCTGGTGATGGTGTATTGGGACACTTTGATGTTGGCGTAGCGGCCAATATCGATGGATGGCCGGGTAACGGCGGGATCGAGATAAGTGGCTGCACTTCGATAATTTCCGCTTTCGAGGGCCCACTCATATGCCTTGGCAATACGATCGAACCGATCAACCCGACTCCTGCCGGCAAGATTCGCGCAACCTGCGAACAGCAGATGCGCCATGGAAAGCATAAGGAGGATCGTTACGGTCCGTTTGCGCGCGTCGACACGATGGATATCGGTCACAAAACGCTCCTTTTCTCGGAATGATGGGCGGAATCGGCCATGGTCCGCTGTACCGGCCCACCATACACCAATGGGGTTTCGTATTCAACGAAACCCCATCTTTTTTGGTGATATGTTTGGCCTTTCCGGAAAAGCACGCGATGATCTTAATCGATGACGCAACTACAAGAGCATTGGGCATGCTTCATCTTGCACACCGATTCATGCTCCTTGCTGCTCATGCAGCTCCGGTAGGCGGACTCACAATCCCGATAACAGCTTTTGTCAAAGCTTCTGTCCGAATCGCTCATAATGCGCCTCCCTGTGTCTTGATACCGGCAAACGGGCACCGGACTTCGACGCCCCATCGGCCGATTCATCAATGAACATAATCATCCGTGAGCGTTTCACAATAGGCCGCGGCGGCGTTTTTCGGGGCACCAAATTGCCACACGATACCATCCCCAATGAAATACAACGTAATATCGGAAAGATACAACCAATGCGCAATTGATCTTTCCCCATGAATGGGATAGGGTGATCCCATGCATCCGGGTGATCCATCGCCATACGTGCTGCTTGAAGACGGCGCCTTGCGGGACGGCCTCCAATCGGAGGCACGCATTTTCGGACTGGAGGAGAAGTACGCCCTGTTCGAAAAGCTTCGAAAGGCCGGCGTCCCCCAGATTCAGGTGGGCTCTTTCGTCCATCCCGGGGTCGTTCCCCAGATGGCGGACACCGATGCCTTGGTCCGGACCATCGGACGGCAATCGCAAACCATCGTCTCCGCCCTGGTATTGAATGCAAAGGGACTGACACGCGCCCTGGCTTGCGGTGTGGCGCATGTGAACCTGTCGGTGTCGGTCAGCGACACCCACAGCCGTAAAAACGCCCGGCGCTCAGCCCAAGCGGCCCTGACCGAAATATTGCCGGTCATCGAACAGGCTTTGGCACAGGGCCTGGGGGTGCGCGCCGGCCTGCAATGCGTTTTCGGCTGTGTCTATGAAGGCGCCGTCCCTCGGCGCGACGTCTTGTCTGCGGCAGAGCAAATGGCGCGCACGGGGGTGGAGGAGATCAACCTGGCCGACACCACCGGCATGGCCACTCCGGCGGCAGTGGAACGCATGATCCGGGACTTTCAACGCGAATTTCCCCAGATGCGCCTGTCGCTTCACCTTCACGACACCCGCGGTCTGGGACTGGCCAATATGTGGGCCGGATACCAGGCGGGTGTCAGGGCCTTTGATGTGTGCGTCGGCGGTCTGGGAGGCTGTCCCTTTGTCAGGGGTGCTGCCGGTAATGTTCCCGCCGAAGATGCGGTTCATATGTTTGAAGCATCCGGAATCTCTACGGGCATCGACCTGGGAACTTTGTGCGATGCGGTCGATTTCCTCGAAACCCTGCTGGAGCGCCGGCTGCCCGGCCGCATGAAGCGGGTTTTGGACGCGCGGGGAGATTGTGATATGGTCCCCCCCGGGTGTTAGGTCAACGTATCCTTCTGTGGAGGCAAAGTGCGACCCGAATGTAAAACAAAAGTCATCGTGCGCAATACCGTCATCGGAGGAGCGAACGTAGCGGTCTGCCTGCCGCTGGCGGCCGAACATCGAACGGAGCTGCTCGAGCAGGCCCATCAAGCGGTCCCGGCGCGGCCCGATCTGTTGGAGTGGCGGGTGGACAGTTTCATCGGCGTGGAACATACGGCCGAAACCCTGGACACATTAGAGGCCATGCGAAAGACCATTGGGGATATCCCGCTGATTTTCACCTGCCGTATCCGGAAAGAGGGCGGCGCCAGATCCCTGACCCGGGAACACCGGCTCGATCTGATTTGCGCTGCGATCAGCTCGGGCCATGTGGATATGGTCGATATCGAATTGTGCAACGATCAGGCGTTCATTGAAGCCGTGAAAAGCCGATGCCGGGAGACCGGTACGCCGTTGATGCTCTCCTACCACGATTTCAATGAGACGCCGAAGGAAGACGTCATCTGCGACACCTTGATTCAGGCGCGCAACCTGGGGGCCGACATCGCAAAATTAGCTGTTATGCCGAACGATTACGGAGATGTCCTCACCCTGATGCAGGCCACCCATCGGGTCAGGGCACAGGGGATGGAGATCCCCGTCGTAACCATGGCCATGGGGGCCGAAGGCATCGTATCACGGATCGCTGGCGGCCTTTTCGGCTCGGACATGACCTTTGCCATGGGCAGGAATGCTACCGCCCCAGGCCAGATCCCCATCGATCGCCTGCGGCAGGCCATGGATGTGGTGTATAACCCATAAAGACAGATAGAACCCAACCATCATCCCCATTGGCTCCATCGGGATCGAAATCGGGGTCGGGATCGGGGTCAGGATCGGGATCGGGATCGAAATCGAACAATGGACGGTAAACATCAAGCTTTCCGTGTCCAATTCCCATCTGCTTTCGATTGCGATAGCGATAGCGATCCCGATTTCGATTTCGATTTGGATGATGCCAATAACTGCATAGCTGTAGAAACGGCACTTATCGGCAAAGCGCTACAATCTCATCCGCCACCTGCTCGGGGGTCAAATCATCGGTGTCGATCTCGAACCGGGCGGCGGCCTCGTATTTTTTCCGCCGCCGGTCCAGCACCTCTTCAACCTCTTCGGTAAAGCTTTTACCCTCGGTCAGGGCCGGCCTCTGGTCGTCTCCCTGGATGCGCTGCACGATGGTTTCCACCGAGGCCTTGAGCCAGAAGACCTTACCGTTTTTCGCAAGGGCGGGCATGTTCTCCGGCCGCTCGATCACCCCGCCGCCGGTGTCGATGATCAACCGATCCCGGCCTGCCAGGTCCAGCGCCTCCTCGGTTTCGATCTCCCGAAAGCGATCCCATCCGAAGCGCTCCACGATCTCGGGTATGGGCATGCCGGCCCGCACCACGATGTTGGCGTCCATGCCCTCATAGGTCATGCCCAGCCGCCGGGCCAAAATGCGTCCGACGACGCTCTTGCCTGTTCCGCGATAGCCGATCAGCACGATGTTCATGATGCCAAATGCTCCATAACCACACGGCGCATCACCTCGATGGGGGCGTGCGCACCGGTAAAGCGTTCGAATTGCAGCACGGCCTGATTCACGAACATCTCCACGCCGGAGATGGTCTGAAGGCCTTTGGACCGGGCATCGGCCAGCAGTCTGGTCTCCAGGGGCGTATAGACGATATCGAAGACCACCTGCCCCGGCCGGAAAAGAGACGGCGGCACCAGTGTGGCGTCCTCTTTGGGATGCATGCCGATGGGGGTGCAGTGGATGATCACATCGGCGGCCGCCATGGATTCGGCCAACCCATCGTCGGTCATGACCTTGGAGGCGATGTCGGCGCGGGTGCCGGATTTCAGATCTGCGGTCAGCGCCGCCAGCATCGCCTGGTCGATGTCCATCAGATTGAGCCGGGCCAAGCGGTTGTCCCACGCCAGGGTAAAGGCAATGGCCCGTGCCGCCCCGCCGGAACCCAGCATCAGCACGTTTTTGTCCGTCAGGTCCACGCCGGCATCCGTAAGGGCCTTCAACGCGCCGGGGCCGTCGGTGTTGAGGCCCACCAGCCGGTCCTGGTCATGGACCACGGTGTTGATGGCGCCGATGGCACGGTCCACGTCGCCGATCTCGTCCATAAACCGCATCACCGCCACCTTGTGGGGGATGGTGACGCTCATGCCGCGGAAGTTCTCCAGCGCGCGCATGCCGGCTACAGCGCCTTTCACATCTTCGACGCGACAGGCCACATAGACGAAATCAAGGCCCAGCTCCGCATAGGCCGCATTGTGAATGGCCGGAGAGAGGCTGTGGGCGATGGGATCTCCAATCACCATGCAGAATCGGGTGCTTGGGCTGATGGTGCGAATATCGGTCATAGTAAGCGCCTCCTCTAAAAATCGAAAACGAATGTGCCCGTTTTATTGACTCATCCGCCAAAGTGCAACCCCAATCGAGAAGATGCGGCAGAAGCTAAGGGTTCGCGCAGAAATAAATTTACATTTCCGGTTATCCAGAAAGCTCAAGCCGAAGGCAGTCATCCGGTTTTCGTACGCGTACTCGTAATCGTATTCGGTTTTGTCCCTTGTGATCGAAATAGGGTACCGATTACGAGTACGACGAAATGCCCCCAACATAAGCTTCATGGAGAACCGCGTTTACATTTTCAGGTGTTGAGGCGCCTGCCTGGCAAGGCGCCGAAGCGCAGGAATATCGAGATATTTTTGCGCGAGCCCTAAGCTGTCGTTCGACCCTTGCGACCGGCCATCAGCCTTTCCACACACACCTTGATCCAGACCACGACACCGGCCAGCAAAACGCGGGGAACGGTAATCCAGAAAAGGGAGGCCCCCACGGCCACGAAGAGCAAGGTGTCTTCCAGCAGGGAATGGGAGACGGCAATGTGGGCGTTGAGGATGTCGGCATGTCCGGCGGAGAGCCGTCCGCGTTCCACATGGTCGATGATGATGCCCGCCCCGTAGGCAAGGCCAAGGGTGTTGGCCACGATCCAGAGAAAGGCCGCCTCTTTCGGGATACCCAGCACGATTAGAGGGTACTTGAGCATCCGCGACAACCAGCGGATCACCCCGAACTCCTCCATGACGCGCTGCAAAATCATCAACAGGGTGATCAATACCAGGATCTTGACGCACAGATAGGCTATTGCGATCAACCAGGCTGTGAACTCTTCGGCCATTCCGCCGGACACCATCTGCGCGCCGGCGTTGGCCATGGCCTGGGGGTCGGCCCGCAGAAAGAGGCTCAAGATCAGGGCGCCGGCGAAACTGCTCGCCAACCGGATCGACAGCATCAACCAGAACGATGACCCGGTTTTTTTCTGTACGGCGGTCTCCACGGGAAGGTTGTGGGAGATCAGACACATCAGCGCCAGGATGGTCACCGTATGACCGCTCAGCCCCAGTGTCTCCATGACGCCGATACAGGCATAGATATTGACCAGGGCTGCAGTGACAAAGACCAGTGCTGCCTCTCCGGGCATCCCGAACAGTGCGAAGAGCGGCGCAAAGAGTTTGGCGATGACCGTGAGCAGTCCGGTGAGTTTGAGCAGCAGCACGCCGAAAGAGACCGGCAGGGTGATTTTAATGATCCAAAGCCCGGTCCTGACCGCAGGCCGCAGGGATGTGACGAAGCAGTCGCGAAACCTTTTGCGCAGCGTCATGATCGGTCGACCATCAACTGGCCGTCAACGGCGAAGTTCTCCAGCTCGAATTCATCGATCTGAATCCATACCTTTCGGGGATCGACGTTTATAGAAGAAGCAATTGCTGCCGTCACCGACTCGACCAAAGCCCGCTTCTGCTCCACCGTACGGCCATTGGCAATCCTGATGCTCACAAATGGCATGTGCTGTTTCCTTGCGCTTTCAAATGAAAAGTTGATTTAACGTTCAGTCGGCTCCATGCGGATTTCCATCACCACGCGTCCCACGCCGCCGCACTCCAGGCCGCCGTCGAAGCACGCCGCCCGGTTGAACCGCATGGTATTGGGGTCTACCTTGGCGTAGTACAGCTCACACGCCGCAAAGATTTGAGGAGTGACGGCGGTCAGCGCGTAAAGGCAGATCCGCTTGGGGCTCAAGTCGGTCACGAGGTTTCCAAAACCGTCGAAGACGAACCTGTCCCCCACCTTGTGCCGGCTGTTGCACCCCTTGGAGGCCACCACGTTGGCCACAATCTGGCGCCCCATGATATCCGGCGCCTTGAGCACCAGCTCCCGGTTGCGCGGGTTACGCCTGAACTGGGCCAGCTCCTGTTTATCATAGCCGAGCCGCATTTTCATAAAGCGCCACATCACGGTCTTCCACAAGGTATCCTTGAGTTTCATCGGTACGATCCTTTTCTCCTGCCCTTTTTTTCTCTGGCAGCGGTTATCGGGCACCGTATCATGAATGCCGTCTTTTCACCACTTGGGGACGCGCCCGCCGGGTTCGACATCGAATCCGGAGAGCCGCGCATTTTTTATTTGACAAACGAAATTCAGGGTATCAAAATTAGTTCTGGTAAATAAATCTTATTCATTTAGTGAATTCCAAGAAGGAGCTGCCCCATGAAAACCTTTCAATCCAAAATGCGTCTTGCCGCCGTATTTTTTATTATGGCCACGCTTGTAGTGTCGTTGTTCGCTTGTGGAGACTCCCAAGGCGTCGCAACGCTAAATTCCTGCCTCTCAGAATTTTCGGGGCTCATTGAAGATTACAAACACACGCCAGCAAACGACAAGACCAAGCAAGCCGAACTGGACGCCAAGATTGAGGCGACCAGAGCTAAATGGACCAATTTCCGAAATGAGCTCGGTTCGGAGATCACACCGCAGGACATGGATGAACTCGTGAAGAAATATGACAAATTGATGTCCACCTTGTCCAATCTTAAAAAGCACATGGGCTCATAACAGCCCCCGGCCAGCGGCATCGCCCTGGCCGGAACGACATCCTGATCTCAATCACGGGTCTTGGCGCACCATACCTGGGGAGAGGTGCGCCACCCCTTTCCATTGGCTTGCCAGCACCGGGGGGATGACGACCGCACCTCGAAATCTTGTTGCGTGTGATCGACATCACAGACAGTGGCCCACCTAATCTATTAATCAACACTTAGCTGAAAAAGCAAAACTTCCGCGTCCGCCATCGAACCGCCGGACCGTTGAGCCGGTTTGACGGCTGTCGGACATTCTTTTCAAAACGGTCAGCAAAAAGGTCCAAGCCATGGACAGGTTCTCCAAACCAATTCCTCTGATGCTCGCGATGGTCTCGCTGTTGCTGTTCTTTCCCGGCGGCATCTCGTGTTTGGCCGGCGAAATCAACATACGCACCCCGCGTAAGACCGTCATCAAGGGTTACCGTCCCGGTGAAATGTCCCAAGACGCAGTTCTACGAACGGACCTGGCGTATGAGCAGATCATCAAGGACAATCGGTGGAAAGCGGTCATCAAGTCCAGTTCGAGCAACCAGTACAACAGCCATGGATATGCCTGGCAGGTTTATGGCGGGGGCGCCGCAGTCAACATTGAAGCCAAAGATATATCGAAATTCTGGACGGACGGCAGCTATCGGCAAATCCAACGCCACGAAGCCGTGCGAGGGGATGTCGTCGTTATGTCCGACCCCCTGAACCCCGGTCGGCTCCACTCGGCAGTTGTGATTGATGCGAGATGGTGCATGTCCAAGTGGGCCGATGGGCCGCTGGTCCTGCACCGTTTGAACGACCATCCTTTTGGTCAGACGTATCGTTATTTCAGCAAGGTGAAAGTGGCGGCGCCAACCGGACTGACCATTGTATCGAGCCATTGACGCCGACAAAACCGGGCGTGGCGGCTTCTCGGACCGCAGCGCATCTTATGCCTGCTTGCCATCTTGCCCGTGTGCCGGTTCGACCGGCCACCTGACCGGCTTTTTCGTAACCATTTGGACTAAAAGATACGATTCCGAAACCGATACCAACCCGAATGCCTGGTGCAAAACCTTCCCATGGTTCCCCATAAACCCTTGTCAAATAAACCATCACAGGGCTAATCAGGCCATTGACGAAGCCTTCCCAAGCTCTGGCATAAATTCTGCTTCTATTATCAGCACGGAATGTCCTTTTTCCCAGACGCGGATCCCGACGACACCTGCAACCGAATGATGGAGAGATATCGAATATGCGAGCAATGTCCAGCATGGCAGCGGTATTGTGGCTGGTGCTGACCCTGTCCGGTTGCTCCGGCGGCAGCGGCGGCAGCGCCGACGCGCAGGACGGCACCACCGGCGGGGGATACCTTAACGTCGCCTACACCCAAATGACGGACGATATGCCCGCCGCAGGCAACCCCGACGGCAACTATCCGGTACCGGCCGAAGCCATGGAGGAGGACACTTTCTCGCCCGATCACGTCATCGGCGACGGCACGCCGGACAGCTGCACTTCGGCAGCAGTGGTGGATGCCGTTGCCCTGGGCGGCATCATCACCTTTGATTGCGGACCGGACCCGATCACCATCGTCATGGAAGAAACCGCCAAGATCGTCAACAACACCGGCCCGCAGATCGTCATCGACGGCGGCGGCCGGGTCACCCTCAGCGGTAACCTGCAACGCAGGATTCTCTACATGAACACCTGCGACCAAGCCCAGGTGTGGACCACCCCCCACTGCAACGACCAGGACCATCCACGACTGACCGTCCAGAACCTCACCTTCATCGATGGATATGCCGGTCCCAGTATAGATTTGGACGGCGGCGGCGGTGCCGTCTATGTTCGCGGCGGCCGGTTCAAGGTGATCAACTGCCGTTTTTTCAACAACTTCTGTGCCAATGTGGGGCCCGATGTCGGCGGCGGTGCCATCCGTGTATTCGACCAATACAACGACCTGCCGGTCTATGTGGTCCACTCCACCTTCGGCGGCCGTGACGACCTGGGCAATTTCGGTTCCAACGGCGGCGGCATCAGCAGCATCGGGGTATCCTGGACCATCATCAACAGCCGCTTCACCCACAACCGCGCCATCGGCAGCGGAGGGAACCCGAAGCAAGCCGGCACCCCCGGCGGCGGCAGCGGCGGCGCCATCTACAACGACGGCAACACCATGACCCTGTCCGTCTTCGGCAGCCGCATCGAATACAACGAATGTAACCAGCATGGCCCCACCATCTTCTTCGTCAGCAACAACCACGACGGCATCCTTGAGATCGGGGAATCGGTCATGCGCTACAACCTAAACCACAGCCACCACCCATGGGAGATCCTTCCCGGCATCTCCGGCCACAGCGACACGGTCATCATCGTGGATGATCTTTCCACCATTGAATAATGGTCTGGCCTCCCATATCGGTGCAAAACAAAAACACGATCGGCGCAGCCAAGGACGGAACAAAAGCCATGCAGGTTGCGATGCCGCCCGGTACCGGCAAACCGCATATCAGTGACGCAGCTTTTCCGGGATATCCAATACATAAAACCGTGGATCATGGTTCTTGATTAATTGTACGATTTTGCGGTTGTTTTTCCTCACTAAAAATGTCGGCGTCTGGCTTGTTTTCCTGAAGCAAAACCGATCCGGCAGCTTGGTATACAGCGACCGCGGCGGTTTCGAACCGGAAATCCGCTTGACCCGGCAGCCGAACTGGAAGGTATGATAGTAAATCTTCCCTATTCCTATTTCTTCTTTCAAAAACCAAATGGCCGAAGCCAGCATCGCTTCATCCCATAGCCGTATGTGGGGCTTTAGCGTAATATCGATGTATTGTGACAATACCTTTGAATTGCATCCGAGGTTCTTCACATATCCCGGGACATATCGCGGCTTGGGCGATGAACGCTTTTCGTAATAATTCAAATACTTCCTGCTCCAAAGCGCTCTTCTGATCCAGTCCGTCTGGACCTCCTCGATCAAAGCCTCATCCGTGTCCAAATCCATATCGATGCGCGCCCATGCAAGGGTGTGCTCCCCTTTCCCTGAAATGGGATGGCCATAGGCGTGAAAGGGATGTGGTTCGCTCGGTTTAAGCATACGATAGTATTCACGATTGTGCCGGCCGGAAAAATTCAACTGCAATACCAGGTTCCAGCCAGGCCTGGACGTTTGGTTATAAAATCTTGCATCGCGGTTACGATCACCCCAGATTCCAAGGGTCAGCCGGTAGCAATGATAATGCTTCGGCCAGACGGACCTCAGCGTGTCCGCCGTCAGCCGACCGTCTCCGGCAGCCTTGATCATTTTCTGAACCACAGGTTTGCGAATGAGCCGGTTGAATCGACTCTGCTTCAAGTCATGAATCGCCCGCCCTTTGCCTACGATATAGCGCAGCAGCAAGAGGGCGTAGCGGTCCTTGAAATAGTAGAATTTGGTCCTGCCGGCAGGCAGGCAATCCATGATGTCTTTGATGTCATTCAGCTTCATAACAACAGCTTTCCGGTGTGAAAATTGTTCAACCAATCTAAATCAAAACTCCGTTCGGTAATCATGTAATCCAATTGCATACGGCCTCCTTTCGAAGAATCTATCTCTCGAACCTGAACTGGTTTCCCTTGAAAACATGCACGGCGTTGCCGCGTTCGATGCCATTGTGCTGGTTCCAACGCTGCCGATCGAATCGCATTTCGGATTGCGCCTCCTTTTGCCGGATCAGCTCAAGAAGCCGCGCCAAGACCAGCTTTTGATTCAAACGCTGGGAGCGCTCCTCCCGGCAGACGGCGCTCAATCCTGTTGGGATATGGGTCACCCGGACGGCGGATTCGGTTTTATTGACATGCTGGCCTCCCGGACCGGAGGCGCGCATCCGGTCCACCCGGATATCCCCGGCCTGCCAGGGGGCATGTTCCAGCGGCTCGAACGCCTTCACATCCACAAACCAGTTTTTGCGTTTATGGAGCGGCCGAAACATGCTTCTGCCGATCCATTGCACCGCGCCCTGCCAGTCTGCGATAAAGTCATCGAGGACGTCGTCACCCTCCACCGCGACCAGTGCCGATCTAAGGGTTCCCGGCATGCCGCCGGGTACGGCCGCGACGAGTTCGGCGCTTAAACCAAGCTTGCCCGCCTCTTCCATCAGAAATTTCGCCAATCGGGCCACTACCCAGCAGCACTCCGCCGGACCGCGCCCCGAGCTGATCTGCATCCAGCGCATTATGACCTTCTCCTTGTTTTGTAGGTGATCAGGGGCCGCAGCGTTGCGATGACCCGGATGCACCCTTCGGCCGTCATAGCGTCTATGACGGCATCTATGTTCTTATATGCACCAACAGGAAGAAATTCTTCTTATTCAAACCCATTTTCAAAATCGTTTCCCGGCAATAAATCTTTTCAATCCTTTGCAGTTCCGCAAAGTGATTGCCGGCGCCAATGGTTCCGAGGGCCGGGTCATGATCAGAAGATGCGATCTTCCAGTCCCGCAACCATCCTTGCAGATCACCCTGCCAGGGCTGCCCGAGATCCTTGAGCCTGCCGGCCCACCTGTCCCGTTTCACCTTTCCGGTTTTCAGCGAAGTCTGCCACAGCCCAATCCCACAACCCACATCACTGCCGATGATGTACGGATAGATCATCTGGCGGCTGAGAAATGCCGCACCCACAGGGCCTCCTTTGCCCGGATGCAGATCCGGCAGACCCACCGCCGCCAACATGCCGTCCAACCGGGCCGTCTGCTGTAATTGTCTCATTGCTTCACCCTCGATCCAACTCCGGTCCGAGGCCAGCAGTCTTATCTTCGGTTTATCGTTAGAAAGTACGATCATACCTCTCCCTTTTCGTATGGAAGGATATGGTTGCTTCCATACGATTACGTTCTAAAAGTAGTGGTTTCGTAGCGAACCATCATACCGCTTGGTTCGCATGCAGCAGTTTTTAAACTTTCGGTTTGACCCGCAGGGGCATAGATCATTTCTACCGAGCTTTTCGCCCAGCTCCTTTTCTCCATGCACCTCACGCACGCCACGCTTTACGCAGGTTTCTGAAGGAAAGCCCTTCCTGCGCTTGCTCATCACCTCAAAAGCGTGGTTGATCTTCGTATGGAAAGAGATTAGGCATGATGCACCTCCATTCCTGTACTGAACAGACCGACAAAGGCCATAAGCGCCCATAAATGGGCAAAATCACCTATAAATTGTAACAATGGAGTGCCAGGTCCGGACGGACCGATAAAGAAATGGTTAACCGACCAGACGGAGGCTCATTATTCCGTTCAACAAAGATGTGAAAATCATTTTGACCTCCTTTCCGGTCCTTTTTGAAGTTGACGAGGTTTCCACTAAACTGTGGATGTGCTCTCTAAACCCAATGAAAGCAAAAAGCAACACTTTTTTATTTTTGGAAGTCGGTTTATCTCCATATGGGCAAATCACATCATTTATTCATGTCAACAAACCGTTCCAGATCAACGAAAGCCTTGGATGCCACTGATTATCCAAAATGATGCTCTTTGAGAAGTGCAATAGATCTAAATGGTGAAGGAATAAGGCGGTTTTCACCGTATCATGACTGAATCCGCAATGACCTGACATTGGGTCTCAATGGTTGAGCCACTTTCGTTTTGTTTTTGAGATACCGACTATGCAACTCCATTTATCATCTTTTTCGTTCCGCTCTTACCTCGGTTTCGAGTTCTTCGCAGATTTCTTGTCCTTTGGTGTATACAAGCGTCTTCGCCAAAGCGCTGCTGCCGCTAACATACCAGCAATATACATAGCCGACGCTTTCCGCACGATTTTGAAGCCAGGAAGAAATTGCGAATCCCGAAAAGAGAATAGCAACAATACATCCCAGAACACAGTTATTGATTAGTTTTTTCTGCTTTTCGAATTTTTTGAGGAACTCGGGCCACAGTTGTTCTATAATGATAAGCAGATGCATAAGAGGGATTCCAATTCCCACAATAAAAAAACCATCCCTGTTGCCAAACCTAAGGATTTCAACTTGATCATTTATTTCCATAAAGATCTGTTTGATGTTATCATAACCAATCCAAAGCATTACAATTGATAAAAGATCAAAGAAAAGAATTCCCAAGTGTCTCAGCTTATATTTCATGTATCAATTTTTCAGTTATTCTGTATCTTCTGTAAAGATTGATGATTATTGCGTTTCTGGATGAGCAAAGGGTCTCTATAATAATATTCCTCAAGTCCGCACAGCCGGAAAAGGCGACACGTAGCGAGAAAACATTTTTTGCCAAGGTGATCGCCTCCAATCGATCCAGCGAATTCAGGTCTTGCAGGGATATCTTCTTCAACATGCCGTGTCCGTGACAAGAAGCGAAGGACTCGCAGTGGGTTGACTAAGGCTGCGCCCTTGGTGCCTTGACGCTGGCGCCTTCCGATTTTTGGAATGATAGGGTTTCGCAACTCTTAGAGAAACCGGCTATGCAACTCCATTTATTTTCTTTTCCGTTCCGCTCTATCCTTGGCTTCAAGTTCCTCGCAGAGCTCTTGGCCATTGGTGTATACGAGCGTCTTTGCAAGTGCGCTGCTACCGCTGACATACCAGCAATATACATAGCCTGCATTTTCTGCACGATTTTGAAGCCAGGAAGAAATTGCGAATCCTGACAGAAGAATGGCGATAACAATTCCCATAATACAGCTATTGATAAGTTTTTTATATTTTTTAAATTTTTGAAGGAAATCTGGCCATAGCTGTTCTATAATAACGATAAGATGCATGATAGGGAATATAAATCCGGCGACTAAAAAACCATCTCTATTGCCAAACTCTACAATGTCGACGCGATCATTTATCTCCATCAACGTCTGTTTGAAATCATCGAAAAGTATCCAAAGCAATATGATACAAAAAATATCAAAAAAGAGGCAGACGGCATGCCGCAACTTGCTATTCATTTGTTCATCATCCTTTTATGTCACGGTTTGAATGGGAACCATAATTAATATTTTGTGTACAACCAGTTTCCCATGCCAAAACCCCCTGACCGCAGAACACTCCAAGCCCCTTGGCCCGTAACCGTAACGGCTTTGTCCGCCTCGGTGGGCATATCTTTCAAGAATTCTATCAGTTTCTCGGTTAATTTGTATCTTGCATCAAGATATTCTAATACCAATCCGACAAAAATGCTAATTCCTATTGCCGCTCCTATTGGTGGACAGGGTAAAAGGCAGACCCCCCTTTCAATGCTATCCCCGAAATCGCCCCTATCAAAGAAGCGATCCCAATCTTGATCAAATCCATGCCTATTTGTCCGGCCAGGTGATACCAGGCGGTTCGATCTCGAAAATAGCATTCCAGTACGCTGAGCGGCACGGTGATACAAACGGTGATGACGCCTCCTTTGGCGGCCATTTTCGATATGCCCATTGCACCGATGGCCATATTGATGATTTTTGCGTTTCTGGATGAGTAAATGGTCCCTCTAATAATATTCCTCAAGCCCGCACGGCCGGAAAAAGCGACATACTGGCGACCTTTGATCACCTTGGGAATGACCTTGCCGTGGATGCCCAGGTCCCGGGCCACACGGGCGAGGGTGATGGTGTCCAAGAAGGGCGACACGTAGGGCGCAAAACATTTTCTTGCCAAGGTGACCGACTCCAAGCGATCCAGCGAATTCAGGTCTTGCAGGGATATCTTTTTCAGCATGCCGTGTCCGTGACAAGAAGCGGTCGAAAATTCAGGGGCGTGGTTAATTCGGGTAAACGTCCGGCCCGCCTTTTTTCTGATGGAAACATGACAGGGCATTAATTCGGTGGTGTCGCTGTGGGGGTGCGTACAGCGCAGCTTTGTCGGCACCGCGCACAGATTTTTCGTGCGTTTGGATGAACTTCGCATTTTGAACAGCCATGCGGCCAGCAGTTCTTCCGATTCCGTGATATACAGTTCGCGCCGGTTTTGGTTTATTTCGGTAATCAAAGCCCGATCGACGTCCATGGCCTCTCCTTTTTTAAAGACAAGGATCACACCTTACAGTTCTTCTGTAAGTCCCAACCTGCAATAATTCTTCCGGCAGGTCCGCCCCCTTGCCGTCGCTGCTTGACATAAGCGACTGCTATTTTACCGAAATCGATGCTTATGTCCTCGGCAGGGAACTCTTTGCTGCCGCCATTAATGGACACATCGCAAATAATACAATTGGTCATTTCATATTCCAGAAATTTAACTTTTTCTTCTCCTCCGGAGCGGTATACCGAAATGGTGATTTTATCGAAATGGGTTCCGGCGGCGCAGGCTTGGAACAGCTTGGGGGAACTACTGTCGACTTGTTTGCAGAATGTAACAGGCCTGATATCCGGGCGTCCCGTGGTGGCGCCGCCTGCGCTGCTGGCCGTGATCGATACCGTCTGTGAAACACCGGCACTGAAATGGATAGCCTCAATCCATCCGGAATGTTTGCTGTCCGTACTCTCACCTTCGATTCCATCGATTTTGACATACGAATCAAATGACATTTCAATTCTCCTTTCCCGATTTGTTAAAAACGCCTGATTCGCACCTCTAATAGAGATTAATAGGAGATAATTATTTTCCATCTTGTTTCTGGAAAACTGATCAGATTCAACGACTAAATCAAAAAGCAACTCCGGTATCTGCCGCCTGGACTGCTCATAAGGCAGCGACAGCAATTCGCAGCATGTGAACATCAGAATGAGAGACTTTTCGATAGACCGCAACGGTTGGAGGTGCCTTCAATGCGACGGTCTGCGTTCTAAACCTTCATGAACTATAAAAGCGGAGCTATTGTATAGATTAATCGAGTTGCGAGAGCGTTTGTATAGATTTGAACCGCTGATGTCAAATTGACTATTCCTTGAAGGAGGCCTGTGCCAGTATACCCTCAAACCGATATTCCAAAACCGGCCAATTCATGTCAATTTTTAATCTGATATTGATTGATATAATAGATATAAAGTGTTATATAATAGTATATTATGAAAGAATTAAAACTGGCCAAAAAACCGGCCAAAAACATACATTCTGCGCTGACACCTTTCATTCCCGGGCTGGCGGCCCGCGGGCCGATGGGGGATATGGCGCAAGAGATCGTCACGGCCTCGGGTCGGCTCGAAGGCCGGGTGGCGCCGGAGACCGCTGCGGTACTCGGCGATCATTTGAGGCTGCTCAACAGCTATTACAGCAACCTTATCGAAGGCCATAAAACCACCATACCCGACATTGAAGCAGCCCTGGAGAACCGGTTCGATCCGAATCCGGAGAAAAAATACGCCCAGCAACTGTGTGCCGCCCATGTCCGCATCGAAAGGGACTTTATGCGGCAGGTCATCTCCCGGCCGGACACCAACATATGTGATGCGCAATTCCTGTGCGGCCTCCATGCCGCCTTTTACGCCCGGCTGCCGGCGGAGCACTTGTATACCCATACAGCCAACGGATTTACCCGCTTTCCGGTCAGACCGGGGCAGTTGCGCGACGTCGACGTGTCGGTGGACGGTCGCTCCCTGCACGGGCCCCATCACCGTGATCTACCGGAGCTGTTGTCATCATTTGCCCGGGCATATGCACCGCAGCGCTGGCATGGGGATGACCGGCTGATTGCCATGGCGGCCGGCCACCACCGGCTGACCTGGCTGCATCCCTTCAGAGACGGCAACGGCCGCGTGGCCCGCCTTTTCTCGGGTCTCTACCTGGCCGCCTCGGGAATCAACCGGCGCAATTTATGGTCTTTTTCCCGGGGACTGTCGCGCAACAAAAAGCGATATATGTTCGAGCTGTGGACCACCGACACACCGGATGAGGAAGGCCGCCGCCACTTCAGCGAAGATCTGCTGATCGACTTCTGCGAATACTTCCTCAAGGTCTGCCTGGATCAGATCGGTTTCATGGAAAAATTGCTGCGCCTCGACCAGGTCGAATCCCGCATCGACTGGTATGTGCACAGTCGGCATCAACAAGAGCGTTCATCGATGCATCCTGCAGCGGCCCGATTGCTGCGCGCGGTGTTCATGCGCGGCGCGGTGGCCAGGGGCAAGGCCCCTGAGATCTTGAATATGAGCGAGCGCAGCGCAAGAAGAATCGTCAGCGGACTGCTGCAAGAGGGGCTCCTGCAGTCCAGCAGTCACAGGGCGCCCCTTACCGTCGGGCTGCCCCTCGCCGCACTGCCGTACTACTTTCCCGACCTCTATGATCCATCTGTCATCGGTGATGCACACGCCCTTGCCTGAGGTCCGAGCGAGCGGCTTCTGATTGCAGTCAACGACCACCCGCGAAGCGGGTGGCTCGGATCGATGCTCAGGCATCGCTTCGCGCCCGGCCATGGGCCGGAAAAACAACAGCACGCCGTGCTTCCATCGTTGCGGTTGTAACCAGGCGCATCGCACCCGGTTTGAAATCAACCCATCAACCACCGGACGATCGCCGATGCCATTGGACACCACGCGCTCTGCCGTTGGTTGACCAAATGACGTTATGATCCCCTGTCCATAAACGCCTGGGAGATATCGATCCACCCGTAGGCGGCAGCTTGCAATCTTCTACCGGCAAAGGCGATGGTTTTCCTGCCAAGGTAGAGGCCGCCGGATTTTTCGTAAAAGCGCCGGTTGGGATTGCCGGCCAGCACCCACACCATCATGGAGTGGAATTGACGCCGGCAAAGATGGTCTGCCAGGGCCGACAGCAATCTACGGCCAAATCCCTGCCGTTGAAATCCGGAAGCGACATACAGCTCATAGATTTCACTTTGATAGACGGGGTTGTGGGATCGTTCGGGACCGCCGCAAATGTAGCCGACGGCCATGTCGCCCTCATCTTCTGCAATTAAGTAAATACAATCCGGGTTGAGCAGCCCGTTTAAAATGAATCCGCTTAAGCGGCCGGGATCCAGGTTTTTCAGATAGGAAGGCGGCAGGATCTTTCTGTAAACCGCGCGCCAGCTATCCACATGAATCCCGGCAATTGTTTCCGCATCGCCGGGGTGCGCCCATCGTATGAGGGTCTGGTTGATCATGATGTTTACGGCCTCAATCAGAGTCGTTGCCACATCGGGCAGCTTTCCTAATATAATCCTGATCGGGCGCAAACCAAAACGAGATTAATCGGATGGCAGCACGGTGAGAACCTGACGGATAAACCGGTCCGTGTTCCATGCATTGCGATCGGCGGTGGCGCCGAGGCGCACCAGGACCACCTGCCGCGAGGGGATGACGATGAGATTCTGCCCCTGGTAACCCAGGGCGGCGAAGGTGTCGCGCGGCGCGTTTGGCCATGGGCGGTCGGTCGGATCTTGAGGGGCGCCGGCATTGAGCCAGAAATGAGCGCCATAGCGACCTCTGGGTGCCTTTGGTGTGGGGGTGACGGTGTAGTCGACCCAGCCGACGGGCAGGATGCGTTCGCCCTGCCAAACGCCGTCTTGCAGGTAAAGCAGACCGAATCGCGCCCAGTCGAGGGCGGTGGCCAGGGTGTAGGACGATCCCACGAAGGTCCCTGAAGCATCGGGCTCCATTACGGCGGAGTACATGCCGATCCTGTTGAAAAGCCGATCGTAGATGAATTGGAAGTAATAAGGATCGTTTTTTTCCATCTTCCGACGAAGCACTTCCGACAGGATGTTGGAGGTACCGCTGGAATACTGCCATTTGGCATCCGGTTCGGATTCCAATGGTTTGGCTGCCGCATAAGCCGAAAAACTATAGCTGGCGTAAAGCATGCGGACAGAGTCAAAGGGGGGCTGGTATATTTCGTCGAAAGCCAACCCGCTGCTCATTCGTAAAAGCTGGTCGACGGTGATCTTTGATTTTTCCGGATCGCCCCGCCACCGGGCCACGGGCGCCGGCTGCAAAATGTCGAGCGCACCTTGCTGGACCATGATCCCGGTCAAGGCATTGGTGACGCTTTTGCTCATCGACCACCCCATCAATGGCATGTCCCGGTGAATGCCTTCCGCATAGCGTTCTGCCATCAAACGGCCTTTGTAGACGACGACAACAGCTCGGGTTTGGCGAAAGCTGTTCTGAAACGGCTCGGCAAATGCCTCGTCCAATGCCGCTTTCAGTTTCAGGGCATCGACGCCCAGACGCTCCGGGTTTATCGGTCCGTCGTTGCCATCCGGCCAGGGCCTGCCCGGTCGATGTTCCAGGCGGGTCGGGTCGAAGTCTCGTTTGACAAGGGGCTGGAGGCGCATCTTCTCTTCCGTTGTGCCCACCACCAGGCTGCAACCGCATCCCTTGCGGTAGATCGCCGTCCGCGGGAAGCAGCCGCTCAGACTTGCGGTGACCTTTGGGTGCTCCCTGTCGATGGTGTAGTTGAAAAGACCGGTCATGGGATTCGTCGGTACGACGTCCTGGGTGAAAACGGTTTTCGGATCCCGAAGTGAAACAAAGGTGCTGGAGCAGATGTATTTGGCGACAAAGCCGCTGGCGACCGGTCCGGCCTGGGCGATATACCATCCCCCTGCCGCCATGGCCGACGCTATGAATAAGCCTGCCGTGATAAGCGTCCATTTCAGCCAACGCTGCATGGTGAAATCCTCGGAATGTTCTTAACGGACTGCGCTGGTTTGCGGTCAAAGTTCGGTATCGAGCACCTGCCGTATCATCTTCGACAGCTCCTCCATGACCAGCGGCTTGAGGGCGTATGCGCGCAGGCCGATCGCTTTGGCTTTGGCTTCTGAAAAGCCTTCGCTGTAGCCGGTGGCCAGGATGATGGGCAGATCGGGGCGAATGGACAGCAGTTTTTCGGCCAGTTGGTCGCCGGTCATTTTGGGCATGATCATATCGGTGATCACCAGGTCAAAGGCGCCGGGGTCATTTTCGAACAATTTGACGGCGTCGGGACCGTTGTTGCAGGTCACCACTTTGTAGCCCAGCAGGCCCAGCAGGTGTTTGAGCATGTCGGTCTGAAAGGGTTCGTCGTCCACGAAAAGGATGCGCTCTTTGCCAGTGGGCAGCACCTTCTCTTCGGCCGCTTCCACCGCAACCTCTTCTGGCAGGGCCGGCAGATAGACATCGAAACGGGTCCCCCGGCCGGGGGTGGAGTCCACCAGAATGAGGCCGCCCAGGCCGGTGACGATGCCGTGGACCACGGACAGGCCCATGCCGGTGCCTTCCCCCTTGGGCTTGGTGGTGAAAAAAGGGTCGAAGATCTTGGCCAGGTCTTCGGCTGAAATCCCTTTGCCGGTATCGATCACTGAGAGCCGGAGATAGTCGCCGATGGGCAGGTCGCCGTGCCGCCGTGCGAAGCCGGTGTCGGCCCTGAAGGGCTCCAATCGCACGGTGAGCGTTCCGCCTTTCTGACCGATGGCGTATCCGGCGTTGGTGCCCAGATTCATCATCACCTGGTGGAGCTGGGTAGGGTCGGCCATCACCGCACCGTCAGAGAGGATCTCCTGTTCGATCTCGATGGTGGCCGGCAGGGAGGCGCGCAACAGCTTGAGGACCTCTTTTACGATCAGCTTGAGCTGCACCGGCTTGGGCTCCATGTCGCCCTGCCGGCTGAAGGCGAGGATCTGCTTGATCAGGCTTCGGGCCCGTTCTCCGGATTCGAGCACCCGGGTGAGATAGCCGTAGACGGGGGATGTTTTTTTAGTATCGGCGGCGGCGATCTCGGTGTAGCCGATGATGGCGGCCAGGATGTTGTTAAAGTCGTGGGCGATGCCGCCGGCCAGGGTTCCCAGGGCTTCCATCTTCTGGGTCTGCTGAAGCTGCAATTCCAGCCGGCGACGCTCCCGCTGGGCGATGGCGCGCTCGGTGATGTCGATGGAGATGCCGCCAATGGCAAACAGGGCATTGTCTTGAAATATGGGAAAGCGGGCCGTGAGCAGGTGGCGCTCACGACCGTCGGGCAGGCGGACATCTTCCATGTGGTTTTTGGCTTCGCGGCTTTGGACCACTTCGGCATCGTTGACCTCCAGGATGCCGGCGGTCAGGGGATCCCAGACGTCTGCGGCCTTACGGCCGATGGTCTCACCGGCCCTGGCGCCGGTCAGCTGGTTGAAGGCATCATTGACATAGATATAGCTGCCATCCGGGGCTTTCATGAAGGCCAATCCGGGCAGGTGTTGCATGAAGGCATCGAAGAGATTTTTACTCTCCTTGAGGGCTTTCTGCGCCATTTTGTGTTCGGTGATATCGAGCATGATCCCCACCATGCCGGCCACCTGGTCGTCTGCGTCGCTGAAGGTGGCCTTATAGAGGATAAAGTCCCGCTGCTCGCCGTCGGCGCAGTGGACCCGCTCCTCATGGGTCTGCACACCCGGTTTTTGGAGCAAGTGCAGGTCCTGCCGGTGGTAGAGGTCTGCCTTTTCGCTGCCCACAGTGGACGCCAGTTCCACCAGGCGGCGGCCGAGGATCGCCTCCTTGTCCAGTCCCAGGGTCCGGGCGTAGGCTACGTTGCAGCCCAGGTAAAGACCCTCCTTATCTTTATAGAAGACCGGATTGGGGATGGTGTCGATCAGGGTGTTCATGAAATTGAGGTTGTCGAGCATGGCTTTTTCAGCCTGCTTGTGGTGGGTGATGTCGGAGATGACGGTGATCAACCCCAGGACGCGTCCCTGAACGTCGCGTTTGTAGTTCCAATCCACCTTGGTGTTGATCGTGCGCCCGTCCTTGGTCTTGTCGGTCCCGAACCACGGATGGGGATGGGGCTTGTCCTCAAAGAGGTAGGCCAGATGCGCCCTGAGCTGCTCCCTCTCGTCTTCACCGGCAGCCAGATCGAAGATGGAGGAGCCCATCAACTCTCTGGATTCACAGCCATAAATCTGGGCATGGGCCGGGTTGGCAAAGGTGATCGTGCCATCCGGATCGATCTCCTGGATGCCGTGGGGGATGGTGTCCACCAAGGTGCGAAAGCGCTTCTCGCTCTCGCTCAGGTTGGTTTCGGCCATCCGCCGCTCCATGATCTCCATTTGAAGATCCTTGTTGGCGTCCACCAGCTCCTGGGTGCGCTCCCGAATGCGCTGCTCCAGCAGGTCGCGGTTGTGCCGCAGGGCGCGGTCCATCCGGCGATGGGAAAGGATGGCGGTGCCGGCTTTAAACAACGCTGTGATCACGATGGCCATCATCACAAGATCGATCAGGCCGACCACCAGATTGCTGCGCTGCAATATGGCATTGAGCCTCCCGAAGGTCGCGGTGATATCGTAATAGATTTCGAAAGCCCCTAGAAATACGTCCCCCTCCATCAATGGTACGTAGACCTCCACCACATCGATGCTGGCCGGCCGCCCTTCCAGGGTGGCGGCGCCTTTGGGAACGAGTTGGGAGCGAATGTGACCCTTTGCCACCTGTTGTGAAAAATAGGCGGCGTTGTTGACGCGGCCCACTTCCGTCGGCCGGGTAGAATAAACGATGGTGCCCTGGGGGTCGTAAATTCTCAAATTGGAGATGTTAAAATCGGCAACCAGCTCCTTCAGCGCATCCTCATTGCCTTCATGCACGGTTTTGGGGGAGAGGGGCGCCCGTTCGGGATTCAACACGCCTGCAAGGTGGGTGGCGATTTTACGGGCATCGTCTTCGCTAAGGGACGACACCATGCGGCGATAGGACGGTTCAAGATAGGTCCAATAGTAGAGCGGCAGCAACAGCGCCACCACCAGGCAGGCCAGAAAAATATTGCGCAGAAACGGCACCCTGAAGATGTGCAGCAGTGTCTCCAATGGCGTGTGGCGATGCCCCGTGGGGGGATAGGGTGCCGGCATGATCGTCTCCAGGAAAAGATGGCCAGATCGATTTTCACCATTGATACCCCAGTCCCGCGGAGGCGTCAAGCACCGCCAAACCATTGGAAATCTGAACGCTTACATCAATCTTTCCGCCGATTCAAAGCGCCGCTCCATTTCGGAAGGCAGAAATCGAGATTGACGCCGCGGTCAATATCGTCTATACAACTTTCTTTTTTAATTTGAAAAATCGATCTGGTCGACGACACCCCCCAGCTCGGCCGTGAAGGTGATGTTGATGCACGACGCCCTGCTCCCCATTATCGTCTTTGTGGCGGTCTACGCCGCCATTACCTTTGAATTACTCAACAAAGCCGTCGCCGCCATGCTCGGTGTGATGGTGCTGCTCACCCTCCATGTGGTCTCCGAGCATACCGCCGTAGAATTCATCGACTTTGAAACCATCATGCTGCTGCTGGGTATGATGACCATCGTGGCGATTCTGCGCAAATCCGGCTTTTTTGCCATCCTATCCGTCAAAATCGCTGAGCTGACCAAGGGCAGCCCGCTCAAAATACTGGTATTGTTTTCAGTGGTCACAGCCGTGCTCAGCGCGTTTCTCGACAACGTCACCACGGTGTTGATCATCATCCCCATCATCATCGAGCTGACCGTCGGCATGGGAATCGACCCCAAAATTTACGTGATCAGCCAGGCGGTGATCTCCAACATCGGCGGTACGGCCACCTTGATCGGCGATCCCCCCAACATCATCATCGGCTCCAAGGTGGGGCTCACGTTCAATCAGTTCATGGCCAATCTGACCCTACCGGTGGTCATCTGCTTTCTAGTGGCCCTGCTCTACATGTGGGCCACCAACCGCAAGAAATTCAAACCCATCGACACCAACCTGGCCAAGCTGTTCTCCGTACAACTGTTGTTGGAGCAGATCCGCCAGCATCACCTCGATATCAAAATCGATCAGGCCTTCCTGACCAAGAGCCTGGCGTGCCTGCTGATCGCTATCGGCCTTTTTGTGACCCAGACCATTACCAAGCTGTCCCCAGGCGTGGTGGCCATGCTGATGGCCATGATCCTGTTCACCATCACCAAGACCGATGTAGAGGAGATGCTCGAAGAGATCGAGTGGAGCACCCTGCTCTTTTTCACCGGCCTGTTCATCCTTGTCGGCGTTCTGGAGGAAAAGGGCGTCATCGAATGGATCGCCACCAATATCTTCATGCGGGTGGGCGACAACCCCTACATCATGGTGCTCATGGTGCTCTGGGTGTCGGGTATCGTCTCCGGTTTTCTGGACAATATTCCCTTTACCATCACCATGATACCCATCGTGAACCTGATGCTTGAGGCGTCGCCGATCCCCAGCAACATCCTCTGGTGGGCGCTGGCACTGGGCGCGTGCCTGGGGGGAAACCTCACCATGATCGGCGCATCGGCCAACATCGTTTCTGTCGGCATGGCGAAACGATCGAAAGTGAACATCTCTTTTCTGGAATTCATGCGCTTCAGCGCGGTGATCACCCTGATAACCCTGACGGTGGCCTCAGGCTATCTCATGCTTTATTTGTGGATCGTATTATGATGAACAAACAAGACAAAGAAATCCTGCGCCGCCTTATCCGGGAGCATGAAGAATCCGCAGGATCTTCCCGTTCCACGTTGTTGGCCCTGCGGGCCCTGATTGCAGCGACCCGTGAGCTGCAGTGCCCGGCCGAAGAACTTCGCGATCAATATCTGGAGCTCACCCATGCCATCAAAAACACCCGGCCCAAGATTATCCCCTTGATCCATCTGATCGAAGAGTTCGAAGTTGAGATCGAGCCGTTCTTCGGATCCGATCCGGAACTGGTGCAGCAGAAGGCAGCGGAAATTTTACAAGCCAAGCACGAGAAGCTTCAGGCCAAAAGCGGCAAGATCATCGAGCTGGGATTGAACTGCGTGGAGGCCGGCGACACCATCGTGATGCACACC
Organism: Desulfobacteraceae bacterium; assembly: GCA_050302315.1. Taxonomy (GTDB): domain Bacteria; phylum Desulfobacterota; class Desulfobacteria; order Desulfobacterales; family Desulfosarcinaceae; genus JARRKU01. Next base: position 39,983 of record JBNLAV010000032.1, read on the forward strand.
GTCAATCTCAATGTGGTCAGCATCATCACGCTTTGCCACCAGGTGATGGGCAAGAATCTCAACGTCATCATTCTGCAGCAGGATTACGTCAAAACGCGTCGGATCATCAACCAGCTGCGCCAGGCGGATGTCCCCCTGCAGGCGGTTCCGGAATACTCCATGAGCCACTACATCGGCCAGGCCGACAAGATGTTCTGTGCCGCCCTTTCCATTACCACCGATCAAAAGGTGGTGGCGCCGGTGGGCACGGCCAACATCTCCAGCCTCTGCCACTATCACCAGATCCCGGTATACCTGTTTGCCAACACCCTCAAGTTCGCCCATGGGGTCTTTGAGGACCAGCGCATCCACCGCGAGACCGTCCGCCAGGACAAGGACGCGGATGCCTACGAACTGGTCACCTACTCTCACGACATGATGGACCTGGAAATGGTGGACTACCTGGTGACCGAAGACGGCATATTTCCCAAAGACAGTATTCAGGATTACCTGAAGAAACTGCATCAGTAGGAAAGACCGGCCGCCTCGCAAGCCTTCCTGCCGGCTTCGTCTTTTTTTCACCCCCTCAACCCCGTCATCCGACCGGCACCGGTGATCATCATCCCGCCGTTTTTATCGTCAATCCGGTAACTTTTAACCTCATCCCGGCTAAATTCCGAATCCGTAGCTGCAAGCCGCCCGCTACAGAGAGGATTTGAGGTCCCGGCGTGGCTCGCAGTGAAAACGCCGGAGTAGGGGCGGCCTCCGCGCCGCCCTTGCCCTCTACCGGGTCAAGCGCATCACGGGGCGGGCACAGAGGCCCGCCCTACGAAACTTCCAGCATGGAAGGGGCGTACCCGTTAACCTCATCTTCTTCACTCCCAACTCGGCCTTTTTGGCCTATGCCGGTGCTATTAGTGAAAACGCCGGAGGGACCCAGAGCCCGTGTTGCGGGCGGCTTGCAGTAGTAGACTACGGCGGCGCCACCCGCGCCTTGGCTCTGGGTCCCTCCGGCGTTTTCACTGTGAGCCACGCCGGGACCTCAAATCATCTCTGTTGCGGTCGGCTTGCAGCTACGGATTCGGAATTTAGCCGGGATGAGGTTAAAAGTTACCGGATTGACGATAAAAA
>JBNLAV010000033.1:0-32476 GCA_050302315.1 Desulfobacteraceae bacterium
TGATCAGCTCCAGGTGGGTCAGGGCGTCAAAACGGTCCGGCAGCGCGTCCAGGTTGTTTGCCTGCAGGCTTAATCTGCGCAACCGGGGCAGGTGAAAAATGACGGGCGGGATGGTATCCAGGTGATTATCGTTCAGGGTCAGCCAGCGCAGTTTTTTCAATTCAGCCATGCTTTGTGGCAGGGTTTTCAATTGATTGCCGAACAGGTGCAGGGCGGTCAGGTTTTTTAATTTGCCGATCTGATCAGGCAGGGAGGGCAATTGATTGTTGCCCAAATTCAGGCTTGTCAGGCCCTCCAATTCGAAAAGGGCGGGTGGAAGCTGCTTGAGCCCGAAATCAACCAGATCCAGATGGGTCTTGCCGGTCAATCCGGCAAGGGCGATGCAGCTTTGGGCGCGCTCCAGTGCCGGCCCGGCGGTGTCCCGGCACTGGCCGGTCAACTGCAATGCTTTTTGCTCTGTGCTTCGGCAACCGTACAGGCCCATGCCAAGGGCCAGGCAGGCGATGATCATCGGGTTGATCACGCTCGGTTTTTTAAAAAGCATTGAATTCATCAGCTCCTTCCTTCATTCGGCAAGGCGTATATCCAAGTCTTCCCGCGACAGCGCGCCGCGCAGATCCTCCGGCAGGATTTTGATTTGCGTGTCTTCAAGGTCCAGGTATTCCGGCTTTTTCAGATTGGTCGGATCGACTGATCATATGCCTCCAGCCATGGCAGGCCTGCCTTTTGTCGGAAAAATTGGAACTGGTTTGCTTTTGCTTCAAAGACGGTCGGTTGGACGGACCTGAAAAACATCAAAGGGAAGACATCCCTCATCAAGATCTTTGTGTGCCTAGCACACTTTGGCAGCATGGGCAACGTTAAAATAGATGTTGTGATTAAGGCTGGATTGAAATTGGCAAGGACACTGTTCTTGTCCTATACAAGCTGGCAGTTGCGGTGGCGCAGCGGCCTGAGCAACTTGGGTTCTATGCGGCACAACATGGCCAGCATCCTGTCGTCGCGTTCAAGGGAATGATCACGGCGTGAGGGCCTGAAGTTGAGAAAAGAACGAACCTGCGCAATGGTGTGAAATGGATATTATCAAAGGAATCCATGACAGCGATGGATCAATTAAATAAGGAACAGTTGTGTTTTGAGTTTGCATCCGGCGTTGCTTTGATTTAAATGTGATGCTTTGAATGTGGCTAAATTAATGAATATTGGTTTATTTTGATCTATATTAAATTGCTTCTGACAGCTTTTTTCTGGGGTGGAACTTTTGTTGCCGGAAAGTTTATTTCCCAGAGTGTGCATCCGGCGAGCGCGGCATTCTTGCGCTTTGCCATCGCCTCGACCTGTCTGCTGTGGCTCGTGCGGTGGCGGGAAGGGCGACTGCCGCCCCTGCGGCGGGAACATATCCTCCCTGTGGTCCTGATGGGCCTTACGGGGGTGTTCGCCTACAATATCTTCTTCTTTTCCGGTTTGAAGCATATAGCAGCTGGCAGAGCCTCGTTGATCATCGCCACCAATCCCATCTTCATCAGCCTCCTGTCGGCCCTGCTGTTCAAAGAGCCGTTAAATTGGATCAGAGGGGTTGGCATCTGCATTTCGGTCATTGGTGCCATGATAGTCATCTCCAACGGCCGATGGGATGCATTTGCAGGATTCGGCCCTGGTCTAGGCGAATGGTTGATTTTCGGTTGTGTGTTGAGTTGGGTATCCTATTCCATCATTGGCAAAGTCGCCATGACCAGGCTCTCCGCTCTATCCGCCGTGGCCTACGGTTCGGTGGTGGGCGCCGTTCTGTTGGCAATACCGGCGTTGACCAGCGGTCTGGCATCGGATATCGCAACCTATTCGGCAAGGGATTGGGTCAGCCTTGTCTACCTTGGGTATTTCGGAACGGTTCTTGGATTTTACTGGTATTATCGGGGGATTGAACAACTCGGCGCAATGAAGGCCAGCGTGTTTATCAATTTCGTGCCCATCAGCGCTTTGATTCTTTCTTCGTTTATTCTGAAGGAGCCGATCACCCCAACCCTGCTGACGGGCGGTGCGATGGTCGTTTCAGGTGTGTTCTTTACCAATGCCTCACATCTCGTAATGCAAGCGTTGGGCGGGCAGCGAAGATAAAGGGGGCTGAAAACGGGGGGTGCATCAAGTTTAAAGTGGTGACACATCTTTCCGGTTTGGATGTTGCGCTGGCATGAGGTGTGCCCGGTTCGACACTGCACCCAACCGGTTCATGATAGCCGATAGCGATACCGTTCCCGAAAAGACATTTGGAAGCATCAAACGCTTAAGTTAATGACATTGATGTTAAACCAAGGTGCTCCACGCCAATGTGTGGGTTGGAACAATTGAGGTTCTTATAGAGATGCCTGAATTCGAAATCTCCATACCGGTTTTCGGGATTCTTTTTCTGGGTGGTTTTTGTGCCGGTTTTGTCGATTCCATTGCCGGCGGCGGCGGGTTGATTTCACTGCCCGTTCTTCTTTCCGTCGGCCTTCCCCCGCAACTGGCCCTGGGGACCAATAAACTGCAGGGTACATTCGGTACATTCGCCTCTTCTTTAAATTATATCCGCAGCGGAAAGGTGGCCGTGGGTGAAATGTCCGGGGGAATTGTCTTCACTCTTGTCGGCGCGGCCCTGGGGGCGTGGCTGATCCAGCTTCTCGATCCCGGGTTCATCAAGCATCTCATGCCGATCATGCTGCTGGCGGTATTTGTCTATACCCTTTTGTCCAGGGATCTGGGAATGGAGCCCAAAGATGCGGTGATGGGAAAGGGGGCGTTTTATTTTCTGTTTGGTATCGCACTTGGGTTTTATGATGGGTTTTTCGGTCCCGGCACCGGATCGTTCTGGACGGTGGCCATGCTGCTGTTCATGGGATACGACATGACCCGGGCAGCAGGCGCAACCCGCATCATGAACTTCACCAGCAATGTCGTTGCGCTGGCCGTGTTTGTGATCGGGCAGAATGTCTTGTACACCGCCGGCCTGTGCATGGCCCTGGGACAAATCATCGGCGCGCGCATCGGATCGGGCATGGCTATTCGCAAGGGCGCTCGATTCATTCGACCGATCTTTCTAACCGTCGTATTTCTCACCATTGCCAGATTGGGGTATCTCAACTATATTGGGTGATCAAATGGGAGGTCATGCATGAAAATCAGGATTTTTACCACCGGCGGAACCATCGATAAAATATACTTCGACAAGAAGAGTCAGTACGAGATTGGCGATCCCCAGGCGGGTGGCGTTCTCGAAAGGGCCAATGTCTGCTTCGATTACGAGGTGACGTCCATCCTGCGGCAGGACAGCCTGGATTTGACGGATGACGACCGGATGAAGATAAAAGTCGCGATTCAATCGGTACCGGACAAGCATATCGTCATTACCCATGGGACCGATACCATGATCGATACGGCAAAAGTACTTGCGGAGGTAGAAGACAAGACCATCGTTTTGACGGGTTCCATGTATCCGGCAAGGTTCCGGGACAGCGATGCCGTGTTTAATCTGGGGTGTGCGGTGGTGGCCGCCCAAACCCTTCAACCGGGTGTCTACATCGCCATGAATGGTTGCATTTTCGATCCCGAAACATCGAAAAAAAATGTGGAAATGAACCGGTTTGAGCGCATCGATTGACGGCGCTTGCGAACAGCCGGGACGGAGTGAACATCATGGTCAATGCTTCGATCCAGATTAAGGTTGCCGACGCCCAGGAGATTGAGACATTATCCCGGATCATCCGGCTGGCGTATATGGAGGTCGCCGAACGGTTTGGCCTGAACGCGGAAAACTGCCCCAAGCATCCGTCCAACTGCACCGGTCAATGGATTACCGGGGATCTGGACAGGGGGGTGAGCTATTATCTTCTGGAGGTTTTTGGCCAGGCTGCGGGGTGCGCTGCGCTGGAAGCGGCCAAAGATGCGATGTGCTACCTGGAGCGGGTTGCTGTGTTACCGGAATACAAGCGCCAGGGACTGGGGCGAAAGCTGGTGGTTCACCTCCTGCGTGAGGCCGGACGTCTGGGGATGAAAGAGGTCGGAATCGGCATTATTGCCGAACAACAGGAGCTGATGCGCTGGTACCAGCGTATCGGGTTCAAAAAAGGAAAAATCAAAAGCTTCAAACACCTTCCTTTCGAGGTGATGTTCATGACTTACCGTGTTCAAAGTTCAGCGTTCAAAGATTAAAGTTCAGAGTTCAAAGTTCAACGTTCAGAGTTCTTGGTGCTTTTGACCAATTCGTTTTTTGTATCGGCGGCGGTGTTTGTCCAAGGCATGCTTTTGCTCTGCTGTTTGAAACTCAACCCCATACTGGCGGGTTAAACTGTCTCAACTTTGAACCTTGAACTTTGAACTGGTTTATTGTTACGCCTGTTCGTAGGCAGCGTTAATCCGATCCATATACCGTTCCAGCACTTTCAATCGCTTGAGCTTGAGCGTCTGAGTCAGCAACCCGTTGTCGACGCTGAAGGGCTCGGCCACCAAGATGATTTTCTTGGGGATTTCGTAGCCGCCGAATTTGCGATCCAGGCATTGGGCGATGGAAGCTTCGATCATGGCTTTGGCCCCGGGCAGGGCAATCATTTCTTCCGGTGTTACCCCTTTCATACCCTGCTCTTCGGCCCATGCGGATAGTTTAAGAAAGTCGGGAACCACAAGGCAGACGTTGTGGCGTCGGCCTTCACCAAATACCAGCACGTTCTCCACCCAGGGGGAAAGCTGCATCTCCTCTTCGATGGCGGCCGGGAATACATACTTTCCGTTTTCCAGCTTATACTGCTCTTTGATGCGCCCTGTAATGAAGAGGAAGCCGTCGTCGTCCAATCGGCCGATGTCGCCGGTGCGAAGACCGCCGTCTTCGGTCATCACGGCCTTTGTAGCTTCCGGTTTATTGTGGTAGCCGTGCATGACGTTGGGGCCGTACACCACCACTTCTCCATCGTCGCTTCCGTTTTCCGAGACACTTGGATCGATCACCACCCGTACGTGTTCGATAGGGCGCCCAACACTGCCGGGTTTGTTGGCTTCACGGTTATTCATGGTGACAGCCGGGCTGGTCTCGGTAAGGCCGTAGGCGTCAAAAACGGGCAGTCCGATGTCGGTGAAAAACTGGGAGACTTCCGGATTCATCATGGCGCTGGCGGTAAGGGCGCCTGCCAACCGCCCACCAAAGCGTTGACGGATCTTCTTGAAAACAATGGCATCGGCGAGACGGTATTTCAAACGGTGCAAGCCTCCTTGTTTCCCCCGGGCGGACAATGTTCGTAAATGAGCCGCGCTGCCCAGGCCCATGGAAAAGAGTTTAAGGGCCAGCCCGCCGGTCTCCTGCATCTTGGTGTGCAGGCCGTCGTAGATTTTGTTGAATACCCGGGGTACAGCGATGAGAAAGGTCGGCGCCACCTTGGCCATATCCTCGCCGATGGTGGTGATGTCGCGGACAAATCCGATGGATGCGCCCAGGTTCATAAAGTTGTAAAGCTCCGCCGTCTGGCCGTAGGAGTGGGCCCATGGCAGGATCGACAGACTGCGGCTGTCATGATTGAGTTCCGGAAACATCTTGCCGCCGGAAATGAAGTTGCTGGTGAAATTTCCATGGGAGAGCAGCACGCCCTTGGGATTGCCGGTGGTGCCCGAGGTATAGATCAATACGGCGATTTCGTCAGGCTCGGGATGGGCAGCCGGCACCGGGTGGGAACTGCCGTCCCTTTCGACGTCCGCCATGTTCGGGGCGCCGGCGCCGTCGATCAGGAACATATGCTCCAGGTTGGGGACTTCGTCCCGGAATTGCCGCACCCCCAGAAGGAGGCTTTCATTGGCAACAAAGAGAAGTTTAATGTTGGCGTCTTTGATGATGTGCTTCCATGTGTTCGGAAGCTCTTTTTCGTACATGGGAATAAAGCGGCCGCCCAATCCGAAAGTGGCGAAGGCGGCGATGGCCCATTCCGAGCGGTTGTTGGCAATGACGCCTACCGCATCTCCGGCTTTGACGCCCAGACGGGCTAGTCCCGCACGAAGATTGTCGACGCGCTCACCGATGTATGCATAGGTTTGCCAGGAATAATTGCCATTTGCATCGGCGGTTCCAAACAGGGGGCGCTGCCCATGGCGCGCTACACTGGTCTCCAGCATCTCCACAAGGTTTGTCGGTCTTTCAAACGTATGCATCGGGGCTCTCCCTTCAACTGTTCATCTCATAGACATCGGCCAAATCACGCACATGATGGTTCCAAATATAATCGAATCGCGCAGGGTCATCGGCTGGCTTGCGGATCATGCGAAGACAGTGATCCATTTGCACGGCGTTGCTGTCCGGGTGCTCGTAAAGGGCCAGGGCATATCCGGAAAAATCGCGAATCAGGAAATCAAATACTTGATCCAGAAGCGCTTCATCGGTTCGGTCCATGAGATGCTTTTCGATCAGCAACTGTCCGTATGCAACCAGGGTGAAAAGTTCACCAAGGGATAGCAGAAAATCCATGCTCTTGATCTGCACATCATCCGGCGGCGCCGCCATCAGCATCCGGGTCAATCCTTTAATCTGTTCTTTGAAAATGGAAACATTGGCCAGGTCGACGGCATTGTAGGCCAGGTTGTAGTCGTGAAAACGGATATGCCCGAGTCCCCGCGTCGGCCCCTGATGAAAAAGAAATTGGTCATGTTCCCGCTGGCTGCAATGCGGAATCTCCGGGAAGGTGTCGGGGTTGAAGAAGTAGTTGGCCATGAACTTGACGATCAGCGCCATGTTGACATGCACTGTGCCCTCAAGTTTCGGCAGTGCGCGGATATCCGCTGTGGCATTTTCAAAATAGACATCTTTCTCAAAGCCTCTGGCGGCGATGACATCCCACAGCAGGTTGATCACCTCTTCGCCCTGTGTCGTGACTTTCATTTTTACCATTGGGTTGTACAGCAAATAGCGTCGATCGGTTTCGGATGCGGACCGCATATAATCGGCCGCGCGTCGGGCAAACATTTTCATGGCGACCAAACGGCAGTACGCGTCGACAAAAAACCGCTGAATATGCGGAAATTCTGTGACATATCGTCCATAGAGCTGGCGGCTGGATGCGTGGTTGATCGCTTCGTAGAACGCGTGGGTGCATATACCGATGGAGGCCCATCCCAGGTTGTATTTTCCCACATTGACTGTGTTCAATGCCGCGTCCCAGGCTTCGCTGCCGGTGGACAGGATATCATCATCAGTGATCGGGTAGCTGTGCAGTTCGTATTGGGCAACGTAGCTCTGCCAGTGGACCACGTTTTTGACCAGCTCATAGTTCTCATGGGAGGGATCCACCGCAAAAAAAACATAGTCGTCCGTCTCCGAGTTCTTTCCGAAAGTGGAGACCATGGCGGCTTCATTGGCATTGCCGATGTAGTATTTGCCACCGTCAGCGGCATAGCGTCCATCGGCCAGCGGTATCAGGGTCATCTCCGAATTATAGAGGTCTGCGCCGTGGGCCTTTTCGGAGAGGCCAAATGCGAAGATTCCGCCCCCGGCCAGCGCTTTGGCCGCCCGCTTCTTGGCCGTTTCATTGTGGCTCATCCAGATGGGACCCAGGCCGAGAATGGTGACTTGCCAAGTGTACCAGTAGGCCAGCCCGTAAAACCCCAGGATTTCGTTCATATCACAATTGCGGTAAGTGTCCCATCGGGCGTCCTGATGTTGATCGGCATACTGCGGCGGGGTCAACATGTTGAAAAATATACGGTTTTCTTTGATAAAATCCAGAAAATCATCATACCAGACCCGGTCGAAATGATCCTGTTTGAGTCTCGCTTTGCCTTTCTTTTCGAAGAATGAGATGATTTTGTGCATCATCTCCTTCGAAGCGCTGTCCAAATGCGCGAAGGTTTCGGTTTTGGGATTCAATAGCATCAGGCCCTCCTTATAGACGGTTTAGGGTCTCTCCGATCCGATGGATCGGATTCCCGCATTGGGGGGGGGCATGCCGTTGGATGTAAAAGTTAGTATGCTAACAAATAAAGCCCTCGTTGTCGTGTCGATATTGCCCTGGCCGACGCCACACCGGTCGGACCGGAACCCGCACTGGATCAGGTCAAATCCCGGAGCAGGCGTTTGAAAACGACTTTCTCCTCGGGTGTGAAACCTGATAGAAGTTCCTCATTGGCCTTGATTCGCAGATCGATCAATTCTTCTTTCAACGCCTCGGCTTTAGGGGTGGTCGAAAGCCGAAACACGCGCCCATCATCAGGATCGCGCTCTTTTTCGATCCATCCGGAGTCGAGCAATCGGTCCAGCACCCCTGAAAGGGTGGCTTTGTCGAGAACCAGAAGCTTGCCCAGTTCGGCTGCGGTCATCCCTTGTTGATACCATAGCCCCTCCAGCACCAGGTGCTGCAAATTGGTCAGTTCATAGGGCTTCAGCAATGATTTAAACCGGCCATGGGCCTTTTGATAGGCTTTTGCCAGCATGAATATGGTGCAATCGGGTATGTTGGAAGGAACTGGAGACATGGTTTAACCCCTTCGTATACGAACTATATATGGGGGAGTCTTTTATTTGTCAACCGTAAGTTGAATCTTTTTGGAATCGCGTGGGCGGCAAGCGGATCGGATAATAGACCCCGACCCGTGGGCCATGGCGTTCGAAATCGTCCTTAAGGAATGAGTTCGGCTTTTTGAAACAGAGTGACCACATCCAGCCGGTTGATCACTTCGGTAAAGATGTCGCTGAGCACCATGTCTGCACCTTTGCGGCCGATAATCCGAATCCTTTCAGCCGTTCCGCGGATCTGCTCTCTGGTTATCGGGTGCCCCTCAAGTGTCAGCGTGGCGAGGTAGGCGACCTCCGATATCCATTTCTGGCCTTTCAGATCAACGGTCAATTCCTCCAACACGATGGAGAGCTCGGGAGACTGAAGGTCGCTGTCAGGGGCTGTTGCGGCACCCAACAACGATAGCCGTTTTTCGAATGCCCTTTTGAACAGCGCCTCAAGATCGTGTTCTCCGGCCAGGATGCGGCCTTTATCCGGTGTGACCCATGCAAGGCTGTAGCGGTCATCGAACGCCTGAAATTTATCTGCGGCCGACGGCGCCAGGATATTTCGATCTTTGCGCTGGTCATCGATGCGCAGGCGCACGGATTGGTCATTGAGCTGTTGTGACCCTTTGGGAATGGTGTAGTCGACGATCAAATAGGCTCTTCCCGCGCAACTCCACAGGGCCATCAGGCAAATCATGCCGGAAAGCAGAACAGGTACATGCCAATGTCTTTTCATCATTGATGACACTCCTTGGGATTATAAGGACAATATTTAAGCTGGTTCAAACATACCACCGGCAGACAGATCCGATATGCTTGTCGGGTATGCGTATGGCGTCTTCCTGGTGTGCCCACTCATAAATGGCGACTTGCGGCGCGGATCGGCGTACGCTCCCGGTTGCATATAGCGACGGAGCCGGTCAGCGTTTTTGCGACGCTGGCCGGCTATGCCAGAGGTTGCGCAACCGCGACTTGTGCTTCAACCTCTTTGCGGACTTGATGGTGAACCACAATCCGCCGTTTCTGGGTGGACGATGCGCTAGACTATGGTTCTATTCGGGTTCCGAGCAGTTCGAGGAACTTGGCCATCCATTCCGGATGACCGGGCCACGCGGCTGCGGTCACCAAATTACCGTCGACGTAGGCATTGGAGAAGGTTTCGTTGACCTCGGCCCATTTTGCGCCTGCACTGATCAGATCGGGTTTGACGGCCGGGTAGGCGGTGCATCGTTTGCCCTCCACAACCCCGGCGGCGGCGAGCACCTGTTGACCGTGGCAAATGGATGCCACCGGCTTGTTGCTGCTGGAAAAATTGCGCACGATTTCCAGCACCCGCTCATTGAGACGAATATATTCCGGCGCCCGTCCGCCTGGAATGACAAGGGCGTCATAGTCCTCAGGGTTGATTTCGCTGAAATCCGCATTGATGGCAAAGTTGTGCCCCGGTTTTTCGCTATAGGTCTGGTCGCCCTCGAAATCGTGGACGGCCGTGCGCACCGTTTCTCCCGGCTTTTTGTCAGGGCAGACCGTGTGGACGGTATGACCGACCATGGTCAGAATCTGAAACGGTACCATTGCCTCGTAGTCTTCAACGAAATCACCTACGATCATAAGAATTTTCTTTTTCGCCATGGCATCCTCCCATCTGGATTTAGAGTTTTTGGTAATGGCCAAAGGAGTGAAAAGCCTGCCGATCCGCTCATAGACGCGGTCCTGAAGGAGGCGGTCAGCGCTTTACTTTTTCAATCAGGTAAGCGTCCATGATCAGGTGGATCACATGATGCACGACGCATACGACGAGGGCCAGACCATATTCGGGAAACAAGGTGACTTGCAGGATGACTGATAGCGGGAGTGTTTTCTGGCCTCCCATGAAGATCACGCTTTCGCGGCGTCCGGGCTTCAGCTTGAATATCTTGATAACACCGAATGCACAAAACAACAATAGCAGATGGTATCCGAACGCAACGGCGGCGATGGGGACAAGTGCATGACCGCCGGCGGCGATCGCCGCGCGGCTCTGGCACATCCCCATCCAGACGATGGTCAGAATCAGCAGTTGGTTGATGGTTTGCACCTTTATTTGCAGTGGCGCGATCCATTGACGGCCCATATATTGGATGCCCATACCGATCGCCAACGGCAGCAGAACGAGAAGAGCGATTTTCAGCATAATGGCTTCTTTATCGATAGCGATGGTCCGGGTATCGCCAAGGGTGTCGAGCAGCAGACTCAGCACCAAAGGAATCGTCACCACTGCCAAAGCATTGGCGACAATGGTGACAAAAAGCGCATGGGCCATGTTCCCGCCGGCACGCGCCGACATCACCACACCGCTGCTCAGGGTAGAGGGCATCACGGATACCAGATAGAGTCCCGTGATAACCTGGATTTCCAGCGGCAGGTAGCGAAAAACCAGCGCAACCAGGGGGGCGCAAATGAAAATAACCAGCAGTGCGGCCAGCGTAGCGGAGATGTCGCTGAGGCCTTTTTTGAGCAGGCGCGCATCCATGACCATGCCCGAAAAGAGGAAGATCAGAAAGATAACCATTGAGGGACCGCCGTGGCTCTTGAGCCACCGCCCAGCGGAGACGGTCCACTCCTGGCTGTCCGCAATGGTGATCGCGGACAACAGGATCAAACCTGCGATAAACCAGTATCTGCTGATCCATGGCTTCAAACTAAAGGCCTCTTGGTCATGAGTTCCGATTACCCGAGGGGGTCAAGCGGGTAGCTGGATCTGTAGGCTGTGTCCGCCTCGGCTGCATCGGATCAATTGCACCGGGATCGAACCTTTCCCATTGCAATCGGGGCAGGGGAATATATCCTGATCCACCCAACTGTCGTTGGCCGATAGATATTTCAGGCAGAGCTGTCCCTTGCTCCGGCAGTAGCCGCAAGGGGAGTGGTGCCGCGAAGGCACGACCTGCCAATCGGCTGATTCGATGTGGCGAATCATTTTGTTCAACAGGATTTTGGGGATGTATCGAAAATCCTGCATTGACAGGTACTTGAGGATTTGGTGATCGATGTGCGCAGGGTGAAGCCGGACAAATGCTTCGATTTTGAGACTGGGATGGGGAACCACCTTTATTGCATTGATCAGTCTGTCATTGTCCGCTTCGGATTTGCACCGGTCGAGGTGGTCGATGAGCGCTCTGCGCGCTTTCCGCCGAAGAGGTTCAAGGTGCATGTTGGTTGGCTTGAACAATATGATATCGGCGAGCAGGCCGGGATCGTCGAGGCTCTTGGCGACCTGCCAGTGGACATCGATGTGATTGGAGGAACGGGCAACGCGCCGAAGCAGCGTTTCATCCCCCAGTTTCAATGCGGCCGCGAGGCGGATGGCATCCTGTTTGGCAGAGCGCGCAACCCGTTGCAGCAACAATTCATTATCGATATGGTCAACCGCTTTTCGGCCCACATGGATGTCCCAGGCGCTCAAGGCGATGGACGCCAGATTGGATTGTTCGTCGATAAGGATACTGGCATCCAGGCGAACGGTCTCCTGGGAGGCTTTGAAGGCAATTTCCCTGATGCCTTCGATGTCATTCAACCGGCGGACCGCTTCGAAGCGCAGCCGCTCGTCGTCACTTTGGTCGGCAATTTTGCGAAGGGTTCTCTGACGGGTAATCTTTGATACTGCCTCAAGCCGCTTCTTTGTGTCACCACGCTGCCATTTGGGTCTTATCCAGTTCAATAAATCCACATCTGCCTCAACATGCTGGTGGCTTGATATTATTGGGAAAGCCGGTGCTCATATAGTCGAAAAAGCACACCACCTCCGGTGTTAAGGTGGCCGCGGGCTACGGTGCCCGGGGCTATTGACCGCATAAATGTCAATTACTGGGTGGGTTTTCTGTGTCAAGTTTACGCTTGATACCTTGCCGTAAATTGCACAAAAATTCCTTCGTGACAACCCAAATGTACAACAATGGTTTAGGTTACTCAACCCCTAACTGAGTCCTTGACGTAAACGGTGCAATAATCCGGTGCGCATGCCGATCGAACAACCCATGTGCAGATTTTAGAATCGGCGCAGTTCTAATGTGACGCGACTGATACGATCGCGATGCCGTCTGCGCGGTCGATCTGATGTGCGATGAACAGCCTGCAAGGGTTCGTGGACCGGCCTGCGTATGTCAATGGATGTGGCGTTGGGGGTGGGGTGTTATGATCTGGGGATCTACAAAATCAGTGGGCAGCAGCAATTGATGTTATCGAGTGAAATGCATTGTTTTAATAGAATTTAATTTATCGTTCGTGTAAACCCGCTTCTCAGTCGTGAAGGAATTTGAGGCCTTAGTAAAAATAAAGAAAATCTCCCGTCTGGCTTGACCAGCCGTCATATAGCCGCTTGAGAAGCCTCTTTTGGTGGAAAATTGGAATTTGTTTTCGGACACCTTGAGATTCTCGATATCTCCGAAAGAGGAATCCGTATCCAACCTGAGCCTGTTCTCGATCAAGTAGAAACTCATTATTTCGGTGAGGCTTTTTCTGTTTATTGAAGAACGCAGGTCAGCCTCCAACCTGATATAGCCATCACTGTTCACCGACACTTTAGCCCGAAGGTTAAAATGGTCGCTTATTTTCTCAAATCGGCCCTTTCCATGACAAATAAACTCTTCTGCTTCTCCCTGCCATTTACCTTCAATGGATTCAAACAGCCTTTCAAGTCGATCATTCTCGGTAGACGTCAAATCTCTTGCATGGATATTCGAATCAAACGGCTTGCCGGGGATATGGGTCGGAGGGAAATCACCGCAATCATCAGCATTGGCGATGGATACGGCCAAAAACAAGAGAAGAAGATGCATTACGACGGCTATTGAACGGGATCGTGGCACTGGTGGCATTTCGGCTCTGCTTTCCGTAAGACGTGCTTCGTGTGTGGTTCTCTCAAAATAACCAAATAAGGGCATGTTTGTCAATATATGGCGCCGCTGCAATGTCGTAGGCGGTCGACCGGTTACAAAGGTATCGGCACGGCTGCGACGTGATTAAGCGCGCACAAAATTATATGGCTAAATGGTGAAGGTCACATCCTTGCGCTGCATGCTGTCGTAGTAGGTGATTTCGCTCCTGTAGGTCCTGAGGTCGATGTGGGCGGTGGCGTTGTAAGGTGCCTGGTTCCAAGCCAGTTCCAGCTGGTCGTCCGGTGCTTCCTTGATAACGAACTGGCCGCTGAAGGCCGGATAGGTGTTGCGGAACTCCATCAGCCGCAACAAACGCCGTACGACGGGGCGTTCGATCTCCCTGGCGATTTCATCAAGGGTATAATTGTGGCGGTTGATGTCCCTGCCGTTCTTGGTACGCTCCACGAGCTCGATGTCATTTTCCCCGGCCAGCAGCCCAACATAGTAGACCTGGGGGATGCCGGGCGCAAAAAATTGGATGGTGCGGGCGGCGATGTAGGAGTCGTCATTGCACTCCAGGGCTGAATAGTAGGTGCAGTTCACCTGATATACATCCAGGTTCTGGAATTCTTCTCCTGAATAAATCTTGCGGGTATTGGACCCTTTTTCATCCAAGCCGTTGAGGGTGGCGTCGATTTCTTCCTGGGTTAAAAGATCCTGCACATCCACGACCCCCATACCGTCATGGGTATCCAGGGTGTTGAGCTGGTGGCGCGGGCAGATACGGAACCAGTGTTTCAGCCGCTTGCTGGTATGGTGGTAGAGGGTGTGCAGCACCAGCATCGGCAGGGCGAAATCGTAGGTCCAGTATCCTTTGGCGGCGATTTTCTGGTGCAGGCTGTAATGTTCGTGTACCTCCGGCAGCATGATGGTGTCGAAGGGGGTGATATACTCCTTGAGCCACTCGAAAATATCCCAGATCTGGGGTTCGAGAAAGAAGCAGTTGCTGCCCAGTTGGTGCGTCGTGTAGGCGATGGCGTCCATGCGGATCATCTTGGCATTGGTGCGCGCCAGCCGGATGAGATATTGGCGGATGACCTCCTTGGTGACCGGGGATTGCAGATCGAGGTCGATCTGCTCATAGTCGAAGGTGCACCAGATCTTCTCTCGTGATCCGTCGGCCCGCTGGATCATGGTGTAGGGGGGCCTGGGTTTGCGGGTATAGACCTTGGAAAGCACCGCTTCGTCGATCTCTCCGTTCGGGCTGAGTTTGTTGAAGGAGAGAAACATGTCGGCGTATTCAGACTCCATGCCTTTGTCGATGTAGTCCTGGAAGTAGACCGATTGCCTGGAGATGTGATTGACCATGAAGTCGTACGTCAAATCAAAATCACGTCCGATCATTTCGATGTCCTCCCAGGTGCCGAAGGCAGGATCGACCTCATCATAGGTGAGCGGCGAAAAGCCGCGATCTGCGGATGATGGGTAAAAGGGCAGCAGGTGAACGCCGCCGACCGCATTGGAGAGGTAACGGCGCAGTACGTAGTGGAGTTCAAGCAGGTTGCTGCCGAGGCTGTCGGGGTAGGTGATCAGGTTGACTTTATTCTGGATGCCCATGGATTACTCTCCTTTGCTGGCTTCGATGAAGCGGTAATGTTTCAACCCTTCGATGATGCCGCCGGCGCAGTGCGCTTTGGCGAAGTAGACGTTGCGGCTGCCCTTGAGCTCCTTGAGCTCATGGCTGTAATTGCCAACCACAACGGCGCGCGGTTCACCGCGCAGCATCTCTTCATCATTGCCGGAATCGCCGCAGACCATAAAATCCTTGAGCGGGATTTCCCATTTATAGCTCAGGTAGCGGATCGCCTTGCCCTTGGAGGCGCGATAGGGCAGTATGTCGAGAAACTCATCGTGGGAGTAGATCAATGTGTACCGGCAGTTGTGGGTCAACAGGCAATTGTGGATCTGGGCCAGGCGGTCCTTGTCAGGGCTCATGTAGTAGCTGATCTTGTATTTGCGCTGGGCCTCTTTTTCCTGCAGGGTAAGGAAGTCGAATTGCCGCAGCAGCTGCTCTATCTTGTCCCGCTTCCACTTGTGCCCGATATGCGCCGGCCACCCCCTGCCTGGATTTTTATCCGCGCCGTAAAAGATGGCGCTACCCACCGAGCTGATTAAAATATCCGGCGCCGGAATTTTATATTGCTTGAGGATTTCACGGGCCGATTCGCTGGTGCGGCCGGTGGCTACGCCAAATCCGACACGGTCGCGATTTTCCTTTAAAATGGCCAGCAGTTCCTTGAGCCGGGAGTTGTCTTCGCCGATGAGCGTGTTGTCAATATCGGTGATGAGGAAGTAGTTGAGCTTGAGCAGCCGCCGACCGATGGCATCTTTGGGTTTGGCCGTATTCATGTCCGAAGCCTTGCTGTTGGCGACGATTTTTGTGACTTTCTTGGCGTACACACCGGCGTGGCTCTTCCAGGTGTAATGCTTTTGGACGTTCATGATCCCGTTTTTGGAGTACTTCTCCCAAAGGCCGTCGTCGGTGATGATCTTGCGGAGGGCTTTGCTGATGGTCTGTGTCTGAGTGGGATCCACCAGGATGCCGTTTTGGCAATTTCTTACGATGTCGTTGGGGCCACCGTCATTGGTGGCCACGATGGGAAGCCCTGTGGCGGATGCTTCCAACAGGGTCAGCCCGAAGGGTTCGGTCAGGGCCGGATTGATGAAGACACCCTTTCGTTCCGCCGCAATGCGATAGAGCGCCGGCACTTCATATTCGAAGTCGTGGGTCTTGGGGATGGCCATCTTGCCGTAAAGGTCAAATTTGTCCATGAGCAGGAGCATGCGGGTGAGCACTTCCCGCTCGTTGTCCTCCATGGTATCGATGTCCTTGCGAATGCCGGCAAAGATGGCAAGGTTGGCCATCTTTTGCAATGCCAGATCTTCTCCAAAAGCCTGGATCAGGCCGGAGATGTTTTTACGCTTGTCCGGCCGGCACAGGGCCAAAATTAAAGGTTTGTCAGGGTGGGAAAAGAACCGGTTGAGCCCTTTGTGCATTGACGCTTCGGCGTACTTGGCATCCTCCGACTTGTCACTGTCTTCCAGCATATCGTAGTAAAACGGGTAGAACTTGTCCACGTCGATACCCGGGGGGATGACCTCGTATTTGGGCGCATTCTTGTTGCGATACAGTCCGTATTGCTCGTCGATTTCGTGGCGCGTGCTGGTGATCACAAGGTCGGCGCCGGCCAGTATTTCCTCTTCCGCTTCGATGCGCTGGTCGATTTTAAATTTCCGATTGATCTCCGCTTCACTCATGCCGTCACCTATCAACTTGGCGAGTTTGGAGCGCCCCAGTGAATGGCCGGTGTAGATGAATGGCAGGCCGAAAATGCTGGAGAGCTGCGCTGCAACGGAGCCGGCATCCGGATAGTGCCCGTGGACGACATCAGGGATGAGACCTTCGCGCTTGTTGAATTTGATGGTCTTGTCGACGAATTCGGCCAGATGGGGCCACAGCAGCTCTTTGCGCAAGTATTTTCTTCCGCCGCATTGGATGCGAACGATGCGCAGCTTGTCGTTCACCTTCTCGATGGTTCTGGCATAGTCGGACGATACCTGTTTGTCCGATACCAGCCGGGTGAAGAGATCCACCCGTCCGATGTCCTTTCGCTGGCTCAGGTGGCGGGCGAGTTCGAGCACATAGTTGATCTGCCCTCCGGTGTCGGCATCACGTCCCAATTCCAGATTTTCCGCACGCAATAATCCGTGGATGCTGAACATTTGGATATAGGGCTTGTCATTGGGCATTTCGTATCCTTTCGATATCGCGCTGCAGTTTTGCGTAGAAAGCTCTATTTTCGGGGATGGCGCCCGCTATGCCGCATATCTGCGCGGAAAAGGCCGTGGCCAGGCGCAGGGTGTGTCGCATCGGCAGCTTGGCGAGGGCGCCGGCCGCGATGACTGCCGCATAGGCGTCTCCGGCGCCGACGGTGTCTACGATGTCGGGTACAGGTGCCGGCGCGGCATCAGCGGTTTGGTTTGCAGTGATAAGGGTACTGCCGGCCGCACCGCGGGTCAAGGCAATGGTCGAAATTTGATAGGTGTCCATGAGCCAGTGGACTGCCGCTTTCACCCGCTCCGGGCCGTCGCACATGGCACTGAGGGTCATGAGTTCTTCATCGTTGATTTTCAGAATATCGGCCCGCCGCAGGGAGGCTTCAATGGCTGTTTCCGAAATATGGGGCGGACGAAGATTGATGTCACAAAAGCAGGTGGTCTTGGTTCCATATCGCGTCAGAAAACCCTGCACCTGTCGGAAACCGTATTCGGAGCGTTGAACCAGACTTCCGAAGTATATCAGATCGATTCTTTCGGTATTGTTCGGCAGTATATCCGACAGATCGAGGTGATCGTACGCCACATTCTTGCAGATGTCGAACCGGGGAACGCCTTCGCCGTTCAGAGTGACTTCCACCCGGCCGGTGTCACGGACCGGATCTATCTGGAGATCTTCACTTTTGAATTCGCTTTTTTCCAGCAGGCGCGCTATCTTTCTGCCGTCCGTGTCGTCTCCGATCCGGGTGATCAAGCGAACCGGCCACCCCAGGTTTTTGAGATGGTAGGCAAAATTGAATGGCGCACCACCGATGCGCTCGTAATCCGGGAATCGATCGATCAGAATTTCTCCGATAACGATGATCATGAAGCCGTCCTCTTATGGTTGAATGCGAGCCGGGCATGCCTGATGGATCTCTGGAAACATGTGCAGGGCCTCCACCGGTGTCAAGCCAACAGGTTGGTCACCGCGAAAAAGGAACCCGGCCGGCCGCGCGCATGGGAATCTTATTCTCTTTCCCGTTGGCGGCGTCGAAGACCAGTGCGCCGTCCAATCGGTAGTCTGCATCGGCGCCGCGCAGCAGTTGATAGGCTGAAAATCCAAGTTGTTCAAATGAGATATCGAATCCGAAATTCATCATGGCGGCACTATTGGCGGCAATGGGGCCGTGGGAAATCGCACTGGCCCGGGAAAAGGATATTCCGCCAAGACTAAATTGGTAGTCCAACCGCTTCAGCAGCAGCGCAAACGCATTCGGGTTGTCCATTTTGAGCCGGCAGCGCAGGCGGGCTCCTGAGACTGAAAGCTGTTCGATTTTTACGTTTTCCAGTGACATCTTCGGCATTTTCGGCAGATCGAAATCGCCGTGGGCTCGGAAAGGAATTGTAAACGGCCCCACGGCAAATCCACCGGTGAGGGCATAATCGGCGCCTTGGGTTTTCCATAGCTGGGAAAGGGAGTCAAATAAGTCCAGATATTGTATTGTGACCGGCACCTGCAATCGGCTTGTCTTCCCCGCCGCCAGGGTCATGCCTCGATCCAGGTCTCCGGAGATGAAGTGGCGGCCGTTGAGCTTCAGGTCATATGTGATGCGACTTGCAAGGATGGGGACCGGGTTGGGGTTATGTACATCGAAATTGAAGACTGCCGTGCTTTTCAGCAGATCGGCTTGACGCAGGTTCATGCTCGAAAAAGAGGCGGTCGGTTTCTGGAGCAATCCCTCCAAAGATGCGCATCCGGTGAGGAGCACGGCAACGGATATCAGAATTGACAGACATCCCGATGCGTATCGCTGCATTGGCCTTTTCGGTATAAGTGGCATGGTATTTTCTTTCCACGGTGCGTTTGTTTTCTTCGAAATTTTGCATATCGCATTTGGTGCGTTGTTCTCAAAACTGATCCAAGCTACCCTTTTTGCAGGTGGCCTTCGGACCATCCGGTTCCAACCGTTTGGCACGACTGCCCCTAAGATGGGGTCAAATAGGGTTGAAAGATCGGTCTGATCTGGTTCAATGCATCTTCCAGCGGCGGTGTCAGAAACTTGGCAAAGACATCCAGATGGACCAGGGCGTTGACGGCCGAATCCTTTGAAGTGGCAGAACGGACCCGCTCGACCATGTAATCGTTCAAGATGGTGACATCATCATAGATGCGGACCAGGCCCTGCAGGTTCATATCGGATGCCTGCAGCCCATTGTCGGCAAAGAAGCGCGCCAAAAGAAATGTGGCAGCCGCACGCCACAGGGTCTCGTCCCGGCTGGCAAAGGGCAGGTGGAAGCGGGCCATGGGTTTGAAAAAATGGGTCACCGGGCAACTGCTGCCGGCGATCAGAAGGCCCATGAGGGAGCTGATGCCCTCCTGGGCGGAGGTTTGATATGTCACCTGGCGTTCGGAACTGATGACATTCACCACCATCTTATCAAAAGACATGAGGTGGTCAAAACGATCGATAGCCGGTATCAGGTTCAACGCCACCGGGCAGAAGGGCTGGTCTGCGGCAGCGAATGGGCAATGAGGGCATTGGTGATGCTCCAATTCCGTCCATGGAGGCGGTGCTTCGCTACAATCGTTGATTATTTCTATATTGTTCTCGTCGAATACCAGATCGAAAACCTCTTGGGTGTTGTCCGGCAGGGTGAAATTGTAGGTGATGGTGAAGGTCTTGCTCATAATTTCCGGCTATCCTTGAAGCGTCTTGAAACCCACATAATTGAGCTGCATTGTACACGCCTTGGCCACCTGATTCAAGGACATCGGAAAATGAGTCACCGGCGGCGTCAACAAAATCAGGCAGCGCTTCGATCAATGCTGTCGTAATCGTGCCCCTGGCGGGAGATGGCACCCGGTTTGACGCTAACGCATCAAGAATCCTTGAATATGGCGGGCAGCTTGCTATGTTTAGGGAAATGTTGCAAAATCAAGCTTCGAGGCATCGTATTATGACAGAATATCAAGTTCATCTCAAATTTATCCATCGGTGGACGTTCTTTGCCGTCGCGATAATTTTCTGGGGCTGTGCACACCATCAACCCCTGCCGGTTGAATCCTATCAGTTGGCCTACCAGATCCAGGGAGAACCACAGCAGTCAGACGATGGCTTGGCGCCGGTTTTCATCGTTTACGGTCATTCCCAGGCGTATAATCGGATCGGCCGGCCCACGGTAACATTAGGCGACGATGGGGGGCAGGAGGTCGTCATCGACGCCGATGATCCGGTGGTCTATTTTATGGAACGATCCTTCAAAACAGAGAAGGCGGCCTATACCAACCTGATTTACCGCGTCCACTTCCCCGGTACACCGCACAGTTTGATTCCCTTCAATCTGTCAGCCGGAAAAAATGTGGGCTTGATGGTGGTGGTGACCCTCAATGCCGAACATCGGCCGGTGCTGGTGACCACCGTGCACACCTGCGGATGTTACAAGGCCATCGTTCCAACCCAGTATCTGCCCCGGGATGCCCTTCCGGAGAAGTGGGCCGGCGAACGCATGCGTATATATGGCGAAAGCCTGCCGGCAAAGCTTCAATTCAGCGGAGAGACATCACCGCGGATGCTGTTCCACCTGCGACCCGAGGTCCACAGGGTGATGGATATCGAAGTCCGGCCGTCTCAATTCCTGTCCAGCGACCGGTTCCGTCGGGTGCCCATGCCCGTGGCGCCCATGGCCGACCTGGATCGTCTGCCCTCCAACGGTGGGACCACCAGCCTTTTTTACAAAGACGGCGTTCTGAAGGGGCATGTCAAAGGCGCCGTCAAGCCGTGGGAGACCCTGTTCATGAGTCTGATCAGCTTGGACTTCTTTGTGGGGATGGACAAAGCATATGCCGACTCCGCTGAAACCGGAAACCGGTTTTATACCAGCCTCAAACCGTGGCGACGGAAGGATTCGGATATGTGGGATTTCGCAGGCTTCCTGAAGTATTGGGGGTGGCGGCTGTAAGGTTGGTGTTGTGATTCTGCAATCCGGGTTGTCATCGATGGCTGTATCCGATAAGAGAGCAGATCGTCGGGCACCATACATATTGCCCGCCAAAGAATGCATAGAGGGACTTCGATGAGGCAAGCATACGTTCAGGTGTATACCGGGGACGGCAAAGGAAAAACGACGGCCGCCCTGGGGTTGGCCCTGCGGGCGGCCGGTGCGGGATTGAAGGTGTTTATCGGCCAATTCATCAAGAGTATGGAATACAGTGAGATCAAGGCGTTGAAGCGATTCGACGATATGATCACCCTTCGGCAGTTCGGAAGGGGATGTTTTATACGGGGGAATCCCAGCCAGGCGGACATCGATGTCGCCGGGCAGGCGCTGTCCGCCATAAGTGCCGCCCTGACATCGGGCGCTTTTGACGTGGTGATTGCCGACGAAGCCAATGTGGCCTTCCAATCCAACATCATTACCGAATCCGATCTCATGGCGCTCATCGACGTCAGACCGCCCCAAGTGGAGCTGGTGCTCACCGGCCGCGGCGCGCCCCAATCGATCATCGACCGGGCCGATCTGGTTACCGAGATGAACGCCGTAAAGCATTATTATGAAAAGGGCGTATCGGCCCGCACCGGCATTGAGAAGTGATCGATCAGGACGCAGGAATTACGCTTGACCTGACTTAAAAAACCATTTAACACAGTACCCGGTATCAGGTGCTCTAATGAGCTTAAGGGGTCGCTAAAAAATAACGTCACATTTTTAGCGCCCCTCGAATGGGAACTCCGTGAAAATCGGAGACAGGCCCGCTGCTGTGATCAGGGACGAAATTCACAAGTGCCACTGCCTAAGCGTGGGAAGGCGTGAAGAGTAGAGCGATCTGAGAGTCAGAAGACCTGCCTGATGCCCGAGCGGTCATTTCGTGGACGGAAATCCGCTCACCCCGATTCTGAGGATAAAAAAGGGACATCCCGGATTGATGGAAGATCAATCCGGGATTTTTTTTTGCCGCAAACAGGTTGCCGGCAGGGAGTGAATGGAGTTCCTGTACCGCTTTTTGCCATGAGGGGGAATGAGCGGCTGCATTTTCCAACTCGCCGGTATCGGAGAAGAACTGAATGAAGAAGTTGATGATGGCAGTGAGCTTCGCCGCACTGGTGATGATACTGCCCGCGGCCGGCAGCGCGGCATCCGGCGGTCATGGCCTCAAGACAACCAAAAAGGTGGGCGTCCTGCTCGTTGCTTTCGGAACGAGCGACGCAGCGGCGCGGGTCTCCTTCGACAATATCGACCGCAAGGTAAAGGCGGCCCATCCCCGGTTGCCCGTCCGCTGGGCTTACACATCGCACAAGATTCGTGAGAAACTCGCCAGACAGGGTATGCGGATCGATTCGCCGCAAGTGGCCCTTGCCAAAATGATGGACGAGAAATTCACCCACGTGGCGGTGCAGTCCCTGCATACCATTGCAGGAGCGGAGTACCATGAGCTGCAACGGACCGTTAAAGCCTTCGGCGCCATGGGCGGGTTCCGAAAACTCCTCCTGGGGCAGCCCCTGCTGGCCACCCAGGACGATATGGCGCATGCGGCCGAGGCGGTCATGGAGATGGTTCCAGCGTCACGCAGGCCGGGAGAAGCCGTGGTGCTGATGGGCCACGGGACCCACCACCCGGCCAATGCGTTCTATGCTGCCTTGATGTTTCAGTTGCAACTCAAAGATCCCGACATCTTCATCGGCACCGTCGAGGGATACCCGCGGATCGGTCTGATCCGGGAGATGCTCCTGAAAAAGAAGATTCGCAAGGCATGGTTGCTGCCGTTTATGTCCGTGGCCGGCGACCACGCCAGAAACGATATGGCCGGTGATGAGGCGGACTCATGGAAATCGGTGTTGTCTGGCGCTGGTATCCGATGCGTTCCAGTGCTGAAAGGGACCGCCCAATTCGACGGCTTCGTCGATATCTGGATCGGTCATATCCAAGACGTGTTGCATCATTTTTGAAATCAGCGAGACAATGGAAAAAGACCGGAGAAAAAGAATACCCGCTCAAATACCATTGGGGCTGCTTCTGCTGCTGCTGTCGCTCCTGGTGGCGGCCGCCATGGTGATCTCCACCGGGACCGGCTTTGTGAATGTCGCTTTTTTGGATGTGGTGCGCATCGTCGGCGCCAGGATCACCGGTGCCGGGCAGTGGATAGCCCACCTCGATGATCTGGCGACCGTTGTGGTGATGGATGTGCGCCTGCCGCGCATTGTGACCGCCACTTTGGTTGGCGGCGGGTTGGCGGTCTGCGGCGCCGTGTTTCAGGGCATCCTGCTCAACCCGCTGGCTGATCCCTATACCTTGGGGGTTTCTGCCGGGGCGGCCTTTGGCGCATCCTTGGCCCTGCTGATCAATTTCACCCTGCTGGGGGTGTGGTCCGTGCCGGCGTTCGCCTTTGCCGGTGCTGCGCTCACCCTCGCGCTGGTGGTCTATTTGACCGCCAGCAGCTCAGATCTGTCGTCGGGCAGCCTGATCCTCTCCGGCATCATCGTGGCTGCCATATTGTCGGCTGGGGTGAGCTTCATCAAATACATCGCCGATGAGGAGGTGAGCATCATCATTTTCTGGCTCATGGGCAGTTTTGCCTCCAAGACATGGGCAGAAGCAGGGGCGGTTTGCCTGGCTCTGGCCGCGGGGCTGTGCATCATTATCTTTTTCAGCCGGGATCTCAACCTGCTGGCGCTGGGAACCCGCAGCGCCGGCTCTTTGGGGGTGTCACCGCGCAAAGTTTCCCTGATATTGCTTACCACTGCCTCTCTCGTGTCGGCCGTATGCGTGGCTGTCTCGGGGATTATCGGATTTGTCGGTCTGCTGGTGCCCCATATGGTGCGCCGCATTACCGGGCCGGACAACCGCAGACTGCTGCCCGTATCGGTTTTATCCGGCGGATTGCTGTTGCTCTGCGCCGACACCGTCACCCGTGCCCTGCTGCCCCAGGAGATCCCCATCGGTGTGATTACTGCGCTGATCGGCGGGCCGTTCTTCTGTTATATCTACCGCCGACGCCAGATGCGGCAGCAACGTTAGGCGGCGCCATGTATCGATTGGAAGATATCGGATTCGCGTACGGCGCCAAACCTGTCATCGATGGTTTGAGTTGCGCTTTCGAAAAGGGCCATTTCTACGGCATTATCGGCCCCAACGGTTGCGGCAAGACCACCCTCATCGATCTGCTTTCCGGCCATCTGCGGCCCGGCCGGGGACGCATCACGCTGGGCGGACGCCCCTTGGCCCAGTACCGTCCAAAAGCGGCGGCGCGCATCATTGCCCTGGTGCCCCAGGACTTCCGGATCAATTTTCCCTACACCTGCCGGGAAGTGGTGATGATGGGGCGCTACCCCCATATCCCCAGGTTTGCCCGCCCTGGTGAGAAGGATCGGCAGGTCGTCACCACCGTGATGCAGCGTACAGGTCTGGAGACCTTTGCAAACCGGTACGTCAACCAGCTCAGCGGCGGTGAGCGCCAGCGGGTGGTCTTTGCCAGAAGTCTTGCCCAGCAGACCGAGGTGCTGCTCCTGGACGAAGCCACCTCCAACCTGGACATGCAGCACACCATGGCGCTGCTGAACCTGGCAGCTGAAAAGGTATCCCGGCAGCGCCTGGTCATCGCCGTCCTCCAGGATGTCAACCTGGCGGCGATGTACTGCGACCGTCTGATCTGCATGCACGACGGAAAGATTTTCGCCGCCGGAAGCCTGGAGGAGGTGCTGACGGCCCGTACCCTGCAATCCGTATTCGGGGTGCAGGCTCGGGTTGCTAACAACCCTTACGCCGGAACGCTCCAGGTGACGTTCAACCGGGAGGTGAGCGCATGAAAGCGATTGGAACACTCTGCCTCCTCACCCTATCGTGCGGCATCTTTGCGTGGTGCGGAAGCGGCGCTCACGCCGCCGAAATGGCCTTCGGCGATCATGGGATAACCGACTCCCACGGCCGGCAGGTGAAGGTCCCGGCGCCTTTCCGGCGTATCATCTCGCTATACGGGGCCCACACCGAAAACCTTTACACGCTCGGCGCCGCAGAGCGGTTGATCGGGGTGGGGCGCAATGAAGACTGGCCGCCGGACGCTGCCGAATGTCCGGTTTACTCCTACCGCGACGGCCTGGAGAAGTTCCTGGCGGCCAAGCCGGATCTGGTACTCATCCGGCCCATGATCGATCGTGGGTACAGCCGGCTGGTGCAGCGCCTCGAAGCCCACGGCATCACAGTGGTTTCCCTGCAGCCCGGATCGCTGGAACAGATGTTCGTCTACTGGACCATCCTCGGAAAGCTGAGCGGCAGGCCGTCCGAAGCCCGACAGATGATCGCCCGCTTCAAGCAAACCACTGACCGCTTTCAGCGCCGTACGGCCTTCATTGAGTCCAAAAAGCGGGTTTACTTCGAGGCCATCCACGACCGGATGCGCACCTTTGCCCCCACGGCGATGCCGATTTACGTGCTGGAAACAGCCGGCGGCATCAACATCGCCGCAGACGCTGTGCCGCGTCGGGGGACCAATATCGCCGACTACGGTAAAGAGCGGATTCTCTCCCGGTCCGATGAGATCGATGTCTACCTTGCGCAAGTCGGCCCCATGAACCGTCCCACCGCGGAGACCATACGCAAAGAACCGGGGTTCGGCCTGATCAGGGCGGTGCGGGAAGGCCGGATCCACCTGATCGATGAAAGATTGGTTTCAAGACCCACCATGCGCCTGCTGGACGGCCTCGCCCGTATCGGCCGGATCCTCTACCCGGATGTTTTCACCGGAGAGGCTGGATCCTTCGGACGCATCGGGCCAAGCGGCCGGGCGCCGCATCATATCAATTCCAAGGAAGAACAACCATGAACACAGGTACATTGTACGGCATCGGGGTCGGCCCGGGCGATCCGGAACTTATTCCCGTCAAATCGGTTCGCATTCTGAAGCAGGTTGACCGGATCTTTACGGCGGCGTCCAGCAAGAACGACTACTCTCTGGCCGTGGATATCGCCCGGTCGTATATCCCGGACGGGACGGTCGTCGAAAAACTGGATTTTCCGATGAGCAAGGACCGGACCCTATTGGAGGACGCCTGGCGCCTCAATGCCCGGCGCATCGTCCAGGTGTTGGACGACGGGCTGGATGCCGCTTTTCTGACCCTGGGCGACCCATTGACCTACTCCACGTTCGGATATGTCTTGCGCCATCTGGAAAGCGGATGGCCCCATCTGACCGTTCGCACGGTGCCGGGCATCACCTCCTACCAGGCGGCGGCCGCCGCCATAAATCGACCGCTGGTCGAGGGGGAGGAATCCCTGATGATCATGTCCGGCGTCAACGGCGGCGAACGGTTCGGGCGCATGCCGGATAAGCCGGACACGGTGGTCTTTCTCAAAGCCTATCGCAACGTGGCGGGCATCTGCCAGGCCCTAGAAGCCTCCCGAATGCTGGACGGCAGCGTTGCGGTGGCCAATTGCTCACGGGAGGATGAAAAGGTTTTCCGGAACTTGAAACGGTTGGCCCGGGAACAACCCAACTACTGGACTTTGATTATTGCCGGTCAGGACCATGAAGAGAACGCGGGGTCATAAGAAAAACAATCTTCGTGCGCTCTGCATCGCCGTGGCGCTGTCCGTCGCGATGCTGGCCGGCGCATGGGCGGGCCTCGAAGCGTTGACGGCCCGCATGGTGGGCCACCGACTGCTGCTGCCGTTGACGCGCCTGATGCTCTTCATCGCCGTCGGTCTGGCGGCGGGCCAGATCATCGAAGCCGCCGGATGGACCGGTACGCTGGGCAGGTTGGGCGCCCCGTTGTTCCGTTTCGCCCGTCTGGGGCCGCATTGCAGTGCGGCTTTCAGCACCGCTTTTGTCTCCGGTGCATCGGCCAATGCCCTGCTCTATGATTTCTGGCAGGAGGGCAAGATTAACCGGTTTCAGCTGATCATGACCAATCTGGCCAATCAGTTGCCGGCCTTCTTTCTTCATCTGCCGACAACGGTGTTCATCGTGCTTCCCCTCACCGGATGGGCCGGCGGACTTTACTTCCTGCTCACCTTTGCGGCCGCCGTCCTCCGACTGGTGCTGGTTCTGCTGTGGGGACGCTGGCATCCGGCGGCAGAGGCCGATTCCCTGATCACCGGGCAGGCACCGGACGGCGCGCATAACAAATCGGCGGCCGTCATCGACACCATCAGGCGCAAACTGCCGCGCCGGCTGATGTCGGTGGCCACTTACGTCCTGCCCATCTATGTCGCCGTGTTCCTGCTCAGCAGCCTCGGGTTTTTTGACTGGACGCGCCAATGGTTGGCCCGGTGGGTGGTGACGAGTTTCGTACCGGCGGAATCGCTCTCTTTGGTGGTGTTGAGTTTCGCGGCGGAGTTCACATCCGGATTCGCTGCTGCCGGTGCCCTGCTGCAAGAGGGCGTGTTGACCGTCAAACAGGCGGTGCTGGCCCTGTTAATCGGCAATGTGGTGGCCTTCCCCATCCGGGCGTTGCGCCACCAATTGCCGCGGCTGATGGGGATCTTCGCACCTAAAATGGGATTGCAGCTGTTGCTGCTGGGACAAGGGGCCCGCATTTCGAGTCTGGTGCTCGTCGGGGGCGTGTTTTACACGGTCTTCTGACCGGTCTGCGTTGATCGGAGACAGGAGGTAGTTATCACAAGAGGGATCGTCATAGCGGCCACCCGGAGCGGAGCAGGTAAAACCACCATCGCTTTGGGGTTGATGGCCGCCTTGCGGCGGAAGGGTCTGTCCGTTGCGCCTTTCAAGGTGGGGCCGGACTTTATCGATCCAGGGCACCATACTCATGTGGCGGGGCGCCAAAGCCGCAACCTGGACGGCTGGATGTTGAGCCGGTCATACAATCGGGCCAACTTCCGGCGCCATGTCCAGGGATGCGACGTGGCCGTGGTCGAAGGGGTTATGGGGCTGTATGACGGATTCAGCGGCAGCGACGAAGCGGGGTCCACGGCGCAGATGGCCAAATGGCTGGACCTTCCCGTGCTGCTGGTGGTCAATGCCGCCAGCATGGCGCGCAGCGCAGCCGCCGTGGTGCAGGGGTTCGAACGTTTCGACCCCGGGGTGCGGTTTGCCGGAACGGTCTTCAATCACCTGGGGAGCCAGGGCCACTTCTCCTACCTGAAGGAGGCCATGGCCGCCTATGTCCATATGCCGGTGGCCGGCGGGCTGCTGCGCAATGCGTCGTTGCGCATGCCGGAACGGCACCTGGGGCTTACCACTGCCGAGGACCATCCGCTCACCCCGGAGCAGGTCGACCGCCTAGCCGACCATCTCGAAGCAGGCCTGGATCTGGATCCGCTGATCGAGCGGCTGCCTGTCCTACCCAAGGCCGACCAGAAGGAAGATGAGACGGGTGCGCGGAGCGGACCGCGGATGCGGGTGGGGATAGCCCGCGACCGGGCTTTTTGCTTCTACTATCCTGAAAACCTGGAGGTGTTGGCGGAAGCCGGAGCGGAACCGGTCTTTTTTTCTCCCCTGGAGGACGACGCGCTGCCGCCGGACCTGGACGGGCTTTACTTCGGCGGCGGGTATCCCGAACTGCATGCCCGCCGTTTATCGGAGAACATCGGCATGCGGGCCAAGATCCGCGAATTCAGCCGTGGCGGCATGCCCATCTACGGCGAATGCGGCGGTTTCATGTACCTGTGCCGGGAGTTGGAAGACGGGAACGGGGAACGGCACGCCATGTGCGGCTGTTTTGCCTTTCGGACCCGCATGCATGAGCGGTTGCGCACCTTGGGATATCGGCAGGTGCGGTTGGGCGCCGATCTTATCCTGGGAAGCAAAGGGCAGCTGCTGCGCGGCCATGAGTTTCACTATTCGGACCTTGACGAGCGCCCGTCGCAAGGCCGTCCGGCAGCGTCCGTCTATGAGGTCCAATCGCGCAAAGGCGAAGCCGGTTGCAGCGCAGGGTACCGGATCGATCGGACGCTGGGCAGCTATATTCATCTCCACTTCGGCAGCAATCCCGGGTGCGGACGCGCTTTTGTCGACGCCTGCCGGGAGTATAACAAGGAGAAATCGTCATGAAGCCCCATGAGATTGAAAAGAAGAGCTTTGCGATCATCGATGCTGAAGCCGGTCCCCACGCCTTTTCCGCCGCGCAGTGGTCCATCGTTCGCCGTATGATACATACCAGTGCGGATTTCGACTACATGACCGACATCCGCATCCATCCCCAAGCGGTGGGCGCCGGCATCACGGCCATTCGGAAGGGGGCCGCCATCTATACCGATACCAACATGGCGCGCACAGGCATCCGCGCAAGGGACCTGGAGCGCTTCGGGGCGTCAGCCGAGTGCCTGATGGCGTCCGACCGCATCGCCGCGGCGGCGGCGCAAGCGGGCATCACCCGCGCCAAGGCAGCCGTCGACGCGGTGGCGGATCGCCTGGAGGGCGCGCTCTATGTGGTGGGCAACGCCCCCACCGCCCTTCTCAGATTGATCGAACACATCCGGTCCGGCAGGTCGGCCCCGGCCCTGGTCATCGGGCTGCCGGTGGGGTTCGTCAACGCCGTTGAGTCCAAGGCCGAACTGCTTGAACTGGACATCCCCTATATTACCAATGTGGGGCGCAAAGGCGGGTCCAACGTGGCGGCCGCCGCGGTGAACGCCCTGATTTTACTGGCTGCTGAGGACGGTTCCTGATGGGACGGCAGCAACCGATCGGCAATGGGGGCAACGGTGTCGGGTCGTAGGAAAAGAAAGTTGCGCTGCGGGTTTACCACCGGTACGGCCGCGGCGGCGGCGGTCAAAGCCGCGCTGATTCACCTGGTCGGCGGCCGCAGGCCGGCCGAGGTGGATGTGGCGCTGCTCAACGGCGAGCGTCTGAAGATTGCGGTGCACGCCTGCCGGAGCATCGACAGCGCCGCTGCGGCGGCGTCGGTGATCAAAGACGCCGGTGACGATCCCGATGTCACCCATGGTGCGGAAATCGGCGCCCGGGTCACGTGGCAATCAGGCGGCGGGCCACTGTCCATCGTCATTCGCGGCGGCGCCGGCGTGGGCCGGGTGACCAAGCCGGGATTGGAGGTGGCGCCGGGCGAGCCCGCCATCAACCCCGGACCCCGCAGGATGATCCGCATGGCGGTGGAAGACGTACTGGCGCCCGGGCAACTGACCGGCCGCCTGGAAGCCGAAATCTTCGTACCGCAGGGAGAAACGTTGGCGCACCATACCCTCAACGCACGTCTGGGCATCATCGGCGGGATATCGATCCTGGGCACCACCGGCGTCGTCCGTCCCATGTCGCATGAGGCCTATACGGCCACGATCCGGGCGGCCATCAAAGTGGCGCGGGCGACCGGTTCGCGGCAGGTGGTCTTTACCACCGGGCGCAGGAGCGAGCGGTACGCCCAGCAACGCTGGCCCCGACTTCCGGTTGAAAGCTTTATACAGATCGGGGACTATTTTGCGGAAGCCATGCAAATGGCGGCGGAAATCGGAATGGACAGGGTCATCCTGGCGGTCTTTTTCGGCAAAGCCGTGAAAATGGCCCAGGGCATCGCCCACACCCACGCTCGGTCGGCCCGCCTCACCCTGAAGACGCTGGCCGAATGGGCGCAGGAGATCACCGGCGATACGACGTTGGCCGGCCGTATCCGGGCCGCCAACACCGCCCGGCACGCCTTTGACCTGATCAAGGACGATCATCCGGAACTGATCGCCAAGGTCGGCCGGGAGGTGGTCCGATCAGCCCGCCGGTTCGGAGGCACACAGGTGGCTGTGGATGCGGTGATCTTCGGTTTTGACGGCAGCGTGCGCTTTGACGCGGCCGACTCGGGCCGGTCCTGATGAGAAAGGGAAGAAAATGAAACAGGTATTTGTGGTCGGCATGGGGACGTCTATCGAGGATATGACGGCCGCCCAGTTGGAGATCATCCGCTCGGCCGATTTCCTGGTGGGAGGGCGGCGCCACCTGGAGCAGTTCGCCGACCTCACCGCGGAAAAAGAGACGATTACCGGACGTCTGGACGAGACCATCGCCCTGATCGAGACCCAGGCCAGGGAGCGCCGCGTCGTGGTGCTGGCCTCCGGCGATCCCTTGCTGTTCGGGATCGGCGACCGGATCGTCAAGGCCCTCGGGGCCGACCAGGTGACGGTTATGCCCAACGTCTCGTCGGTGGCCGCCGCTTTTGCCCGCATCCGTGAACCCTGGAACGATGCCCGCATCATCAGCCTGCACGGGCGGGACCGCCGGTATGAGGTGCTGCACGCCCTCCGATCCCATCGGCCGGTGGCCGTGCTCACCGACCCCGCGCAATCGCCCGACTGGCTGGCCCGATGGCTGCTGGGCAAAGGCGTCGACCACGTCCGGATGGCGGTCTTCGAAGCCCTGGGGGATTCGTCCGAAGCATTCGGCTGGTACGATCCGGAGCGCGCCGCGAACCGCACTTTTGCCCAACCCAACCTGGTGATTCTCAGAAATCTCCGACCGCGGACCGAATCCGATACGCTGCAGCTGGGGCTGCCCGAGGACGCCTATGCGCATGAGGCCGGTTTGATGACCAAACCGGAGGTGCGGGCCGTCGTGCTGGCCAAACTCCGTCTCAAAGCGGGCATGACCCTGTGGGACCTGGGCGCCGGCAGCGGAGCCGTGGGGATTGAAGCATCGGTCCTCGTGGGGAGCGGACGCATCATCGCCGTGGAGAAGGATGCCGGACGCGCGGCGCAGATCCGGCACAATGCGCGACGCTTCGGCGTTTACAACCACGAGGTCCTGGAAATGACGCTGCCCGGCGGTCTTGAAACCCTGCCGCCGCCGGATCGCATCTTCATCGGCGGCGGCGGCCGCGATCTGGCGGCCATTGTCCGCGCGGCCGTTGCGTGTCTCGGACACCAAGGCGCGGTGGTGGCCAATACCGTTCTGGTGGACAGCCTGGTGGAGGTCAGCAAGGCGATGGAAGCCGAAGGATTGACCGTGGAGATCGTGCAGATGCAGGTCAGCAGAAGCAAAAAAATGCCGTGGAGCCGGCGGATGAAGGCGGAAAATCCGGTGTGGATCGTGTCGGGGCGCCGACCACCGGATGCCGGGAAGGGCGGTGCGGAGAGATGATGAACGATCAACGACATCCCATTACGTTTTGCGGTGCGGGGCCGGGGGATCCCGAACTGATCACCGTTAAAGGCATGAAGGTCCTCCAGGAGGCGGATCTGGTGCTGTATGCCGGTTCTCTGGTGCCCGAGGCCGTGTTGAGTTGGGCGCCTGCCGGAGCACAGCGCCTCAGCAGCGCCGGCATGGATCTGGAAGAGATTGTCGGCGCCATGGTCGATGCCCATGCACAAGGCTTGAAGGTGGTCCGGCTGCATACCGGCGACCCGAGCCTTT
>JBNLAV010000034.1:0-25225 GCA_050302315.1 Desulfobacteraceae bacterium
GTCCACCAGTTCCTCGAGGGCCTCATGGGTCTGGGCGCCGACCAGCAGCCGGCCGTTCATTTGAAAGGTCGGTACGGCGCGGATTCCCAGCTGCCAGGCGCGCTGCCAGTCTTTGTCCACGGCTGCCTTGTATTGTTGGGCGTCCAGCACCTCGATGGCTTGGTCCGGGTCGAGCCCGATATTTTCGGCCATGCCCCGCAACACGTCGTCCCGGGCGATATTGAGGCCATCGGCGAAATAGGCATGAAACGCCGCCTTGTGAAATGCCTCGCCAACGCCCTGTTCCTCCGCCCATTTGCCCAACTCCTGGGCGCGTCGGCTGTTGTAAGTCATGGTGCGCGGTCCAAAAGCCAATCCAAGGCCCCTTGCCGTCTTTTCAAGATGGTCCAGCATCTGGGGGATATTCATGCCCCGTCCGGCAAACAGCGCTTCGAGTGTCCGGCCCTGCGGCGGTGTTTCCGGATGCAGGGGGAAGGCCGTCCACTGCACCGTCACTTTTCTTTCTTTCCGTAGTTTTTCAATACGCCCGGTAATGAAATAGCACCACGGTCAGATGTAGTCCGAAAATATTTCAAGCGTTTTATCCATTGTTCCCCCTTGCCGGACTTTCCGTGCGTCCGTCATAACTTAATGATGGTGCGGCCTTTGTGCTTTCGCCCCAGCATATCATCGATGCGCTGGCTCAATCCGTCCAGACCGATCTCTTCCACCATCTCCTCCATATCGTCGATTTTCCAATCCGAAGCCAGTCTCTGCCAGGTTTCACGGCGGGGGGGCATGGGGCAATTCTGGGAGTCGATGCCGATGAGGATCGCACCCCGCAATATGAACGGATAGACGTTGATGGGAAGATCGGCTGATGCCGCATTGCCGCAACACGCCACGACGCCGTTGGGATGCAGGGCCTTTAGGGTGGTCGCCAGAATGTCGCCCCCCACGGCGTCGATACCGGCAGCCCAACGGCCTTTGAGCATCGGACGTCCGCTTTTGTCTTCAGCCTCTTCGATGGGAACAATGGTTTGTGCGCCAATGGACCGCAGGTAGGCTGTGCGGTCCTGCAGCCCATTTACGGCGGCCACCTGGAAGCCGATCTTGGCCAGAATCGAAACGGCGATGCTGCCGACACCACCTGTAGCGCCGGCGACCAGGACCTCGCCGCTTTCCGGTGTTATGCCGTGCTCCAGCAACTGGTAGACCGACAGGGCGGCCGTGAAACCTGCCGTGCCGTAGCACATGCTTTCCCGCAGGGTGATGTTTTGGGGCAGCGGCACTACCCAGTCGGCGGGCACTCTGATATATTGACCGAATCCGCCCGGGGTGTTCA
The DNA here is from genome assembly GCA_050302315.1 of Desulfobacteraceae bacterium. Classification (GTDB taxonomy): domain Bacteria; phylum Desulfobacterota; class Desulfobacteria; order Desulfobacterales; family Desulfosarcinaceae; genus JARRKU01. The sequence goes on from JBNLAV010000034.1 coordinate 1,325, forward strand.
TGCCCAGATCGTAACTCGTCACGATGACGTCGTCGCCCGTCTTGAACCGGTTGTCCGTGGACTCGGCCACCACACCGGCCGCATCGATTCCCGGGGTGTGGGGGTAGCTGCGGGTCACTCCCTTGTTGCCGGTGGCGGAGAGGGCGTCCTTAAAATTAAGTGAAGAGTAACGGACTTCGACCAATACATCTCCGGCGGGCAGGTCGTCCGTGGATTTCTCCTTGATCTCCCGGCTATAGGTTTTCTCGTCTGTTGCACTGACCACCATGGCGTTAAATGTTCTCGTTGGCATTGTACCCCTCCCTCTGGTATGAATTTTTTTTATGTCCTGCGCCATGCGCGAAACCTGCTCCCTGCAAAACCCGCATCGCACAGTGACGGCATGTCTAGATGGTGAACCTTCCAATACATGCTTCCCCGTACCGCAACCCTTCAGGATTTCATCGGCTGATCAACGAAAGATAATCGATCATGCTATTGATGGTGAGGTTCAGGTTTCGGCGCGATTTATCCGAGGCATACATGACGCATGCGCCCAAAAGGCTGGAGAAGATGAGCTCGACCACCCTATCGGCTTCGCCTTCGGTCAGCAACATGCCTCCGGTTTCGCGCTCTTTGTCGATCAGCCGTTTGAACATCCTTTTGAGGCGAAGGAACCCCTGATTGACCGCCTCGGCCAGGTGGGGACGCTGGTCGCTTAATTCCACCGCCAGGTTGACGAAGACGCAGCCTCCGGGCAGGTTCTTATCGTCGATCAAATAGTGGTCCCGGTAGTTGGCCAGGATCTTCTTGATCTTTTCAATGGGGCGTTCGATTTCAGCCACACCGTCCAGATTCCGCTCTCGCCATAATTTTCGCGCATGGCTCAATGCCTCGAAGAACAGCTCCTCTTTGGATTTGAAGTGATTGTACAGTCCGCCCTTTGAGGTTCCGGCCTTTGCAATGATATCGGAGGTGGAGGTGTTGATGAATCCTTTGACCGAAAATTGCCGCAAGGCTTCATGGATGATTGTCTCTCTCAGTGTGGCCATCGGATATACCCGTGGTGTTTTTTTGCCAAAAGGGAGACCGGTCGGTCTCTGTCCAACATAAAACCTCATCCGGCGGAGATCAACCCTTGCCTTTCAATTTACGCTTTTCGGCATTGCCGGGCGCCGGTTTTATTGCGACGCGATCCGTTCGTGGGGCCCAATCGCCCTGCCGCTCCCACAGGTGCTATGGTGCGATGGGCCTTATGGACATCAGTTGTATTTGTTCTGTAGCGCGGAGAGCCTGGACAGGTAGCGTTGGCGGTACATCAGCCCTTTCTGGTTGTTGATATCATAAAAGACGTAATCCAGATGGGGACGAATGTCGAAGCCATAGGCATTGAGTTTTGCATCGTTGGCCATGTCGATGATCAACAGGCAGTAATAATTGATCAGCATGCGCTGCCTGGTGTCGCGCCTCAGCAGATAGCTTCGGCCTCCCAGGGTATTCAGAAAGAAGTGTGCGTATTGGAACAGGGTGTTCAGGTTGAGCTGGTCATACTCGTAGTTGCAGGTGGTGATCCAGGCGAACATGACCGCCATGGCCGGTTCCATGATCTCCGATTCGCTGCTGAGAATTTCTTTGATCAGGTTGATACGGTTTCGGCCCAAAACCCGGTAAAAATGGGTCACATTTCGAACGAGGCTGTAAAGGTCTTCCATCTCCCCGACATTGACCGGCGGCTGTGCCGCAAGTTGCTTTGAAATGTCTTCAAAGAGCTCATCCGCCCGCATATCGATACCCGGCCAGATCAGGTAGGCCTTGCTGTCCAGGTACTGGAAAAAGGCCACGGCTTGGCGGGTGATCTTTTTACAATCCGCTTTGCTCAGGACAATCGGTTCCGTGGGCTTGGCGTCCCCGAAGACATTGACTAACTCGGATTTCGATGGCCGGGAGAGCTGTTGAGCCCCTAGCTCCTCCGTCATCCGTGTGATTTCGGCTTCGAGTTGGGCGATTCGCTCAAGGAGTTTCTGTTTTTCTCGCTCAAGGGTCTGATCAACGGTTTTGGTGTGCCACTGGCTGAACCAGTGATAGCCGAACAGGCCGATACCGACAATTGCGAACAGGATGACCAGAACTTTAACGGTTTTGTCCATTTATTTCAGCCTACCGGTCGAAGTGTGTTTCGGTTCGTGTGCCGCGGATTGGGTTTCACCATATGCCAGGCCTATACGGTTTGCAAGAGTTAGTCTCGTCCCCATCCATAAATGGCCTCCGGCGGCCCGCCCGGGTGTCCTCCCGCGTCTCATTCTCCCCTTGCCATCCTCGCTGCGATCTTTTCCGTGGTCAAGTTTGGATTTCCGACTGCCGATACTGCCTGTAGCGGCTTATTTCATAACCGTGAGACGCAGACATGCTCAAACATATCGCCATATTCATGATGATGGTTCAACTTTTGTCACTGTCCAAATCGATCGCCCGACCCTATCCGTTATCGGATGCCGGCGACTATATTCTGGATAAGTTGCCTGGTCACGATATCGTTTTTACCGGCACCATCCATCGCCAGCCCCTCATCCTGCAGACGATGGCCGGATTGCTGCCCCGGTTGGCCGAGAACGGCGTCACCCATCTTGCACTGGAAATCGCCAGCGACCAACAGGTGAAGATCGATCATTTTCTGCGGACCGGTCGGGGGCTGGACCGCATCCAGCTGCACAAGGCCATCGACTGTCCGGACTATCGCGCCCTGTTTCACGTCTTAAGGGGGCTGGATGTCGGCCGGCGCCCACGGGTGGTGGCCATTGACCTGCCCGCCGCTCAATATGCCGGCGATACGACGCGCAATGAATATATGGCCCGACATCTGGCATCCATCCTTCACTCCAATCCCAAGGCTAAAGTTTTATCGATGCTGGGAGGGGCCCACGTGTTGCGCAAACTGAAGTGGCGCAGCCGCATCTTCAAAGGCCAGGCGTCCATCAGGACCTACCTGGAAAGGTGGCAGCCGGAACTGCGCATCTTTTCTCTGGTACATATCGTCGATCAGGCAGACACAGAGTGTGACTTCAGCCGCCGGCTGGCGTCGCTGGATGGGACCATTGCCATGGATCTGGACCGGCGCTTTAAAGGGTGGCGACTGGGAGTGACCGCCTCTATGGCGTTGGTTCCTTCCCAACCATACGAGTTGGTGGACGGCGTTATCGTCTATTGATGCTATTGTCCTGTGACGTGCCGGACCAGATGTCCCAGTTCGGGGAAAATCAGCTTTTGGCAGGCCAGTTTGCAGGCGTTCAGACTGCCTGGAATGCAAAAGATCAGAGAACGGCCAATCACGCCGGCAGTGGCTCTGGAGAGCAGGGCGGCCGAATCGATCTCCTCATAGCTTAACTGGGTAAATAGGACGCCAAACGCGGTCAATTCCTTTTTGAAAAGCGGTTTTACGGCTTCGATGGTTACATCCTGCGGAGTGATGCCGGTGCCGCCGGTGACGACGACGGCTTGGGGGCGAGACGATGCAATGATACCCATCAGGCGTTGCCGAATGGCGTCAGCCTCGTCGGTGACCACCTCGTGGGCAACCACTTGATGCCCCTTGTCGGCCGCGAATTGGGCCATCCACCGGCCGCTTTCATCTGTCTCAATCGATCGGGTCGTGGAGACCGTCAGAATGCCCACGCTTGCGGAGCGGGGCGCCCCGTGGCGGTGTTCTTTATGCCCCAAGGTTTGACTCCTTTTACATCTTCCATCGGAGGGAGGTCCAGCGTTGGATGCATCCTCTTCAGGCAGGCCTAAGGCTGTTCCCCCAACACGGTCAGGGTCACGCGATCCTCGCCGTCGCTCTCCCGCAACAGGACATTAACCAGCTCCGATCGTTCGGTTTTAATGCAATATCCTGTGAAGGTGCTCTGGATGGGAAGTTCACGGTGCCCTCTGTCCACGAGCACCGCCAGTTCGATCCGCGAAGGCCTGCCAAAGTCAATGACGGCATCCATGGCGGCCCTGATTGTGCGACCGGTGTAAAGGACATCATCCACGAGGATGATTTGCTTGTTGTCCACCGTAAAGGCGATATCCGTGGTCTGGACCACCGGTTGCGCGCTCAGTTGGGTCCAATCATCCCGGTAAAGGGTGATGTCGATCTCACCAACAGGCAATTTGGCGCCTTCAAAGGCATGGATTTGTTCCTGCAGGCGCCGCGCCAGATAAACGCCCCGGGTGTGAATACCGATCAAGGCCACGTTTTGCGTATATTTATGGACTTCGAGGATTTCACACGCCATGCGCTTGAGGATGCGCTCTATCTCTTTGCTGTCGAGGATTTGTCGGTGGTCTCCCATGGTATGAATGCGTCCCCCGTCAATGGGTCAAAAGTAAACATCCGGTGCGATGACGACCTGCTGTAATCAAATTGGATGGCTGAATATTAAACCGATATTCGGTGATTTAGCAAGGCCTTATCCAATGCCCGCGGCGCTGTGCCGCAGCGGGTGAGGATTTCGTTTTACGGGGTACGCCGTTTCAGGCTGCCGCCGCCTCCATAAAAATAACAAGGACGAAAACAATGCGTGGCGATCTCCCTGTCTGAATATGGAAGCAAAGGAAGTGGTCGGCAAAATGGATCGACAGGCCCGTCTGCCCCACCGCCCAATCCCTTCCCTTTTATTGTAACATCAGATCGGCGCGCCCCGCAGCCGCCAGCTGTCCGTCAACGGGAGGAGCCAGGCATCAGTTGATAGACATGGGTCTGACGATGCGTGAAGCCGATCCTGCGGTAAAGTGCATTGGCGGATCTGCGGCGCGGACTACAGGTGAGGTTGATCGAGCGGGCGCCCATCTCTTCGGCTTTTTTAATTGCGTACGCCACCAATTGTCTGCCGATTCCTCTTCCCCTCGCATCGGAGCAGACCACCAGATCATCGATCCACGCGCGGATGTCGGTCAGTATGGGGAAGACCGATAACACCACGCACCCCAGAACAGCCCTGCTGTCATCCTCCAATGCCACAATCAGGGCGCTGCCATCTGCGTCGATGATGTTCTGTAGTTCACCGGCGGTGATGGGAAGGGACGTTTCGGACAATTGGGGAAGCAGGCGGTTGATGCCGTCGCAGATAACCGCATTCGCTTCAATAATTTCGAGTACCGTCATGGGGGGCCTCTCTGTTTCCCGGATGGGGTGGAGCTGACAATTTTTCCGCCGCTTGTGTCAGCATTGCGTGCCGTGTATGGGGCATCATCGGACGATCATGATTCCACGACTTGACCTTCGTCCGCGCTTTGCCTATGCTTCTGCACTGTACGCTGCCTGGCGGCTGTACGCAATGAATCTTGATGGGCATTGGTGATGATGAAAAGGCATTTGTGCAGTGCTGTAATCCTCGCCGGGGGCGAGAGCAAACGGCTCGACGGACGGAACAAAGCGTTGCTGGAGGTCGGCGGTCGACGGGTCATGGACCGCCTTATTGCTGTCCTGTCGCCGCTCTTCCAGGAAATTATTCTGGTGACCAATGACCCCCTTCGTTACCTGGAATGGGATGTTGCGATCGTGACCGATCATTTTGATCAGAGCAGTTCATTGACGGGCATCCATGCCGGCCTTTTTGCCGTCTCCTATCCCCATGCGCTGGTGACGGCTTGTGATATGCCGTTCGTAAAGCCACAGATGATCGAACTGCTGCTCGGTGCGGTCGAACCTCACCTGGACGTGATCATTCCCAGGACAGCCCTGGGTTTCGAGCCGTTGATGGCAATCTATTCCAGACGCTGCATCAAACCCATGGAGGCGGCATTGAGACATGGAGAGTATCAAATCCAGAAGATTCTCAAAAAAGTGCGCAAGCATGAAATCGCCGAGCCCGAATTGCGCCGTTGTGATGCGGATTTGATTTCGTTCTTCAATCTCAACTCCCCGACGGATCTGGCGGAAGCAGAGCGGCGGTTGAGCGCCGCCGCCGAATAGGGTATTCGACACCATGTCGGCAAAATGGCCTGCGTCGGTTTTCGGCAGATCCCGAAGCCGCAAGGATGAACGCTCAGACGAAAAGGACTTGCCATGAGCAAATTGACCCACATTGACGAGCAGGGCCGGGTGCGGATGGTCGATGTCACCGCCAAGGCACCCACCGATCGCAAGGCCCGGGCACAGGCGGTGGTGACCATGTCCGAAGAGACCTTCCACATGATCAGGGATGGCAAGGCCGAAAAGGGCAATGTGCTGGAGACGGCTCGAATTGCCGGCGTTATGGCAGCCAAAAAGACCGCCGACCTGATTCCCATGTGCCACCCGCTCAACCTGACCCATGCCCAGGTTGATTTCTATCCCGATCCGGCGACCCTTTCCATACGCATCGAAGCCACCGCCCGCATTCTGGACCAGACCGGTGTGGAGATGGAGGCCTTGACGGCGGCCGCCACGGCGGCCTTGACCATTTACGATATGTGCAAGGCTTACGATCGCGGCATGGCGATTTCAGATCTCTATCTTCTGGAGAAAAGCGGCGGCAAAAGCGGTATCTGGAAGCGGGGCAAGAATTGATTGGCAACAATATCCGTACAACAGGTGTCCATAGCTGCCCAAGAACAGGAAATCATCTCTCATGTCCGACCTTCGAAAATTAAAGCTTCTTGCGCGTCTGGTGGTTGTGGGAATTTTGCTGGCGGGGTGTGCGCCGACCCCACCGCCTGCGCCGGTCACACCGCCGGTTGCGCCAACGGGTGCGCTGCAGCGGCTCGATCCTGAGACCTATCCGCAATTTTCCGAGACCGGCGACCTCCGACAGTTGGCCCGCAGCATCGACGCCAGCCTTGGGTATTTGCGACGCCTGCCGGCAGACCGCCGGATTCACTTCGGTGCCGATGCATTTACCGCGTCCCACCTGATCCGGTCGCTGGAGGTCTTCGCTGGGATGATCGCGGCAACCCCCTCCGCAGACAGCCTGAACAAGGTTATCCGGGAGCGCTTCCTGGTTTATCAATCCGTCGGGCAGAGCAATGCAGGAGATGTCCTGTTTACCGGTTATTATGAACCGATCCTGCCGGCTGGCCGCGGGCCTTCGAAAACATTCTCCACGCCGGTTCATCCGAAGCCTTCGGATATGGTGGAGATCGACCTGTCCCGGTTTGCGGATGATTTGAAAGGGCGCACCATCGTCGGGAAGTATACCGGCAAGACGGTGATACCGTATCCGACCCGCAAGGAGATCCGGCAGAGCGCAGATTTCAGCGCAACGGCACCGCCCCTCGTATGGCTCAGGGATGACGTCGACCTGCTGATTCTTCAGATCCAGGGCTCGGGACGCGTCCAGCTGGAGGACGGCAGCCAACTGCATATCCTCTACGACGGCTCCAACGGGCAGCCCTATCGCAGCATCGGAAAGCTGCTGATCGATGAAGGGCGCATCCCGCGCGGGAAGATGTCCATGCAGGCAATTCGTGCCTATCTTAAAAAGCATCCCAAAATTAAAAACCGCATAATGGACCACAATCCGAGGTACATCTTCTTTAAAGCTGCCGACGACGGGCCGGTAGGCGCCTTAGGGGAACCACTGACCACCATGCGATCTTTGGCCGTGGACCGCGCCCTCATGCCCTCTGCGGCCCTGGTTTTTATTACCGTGGACCTGCCCGAGGTGAACCCGGAAGGGCGCATCGAACGGTGGCGGCCTTACGCCGGATTCGCCCTTGCCCAGGATGCCGGCAGCGCCATTACCGGACCGGGCCGGGTCGATCTTTTTATGGGGCATGGTCTCCAGGCCGAAGTCGCCGCCGGCCATCTCAAAGGTTCCGGTGCGGTCTACTTTTTGGTGCTCAAGCCCGACAGAGCCCTTCCCGGCCTTTAACTGCCTAAAATAAAAGTATTATTCAAATTTTTTGGTATCGTGGTTCTGCTTGACAGTCCCTGAGAAAACCCGTACTAATATTTGGCGAGTTTATCACCGACGAGGAGATTGAAATGTTTGGAATTGGAATGCCGGAGATGCTGTTGCTTCTGGCTGTGGCCTTGATCGTGTTCGGGCCCAAAAAACTGCCGGAGCTGGCCAAGTCACTGGGGCGGGCTCTGGGAGAATTCAAACGCGCCACCTCGGACCTCAAACAGAGTATCGAATCGGAAACCGGTATCGACGAGGTTCGCAGCAGTTTTGACAAAGTGAAGGACGACATCAAGGCGCAGGTCGATCTGGCCGGCGACGTGCCGGATCCCACCCCCGGGCCCGCTGTGGCTGAAGCTTCGGCCGATCAGACGCCCAAGGCGCCGCTCGACGAGGTCAAAGAGGCCTTCGATGAAATGAATACCGGCACGGACGCCCCCCGGGACGACGCCAGCCCTGAAGACGATTCGGATTCCCAGGATAACGCAAAATCATGACCGAAGAAGACAAGCAGCCCTTTACCAACCATCTCGAGGAATTGCGCAAGCGTCTAATCACCTGTTTTTATGCGGTAGGGATCGGCTTCGCCGCCTGCTACGCCTTCAAAGAGAAACTTTTCTATGTGCTGGTGGCGCCGTTGCAAAAGGCGATGAAAAGCGGCGACACGTTGATCTATACCCATCTGCCCGAGGCGTTTTTCACCTTTCTCAAGACCGCCCTGATCTCCGGGATCCTATTGGCATCTCCCGTTCTGCTATATCAATTCTGGATGTTCGTGGCCCCCGGACTTTACGATCGAGAGAAGAAGCTGCTGATACCCGTCCTCTTTCTTTCCACCCTCTTCTTTACGGGCGGCGCGCTATTTGGCTATTTTATCGTGTTTCCCTGGGGCTTTAAATTCTTCTTAAGCTTCGCCACCGAAACCATTCGCCCCATGCCCTCCATGAAGGAATATCTGGGGTTTGCCTCCAAGCTGCTGCTGGCCTTCGGCATCGTATTCGAGCTGCCGCTGGTGATCACCTTCATGGCCAGGCTTGGAATCGTAAGCGTCGATTTTTTAAAAAAATACAGAAAATATGCCGTTCTGATCTTTTTCATAGGGGCGGCCATGCTGACGCCGCCGGATGTGGTAACCCAGATTATGATGGCCCTTCCACTGATGCTGCTCTATGAAATCAGTATCATAGGAGCCCGCATTTTCGGAAAAAAGGACGAGTCCGCCGAGGATGAGTCCGAAGCCGGTGAACCCGACGCCGGATGATCACGTCGCGTCGGCTATAACCAAATAATAAATATCGTTGCGTGGTTATGAGCGACAGGCGGCGGATCATGTTATGGTATTGGAACCTTCCGGCGCAAAAACCGGCCGCATGTAAACTTTTTAAACAACCTGCCCGTCAGATGCAGGCAAGACGAGTTTTATTGACAGCCCATTTGGGAATTGATAAAAATTCCGCCAAATGCCTGGGGAAACATTATCAAAAGGAGGTATGGATCTGATGAACAAACGGACTTTGTGGGTGACCCTGGTGATCGCGCTAGCGGCCAGCATGTTCCTGGTGGCCGGCCTATACGCTGGTACCAAGGCTGAAGATGAGTTCACTATGAACTCGCCTTACAAACATAAAAAAAGCTTGGCCAAGTTTACCCACAAAAAACATGTAACGGACTACAAACTTGCCTGTGGCGAGTGCCATCACAATGACAAAGGCGAACCTCTGAAAGATCTCAAAGAGGGCGATGAGGTTCAAAAGTGTTTCGAATGCCACAAGAAGCCGGGCGAACTCAAAGGCAAAAAAGCCAAGGGGCTCTCCAAAAAAGAAAAACGCGAGTATCATGCCAACGCCGTTCATGATAACTGCGTCGGCTGCCATCGCAAGTACAACAAAGAGAAAGACACCAAAGCGGCCCCGGCCAAATGTACAGAGTGTCATCCCAAAAAGAAAAAGTAGAACGACCGCATTTGATTTTAGAAAGGCCGGCTGCTGAAAGGCATCCGGCCTTTTGTCATTTATTTGATGCAGGAGCGGCTTTCAGCCGCGAACCGAGCTGACGGTGGTTTATTGGATTTATCGCGGCTAAAAGCCGCTCCCGCAATTTGTGAACCCTTATCTCCAGGTGGCGTACAGCGACCCCGCTGCCCGATGTTCCACGTTCATTAAGGATTGGATAATGTCCATCCCCAAAACGACCCTCATGGTGATCCGCCACGGTGAGACTGAATGGAATGTTCAGCAGCGGTTCCAAGGGCACGGCGACAGCCCCCTGACATCCAACGGCAGGGCGGACGTGCGCGCATTGGCCCGTCGTTTGAAACAGACGGCCTTCGATCGTCTGGTCAGCAGCGACCTGGGGCGCGCCAGGGAAACGGCGGCATTGATCGCCGAGCAGACCGGGCACCGTGTTGTCACCGATCCCCTGCTGAGGGAGCGCAATTACGGGGTTATGGAAGGGTTGACGATCCCCGAGATTAAAACCCGATATACCGAGAGCCTTCAGAAACTGATCGATGGCGACCCGGATGCGGTGATTCCGCAGGGAGAGAGCCACCGTCAGCACTATGACCGCAATATTCTATTCATAAAGCGGCTCCTGCGGGACCATGCGGGTACCATTACCCTTTTGGTCGTTCACGGCGGCGTTCTGGACAGCCTGTTGCGGTTTGTGACCGGATTGCCGCTGGATTATCCCCGCTGCTTCACGGCCGTCAACGCCAGTCTGAATGTCTTTGCCCACGGAATGTTTTTCCGGAAGATCCGCTGGGTGGTGGAAACCTGGGGAGACGTGGCCCATCTGTGAACTTAGTGCCCGCATGCATATCTTGCCGCCACAGGGATCACAGAGTAGACAGTAAGAATTCACAATCTAAGGATATTGAAATTGTATCGGTATCGAATATTTTTGCTGCTGATGTGCGCCTTTCGATCCCGATCCCGATTTCGATACCGGTCTGGACTTCAATCCGTCACAACTTACCCGATCGTATGATGGAAAAGACCAGCCAAAGGCCTAATACAGTGGCGATGACATAGCCGCCGATGCCCAGCAGTTCCGTAACCGACAGGCTTTGCGTGCCGAACAGTTCGAATTCGAAGGAGAGGAACTGTTTGGACGAGTTGAGGATCAAAGCGGCCGCCACCAGTGATGCGGCGATCACCAGGCCCAGGGTCAACCGGTTCAGCCCGTTCTCAAATTTTTTGGACGCCTGCTCCAGACCGCCGTGTTCCAGCTCGAGACGGTGGGGCCCCTTGGCAATACGTTTGAAGATATCGTGGGAGAGTTTGGGCATCATCCGCAGATAGCCGGCGGCCGATTTTGCTTCCCGTCCCACATGCTTGAACACCTTTTGCGCTTCATATGCTTGCTCAAGAAGCTTTTTGGCGTAAGGGCGGGTGACTTCGAGAAGACTGGCGTCGGACCCCAGGATCTTGCCCAGCGCCTCGGTTTGAATGAAAGTCTTCAGCAGCAACAACAAGTTGCGCGGCATGCAAATGCGGTATTTGAAGATCAGCCGCATCACCTGATCGTAGACATCTTTGGCGGAGATGGTTTTTAGATTGCGGCCGTAAAAAGGTTCGCTCATCTCTTTCAGGTCCAGCCGGAAGCTTTTGAGATTCATGGTTTCGGCGTTGATCAAACCGGCCGACTCAAACGCCTCCATCACCATGTCATAGTCGTGTTCGGCATAGCCCAGGAAGAGATGGGCGATCTGCAGCATGGTCTCCTCGTCCAGGTAGCCTACGATGCCGAAGTCCACCAGGCTCACGCGACCGTCATACATGACAATGGTGTTGCCAGGATGAGGGTCGGCGTGGAAGATGCCGGCTGCCATCAACTGGCGCGAAAATGAGCGCAGGCCGACCATGGCCACCTCTTTGGGGTCTATGCCATGCCGCTCGATCTCCGCCACGTTGTCCATCTTAATCCCTTCGATGTGCTCCATCACCAGGACCGATTTGGAAGTATACTGCCAGTAGACCTTGGGGATGTATATTTCTTTATTGTCTTTGAAATTATGGATGAAGCGCTCGATATTACCCGCCTCGGTCAGCATGTCCAGTTCACGAAAAATGGTTCGCTCGAATTCCTTGACCAGGTTGGAGACGCCCAGCATCTGTCCCAAATCGAAACGGTTCTCGATTTTCTCAGCGAAGTAGTACATCAGTTGGATGTCTTTCCGGATGCGCTTCTCGATGCCCGGCCGGATCACTTTGACGGCCACCTTATGGCCGTCCTGCAAAAAGGCGGTGTGGACCTGGGCCACCGATGCCGCGGCCATGCATTCCGGTTCGATTTTGTCGAACAACTGCTCCAGGGGCTGGCGAAGTTCTGCTTCGACGGACTGGCGGATTTGGTCGAAGGGAACCGGCGGCACCTGGTCCTGCAGTTTGGTGAATTCGTCTATGTATTCGGGCGGAAAAATATCCCCGCGGGTGCTCATCAACTGACCCAGCTTGATGAAGCTGGGGCCCAGATCTTCCAACGCCTTGCGGATCCGGACCGGATCGGGAAGGCTGGATTTGGCTTTGCCGCGGTCGCGGCCGAAGATCCGGGCTGCCGCCTCACCGAGACCATGTTTGATTAAAATACGGGAGATGGTACCGAAATGTCGAATGCCGGACAGGCGCCGGCTGGTAAATGGCAATGGCATGGGATGGGCCTCTATTGGGTGGTGGCCGAAGTGCGGCTGATTATTCAGCGCTGGGATCGCTGTTGACCGGCTTCCATTTGCTGGCGATCTCATTCAATTTGTCCTCATCGGCGACATAGCTTTCCACTTTGCCGCAATCGGTGCAGACATAATTGTCCAACGCAGCCATGGAGGTCAGGCTTACCGGTATGGAATTGCTGCCGAAAGGCCCGCCTTTGAGCATCAGGTCGATGGATGAATAAACTTCCATGGAGCCACACTTGGGGCATTTGCCGTCTTTCATGTTCTCTCCTTTGTGGGGTGGGCGAATTTTCCGAATACGGTTGAAACTTATATGGCCCAAATCAAGGGTGTGTGTCAACAAACTGGATGGGCGGGGTCGTTCCGTCGAGGCTATGGCGCCAGCCGGTATACCCATGGACTGGCGTCGCTGCGGCGGAGCCTGGGAAATGACGGCGGCACGCATTCGTGGGAGCCCACGATCAGATACCCCCCCTGTCGGAGGGTGGATAAGATGCCGGACAATGCCGCGTCCAATTCCGGTCGCTGATGATAGGTCAGCAGGCTGTTGCGCAACAGGATGATGTGGAATGCGTCGTTGGGCGACGCGTCGAACAGGTGGTGGTGCCGCCACTCAATCGGCGGCAGTTTGGACTTTTTGATCTTCCAGCGGCGTTTGCCGTGGCGCGGCTCAAAGAAGGCGACCCGAAGGTCATCCGGCACTTCTTTGAAACTGGAGGCTGGGTATGTGCCTTGGACCGCGCGATCCAGGCATATCTCCTGGGTGTCGGTGGCCAGTATGCTTAACCCTTCTGCGCCGAACCGTTGTGCCCACGCAATCGCAAGGCTGTAGGGTTCCTCACCACAGGCACAACCGGCGGACCATGCACGAATGGGAAGCACGCTTGATTGTTTGATTTCGGGCAGCAATCGCTGTCCCAGAAAAGTCCAGAGAAGGCGGTCGCGAAAGAATCGGCTGATGGTGACCAGCAGGCGAAGTTCGCACTCGGCCGCATGGTCGGGCCGGGTTTTCAACGCCTCGAGATAAGCTTCGACCGAGGTGCATCCGAGCCGCGTCATGTGACGCCGAAGGCGTTTTTTAACCCCTTTGCGCACCTTCCGATACCCGGACCAGGGGCGGTTGTGGTGTTCCAGCACAATGCGAAACTCGTCATCGCTGAGCATGGCGAATTTCCCTTCAGACCCGAGGCGCACCGGCCGTAGCGGGCTTCAAAACTTGGAACGATCAGAGAGCGCCTCCACGCAGACGCTCGACCATCGGGTGACCCGGATACACCCTTCGCGGCGCTCGGCGGAAACGCGGCGCTCCCGGGGGTTTCTTTTTTCGATGCCCCCATTGGAGAAATAGCTCAGAAGGTGCACTTGACGGCGATCCTCACCGGAACGCTGGTCCTGGTAGGGATCACCTCTGCGTTGATTTTTTTGTAAGGATTTTAAGGCCATTCAATATTTCCTCATCACCAAAGCACGCTTTTGGCATCATCATGATGCAGGGTTTCGGATACGCACAGGCGATGGACGCATCCGCTGGAATCGCTGCTGCCGTTGCCTGTGCAACCCTTGTAGGGCCTTATGATAAGCATGAAAAGGGAACTGCGCCAGTAGGTCTCTTGACGTCCATTTGTCCGGCATGCGGGTCGTTTGGCGGTGCGATGACTTGACGAGCCGGCATTGAGCGCCCATTTTTTATTGTAATAGTCGAAATCGGCATCGCAATCGAAATCGGAAAGAGATGGGAGTTGTACGCGATACGTTTGATGGGGATTGCGGATAGCGGTCGAATCCCGATCCCGATTTGGATTTGGATGAAATCAAACGGGTTCACCGGGAGTTTTTCTTCGCACCGGTGGCCCTTCGTTATCTACCTAATGGTTTGACCACAGGTCGGAGAGGAGCTCCAATGAAAGGTCTCGGTAACCTGGAGGATTTGACAACATTTCTGCCCATAGAGGGCGACAGCTGACCCGCCAGTACGATCGTGGTTCCCGTGATTGGAATCTTGCTTATCGTTGTCCTGGGGATGGTTGGCGCAAGAATCATGGAGCGCTTCGACCGGCCGCGCCGTTTGGGCGCAGGAAGGCAATCAGAACCAGAGCTGCGGAAGCCATGATGGCCATCAATATGAACGCCGACCGGTAGGTACCGGTAAGGTCGAAGACATATCCCGCCATCAGAGGGCCCACCGATCCGCCCAATGTACCGCAGAAAAGCACGATCCCGAAGATCAGGCCGTGGGATCTCGTGCCGAACCACTCAGCAACGGTTGGCGACATGACCGTGAAGAGAGCGCCATGGGAAAAGCCATACATGACAGCGAATAAAAAAAGCATCCACGCCTGACTGGCCGCTTGCAGCCAGATCAGGGCAGCAATCAATATGACGAGGCCGGCCATGAGGGATCGTTTCCCACCGATGCGGTCATTGGCGGCACCCATGATGAAACGGCCGATGATGCTGACACCGCCGATGGTGGACAGCACGGCGGCGGCAACAGTGGGTTCAAGCCCCTGGTCGCGCGCGTGGGGAACGATATGAACGATGGTGGTCAACAGGCAGCCGAAAATCATGAATTCGGCAGTACACAGGAGCCATAGCGGCAGGGAGCGCATGGCCTCTTCCAATCCCATGCTCGCGGGCTCGACGGCTGACGCTGATGTTGCAATGGCGGGACTGTCGCCATCGGGCCGTAACCCAAGCCGTATGGGATCGCGTTTCATGATACGGGCAGCGCAGACCAGGCCGATCAATGTCACCGCGCCGACCACCAGATAGCTGTTCCGCCAGCCGATCCTGGCAATGATCGCAGCTGCGGCGATCGGGGCCAAAAGCTGGCCGCACCCCGTTCCCATTTTAACCAGTCCGGACATCATTCCTCTTCGTCTGTGGAACCACCTGGCCACTGTGGAGAGGGTGATCACATCGTGGGTGCTGAAGCCGATACCGACGAAGAGCCCGTATAGCAGGAGGAGCTGCCAGGGCGCCTCCATTCGGGACATGAGCAAATACCCCACACCCATGGTAATTCCGGAAGCCGTCAGGATGACCTTCGGGCCGATGCGGTCATTGAGCGTACCGGCCACCACGCCCATAGCCCCCATGGTCAGAAACGCCACTGATGATGCCCCGGAAAGCACGGCGCGGGACCAGCCAAACGCATCCTCCAGCTCCTTGAAGAAAACGCCATAGGTGAACATGGCGCCGATACAGACGGCTTGTATTATGAATCCCGCAGCCACGATGTTGTAGCCATAGAAATAGCGCTGTCCCAAAGGCCCCTCCCCTTCTGGTTTTGCACCCGCGCGGCCGGCTTCGAGACTATTTCAGAACTGAGGCCGATATGCAACCGAAAGCGGTACGGCACAGCAATTCTAACTGAACGCCTTTGCGGTGTTATCGAAATCGTTATCGAAATCGAAAAACTAAGGTGAAGGATTCGATCCCGATCCCGATTTCGATTTCGATGGCGAGCAGCACCGGTAAAGGCTTGGGTCTTCGCGGAAAATAATGTTTTGAAAATCCGTAAACCGCGCCTGCCCAGATGGATGAATTTCAGTTGGGATTGCCGGGCACAGAGATCCTATCTCTCGGATGCGCGGTAAGGTGGACGTCTATCTTAATTCAAAAGGCCCTGCAGAAAGGGGGTTAGCATCTTTTCGTCAGTGTGTTTGACCATAACGTATTGACATGATGTGGTTTGTTTCATACTCTCGCGATAAGGTACAGGCGGCCAGTCAACCTTAATCCGCACTATCCATCAGTGCTGTTCAGAGGGTGTTCGCATGCAAAAAACCGTTTTGATCACGGGCGCCGGCCGGGGTATCGGCGCAGCCACAGCCTTGGCCTTGGCCAAACAGGGGTATGATGTGGGCGTTAATTATCGCAGCAATGCATCGGCGGCCCGGAAGGTTGTCGAACAGCTGGCGGGTTTGGGCGTAAAGGCCGTCCCGATCCAGGCGGACATTTCCGACGAAGCGCAGGTTCTCAGATTGTTCGAAGCGGTCGACACGGCCCTCGGGCGGATCACCGCCCTGGTCAACAATGCGGCCATATTGCTCCCCCAGATGCGGGTGGAACGCATGAATGCCCAACGGATCAGCCGGCTGCTGTCCACCAATGTGACCGGAACATTTCTTTGCTGCCGCGAGGCCGTCAGACGTATGTCCATAAAGCGTGGCGGCGGTGGCGGCGCCATCGTGAACGTCTCTTCGGCCGCCGCCCGGCTCGGCTCTCCCAATGAGTATGTCGATTATGCCGCTTCCAAGGGTGCCATCGATACGCTGACCACCGGTCTGTCCCTCGAGGTGGCGGCGGACGGCATTCGGGTCAACGCCGTCCGGCCCGGATTCATCCACACGGAGATGCATGCCGACGGGGGCGAACCGGATAGGATAGACCGCATCAAAGCGGATATCCCCTTGAAGCGGGGGGGGCATCCCCGGGAAGTGGCCGCTGCGATTGCCTGGTTGCTGAGTGATGACGCTTCCTACGTGACGGGGACGTTTATCGACGTGGCTGGTGGTCGTTGATCGCCGTCCTGCAAAAAAGACAATGGAATGGAAGCGGAATCCCCGGTCCTGATGCCTTGTGCCGTGACAGACCGCTCATAGATCTTATCGAATAAGTCGATCCGGGGATGATGAGCAGGTTTGATCTGAGCTTCAGCGCCGCCGGCGCCAGCACGTTGCCGGTCATTTCGTGCATCGCCGTGTCGGTGGTTTTCTTGTCAAACCCTAAAGATACCGGTCCAAATACCGAAATACAATGGACGAAGGGACATTTAGGGCGAACCCTTAACCATGCGCCGGAGGTCTTTGAAGACAGACCACCGGCCTGGTACCACTACCACCAAATGAGGAGTATGGTATGCGAAACATCTGGACAATCATCTTGTTGTGCGCTGTGGCCGCTCTGGTCGGATGTTCCAATCCGTTCACACCGGCCGGTCATGAAGGGTATGTGTACGAAAGTCCGCGGGTCATCGGTAAAGGCGGCTTTCAGGGCGTGGTCAAAGGCCCGGGCAACTATGGTGCGTCCTTGTGGCGCAACAAGGTGATCAATATCGATATTCGACCCTCGACCTATATCGAGCAATTCAAGATTCTGGCCAAGGATGACTTGAACGTCGCTTTCAAGTTCGAGGCGGTGATCAAGATCTCGCCGGGACAAATCGAAAAAGTGGTCCAGGACTACGCCGGAATTCAGTGGTATCAGCGGTTCGTTAAAGAACCCTTCCGCTCCTTTGTACGCAACTCGACCCAAAAGCACACCTCCCGGGAACTGAAAGCCCAGCGTGAGCTCATATCCGAAGAGGTCAAGGCGAAATTGGAAGATTACTTGGTGGGATCGCCATTTAAGCTGGTCAAGATGGTGGTGGGCAATATCGATTATCCGCCGGTGGTGGCCAAGGCGGTGGAGAAGAAGCTGGCCGCCCAGCAACTGCTCGAAGAGAAAGAGACCCAGAAAGAGATCGCCAAACGGGACGCGGAGATCAAGATAGAAGAGGCCAAGGGCATCGCCGAAGCCCAGCGCATCATCAACTCCACCCTGACCACCAACTACCTGCAGCACGAAGCCATCCAGGCGCAGCTGGCCATGAGCCAGTCGCCAAACCACACCACTGTATATATCCCCTCAGGGGAGAATGGCATTCCACTGATCAAGACGGCAAAATAAGGTCGGTCCGATTCGAATCGGCGGCGGTCATCGTTTTCTCTATACTGTCGCCGATTCGTTTTGATCCATGGGCTTAGCCGGAGGCCTTCAGTCGAAACGTTTCCCTTTTTCTATGGCTGCTAACGGGGTTCTTCAGTCACCCAGATGAAGTCGCTGTCATTCAGGCTGATATCCTGCTTCGGCGATGCCGGTATGATGGTGAGAAAGGGTGCGCCGCTACGCTTGAACGCCCGGTTGGGGATACCGAATTTGCGTTTAATGTGGCCGTAACCGGCGATTACCACCATGGTTTCGTCGGCGAGGTTTTCCGCAACACTTTGCGCCATGCCGTCCTCCCATGCGCACTGGGCGGCGTAAAAGCTCTCAAAGTCGCTGCGCCCCTTGATGTTGTGTCTTTTGAAAATTTCTTCCACGTAGGCGCGGTGTTCCGGATCGGTGGTGTCGATTTTGTCGGGCAGCAGGGCGCGATCTTCGGCTGAAAGGTTTTCCAAACCGCCCACCGAGATCTTGCGGGGGATATGAAATGGAATGTTGAGGCCCACCAGCTTGAGTTGTTTCGATTTGATGTAGAGCAGGATCTCCTTGTACAGGCTATCGTCAAACTTCCAATTGGCGTACCAGTGGGATCGCTTTAGAAATGCGTCCCATTCCATGGTGCCGGCACTCCATTCGTCCAATCTGTCCTGGTAGGTGTGGTCGAACATCTCCATGCCCACCCGGACCTTCCGTCCGCTCTCCACCAGGGACCGGATGACCTTCAGTTGAACCCGGTGATGGCTGACGGCGGTATGTTGTTCTCCGACATAGATCACACGGGTCGACGCCAGTCGCTGCAGCAGGGTTTCAAATCCAACGGTTTCGTTGCGGGCAGTATCGTAAATCGTGCCGACGGCCAGCGGCTGCTCCAATCCTTCTATTTTCAATTGTGCCGGTTTCATGGTGCAGCCTCCTGTGAAGAGCAGCGACAGGCACCCTGCCCATAGCAGTGCAGTGGTGGCCGATTTACAGAATGCATTGAGATTCATGGCTTGATTTAACCTCTTCTGGCATGTTAGCGTTCGAAAATTACGTCGTTTGTCCTACCGGGCAAAGGTGGCACAATGCGTTTAGATCCCAATCCATTGTTTCGCAGAATCATCATGCCGTGGTATGACAGCACACCGCTGTGCTGGCTCTTGCTGCTCTTTATGCTGGGGTTGATGCTGTTCAGCGCTGTCGGCATTGTCGTCGCCTTGGAAAATCCTGAATATCACCGCCACCAATGGGTGCCATGGGTTTTACTCGCCTTGAGCGTGGGGGTCGGGGTCTCGGTCTCTTCACGGCTGGTCCGGCGCCACCAGCAGCAGCACAAAGATATCAACGAACCGTAGCCTGCTGCTATTGATGCTTCTGCTGCTCGACAAAGTCCTTGTAGCTGATCTCTTTATAACTGTCGGTTTCGATATATTGGAGCAGGGTGAGCAGGCGTTGTTTGTCGATATACCCCATCCACCGGCTGATCTCTTTACCCTTCGGGCTCAAAAACCTGAGATCCGGCACTCCCAGGATACGGAAGCGGGATGCGAGCTCAGGCGCCTTTGCGGCATTGACCCTGACAGGCGTGTAGTTGGCGTTTATATAATCGATGACGGTTTTGTCTGAAAACGTTGTTTTCTTCATCATTTCGCAGGCCGGGCACTGATCGGTGTAGAAATAGATCAAATATTTTCGACCTGCGTTGCCTTTCTGCTCGGCTTCGCTGTAGGTGGACCATTTGATTTGGCTTGAAGCGCTCTTATCGGCCGCAAGCGGCAGCGGCATCCACAAGACCAACAGGGCCGTTATCAATATCCATGCAGGTGCTTTCATACGTCGTCCTTTAATCCGTTAGTAAGAAATGAGCCAAGTCAGCTTGTTGGTCATCAGTAGTCCTCCGGTGGCGATCAGCAATACGCCGGCAACGGGATTGGCATACCGCACCATCTTTGCGGCCTTGCGGGTGAAAGCCAAAAGGGAGTTGATAAGAGCCGACAGGATCATGAACGGCAGGGCCAGCCCCGCCGAATAGATGCAGAGCAGCCGGACGCCCTGTCCCACCGTCTCTTTTTCCTGGGCCATGATCAGCAGGGAACCCAGGATCGGCCCGATGCAAGGCGTCCAGCCCGCACCAAACGCCATGCCGATAAAGAATGTTCCTAAAAAATGTAAGGGTTTCTTTCTGAGGTGCAATCGCTTTTCATATTCAAATGCTGAAATGCGCACGATGCCGGTTAAATGAAGTCCGAAGAGAATGATGAGCGCGCCGCCGATCATGCGTATCCACCCCTTGTGCTGGGCAAACAATCCACCGATATAGGACGCCGATGCTCCCAGAATGATAAAGATCAGAGAGAATCCAAGGACAAATCCAAGAGTAGACAACATGATCTTGCGCCGGATGGACGGCTTGGGCGCGTCGCTTAACTCCTCTAGGGATAAACCGGTTATGAAGCAGAAGTAGGAGGGGATCAGGGGCAGCACACAAGGGGAGAAAAAAGAGAGCAGGCCGTACATGAAGGCAACGGGATAGGTGACATCTTCGAACATTGTTTTAATATCCTGATATTAAAACGGTTTTTTACGCGGCTGCATTCGAACGTCGTCCGGGATGCCGCTGCAGCACTATCGTTACGGCCATGGCCAGAAACAGGATGTCCCGGGCCATATAGAACCACATGCTGCCCGTCGCGCCTTCCGAAAGGGTAAAACATCCGCAATTGACGTCGATACCACGATAAATGTTGTATCCCAACGCTGCCATGAAAACAACCATCATACCCGACACCAACAATGCGCTGCCACGAGGCCAGCGGTTGATGATGAGGCATGCGCCGCAGACCATTTCCAGGTAGGGTAAAAACAGGGCGGTGAGACGACCCGCGGCCGGGGAGACGACCTGGTAGTTGGCGATGATGTCGGCGAACGCCTGCGGGTCAAGAATCTTGCCCCAACTGGCGTAGATGAACACCGCGCCCAGCACAATGCGGCACGTCGTATGGAGCAGGCGGAGGGCCTTCTGATTTTGCGATAACATCATATGGATCACCTGGCGCCGCACCTTGCGGCCGGCGCATCGGGCGCAACCCGCTACGGCTGTTTCCCGTTGATCTGTTCGACCATCCTGTCCCCCAGTTCTTTCGATCGCAAAGCGGCGGCTTCCACGCCATTGATCAGGGTTGCACGCAAGCGCCCCTTTTCAAGGGCGTGCAGCCCGGCGATGGTGGTGCCGCCCGGAGAGGTCACCAAATCTTTGAGCTGGCCGGCGTCGAGATCGGTTTCCAGCAACATCCTGGCGGCGCCCAGAACGGTTTGCGCGGCGAGTTCGCGGGCATCCTCCCGCGTCAGTCCCATTTTGACGCCGGCATCGGACAGGGCGTCCAGGATGATGAAAACATAGGCCGGCCCGCTGCCGCTCAATCCGGTGGCGGCATCCATCAGATGCTCATCCTTCAGCAGAACGCAACGGCCCACGGATTGAAAAACCTCTTTGGCCAATTCCACATCTTCGTCTGTTGCGTGGGCGCTGGTGGCGATGGCCGTGGCGCCCTCTTTGACGGCCACGCATACGTTGGGTATGACGCGGATCAGGCGCAGTTTCTTTTTGACCACCTTTTCGATGGCCGCCATGGGCACGCCTGCGGCAATGGAAAGCGTCAATTTGGACAGGTCCAGGCTGCCGGCGGTCTCTTTGAGCACATTTCCCATGATTTGAGGTTTTACCGCATAGATGACGATGTCCGAGGCCTTGATGACCGCCTTGTTGTCCGATGTGGTTTGGACGCCATATTGATCTGACAACGCATCCAATCGGGGTTTGCGGACATCCGAGCAGATGAGCCGGTCCGGCTGGGATTGTTGGGAACCAATCAAACCGCTGATCAAGGTTTCCGCCATGTTGCCCGCTCCGATGAATCCGATGGTCTTGTTGCTAAGCATGGTATGTGGCTCCTGATGATGTTTTTTGAAGTGAGGCGCTCAGGCCTGCCGGTGCCTCCACGGCCCGGCGGTTGTTTCCTTCGTCCGGCATGCACATCCGGCACGCGCTACTTTAAGGGCCATGGCTGGATTGTCAAGGAAAATCAATCGTTGAGCGCCATTTGGGCCGTCTGCAAATCCGCAAGCCTCTTGTCGGCGATCCGCTCCGGCGATCGATAAAGGATACGCCAGCCAGACCCCGGGGATCGATCTCACTGCACACGACACTCAAATTCATGCCGTTCCCGAACGCATGAAGAACCGCTTTGTAAGTGGAAAAGGATTGGATTTGTGGATGTTGCGGCAGGCCGCCGGCCCCGACACCCAATGGAACGATCCGGAGAAAGCCATCTGCATCGCATCTTACGGTTGCTTGCCATCCTTGCCCGTGCGACGGGTCGGCCCCCCCGGCCGGCCTTTGCCCACATTGCTTTGGTATCATCTTGTCGTTCCGTTATTATATTCCAAGGATGTTCTCCTTGATTGCTTCAAAAGCACAGCCGAAACCGCACCGGACCTTTGGAGGGGCGTTACGTGCTTTTCTATCACCGGCGTATTTAAAGAAGAACCGCTTTATTTTGCTTCGCATTCGAGCATAGGAGCAGCATTCGCTGCAACCATCGAAAAACCTTGACTTATTCCTGCTTTTAACCTTATGTTTTCAACTGGAACAGATGTTGAAGTTGACTCGCCGATGATTGGGTCGGTGCCGATATGAGACAATGAGCGTTGCCGGTAGACATTTGATTGTCGAGGCAGCGACTAAAAAACTGATGATGTGAGGGACTGCAACCCGTTATGACGATAATCGGCTACTTCTTTATCGCCGTTGCCAATGTACTGGAATTGGTGCTCAATATATACTTCTTTATCATTATCGCCCGTGCCGTTCTCTCATGGGTCAGCCCGGATCCGTACAATCCCATTGTCCGGTTTATCCACAATGCGACCGAACCTGTACTCAGCCCGATACGCCGGCGGATTCCGGTGAATTTCGGCGGGATCGATATTTCGCCCATAATCGTCTTTTTAGTGATCATCTTCCTGAAGTCTTTCCTCGTGCAGAGTATTGAACATATCGGAAGATCAATGATGTAAATAATCCCAAGGAGGATGTGTCGATGAACCTGACACCTCTTGATATCCAGCAACAACAGTTTCGAGTTCGCTTTCGTGGGTTCGACATTCACGAAGTGGATCGGTTCTTGGAGCAGCTTGCTGATGCGTTTACGGCTCTTCAAAGTGAAAACAAGGAGCTGCGGGAAGAGATCCGGCGCCTCAAGCTGGAAACCCAGGGGTACAAGGAGCGTGAAGAGTCTTTCAAACGTGCCATGCTCAATTCACAGAAGGTGCTTGAGCAAATGAAGGAAAATGCGCGCAAATCAGCCGAGGTGATCATCGCCGATGCGGAGGTCAAGGCCGAAAAGGTCCTGAACCGCGCCCATAACCGCCTTTCCCAAATCCATGAAGACATTGCCGAACTGAAGCGGCAGCGGATGCAAATCGAGGTGCAGATCCGCTCTATCATCGAATCGCACTCCAAGCTGCTGGAGATCGGCAAGGAAAGCATGGAAGCCATGGATGCCGCCGATGATAAAGTTGCCGTGCTCAAACAGCCGCCGAGTACCTTCAGCTAAGGGTCACGGCATGAAATAATTGCACCGGATTGCGCGGGATGTCGGTTCGCGAGCCGCCTCATCTGCGCGGGCACACAGCCTGATG
>JBNLAV010000035.1:0-3161 GCA_050302315.1 Desulfobacteraceae bacterium
CATAAATTGAAGAACACTCCAGTCCGAAGCGCCGGTTACGGTAAAAGACTCGGGGATTTCAAGAGCGGGACCTACACGATGAGGAGTGACGGTCTTGAGCGTACATACATCATCGACATTCCCAAAAACTACGACAGGAACAAGCCCTGCCGGGTGATTTTCTGCATGCACATGATGGGCGGGAGCATGCAGACGATGGTGGATAATAATTTTTACGGACTCAAAATCTATGCGGAAAAGGCGCATGTCCCCGTCATTTTCGTGGCCCCTCAGGGATACACCGACCATACGCCTTGGCGTGCCGGCGATGATAAAGACCACGTTTTTTTCTCCGACCTGCTGGAGCTGTTAGAGAAAAAGCTGAGCATCGATACCTCCCGCGTGTTTTGCTGCGGTTTTAGTTTCGGAGCCATGTTTACCTACTCGCTGTCGCTGGAGTTTCAGGATGAACTCCGTGCCGTGGCCTGCTATTCCCCCGCCAATTGGAATATCTATCTTCCTCGGAAACGGCACAAACCCCTTGCGTTTTTCAGTACGACCGGCACGGAGGACGGCCTTTGCAAGTGGATCAATTCAGACGAGAAGGAAGAGGGCGGAAAATATTGTGTCCTGACGCACATTGAGGATAACGGGCTTTCAAAACTTCCCGAAATTCCTCTGGCAACGACACCCGAACATGTCACCACCGAATTTAAAGGGCTGCCGGAGGAATATCCCGTGATGTTCGGTTCCTTCGTGGGTGGCCATACCGACTATATGCGGGATCCCGGATCGGATGAAAACTGGATCTCAAAAGAGACCTGGGATTTCTTCATGCGATTTTAGATGGAGCGAATGAACGGAACCTGAAAATGCAAGGGTAGGGAATATGAATAAAAGAACTGCAGTCGTCATGGTATGTATCGGTTTGTTCATCGGAAGGATCGTGTGCGGGGAAATGGCGGCCAACCCCATTATCTGGGCCGATGTGCCGGACATGTCGATGATTCGCGTCGGCGATACCTACTACATGAGCAGCACTACCATGCACATGAGTCCGGGCGTCCCGATCATGAAGTCGAAGGATCTGGTCAATTGGGAAATCGTCAACTATGCCTACGACCGGCTGGTCGAGAACGACCAAATGAATCTGGAAAACGGCCGGGATTGCTACGGCAAGGGTTCCTGGGCCAGCAGCTTGCGGTTCCACAATGGAATCTACTATGTGTCCACCTTCTCCGCGACGTCCGGCAAGACGCATATCTATTCCACCAAGGATATTGAAAAGGGGCCATGGAAGGCCGTCGAGTTCAGCCCGGTGCTCCACGATAATTCACTGTTTTTCGACGATGACGGGCGCGTGTACATGATCAGCGGTGGCGGGCGGATATCGCTGACCGAGCTCAAGGAGGATGTCTCGGGCATCAAGTCGGGTGGAACCAGTAAGGTGATCATTGAAAACGCCAATCTGGCGTTCGGTGAAAATGAAGTCGGTGGCCTGAATGCCGAGGGCTCCCAGTTGTTTAAAGTCGATGGGACGTATTATCTTTTCCTGATCGGCTCGCCGCGAAGCCACTGGTTCCGCACGGTGCTGATTTATCGCGCGGATAACATTGAAGGCCCCTATGAAGGACGGATCGGGTTCAAGGATCAGGGTGTTGCCCAGGGGGGACTGATAACTACGCCCGAAGGGGAATGGTACGCCTATCTGTTTGGTGATCGAGGGGCCGTGGGCCGCATTCCCTATCTGGTGCCGGTGAAGTGGGAAGATAGATGGCCCGTGATCGGGGTAGACGGCAAGGTGCCCGAAACCCTGAACCTGCCTGACAATTCCAAGGGGATCTGGGGTATTGTCGCCTCCGACGAGTTCGAGCGCAAACCGGGCGATCCCAAACTGCCGCTGGCATGGCAGTGGAACCACAATCCTGACAACGACCACTGGGATATTCTCCAGAGCCCAGGACGCCTGCGCATCACGACGGGACGGGTGGATGCGGATGTGCTGAGTGCGCGCAATATGTTTACGCAACGAACCTTCGGACCCGTCAGTTCGGCGTCGACGTGCATCAATGTAAGTCAGATGAAAGATGGCGACATCGCCGGACTGATTGCCCTGCAGTACAAGTATGGTTACGTCGGAGTCAAAAAGGAGCGCGGCAAAACTTCGATCGTCATGGTCAGTGCACAAAATGGACCCCCCGAGGAGGTTGATGCCGTTCCGCTGAAGCAGAAGGTGGCCTACTTTAAGATCGACTGTGATTTCAGGAACCAGACGGACAAGGCCATGTTCTTCTACAGCCTGGACGGAAAGAAGTGGAAGGAAATCGGCGAGCCGCTGAAAATGTCCTACGACCTCAAGCACTTCATGGGCTACCGCTTCGGCCTGTTCAACCAGGCCACCGAAAAAACCGACGGCTACGTTGAATTCGATTACTACCGGGTGGGTGATGCAATCGAGTAGCTGGATGAAGTCCAGATACATTCATTGGTGATGTATAGTGGGTTTCATAAATCCGTATTTTGCTTTCAAGATCAGCCATTGTGCGTTTCCTAGACGGATGATTATATCTAAAAGTGAGTAACTGGATTTTCCCGGTGCGGCAATGGAGTTGCGTCGACGAGGAGAATCGACACGGCAATCGGTGATCAGGATTTATTGCCGCTTCCCACCATGGACGGGGGCATGACGATCACCTTGGTTATTATTGTACAACTACACATAGATATAACGCTTCATTGTATCTGTGTAGGTTCTAGTGTGCCGTTGAATTCAATTGCAGTCAGGAGATGAACGTGAACCCGAGAAAGATTTTCCGTCCTGGAGCGGCATTCGCATTACATGGAGTCGTGCTTGTATTGCTTTTTCTTTCCCTGTTTACGGCTAATCTGGGCGCGGCCCCGTTGAGGCGCCCGATCTCTCCGGATCAACCGATGTGGCTGGTGCATATCGATACCTGGAACTATCCGGATCCGCAGAAGATCATCGATCTGATCCCGGAAGATATCCGGCCTTATGTGGTCATGAATATTTCACTCTCCATCAACCACGACGACAGCGGTAAATGGTTGAGGCTGGGCGATGGATACCTGACTGCCGAATCGTGGCTGCGGGTCTGTGCTGAGAACAAGATGTGGGCCATGATCCAGCAGGCCAGCGGGGGCTACAACCATTTCGGCGATTA
>JBNLAV010000036.1:0-2819 GCA_050302315.1 Desulfobacteraceae bacterium
CCAAGGCACCGGAAAACCGTTGCTCGGCGATCCGACGTATTTTTATTAGGATGTCTAGGGACGATGATTTCTCCATTGCCCCATTCAAGGCCGCAGAACTATCGACGCACTGCATAATTACTGGCTCCTATTCCATTATGAAATCGACAGCATAGCTTTGCTTCAAAATTAAACCCGGGCTTATTGCTCCTCGTTGTTCTGGTGTCGGCTGACAAAGGCATCAAAATCAAGGTCAAAAGGTTCTAATGGTGATGCTTTTTGCGCGATCCGGGCCTGTGCATCACCAATGGGACCTGTTTCCAGAAGGCGGCGGATGGCGTTGAGTTCATGCGCAATGGCGGTTAATTGGGTGCTCAGATGTGTTAATCCCTGGCCGCTCTCTTCGCTGGGCCGGGTGTCCTTAACCGGGGGGGCGCTTTCAGCTGATGCACGCGGATTTTGAGCAAGCTTTTCGGATTCGACCGGTTCCTGGGCTCGCTCGACTGATGCCGCCGGCATCGTCGGCAATTGGAGCAGGCTTTCAACAAATTGCTGCCAAAACGCTTTCAAAGGCCTCGTTTGGTTCTCGGGCGGTTGCTCGGCCACCAATCGGTCTCCGATCACATGGATATCCCGCAATAGTTTCGAATGCGGCATGGTTTGCGACAGGGGTTGCCGGCGGGCAACTGTTGAATCGATTTTTTCCTCCAGACTCATGGCGCCCCAAAGGTTGGTTTGAATTTTGAGCCGTTTTTGAGTCAAATCCCTGAAGCGCAAATATATGGATTGGACCAGGGCCGGCTTGCGAACTTGGTTCAAAATGATGTTGGCGGGTCCGGAGAAACCATGGCGCGCCAGCTGTACCAGCCCCTCGTAAGCCGCTGATAGGGAAGCGGTGTCCGGGGTCAGAACCAGCATCGTCTCGGTGGCCGCCAGGCAACAGGCTATGGCCGGTGTGGATATTCCAGGGGTGATGTCGACAATCAGGTAGGCATAAGCCTCCAGGATGCCCAGGGGATCATCCAGGCGCTGGGCGGATTGGGTCGCAAGTCCCCCAAAGGCATGGCCATGTCCTTGGGCGATCATCAGGTCGATCCCGAAAACCTCTCGATGGATGGCCCTGTCAATGGGCAGGCGGCCGCCCATAATGTTGGGCCAGGTATTGTTCGGTTCGATCCCCCACAGCGGTTGTCCGGCGCCGGCCACCAATAGGCCGGTGCGATGTCCCTTTTGGTTGAGATAGTGTGCCAGATTGGCGCTTAGAATGGATTTGCCGACCTTGGCTTTCCCACTTGTAATGGCGATGACGGCAGTCATGGGGTTTCCTCGACAGGTACGGCGGTTATGGCGATTTCATTATTCCGGGTGCTGAATTCAAACTGAACCTGTTTGCAATGATATTTGCGCGTGATCTGCTCAAAGGACTGGATCATAAACCTGCGGAAAAGATCACCGTCCGCGGGAGCCGGTGCCTTGCCGATGCATTTGCGCATGGCTTGATAGCGTTCATAGAGGCCATCGATGATGGCCGCTTCCTTGCGGGGGTCGCTGAGCTGCAGATGAATCTGTTCGCTGTAGGAGGAAGGCATCGCCGATGTCGGCGGTGCCGGATCATCGGCAGACTCTCGATTCCGGGAAATATACTCTTTGATCATTTCAATGGGGACCACGCGAATGATTTCTGCCAGGGTGGTCTGGTCGAGCTTGAGCAGGCCGTCGTCTATCATCGTTTTCATACCGGACGCCAGGGCCATGCGCTTGAGCTGGGTTTCGCTGATGCCCCGGCTTAAAGCCAGGGCGATCTCACGGTTGATTTCAAACAGCTCCGAAATCAGGGTTCGATCCTTGTATCCCGTATAGCCGCAGTTTTTGCACCCCATGCCTTTATAAAACTTCAGGTGGTCGGGGTAGCGTGTAAAAAACAGGCTCCACTCTTCCTCCGGCGGCTCGTAAGCGTGTTTGCACTTATCGCAGATTTTGCGCACCAGGCGCTGGGCCAATACGCCGATCAGGCTGGACGCGATCTGGTTATACTCAATATCCAGATCCAGCAGCCGGGATACCGCACTGATGGCATCGTTGGTGTGCAGGGTGCTGAGCATCAGATGGCCGGTCTGGGCAGCGTCAAAGGCGATGGAGGCGGTCTCGTTGTCCCGGATTTCACCCACCAGGATCACATCCGGATCGAGCCTTAGAAAGGAGCGCAACAGGCGCACGAAGGTCAGGCCGATCTTAGGTTTGATCTGGGTCTGCATAATGCCGGGAAAGCTGTACTCGATGGGGTCTTCGGCGGTGATGATCTTGATGCCGGGATGGTAGATGTAGCGCAGGGCTGCATACAGGGTTGAGGACTTGCCGCTCCCGGTGGGCCCGCAAACCAGGATCATGCCGGCGGAACTCTTGAACAACCGCTTGAGCGGTCCGATCACATGCAACGAGTGGTTCAGATTCTCCAGGCCGACTTTGGCTTTGCGTGAATCGAGAATTCGAATCGTGACATTTTCGCCGACGATGGCCGGACAGGTGGCCACCCGAAAATCGAGATCGTAGCGGCGGTCCTGGGCCGGATCATAATAGTTGACGCGAAAGACGCCGTCCTGGGGCAGCCTGCGCTCGGCAATATCCAGGTTTGACAACACCTTGATGCGCGAGATGATGGCGTTGGGCATCTCTTGGAGCTTTTCATTGAGCCAGTCGATATCCACCTCTTTGCAAATTCCGTCGGTGCGGTAGCGCAGTCGGGCTCCCAGGCGATCCTGCTCGATGTGGATGTCGCTGGCATCCTGGGTGATGCCATAACGGACAATGAAGTTGACCACCTGATCGGCCAACATATCGTT
>JBNLAV010000037.1:0-1660 GCA_050302315.1 Desulfobacteraceae bacterium
AATAGAGCGGATACTCATCGTCGATCTGCTCAAAGGGCGGAATCCACTCGATGGCGTGGAAAAGGCCTTTGCCGCGCGTGAATTGCTGGCCGTGCAGAATAGGCGTGCCCGGATGGTCGGCGGTGGGGCACGGCCAGTGCAGACCGACGTCATCGATCCGGTCATAGGTGATACCCGCGTAGGAGGGGGTCACCTTGGTGATCTCGTTGAAGATCGCCTCACTGTCCCGATAGTTCATCTCATATCCCATCCGGTTGGCAATCTGTCCGGTGATCCACCAGTCGTCTTTGGCCTCACCCGGTGCGTCTACGGCTTTGCGCACCCGCTGAACCCGCCGTTCGGTATTGGAAAAGGTGCCCTCTTTTTCGGCAAAACAGGCCGACGGCAGCACCACATCAGCCATCTGTGCCGTCTCCGTCATAAAAATGTCCTGGACCACCAGAAACTCCAGATTGGCCATGCTCTTCTGACAATGGTTGATATCGGCATCGGAGACCAATGGATTCTCGCCGATAATGTAGAGCGCCTTCAACTCTCCGCTGTGGGCTTTTGGCAGCATTTCCGTCACTTTCAGCCCCACCTCGGTGGAAAGCCCGGACACCCCCCAAGCCCCCTCCATCTTCTCGGCTACAGCCGGATCGGTGACCGGTTGATAAGCGGTGTAGACATTGGGCAGGCCGCCCATGTCGCAGGCGCCTTGAACATTGTTCTGACCCCGCAATGGATTGACGCCGCCGCCGGGTTTGCCCAGATTGCCGCACAGCATGGCCAGGTTCGCCAGGGATTTCACGTTGTCGGTCCCGGAGACATGCTGGGTAATGCCCATGCAGTACAGGATACTGCCGTTCTCGGCACCGGCATACAACTTTGCCGCTGCGATCAGGCTTTCGGCGGGAATTCCGGTGATACCTTCCACAAACTCGGGGGTGTATTTATCCACCGCCTGTTCGAGCGCTTCAAACGCTTCGGTCCGGGATTCGATGAATGCCTTGTCGTGCAGGTCCTCTTTGATGATCACATGCATCATGCCGTTGATCCACGCCACGTCAGTGCCCAAGTTGGGTCTCAGCCAATGGTCCGCGAATTCGGTCATCTTGATGCGGCGGGGATCCACCACGATCGCTTTGGCGCCGTTGAACTTCACCGCGCGCTTGACGAAAGACGATAGCACAGGATGATTTTCCGTGGTGTTGGAACCGGTGATCAAAATCACGTCGGCTGTCTCTATATCGGCAATGGTGTTGGTCATTGCACCAGATCCAAATGCTGCGGCCAGACCGGCCACGGTGGAGCTATGTCAGAGACGCGCGCAATGATCGACGTTGTTTGTCTTAAGCACCGCCCGGGCAAATTTCTGCGCGATGTAGTTTTCCTCATTGGTGACCCGCGCCGATGTCAGCAGCCCGATGCTGTCGCCGCCATGGGTATCCCGGATGCCCTTGAGTTTATCGGCCACCAGATCGAGGACCTCATCCCAGGTGGCTTTGCGGTGCTGGCCGTTCTCTTTGATCATAGGGGACGTCAACCGCTGGTCGGAATGGATGAAATCAAATCCGAAGCGACCCTTGACGCAAAGGCTGGCGTTGTTGGGGGCCGTGTCAGCGCCCGTCACCTTCACGACTTTGTTATCCTTCACATGCAGGTTGATCTGGCATCCCAC
>JBNLAV010000038.1:0-5894 GCA_050302315.1 Desulfobacteraceae bacterium
TTAACAACGACGGATCTTCGAAGGTGGGGTATACGGCGCCGAGCGTCGCGGGCCAGGCGGCGGTTATCGCCGAGGCGCTGGCCGTGTCGGGCGTGGATCCGAGCACCATCGGTTACGTGGAGGCACACGGCACCGGCACCGCGCTGGGCGATCCGATCGAGATCGCGGCCTTGAACCAGGCATACGGCCGCGGTCAGCAGACCGGGTCCTGCGCCATCGGTTCAGTGAAGACCAACATCGGGCATTTGGATACGGCGGCCGGTGTTGCCGGCGTGATCAAAGGCGTGCTCATGCTGGACCGGGGCATGATACCGCCGAGTTTGCACTTTGAAGCGCCCAATCCCAAAGTCGATTTCGCCGGCGGTCCCTTTTTTGTCAATACGGACCTTCGTGCGTTTGGTCAAAACGGGAGCCCCCGGCGTATCGGAGTCAGTTCGTTTGGTATCGGCGGCACCAATGTGCACCTGATCATGGAGCAGGCGCCGCCGCCCGCGCCGGGCTCCGCGTCCCCGCGCGGCATGCATGTGATGCCGGTTTCGGCGCGGACCCCTCAGGCGCTTGAATCCGTCAGCGTGCGGCTGGCGGACTGGATCAGAAAACATCCCGAGGCCGACCCGGCTGACGTGGCCTTCACCCTGGCCACCGGGCGCAAAGCGTTTGCATGTCGACGGACAGTGGTCTGCCGGGACCTTGCGCAGGCCGCGGCCGAGTTGAAAACCTCGCGTGCGGCGACAACGGGAGCCGGCGACCGGGCGCCGCAAGCCGTGTTCATGTTCTCCGGCCAGGGGAGCCAGTTTTTGCAAATGGGCAAGCCGATATATGACAGCGAACCGGAGTTTGCCCGTCACCTGGACCGTTGCGCCGAACTGTTGAGCCGCTATGAAAACCTGGACCTGCTCAGCATTGTGTTTGCCTCCGGCACCGGGGCCGATGCGGCCGAAAAATTGGATCAAACCGCGGTGGCGCAGCCGGCCATATTCAGTATCAGCTACGCGTTGGCCCGTTTGTGGATGCATTGGGGGATTATGCCGGCGGCCATGATCGGTCACAGCATAGGCGAGTGGGTGGCCGCTTGCCTGTCCGGTGTATTCGAACTGGAAGATGCCCTGGCCCTGGTGGCGACCAGGGGCCGCATGATGCAGCAGATGCCCGCCGGGGCCATGCTGGCCGTGGCCGCCGATGAATCCGAACTGCCGGCCCTGCCGGAGACGGTCAGGCTGGCCGCGGTTAATGCGCCGGGCCAGTGCGTGGTCTCCGGCCCATTTGAAGCCATTTCGGAATATCAGGGGCAACTGGAGCGCCGGGATATCGCCGGCGCTGTTTTGAACACCTCTCACGCCTTTCATTCGCCGATGATGACGCCCATGTGCGACTCGTTCGCGCAAAAGGTGGCCGCGGTCCGGCGCGCCGCGCCCCAGATACCGTATATATCCAATCTGACCGGCCGTTGGATCGGCGATGAGCAGGCATGCAGCGCCGGTTA
Source organism: Desulfobacteraceae bacterium (assembly GCA_050302315.1). Taxonomy (GTDB): domain Bacteria; phylum Desulfobacterota; class Desulfobacteria; order Desulfobacterales; family Desulfosarcinaceae; genus JARRKU01. The sequence continues at coordinate 1,484 of JBNLAV010000038.1, forward strand.
CTGGGCCGACCACGTGCACAATTGCGTCCGCTTCAGCCAGGGCATGCAGCTGCTGCGGCAGACACCCGGCCGGATCTATCTGGAGATCGGCCCCGGCGAGGTGCTGCAGGGCTTTGTGCGCGCTCACGGGGATGCTGCGGTTGCATTCAGCAGCCTGGGCCGCGCTGGCGGTTGTCAGGCAACGACGCTGATGTCGTCGCTGGCCGGAGCATGGCGCCACGGCCTGAAAATGGACTGGTCTTTGTTTTATCAGGGCCAGAGCCGGCGCAAGGTTGCGCTGCCCACCTATCCGTTCGAACGCCGGCGCTATTGGATAGATCCGCCGGAGCGTCGGCCGGCCGAAACCCCGGAGCTATTGCCGGAGAAAAAAAAGGACCCCTCCGACTGGTTTTATTTGCCCACCTGGCGCCGCTGGCCCCATGAAGGCGCCATTGAGCCGCAACCGGCGCAAACCCTGGTGCTCTTCGGCAGCCAGGGAGGCTTTTGCGACCATGTGGACGCTGAGTTGGCCCGCCATGGCCATCGGGTGATTCGCGTGACGGAAGGTGACGCCTTGGGCCGGAAGGGTGATCAGTATACGCTCGATTATGAAAAAGAGGAGCATTACAGGGCATTGTTTTTAATGCTGGCCCGTGATGGTCTGACCATAGATGCGGTGGTTCATATGATGCTGGCCGATGGTGAGCCAAGTTCGAGCAGTATTCAAGATACACTAGGCAAGGGGTTTTTCAGCCTTCTGGCCATCGTGCGCGCCATAGACGGAGCAGGTTATCATGATACCTTGCGGTTGATTGCCATTTCGTCAAATATGCAGCATGTCATCGGAGACGATTTGCTGTCGCCTGAGAAGGCAACGGTACTAGGGCCTGTCCGGGTCATTGCCGATGAGTATCATTATATTGCCACCACCAGCATTGATATAGATTCGCGCGACAAAGACATTGACCATCTGGTCAACTTTCTGGTGGCCGAGATCACTTCACCATTTGCCGGGCGTGTAGTGGCTTTCCGGCATGCAGAACGCTGGATACCAGAGTATCCTGCATTACCGATTTCACGGTCCAGATCGCAGCAAAAGCACTTGAAAGAAAGAGGAGTCTATCTGATTACCGGCGGTTTAGGCGGCTTGGGCATGGTGTTTGCCGAGCACCTTGCGAAAACCGTCCGGGCACGTCTCGTATTGATAAGCCGATCGCCTTTTCCCGATAAAGCGCTGTGGGCTGATTGGCTGCGGTCACACGATGACCAGAATTCCACCAGCTGCAGAATTCGCAAAATCATGAAGATGGAAAAGCACGGTGGCCAAGTCTGGGTCCTCAAAGCGGACGTCACCCATTTTGATGAAGTGGATGCCACCATCCGTAAGATAGTTGAACGTTACGGCGTCCTGCATGGTGTGGTGCATTGCGCCGGACTGCCTGGCGGAGGGGTCATCGCAGGGAAAACGGAAGCCTCGTGCCAAAAGATAATAGCGCCCAAAATTCAGGGGACTTTGATTCTTGGCGCTGCTGTGAAAAAATTGAATTTGGACTTTTTGATGCTTTGCTCTTCTCTGAATGCTGTGATCGGCGGCGTCGGACAAGTGGATTACTGCGCTGCCAACGCCTTTCAGGATGCTTATGCCCAAGCCTGTCCAGGTAATGGAGGCGCGCCTACCATATCGGTCAACTGGGATGCCTGGAGTGAAACCGGTATGGCTGCGAGATATGCGGAATCTCAAGCAGATCATATTTATAAAAAGTATGTCATGGCCTCCGGCCTGAGCAATAAGGAAGGTATTGAAGTGTTTGAGCGGATACTGTCCGCCGGCTTCAACAATGTCATTGTCTCCACCAAGGACTTGAAGGCTGTTAAGCGACAGATAGCGCGGTCCCTGGTTTCGAATGCAAATGTGTATAATTCCGGAAGCACGGAAGCCTCTATCTTTCATCGCAGGCCGGATAGCCTGAATACCGACTTTAGACTACCTGAAGCAGATATCGAAATTTCCATCGCCGCGATTTGGCAGGAAATGCTCGGCATAAAGCCAATTGGCGCGGATGATAATTTCTTCGATCTCGGCGGCGATTCTCTGATCGGTACGCGGATCATCGCGAGGATACGCGATCGCGTTAAAGTTAATGTTACGCTTGAAGCGCTTTTCAGGCATTCAACTGTTGCGGGTTTGGCGCGACACATATCGGGAAAACATCAACGGTCGGTACCCTTGCCCGCCCACGATATGCAAACAACCAACGACAGAGAGTCTGTAACTATATGATACCTGTGGAACAATATCTGTTGGATCTTGAAAAATCGGAAATTTTCATTCACTTGGACAGCCGCGGGCAATTGAAGGTGGACGCTCCGCGGAATCTGTTGTCATCGGAGATCATCGATGGGCTGAAGTTGAGAAAGAGGGAATTAGTAGCCTTCCTGGAACGCAATGCTTCCCCCGACGCGGATGATGTTTTGCCGCTGACAAAAGCACGTCCTGATGAGGATATACCACTGTCCTCATCCCAGCAAAGGTTATGGTTTCTCGATCAAATGGAAGGCGGCAGCACCCATTACAACCAGCTTATGGCGCTAAAAATCCAGGGCGGGCTGGATTTGGGGGCTTTCAAGCGAAGCCTGTTGATGATTATCCGAAGACATGACGCATTGCGAACTACCTTTGCTCTGAAAAATGGTCAGCCGGTACAAATCATTTCTGATCAGCTCCCAATGGATTTCAAATACATCGATTTGGGAGATATGCCTTCAGTTCAAAGGGAAAAAGAAATCTCAAGGCTGGCCGTAGAAGCCGGTCAACAACCTTTCGATCTTTCCAAGGGACCGTTAATGCGGTTGCGGGTGATTTTCGCCTCTCCGGGGCTTTACTTCATCTTTATCGCAGCGCATCATATTGTGTGCGACGGTTGGTCCAATGCCGTATTTTTGCAGGAATTAGCCGCAGCGTACGGTGGTACCGAGCTGCCCGATTTCGGGAGCCGGGGGTTGAAATTGCAGTATGCGGATTATGCCCTGTGGCAGAGGCGCAACCTGGCATCAGATCGATTGAAAAAACAGCTTGGGTATTGGAAAAATCAGTTAGCCGGGGCTCCGCAGGTACTGGAATTACCTCTGGACCATCCTAGGCCGGCTGTCCAACGCTTCAAGGGCAGAACCCTATCATTTCGCATTGCCGGAGATAAGATCGCTGCGTTGCGCGAAATATGCCGCAGATACAGAACCAGCCTTTATACAGCTCTGCTGGCAGCCTATGCCGGACTCCTGTTTCGCTACACCAATGAAACCGATCTTGTCATCGGATCTCCGGTTTCCAATCGCACCCTCAGCGAATTTGAACCGTTAATCGGTTGCTTTGTGAATAACCTGGTTCTTCGCATAGATCTTTCGGATGATCCGAGCTATGCTGACCTTCTCGCCCGGGCCACCGAAACTGCATTGGCGGCATTCGCTCATCAGGACCTGCCTTTCGACCAATTGGTTCAATCTTTGGCGCCGAATCGAAATCTGAGTCATACGCCGATATTCCAAGCTGCCTTTGTTTTTCAAAATATGCCCAAAGGAAAATGGCACTTTAAGAATCTGAACGTCACACCCTTAAAGATCGACCTGGGCATTGCGCTTTTTGACCTGACTTTACGGATGGAAGAAGATGAAGCCGGGATGACCGGAGCCTTCGAATATAATACCGATCTCTTCGACGAAGAATCGATTCTACGCATGGTGAATAGCTTCCAGATGCTGTTGGCAGGTATGCTCGATCAGCCGCTTCAGCCTGTATCCAGAGTGGTTCTGATGCGGGAAAACCAATATCAGCCGATCCGTAATTCGATTTTGTCTCCGCCAAGCGATTGCTTGCACTCACGATTCGAAACCACCGTTGAAAAATATGGAACTCAAACAGCCCTGACTTTCCAAGAACAGCAATTGACCTATGATCAAATTAACCGCAAAGCAAATCAGCTCGCTCGTCACCTCTCACAACTGGGCGTCGGACCGGATGTTGTGGTGGGATTGTGCATGAAACGCGATCCGGAGATGATCATCGCCATGCTGGGCATCCTGAAAGCCGGCGGGGCCTATCTGCCTTTGGATCCGGAATATCCGGCCGAGCGAATTGATTTTATGTTGCAGGATGCCCGTGTGGCTACCGTGGTCTGCCGGACTTCGACCATGCCTGCCATTGATGGCAAGGCCGCAGTAGTTGTTGATATCGATAAAGAGCAAGAATCGATTTCTGCCCATGCTTGCGATAACTTAGGCAAGCCGGATCGAGTCTCCCACCTGGCCTACGTGATTTACACATCGGGTTCGACGGGGCGGCCCAAGGGGGTATGGGTCACCCATGGCAATGTGACGCGGCTGTTTACAGCCACTGCCGGTGGATTCGGGTTCGGTCCCGACGATGTCTGGACGCTGT
>JBNLAV010000039.1:0-13411 GCA_050302315.1 Desulfobacteraceae bacterium
AGGTCATGACGCACGATGCCACAGCCCAGGCAAATAATTGAAGCGTGAGCGACATGGTCGGCACGATCAACATCATGACGGAAACGGCTACCGCGCCCAGGCCGAACCAGATGATGGTGAAATTGGGAATGAAAATCTCAGAAACCATCAGCAGCATACCAAATACGAGCCAGTGCCAGTAGGCGAGTTCAAATTTCATGCTTGGGCCTCCGATGCTACGGTGTCGAAGTCATTTGTCGGGCGGTCGTCAATGGGCCTGATTTTGAATGACGACGCATACCACGTTCGATGGCACGATTCAACTTATTGACTCAGCTGTCGGTTTTTATGAGCCGGTGGGGTGCAGGGTCGGTCCGGGCCACAGGCCATTTCATCAAGTGGCGCTAAGGCGCGCTGCGCAGCGGCCCGGAAACTCGCTTCGCTCAAACAGTCCGGGCCGCCCCTTGCTCCGCTGCACCTAAACGCCACTAAGATTCATGGCTGACGTGACCCGGACCGACCCTGCACCCCACCTCATGGCATCGAAAAAACGAGACCCAAAGTTGTGATATAGATCCTACCCCTGTGCGGCGATTCCAAAAAAGCCAGTGTTGATTGTACCATTTGATGTGGATGGTCGAAGAGCGTTGAGGTCGTTGACCTGTTGGGCCAGATCGGCTATATGGGGCGGGGCAATGCACAGCTAACCCGTGCCCGGCCATTTCGGATGGCCACCAACTCTCAATCAGGCGGTAATGCGACGTGACCAAGACCCAGCCCGACCTTTCGGTGAATATAGGCGGCCTCGTGCTGCAAAATCCTGTCATGACGGCGTCCGGTACGTTCGGATATGCCATGGAGTTCAAGTCTCTGGTCGATCTTGACCGGCTGGGCGGGGCGCTTGTCAAAGGACTCTCCCTGGAACCTTCCAAAGGGAATCCCCCTCCCAGAATCGCGGAGACCTCCAGCGGAATGCTCAACGCCATCGGGCTGGAGAACGTGGGGCTTGAGCAGTTTATTGAAAAGAAGGTCCCTTTTTTAAGCAAGCTCAAAATCCCAGTGTTTGCCAATATTTATGGCACAACCGTGGAAGCCTACGCGGAGTTGGCCCGGCGGCTGAACGAAATCGATGCCATCGCCGGGATTGAGATCAATATTTCATGCCCCAATGTCAAAGAGGGCGGGGTCGCATTCGGCGCCGATCCCGCAATGGCGGCCGAAGTGACCGCCACCGTGCGCAGACAATATGACAAACATCTGACCGTCAAGCTCTCTCCAAACGTCACCGACATTACCCTTATCGCCAAAAGCGTGGAGGATGCTGGTGCAGACGCTGTCTCTCTGATCAATACCATCACCGGGATGGCCATCGATATTCATACCCGCAAACCGAAAATCGCCAACATTATCGGCGGCCTCTCCGGTCCGGCCATCAAACCCGTTGCCGTCAGGATGGTGTGGCAGGTGGCCCGGACGGTCAAGGTGCCGGTGATCGGCATCGGCGGCATCATGAATGCCGAGGATGCGATTGAGTTCATGGTGGCCGGTGCAACAGCCGTTCAGGTGGGGACGGCCAATTTCATCAATCCCCAGGCAACCATGGAAATCATCGACGGAATACGGAACTATCTTCTGGATCATAATCTTGCCGCCGCCAGGGAACTGGTCGGAACCGTGCGCGCCTGACGGCATTGTTATCATCATCTATCGAATCCTCATCAGGAGAGACGACTGGCCGTCCCTGGGCTTTTTGACGAGCCGTCGAGGCGTCGTCAAGATCACGGGTGGCACCGGCAAACGTCGTTGGTTTTTTTGCCGATCCTTGTTTTGACAAATCCTGATCGGGTGGGATATCATGCAGCATCTCATCGCTCCCCCCCTGACATATTGAAAGGAGAGAGGAATGTACAAGCATGCGTTGGTCGTGTTTGCGGTGATCTGTCTGATGATCATTCCGGCAGCGGCGTCGGAAGCGAAAGACGTTGAGGTGCTGGGCGTAAAATTCCCTTCGGAAAAAATGGTGGAAGGAAAACAGTTGACCCTGAATGGTGTGGCCTATCGCAAGGCTTTCGGTTTTGTTAAAGTTTACGCGGTCGGGCTCTACCTCGAAAAACCAACAAGTGACCCGCAGGAAGTGATTCAGTCAGATCAGGTCAAACAGCTCTATTTCCACTATTTGACCTCCAAGGCGACGGCCAAGAAGCTACAAGACGGCTATCGGGATCTGATGAAAAAATGCAATCCTGAAGACCTCTACCAGCGCAATCAAGAGGATGTGGAGCGCTATGCCGCCTGGTTGGACAAGGATATGAAGCCGGGACTGACATCCATCTCCACCTACGTTCCGGGAAAGGGACTCACGCTCGAGTACCAGGGAGAAGTCAGGGGGACCATTGCCAATCCTGAATTTGTTCGCATGTACTACACCTATAATTTTGGTGAAAAAGCCAATGCCAAGATACGGGATGGCCTGTTGGGAAAGAAATAAAAGCGAAACGGTGCTTCGATGACGGCCGGCGGCGTACGGTTGGCATGATGGATTATGGCCGATGCCTGTGGCTATGGCGCGATGCAATACCTGCTTTGGCAGGAAGTGCGTCGATTTGCACCATTCCAATATGGTTTGGTTATCGCATCGCGGCAAGGCTATGAGCGTATCAATACCGGATCGCCGCTGGCCATCAGGCCGTCTGAAAAAAGGAGAGGGTCTCCTCCACAATATATTTTTGACATGAAGTGTCACCGTAAAAACGGATTCCGCCGTTTTCCGGATTATACTTGACCCGACAACCATACTGCTTGGCCACACTGTTCATCAGTTTCGATATAATTTCCAGGTTGTTGATTTTGCGTACGATCTGAACTTGTTCCATGGTTGACCTCTGCTTGAAATACTTTCCTTTTATCTTTAGATCGATCTGCTCGGTAGCAAACTTTAGCAATAATTAGAGCAATCAGTGTGCCAATTGCGGTTGTGGAATGCTCATGGCCTCCAACTGCCCGGTATGTATCAGAATCGGATCGTTGGTAGTATTCTGGGAGTTACACCGAAATGTTACAATAGTGTGTTAAAATGTAATGTGTGACACAATATTGTCGTAAAATACTTCTACTTTGCCTCTACAGGGTATTTAGAGCGAAACCATTCTCTCCACCCGCCTTTTAGAGCCAGAACATTGGTAATGCCGAGATCGGTCATGCGTCGTGCCGCACGGGCACTAGTGGATTCGTTGGGTCATGCGCAGTATGTGACATACCGCTTGTCTTTGGGCAGTTGCGCTGCCCATTTGTCGAATTCGGACATATCGGCCCTGATGGCTCCTCGTATCTTGAATTCCGATGAACGCCAGTCACGACCGGTGCGCACATCGATAACGACCAGGTTGGGTTCGTCCATCGTTTCGAGGAGTTCCTCTTTGGCAATCCGGTCATCCGAGGCGTCGGATATCGATCCGGCCATGCCGATCATCACTATCATGCCAATCAGGATTATCCAGTTTTTCATATAGCTTACCTCCATCGGCAAGGGTTTCGGTCATCTGTTTAATCGAAATGGTCGAGGTTCGGCCGGATTCCTTTCACTGTCGCTGGCGGTGAACCATCGCCCTTTCGCCCACAAGGCCGCGGTGACCGGGAGCAATACGATCAGGATGAGGCCGCCCATCGATGCCATTTCAGGGTCCGTTACCAGCAGCGCTACGCTGCTTCCCGTCATTGCTGTTGCGCCGGCGACCGGTCTGAGCCAACCCGGCCAGATCACCGGACTTTTGCGACGGACTGGCAGACCATGGGAGAGAAGAGCGATATGGATGGCTGCGTAGAAGAGAAGCCATACCAATAGGCCGGCCCGTACGTAACTGTCGATGATCTCGGTACCGGCCACGCCACCGGCCATCATCCAACCGATGACCAGGGCAGCGATGATGATCCGGCTGGCTGGGCGTTCCAACCGGCGCATCCACAATGGCCGCAGGGTCAGTGGACGGTCTGCACTTAAAAATCCCGGGCGGGAGACGGACGAGAGAAGGGCGTTGACGGCCGCTGCACTGCCGGCAATAACGATTGCCGCCATGATCATTCTACCGGCGTTTCCACCGATGTTGCGCGCCGCAATGATGTGGGGAATGTAAGAGACCGATAGCTTTTCTGCCGGAACCGCCTGGAGGGAGGCCCAACCCCAGGCGCCCAGCACGAATGCCATGATGGTGATGCACCCGATCATCAGCTTTCCGGCCTGTTTGGATCTGCTGCAACATCCGTGATCCAGAACGAGGTCGAATCCGATAAAGATCAATGCAACGCCCGCCATCGAAGACGGAAGGGCGGCCATCGGTTTCTGAACAACTGCCGGTGGAGCGCCCATATATCGCCACACGCCCATGGCCAACAGCACCGACAATCCAGACAGAACGATGACCGACAGGGCTGTTTGCGTCCATCGAACCGCCTTTTGTCCCAAAAGATGGACCAGGGCCAAAACTCCCAGAAGGACGAATGCAAATGCAAAATTGGGAAACCAATAAATGAAGGTTTCATTGAAGGCGAAACCGGCCGTGACCAGAAGGACGGTGGAGAGCATGATGGTGACAATCCATCGGCTGGTCCATGACAGCCCCGCGATCATCAGTTCCACCGCGTCTGAGGGGCGGGTCGGGCCAAGGGTTGACAGGTCTGCCATGGACAGGGCATTGATCCAGTAAAACGCGGCGGCCACTGCCAGGCAAACGGGGAAAAATAGCTGTTGCGCACCGGCTACATTACCCAATAAGGCCAACGTATGCGGTGCAACCATCAGGCTTGCCCCCCATGTGAAAATGGCCATCGGATTCATATCTTTCCTACCCCCCATGAATCTATTTGATTTTACAACGCAAGACTGGCGACCCTGCTCGTTGTCGCAGGTTGAGGACAAACCTTACACCAAGGCGGAAACCGGACTTTACTTAGGGGGAGACAACGGGACGCTCAGTCCGAGCCGTCAATGGGATCGATGCCGGCGATCGGTTGGACCGGCGCCGCCGGTGACGGCGAACGAAATCCATCGATGCGGGTCGATGTGGAACTCCTTCGATAGCGGTGAAGCCCTGCCCGTGAACTTCGACGGGCACCAAGCGATTGTCGTTCACTCGCATGGTAGGCCTTTTTCAAAACCGCATCAAACCCGGACCGGTTCGTCCGGGAGAAGGGGGCAGTGGGGTTCACCGTGGTGCCGGCTTTTTGGAATCCGCCGGCGTTCGGCGTGTGGGATGCAAACAGGTTGCGAAGCCAACCTTTCAAAAGGCCGAAACCCGTCGGATCAGGCTTGTTCCGCTTTTCATTCTTTGATCTTCTTTCTGAAAATTTACTGTTATTTTTATAGGTTGCGGTACGGTTCTTGAAGTATTCAGCCAGCACACTGTAGGCTTGATTGATCCGCTTGAGTTTTTCCTCCGCAAGGGAATGGATTTCCGGTTGGTGGGCAAATTGATCCGGGTGCCACTGTCTGACCAATTTCCGGTAAGCCCGTCGGATCTCATCCGGACAGTCTGATTTTTGAAGGTTCAGTTCATGCAACGCTGTCGTTTGGTTCACACCCCACCTCTTCACCGTCGTCATCATTCGAAGGAATTGAAAACGCATTTTGATTTGTTGCAATTATTGAGCCGACAGTGGCATCCCGAACCAAACTGCCGAATGCGAATCCCCGTCAAACAGGGTTGACGCATTGGCGCGTATAATTAGCTTGTCTAAGAGCGGCGGACGCGCTTATAACATATAAGCGTTTGATGCCGGTCCGATGGGCATACGAACCCGGTCGTCGGGTGCTGAGAGGGTGCATCGCTAATTTCGTTGCCCAATGGGCGCAATCCATGACATCTGCTGCACGTCTGCGGGGAAAAGCTGCCGCCCGCGCGCTGAATTTCAACTTCTAAGCCGCCCTGCCGCATTATCTGCCAATTCGATTCAATCTTCCGGGAGGTGATTCGTGATTCATGAATTTGACACTGTCATCGTGGGTTCAGGCGGGGCCGGTCTCTATTCGGCTCTTGAAGCCAGCCAGCGATCGCGTACGGCCGTGCTGTCCAAGCTCTATCCCATTCGAAGCCACACTGGTGCTGCCCAGGGAGGTATCAGTGCCGCTTTGGGCAATGTGGAGGAGGACAAACCCGAGTGGCATGCCTTTGACACCGTAAAGGGGGGGGACTATCTGGTGGATCAGAAGGCCGCCCAAATCCTGGCCGAAGAGGCCATTCAGGCAGTCTATGACCTTGAAAACAGGGGGTTGCCCTTTAACCGGACACCCGAAGGGCGCATCGATCAACGCCGATTCGGCGGCCATACCCGTGAATTCGGGAAAGGTCCGGTGAGAAGAGCCTGTTACGCGGCAGACCGAACGGGGCATATGATATTGCAGACCCTCTACCAGCAGTGCATCAAAAACGATGTAACCTTTTTCGATGAGCACCAGGTGGTGGACCTGATCATGAAGGATAACGTCTGCCAGGGGGTCGTGGCGGTGGAGCTTTCCACAGGAGAGTTGCATATCGTTGCCGCAAAAGCCGTGCTCTTCGCCACCGGCGGATTCGGACGCATGTTCAAAATTACCTCCAATGCCTTTGCCAACACCGGCGATGGGCCGGCGGTCTGCGCCCGTCGCGGCATACCCCTTCAGGATATGGAGTTCTTCCAGTTTCACCCGACCGGCATCATGGGCCTGGGCATCCTGATCTCCGAAGCCGTACGAGGGGAGGGGGGGATACTGCGCAACCGGGACGGTGAGCGCTTCATGGAGCGGTATTCGCCGACCCTGATCGATTTGGCGCCGCGGGATATCGTGGCGCGGTCCATCCTTACCGAAATACGTGCCGGCAAGGGAATACGGGGAGATCGCAAAATCGATGACTATGTCCACCTGGACGCCACCCATTTGGGAAAAGAGGTGCTGACTGCCAAACTCCCGGACATTACCAGTTTCTGCAAGACCTATCTCGGCATCGATCCGGCGGATGCGCCCATTCCGGTGCTGCCCACGGCCCATTATGCCATGGGCGGCATTCCCACCGATATCCACGGCCGCGTGATTCGCGACGGAAAGGGGACCGTGGTGGAGGGGCTTTACGCCGCGGGTGAATGCGCCTGCGTTTCGGTGCACGGCGCCAATCGCCTGGGAACCAACAGCCTGCTCGACCTGGTGGTCTTTGGCCGCAGGGCCGGGCAGCACATCGGAGACTATGTGAAAGGGGTCGAAATGCCCCAGGTCGCCGAAGATGACGCCGAGTTCGCCAAAGCCTGGATCCATCGGCTCACCGACGGTAAATCCGGCCCCCACGGCGGATACATTTCCGAAGAAATGCAGACGGTGATGATGGAAAAGGTCGGCATCTATCGCAGCGATGGGGATATGCAAACAGCGGTGGATACCCTCAAAGAGTTGCGGGCGCGTTATCAAACCGTCCGTATTCAGGATACCAGCCGGCAGTTCAATACCGACCTGCTGGAACTGATCGAGCTGGGCAACCTGCTCGACCTTTCCCTGATCACCGCCGTCTCAGCTCAGAACCGCCGGGAGAGCAGGGGAGCCCACAGCCGGGAAGATTATCCCGAACGCGATGACGACAACTGGTTGAAACATACACTGGCTTACCTGGAGGGGGATCAGGTGCACATCGATTACAAAACGGTGGACACTTCGATCTGGGAACCCAAACCGCGCACCTATTGATCATTGAGGAGCAAAAACCATGAAGATCATCCTTAAAGTCCAAAGGTTCAATCCGGAAACCGATGACAAGCCATGGCTCCAGGAATATGCCGTAGACGTCGATGCCAACGAACGGTTGCTGGACGCGCTGATGCGGGTTAAGCGCTTTCAGGACGGCAGTCTGGGATTTCGCAAGAGCTGCGCCCACGGCGTATGCGGTTCGGATGCGATGCGCATCAACGGAAAGGACGGTTTGGCCTGCAAAACCCTGATCAAAGATGTGGCCGAAAAGGATGGTGATACGATTACTGTCGCGCCGTTGCGCTACCTGCCGGTTCAGCGCGACCTGATCGTCGATCAATCAGACTTTTTCAAAAAATACCGCGCCGTCAAACCCTATCTGATCAATGACGAACCGGTACCGGAAAAAGAGCGCATCCAGTCCCAGGAGGAGCGCATGCGGTTTGACGACACCACCAACTGCATCTTGTGCGCATCATGTTACTCTGCCTGCCCGATCCTCGACAGCAATACCGCTTTTCTGGGACCTGCGGCCATCAGCCAGGCCTACCGCTTTAATGCGGATACCCGGGACAACGGCTTTGAAGCTCGACTGGAGGCGCTGAACGACCCCAACGGCGTCTGGCCATGCGAGAATCATTTCAAATGCACACAGTCATGTCCGCGATCGATCTTGATCACCAAACGCATCAACCAGACCAAGAAAATGATTGAAAAATACGGCACCAAGGATAAGGCCGATGATGAAAGCTAATCGTGCCGGATACCAGGGCTAACCTTTTACACTTATCTATAAAGCTCAAGTTCGGTCGGTATGCGATAAAACCGCTGTGGCCAATGGCCTCAAGCCCGACCACCCCTACATGCTTCACGGAGTTGATACGGCCCTTTGGCCTTGGTTCCTTGAGTTTTTTAGATCAGCACAAAACCTTTTATGCCGCTTCTGAGTTGGAAGTCCGTAAAAAAAGGGCGGCGGGATTTCCCCGGCCGCCCTTTGGCATCCATAAATTCCCTTTATGGGGTAGCTTCTAATATTTTTCGTGGTCCACCGGATGTTTTTTGAGGTACTCCAGGCGATTCAATCCATTGATGAAGGCCAGTGCACTGGCGGTCATGATATCGGGGTCGGTGCCGCGTCCAAGGGCCACCAGGCCGTTTTCTTTCAGCCGCACCGTCACCTCACCCTGGGCGTCCGTTCCGCCGGTGATGGCGCTGATGGTGAAGCGCAGCAATTCTGAGCTGGACCCGGTCAGCTTGGCAATGGTGTTGTAACAGGCGTCGATGGGGCCATTGCCGTAGCCGGCGTCCTTCACGGACCGGCCGTTGATGGAAATCTGTACGCTGGCCATGGGCATGACCGTGGAGCCGGCCGATACATGCAGGTATTCCAGTACGAAGATGTCAGGTGTGCGCAGCACCCCTTCGTTGACGATGGCTTCAAGGTCTTCGTCCATGACGTGTTTCTTTTTATCGGCCAGTTCCTTGAACTTTTTGAAAACGATTTTCAACTCTTCATCTGAGAGCTCGTACCCGATATCCCTGATGCGCTCCCTGAGGGCATGTCGACCGGAGTGCTTACCCAGAACCAGTTTGTTGGTGCTCAAACCGATGTCTTCGGGTCGCATGATTTCATAGGTCATGGGGTTCTTGAGCATGCCGTCCTGGTGAATGCCGGCCTCATGGGCAAACGCATTGGCGCCCACGATCGCCTTGTTGGGCTGGACCAGGATGCCCGTGATCATGCTGACCAGCTTGCTCGTGGCGTAAATATGCTCCGTGTTGATCCCCGATTGCAGGGGGAGGTGGTTGTTGCGCGTGCGCAGGGCCATGACCACCTCTTCCAACGAGGTGTTGCCTGCCCGTTCTCCGATGCCGTTGATGGTGACTTCAGCCTGCCGGGCGCCGGCACCCAGAGCGGCCAGGGTGTTGGCCGTGGCCAGGCCTAAATCATTATGGCAGTGGACGCTCAATACCGCTTTGTGGATATTGGGGGTGTGTTCGAGCACATATTTGACCAAGGCGGAGAATTCGTCCGGGATGGCGTATCCAACCGTGTCGGGCAGGTTGACCGTGGTGGCGCCTGCTTCGATGGCGGCTTCGAATACCTTGCACAGATAATCGCGGTCCGAGCGCGATCCGTCTTCGGCCGAGAATTCCACATTATCGGTAAAGGATTTGGCGTAACGCACCGCTTCGACGGCATTTTTGACGACCTCGTCACGGCTCATACGAAGCTTGTACTCCAGGTGAATGTCCGAAGTGGCGATGAAGGTGTGGATACGCGGTTTGGCGGCGTTCTTAATGGCGCCCCATGCCGCGTCGATGTCTTCTTTGTTGGCCCTTGCCAGGCCGGCGATCTCGGGCACCTTCAGTTTGGACGAGATCTTGGAGACGGCTTCAAAATCGCCCTCGGAGGCCGCCGGAAATCCGGCTTCGATGACATCGACGCCCAGTTTTTCCAGTTGGACCGCCAGTCTCAGCTTCTCTGCGGTGTTCATGCTGGCGCCGGGGGATTGTTCTCCGTCTCGAAGGGTGGTGTCGAAGAATTTAACGATATCGTTTTGGCTCATGGTGTTTGTCCTTTATGATGATGACCGGCATGCTGGCGGAGCGCTCATGCCTGCCGGATAAATCCTGGATCATTGAAAAGGCGTCGATAGGCGGACCATTGCGGCGACCCTCCGACAGCCTGTCATATGTCATGTCGGTTGTCACAAACCACCGTACCGTGCATGGGTGAAAAAACGACACGGTGGAATCCGCTACCGGGTAAGCATGGGCCGCAGGAGCAAAAGTCCTGCGGCGTATCGACCTGCCTTTGTCATGGGGTTAGCTTTCCTTCGGCTCTGGCCTGCTCTTTGGCCAGCTTGAATTGAAAACTGTCGGCAAGCGCCTGCCAGCTCGCTTCGATGATGTCCTCGGACACACCGATGGTGGTCCATGTCTCTTCATGGTCGCGGGATTCGATGAAAACCCTGACCCTGGCAGCCGTGCCTTCACGGCCGTCGATGACCCGTACCTTAAAATCCACCAGCCGCATGCCGTTGAGATCTGGATAGAAACGGCCCAACGCCTTTCGCAGCGCATTGTCCAGCGCGCTGACGGGGCCATGCCCCTCGGCGGCGGTGATTTCATCCACGCCGTCGACCTGGACTTTGATAATGGCGTGGGAGGTACAGGCAAACTCTTTGTCTTTCTCTATGCTGATGCGAAAGGAGTCCAGGTCGAAATGGGGTTTGAACTGTTCGGTAAATTTTTCCAGCAGGATCTTCATGGAGCCGTCAGCCACGTCAAACTGGTAGCCCTGATCTTCCATGGATTTTATCTCATCGACAATCTGCTGCGTGTCCTTGCCCTGGCCGCCGATTTCGACCCCGAACTCTTTCGCTTTGTACTCCACGTTGCTCTTTCCCGACATGTCCGAGACCAGAACCCGGCGCTTGTTGCCGACCAGCATGGGGTCCATATGCTCATAGGCGCGCGGTTCTTTCATGATGGCGTTGACGTGGATGCCGCCTTTGTGGGCAAAGGCGCTCTTGCCCACGAACGGGCGGGCGTGCACCGGAATCATGTTGGCGCTCTCGCTCACATAGCGGGACAGGCTCTTGAGTCGTCCCAATTTCGTTGCCGGGATGCAGGCAATGCCCATCTTGACGGAGAGGATCGGTATGATCGAGGTGATGTCGGCGTTTCCGCATCGCTCGCCGTATCCGTTCACTGTTCCGTGCACCATGGCCGCGCCGGCTTCGACGGCTGCGATGGAGTTGGCGACGGCCATGCCACAGTCGTTGTGGCAGTGGATTCCCAGATGGGTGGTGCACCCCCGGCTCTCCAGCAGTTGCTTTACAGCCGTGACAATTTTCTTGACCTCGGAAGGCAGGGTGCCTCCGTTGGTATCGCAGAGCACGAGAAAGTCCGCTCCGGCTTCGGCAGCGCACAACAGGGTCCTGGCGGCGTATTCGGCATCGTCCTTGTAGCCGTCGAAAAAGTGTTCGGCATCGTAGACGACTTCGCGATCATGGGATTTGAGGTGCGACACGGAGTCTGAGATCATGGCCAGGTTTTCCTCACGGGTATTGCCCATGATGCTTTCCACATGCAATGGCCAGGATTTTCCGAAAATGGCCACAGCCGGGGTCTGGCTGTCGATCAATGCCTGCAGGTTGGGATCGTCGTTGGCTGATATGCCGGGCTTGCGCGTTGAGCCGAATGCGGTGATGCGGGTTTGCTCAAACTTCTCATCACGGGCCAATTCGAAAAAGCGGACATCGCGGTTGTTGGAACCGGGCCAGCCCCCTTCGATATATTGGATACCGATTTCATCCAGCTTTCTGGCGATCCTGACCTTCTCTTCGGCCGAGAAGTTGATGTTCTCCCCTTGCGTACCGTCCCGCAGGGTTGTGTCGTATATGAGAATCGGTTCCATGGCCATCCGTTTTATGTGTTTTGCCGGCGTTAAGTTAGAATCGGGCGCGACCCCCGCTGTGCGGGGGTCGCGAATCACACGATGTGTTATTTTTTAGCTCGGTTTTCGGGTCGCAGCTCCCTTACGGCTTTGCCGGCGCGCCACATTTCTGAATTGTGGATTGCGGCCAGTTCCTTGTTCAGACCTTCACGGTAGTCCGGCAAGCTGTTCTTTTCCAGCACGATTTTGGTTTCCGTGCCGTTCATCACGCTTTCATACAACTGGTCGAAGACCGGAACGACCGCATCACGGAACCGCGGGGCCCAGTCCAGCGCGCCGCGCTGGGCGGTGGTGCTGCAGTTGGCATACATCCAATCCATACCGTTTTCGCCAACGAGGCGAATGAGGCTTTGGGTGAGCTCTTCGACGGTCTCGTTAAAGGCTTCGCTGGGGCTGTGTCCGTGTTTGCGCAACAGGTTGTATTGGGCTTCCATCACGCCGGCCAGCGCACCCATGAGAATACCGCGTTCGCCGGTCAGGTCGCTGTGGACCTCTTTGTCAAACGTAGTGGGGAACAGATAGCCGGATCCGATGGCGATACCGATGGCCAGGGTGCGCTCTTTGGCGCGACCGGTGGCGTCCTGGAAAACGGCGTAGCTGGAGTTGATGCCGCTGCCGTCAAGGAAGTTCAGGCGCACATTGCGACCTGATCCTTTGGGGGCCACCAGAATGACGTCCACATCTTCAGGCGGAATGACCTTGGTCTGGTCTTTGTACACGATGGAAAAACCGTGGGAGAAGTACAGGGCATCACCCGGGTTGAGGCATGCCTTGACCTCCGGCCAGGCCGCCATTTGACCAGCATCGGAGAGCAGGTATTGGATGATGGTGCCTTTTTTGGCGGCTTCGGCGATGGGGAACAAGGTCTCGCCCGGTACGAAACCGTCGGCGATGGCGCGGTCCCAGCACTCTTTGTCGGCTTCGAGTTGGCCCACAATGACCTTGAACCCGTTGTCTCGCATGTTCAAAGCCTGGGCTGGTCCCTGCACGCCGTAGCCCAATACCACGATGGTCTCGTCAGCCAGAACTTCGCGGGCTTTTTCTACGGAAAATTCTTCTACAGTTGTGACATCTTCAATGACGCCTCCGAAATCAATCTTAGCCATTACGTTTCTCCTTAAAGTCAGGTTTGGCCCTACGGGCCTCAATGTTAGGGGTTCGCTGGTTAAATCGGACGGGCATTGCCCGTAAATTTCAATGTCTTTCGTACTTATGTTCCTATTTTGGATCCCTGTAAAGCGCGACCGTCCCGGTCCTGGCGATCT
>JBNLAV010000040.1:0-15259 GCA_050302315.1 Desulfobacteraceae bacterium
AAGGTCCTTCCAGTACGGTGGCCCGGTATGCATGGCCGCACTCGGTGACCACCATGCGTTTGGGCTTGAGACGCTCCATGGCCTCGTACACGCTCTCCACCTGCATCTTGCAGGCTGCCCAGTCGCCGGCGAACATGGCCAACGAGGTCTCTTCCCAGCCTTCGCTGGGCACGGTCCAGTTCTCGCCGGCCAGATGAAAGAGCACCGCCGCTTCGGCCAGATCTTCGGGATAATGTTTAACTTCACGCGCGTTGACGGTGTAGATGATGTCGGCATTGGGTTTGTCGATGGGGAACTCCAGGCCCGGCCAGTCTTCTTCCCACTCCTCGCACATCCACTCGCAGGTTTCGGTCCAATCTTCGGTGGTGACATCCATCTGGGCGCGATAGATGCGGTGCATGCCGGCGCCGATCTTGAGCTCCCAGGGCACGAATCCCTGGGAGTAGCAAAGGCCCCTCAGGTAGCCGAACATCACCCCCATGTCGATGCCGAACGGGCAGTACAGTGCGCATCGGTTGCAGCAGGTGCACTTGGACCATGCGGTGTCCATGCAGTAGCGCATGAACGCGTTGTCCACCTTGCCTTTGCGCTTGACCATTTCGCCCAGGGTGGACTGAATCTTATGGGAGGGAACCTGCTCCGGATTACGGTCGTCGGTGAGATAGAGAAAACAGCTCTCCGCACACATGCCACAATGGGCGCAGATCTCCAGCCAGGTCTTAAGCCTGGACTTTAGACTCTTCTGAATAGTGCCCCACAGGGCATCGGTGTCAACGTCCAGCGACTTCATCTCTTCATAATAGAGCTTGCCGCTTTTGTCCGCCAACAGGGCGTGAAGTTCTTCTTCCGTATTCACCGTCTTTTTGTTGCAAAGTGTTCCTTCAGGCATGATCAAATCCTACCGTCTTAAATTATTTTTTCTATCATCACCCATTAAAATGGGAGTTAAACTTTATTATTTCTAATCCTACCATTTTCAACCTCCCCGCCCGATCCCTGCCGCCGGGAGGTCGGAGGGCGTCAGGGCCAAGGCGACCGGAGGTGAAGCCGTAGTCCGACTACTGCGAACCTCCGGCAACACAGGACCTGGCGTCCTCCGGCCTCCCAGCGGTAGGGGTCACCAGGGCATGGAGCGCCCCTTCATTCCGCCACGTTTGATCCCAAAGTCCATTCCGATCTGTGCCCTGGAAAGGAAGAACAGCAAAAAATGGGAAAGCTTGGTAAAGGGGATGGCCACCAGCATGATCTCGCCGCAGAGAATATGGGTGGTCAGCCAGAAATTGTAGTCCCCCACCTGCATGCGGGCCAGAAATCCGGTCAGAAACGGTGCGATGGCAATCACCAGCACGATCAGGTCATAGGGCTTGGTCAGGATTCGAACCGCCGGCAGCGCGATGCGGCGCAGCAGAATAAACAGCCCGGCGATCAGCATGGCCACGGTCAAGGTGTCGGCCAGGGATTCCGGAATGGTCGGCAGGCTGAACCCCCAGGCATCGGCCAGCATCATGTTGTGTCCCAGCAGGAACAGGGGGACCAGCAGGATGCCGATGTGAAACACGAACACCAATACGGTAAAACCCGGATAAAAGCGCCAGCTGTGCGTCCCGAACGGGATCAGCCAGGACACGATGGAGCGTGCTGCGCCTTTGACGCCGGCGCCGATGAATTGGGTGTAGGCCACCCGGTCGGCCTGCCAGTTCAGGCCCCGGACGTAGTAAACAAACCGCCAAATCAACCCAAGGAAAAATATCAGAAAGGCAATTTTGGCCAATGGGCCGGCGACAAACTCATACATGGCGATCTCCTAATTGAGCTATCTTCTTACCACGGCTCATGGGGGAGCCGGGGAAGGTGCTATTCTTCATCTCCACCGTTCAGGAACTTCCAGAATGCCGGCATGGCCACCAGCACCAACACGATGAGGATGTAGATAATGTTTTTGGTGTGCAGCATAAACTCTTGCAACGTGTGTATGGTTTCCATTTCAACCTGCTCCCGAGTCTGCGGATAATCCTGCATCCGCGGTTCTTGCTGTTGATTAATGCGGCTCGTAATCCGGATGTTCGTACAGGATCGGCATGCGGGTACAGATAAAGCGGTAGATCAGGATGCCGACGGTCACGATGAAAACGGATATGCCGATTTCCATCCAACTCGGAAAATATCGTTCGCTGGACGGCAGATGGTAGTTGAAGGCCACCATCGAGATGTTGAAGCGGTTGACGACGATGCCCAATACCGTCCAGGCCGCGGTCCAGCGGATGAGCTTGGTGTTCTTGTCCCGAACGCCGACGGCGTACAGGAAGGCCGGCAGGGCCACGAAACCCAGCATCTCCACCAGAAACCATGAGCCGTATCCGGTGGCCAGGTAGTGCCAGTTGTTGTCCGCCGCCACGCCGATCATTTTGATCATGAAATAGCCGGCCAGCACCCAGGCGGCCGCTTTTCCAAAACCCAGCACCACGCCTTCGTTCTGCGACAGGTGGGTCTCGTCCATCTTATGATGGAGATAGCGATGGGCCATGGTGCCCTCGAAGATCACCATGGAGAGCCCGGCAATGGCGCTGCTGACAAAGAAGTAGATCGGCAGATACGATGAGTACCACAGCGGATGCAGTTTCGAAGGCGCGATGAGAAAGAGCGCGCCCAGGGACGATTGGTGCAGGGTGGAGAGGATCACGCCGAAGATGGTCAGGATCATGGTGAGCCTGACCACGATGTTGCGCGCCTTCTTCAACCCCAGCCACTCCATGGCGGCCGGCGTAAATTCGATGAAGAGCACCGTCAGGTAAAGGGCCACACAGGCGCCCACTTCGAAGAGCAGGGAGGTCGTTCCCTGGGATACGACAAACGGATAGGGCAGGCGCAGGGGCCGGCCCAGGTCGTAGTGCAGGGCGAGAACCACCAGGGCGTAGCCCAGAAAGGCGGTCAGGATCGCCGGGCGCACCGCGCTGTGATAGCGCTTCATGCCAAAGATATAGACTGCGGCGGATGTAACGTAGCCGCCGGCGGCCAGAGCGACGCCCACCAGCAGGTCAAATCCGATCCACAGCCCCCAGGGGTTGTAATCGGAGAGATTGGTGGTGGCGTCCAGGCCTTTGGTAAATCGAATCACCGTAAGGATCAGACCCATGATCACGATGATACCCGCAATCACGTTGAAAGGCGTGAAGAGGGTATTGCGGTCTGCGGCTGCTTGCTGGGACATGGAAATCCTCCTAAATATTATGCGTCTTCCGAGGTGCCGTCAGAGGTTTCGGAATCTTTTTCATCTTTAGCGGCCCCGGCTTCGGCGGCCGCTTTGGCAGCTTCTTCCAGGGCTTTTTTCACTTCGCGCTCAACGGTGGCTTCCTTATCTTTAGAGGCTTTTTCCAGAGCGGCAGCCAGTTTTTCCTCCGCCTCACTCTGGGTTTGCGCCACGGCCTCGGCCACAGCATCCTGCTGCTCCTGAGCGGCGATCTTCTCTTTGCGCTTGTTAATGGCGTAGATGCCGGTGAGCAGCACCGGCCAGAGCCCGACCACCATGGGTACGGCGCCAAGGGCGCCTTTGGTGAGTTGGGGCGCCGGGGTGTTGCCCAGATCTTCGCGCATGCCGACATCGGCATAGGCCTTGTCGGTCAGGTAGAGCCAGTTGGTGCCGCCCATCTCCTTTTCACCGTAGATGTGGTTGACATAGCGATCCGGGTACTGGGCGATCCGCTGGTGGGCGACCTTGATGAGCTCGTTGCGCTTGCCGAAAACCAGTGCTTCGGTGGGGCAGGCTTCGACGCAACCGGGCAGCAATCCTTTGGAGATCCGCGGATGGCACATGGTGCACTTCATCACCCGGGGGGTGAACGGCTCGTCGTACTCATAGGTCGGAATCTCGAAGGGGCATGCGATCATGCAATAGCGGCAGCCCACACAGACATTCTCATTGTATATAACGGCGCCTTCCGGTGTCTTGGTGAAGGCCTTGACGAAGCAGGCCGATGCACAGGCCGGCTCCTGACAGTGGTTGCACTGTTGTTTGACAAAGGTCGGCCGCTCGCCGCCGAATTGATTGACCACCGTATACGCCTTGGGCGTGGTCCGGCGTTTCTCCTTGAGCACCTCCAGGTCGTCAAAGGGCTTGTCCGGAGCGGGAAGTTCGTTGACCGTGTTGCAGGCGCTTTCGCATTTGCGACAACCGATGCAGCGGGAGATGTCATGCAGCACCGCCATGCTGTCTTTATATCCTGCGAACTCCTTGTTGGAGGCCGCCCGGGCCGATGTTCCAACAGCACTGGTCGCGCCGGCAGCACCCAACCAGCCTAAAAATTTTCTACGTGAAATCGACATACGCGTTACCTCAAATGCTGCTTGCTGTTATTTGCGTTCGGCATGACAGGCGGTACATTCCCGTGAAGCGGGTTTTTCAAGCCCCATCTTGTCATGACATTGGATACATTGTTGATGATAGGCGGCCATCAGACCGGGCCGCGTCAGGTTGAGGGCCTCGGAGGAACGGCCGTGGCAGCTGCCGCACTGGGGCGGTTTGGCCGATGCAGGGCTGTTGTGATGGCAGCCCTGACACAAAGTGGTCGGCTCGTTGTGGAAATTGGCCGCCAGGGGGTTGTCCTTCATCCCCTGCGCCAGCTTCGCCACGATTTTACGATGCGGCAGAACCGCTCCTTCATAATCCTTGGCGAGCACTTTGATGGTGACGGTTTCGGGGATCTGATCCATCGGGATGGTCCCGGTCACCGGTGTTCTGGCCTCCAGCAGCTCTGCGGCCAGCGCTTTGCTCTCATCCGATCCCTCCAGCGGATAGGGATTTTCGACCGCGGCCTCGCGATGGCAGGTCTTGCAGGACGCCTCGTTGGCCAGCACATGTGATTGGGTGATGCTGCTGTGGCATCCGGCGCACTCGGGCTTGGCTTGCTGTTCTTTGTGGCAGCCCACACAGCTTTGCCCCGCATTGCCGTCGTGCATGGCCTGGGCCAGTTTGACCTGCTTGCCCTCTTCGGCGCCGCGTACGGTGTGGCATGACGCGCAGCTCTTGATCTCGGCGTGGTGGCATTGGCGGCAGCTTTCGTTATAGCCCTCATGGGCCTTGTGATTGAAGGGCACCGGCATCATGCGGTTGTCGACGGTGTTGGCGTTGCCGGCCTGCAGACCGGTTTTGACAAGCACCGCATCGGGCTGATTGCGCTCCATGCGGGGAACATCGTCAACCTTTTCCAGCAGCGCCTGCTGCCTGGGATCATGGCAGCCGCTGCACTGAACCGGTCCGGCATCCTTGCCTTTGGCCGTCATATCCAGGTGACAATCCACACAGGACTGGTGGGACGCCAGCCGGCTGGAGATCCGGTTCTCTTCGGTCTCCTGCTTGTGGCAGTAAAGGCAAGCGCCTTCCTCCCCTTTGGCGTAGAAAAGCGATTTGGTTTTGGTATTATAGTCGTGGTGGCAGCTTTCGCACTTTTTTGCATTGGCCTTGACATGTCGGTAGTGCAGGGACTTGTCCAGCACAATCGGTTTCCAGGTGCTTTGCGCACGGGCGTCCTTGACGTGGCATTTGCCGCATGTCACCGGCCCGCTCTCCTTTTTGGAGGCGATGTTCTCTTTGTGGCAGCCGATGCATTGGTCATGGTAGATCTCCATGACCGTTTCCCTGTCCTTGTCCTGAAGCCGCTTGAATTTTTGAGACAGCTTGTCTTTGACCTTGTCGTGGCAGGCCGAGCAATCCTTGTTCTGTTTGATCAGCGCGTCGGTATGCCTGTCATGGTAAAACATGACCGCCGGCCTTTCCAGATCGCAATAAGCCTTCAGACCGTCGATGACGATCACATCCGCGCGTCCTGCGTCGGAAGGCATCGCCTGCGGAGCGACCTGCGCCGCCGTCAATACGCCGGACAGGACAAATACGGTGCATAGCACAATGCCGATACCGAATTGGCAGCTTCTCTTTATGCCCATTTTTCCAATTCCTCGCATCAATACTCCTTGCGCCGGAGGCGCGATCATCCACTCTACTAGTTTACCCCCACTTCGGCCGATTTACTGGCATCGAGCAGGTCTTGCATGGTGGTTTTGTCATATATGTTGAAGGCCGCCTCCTTGACTTCACGCCACAAACTGGAAAAGACGCACGTTTTCAAGAAAGGGCAGGCCTTTTTTGCCACACAGGCAAGGCAAGTGAAGCTGTCCTGGTCCTTCTGCAGGAACCTGAACAGATCGCCGACGGTGACCTGATCCGGTGGCTTGGCCAGCGCATACCCGCCGTAGAACCCGCGCTTGGACTTCACGATGCCACTCCCCTTGAGCTGGTTCAGGATCACTTCCAGAAACCGTCGGGGGATGGCCTGGGCACTTGCGATGTCCGAAATCTTGATCGGTCCCTCGCCCGTGCGTTTGGCCAGCTCGTAAATGGCCCGCAGCGCATATTGGCCTTTTTTATGCGGAATCAACATATCAAAAATCTTGACCTTCCAAGTCGGAATACTTGCTGACTTCTATTGTCAAGATTTTTGCTTCAAGTCAATCGGTTTTTTCAAAAAACCCTATCATATCAAACTTATACCAATTTGGTAGGGATTTAACCGGCCATAATTATTCACATCCTTCCTACGGTGCATTCGACCGGTTTTGCCTGCCACCACTGGGAACCGGGGCCTTTGCAGTCGGGGTCGCATCACCGAACAACAGATATTGACAGGGTGAGACTGCGATAGCCCGGTACCTCTGTCTTTTGTTTTCCGGGGGGGCCTTGCGTTGTATCGCCAAAAACGCTAATGTACCTGATCTGATCCTCGACACAATAAAAACGCAACGTAGACAATACTGGGGTATGTAACAAAGATGCTGATCACCCAAAAGAAGCAGTATGCTTTGCGCGCCATTTACGAACTGGCCCGGCATCGCGAAAAGGGCCCCATCAAATCGGCCCAGATCGCCGAAGCCCAGGCCATACCGCAACGCTTTCTCGAAATCATCCTCAACCGGATGAAACATGCCGGGCTGGTCACCGCAAAGCGGGGTTACACCGGCGGTTTCGAACTCAAGCGCCACCCGAGGGAGATAACGGTGGAGGACATTTTCAAATCGCTGGAAGATATCGATGGCGCAACGGTCTGTGTCAGCTGCATATCCAAAGCCGACTGCCCATTCTACGGAGCATGCGCCTTCCTGCCGGTATGGACCCAGATGCAGGAGGCCATCGATGAGATTTGCACGTCAACGACCATACAGTCACTGCTCGATAACCAATCGGTGACCCCCGAAGCCGGAGGCTGACACCCCGGTCGATCGGAATGACCGGGGTTTCGTTTTAAGCGGCCGACGCTGCATTGCCCGCCCCCCCCCCGACCGACATGTACAAGGGTGCTCGACGACCCTTGAAATAATGCCGCATACATGCTATTGGACCTCCCTTCGGATGATAAAATACAGATAGATCCGCAATTATAGATAAGGAGTCCACCCCCATGCCGAAAAAACTGGATATCGCACCTTTTATCATCGTCATCGGAATTGCCGTCGTTCTGCAACTGGCCCTGATCGGCATCGATTGCCAGCAAACACCCGTCAAAGTCGCCAAAGCCTTTGCCAGCGACTACTATTATCTGGACGCGGATATGCAGGACTATTTGTGCGAAGAGCTGGCCGCGGATGGCGAATTGGTCGAAAATTTTCTTTTTTCAAAGGAAAAAGAAGCATCGCAGCGCGGGCTGGGCACCAACTACCTTCGCCATATGTTCACCAGACTGCACGTCACCGTTGTCGAGCCAGGCGAGGACAAAATGACCGTGCATCTGACCGGCACCAGCCGAGTTGCCATCAATCCGGCCTTTATGATGGTGGGCAGGCTTTTCGGCATCGGTCAGGATTATGCGGTGGACCAAACGCTGGAGTTGGTGAAAGAGGGTAAAGATTGGCGCGTTTGCGGAACGCCCTTCGGTTTGAACCCCGAAGCCTGATTTTTACCGCTTCAATACAGCCTTAGAATAAAAAACCACAGACCGGGTCGCTGACTATTGACAAGCGCCCGGTCTTTTTTATGGTAACATCAGGGCTTTTACACAACGGACACGCAGATGACCATGAATGACGAACACACCGATACACCGCTACACCGCCCCCAGCGCATATGGGTTTATCAGCAAAACGGGAGCGCGCTGGGCAAAATCAAGGCGATTGAACAACACAGCCCGGATTCGATCGAGCTCAACATCATCTCCATTGACGATGCATTGCCGCCGGTTATCGACGAGGCCGGCGATCTGTTACCCGACCCGGCGGGCGCCGATCTGGTTTTGGACCATCTCAAGCATCCTGACCTGAGCTACCTGCTGGCGCAGCGATGCCGCCAGCTCAATATTCCGGTGGTGGCTTCAGGCAAAAAACCGCCCATGCACGAAGCGCTGACACCGCGCACCTGCTGCGCCTTGACCCAACAAAAGGGACTCGGCCCCTATGGAGAGCGATATGGTCAGCCGGTGTATCGCGTCAGCGTCGAAAACGGCATTGTTCAATCGGTTGAAACCACCAGGGGTGCGCCCTGCGGCGCCACCTGGGATGCGGCCCGGCGGATTGTGGGGCTGACCGTCGAAGAGGCGCGCATTCGGATCGGCCTTGAATCCCAGTTTTTCTGCGTTGCCGATCCGTCCAGCTGGGACCCCATCGGCGGGAAAAGTCCGGTCCACGTGGCCGCAGAACTGCATAAGGCGGCATTGGCCACCGCCCTGAAAAAGGCGGGAGAAAACATAAAGGATTAATTTATTCGGTCCCGCAGGATGTCGCGCTGGATCAGGCCGCGCCAGGGGATGGGTGTGGAGAACCGCAGAATTTTGATTAAGGAATGCCGAATGCCTAAGTGTGGCATCGCTGTGCTCTATCAATTCTATAATCGACAGAATACATTATTTCGATATTCTGCGGGTCCTTGATCGATATTCGATATTTCTTGGGGGGACAAATG
Source organism: Desulfobacteraceae bacterium (assembly GCA_050302315.1). Taxonomy (GTDB): domain Bacteria; phylum Desulfobacterota; class Desulfobacteria; order Desulfobacterales; family Desulfosarcinaceae; genus JARRKU01. Next base: position 8,939 of record JBNLAV010000040.1, read on the forward strand.
GCGTCCATCACAATCAAAGATTACCAGCAATTGGTGGACCGGTGGGTGAACACCCACGGCGTTCGCTATTTCAACGAGATGACCAACCTGGCCATCCTCATGGAAGAGGTGGGCGAGGTGGCGCGGCTGATGTCGCGCACCTACGGCGAGCAGTGCTATCAGGCCGATGCGCCGCCACAGGATCTGGCGGACGAACTGGCCGATGTGATGTTCGTCCTGACCTGCCTGGCCAACCAGACAGGCGTGGACCTCACCCATGCGCTGCGCCGAAACCTGGATAAAAAGACCCGACGTGACGGCACTCGTCATGCCCGCAATCCCAAATTGAACCCCGATGCCGGCCCCAAACATCCACAAAACGATTGAAGGGTGTTCGAGAGAAGAAATGACACCCCGACATCCACAACGCAAAGAGGCCCAATGGACCCATTTCAATTCTCAATCCCGCTGAGCGTCCGCTCCAGCGACCTGAACTACGGAAACCATGTCGGCTACCAGAACTACTTCTCCTTTTTCCAGGAGGCCCGTATCGCTTACCTGGCACAGTTCGGATATGCGGAGTTGGACATCGAAGGCTACGGGATGATTATCGGCGAAGCCAATTGCAAGTACAAAAAAGAGCTCTTTCTCAACGACCGCATCCGCGTGGCCTGCCGCGTCGACGTCTTGAAGCCCAAATTGTTCGTCATGAGCTACCGGATCACCAAGGATGCGTCCATTTGCGCCGAGGGGATCACCAAGAATCTGTGCTATGACTACCAGGCAGGCAAGGTAGCACAACTACCCGAAGCATTCGTGTCCAGCGTTCGGTCCTTTGAGGGATTGGACTGACACAGAGACGACCCGTCGTTGGATGATATCCGGTTTGAGTCAACGACCACCCGCGAAGCGGGTGGCTTGGATTGATGCATCCGCATCGCTTCGCGCCCGGCCATAGGGCGGAAAAACAAAAGCACGCAGTGCTTCTATCGTTGCGGTTGTAACCGGGTGCATAGCACCCGGTTTGAAAACAACCAATCTGCGGAATCAGCATCGCTCGCATCCGCGGCCACGCGTTCAAGACCAGATTACTTCTCTACCCACGGCAACATATAGGCGGAAATCTTCAGCTTGCAAAGATGGGGACACGTGGTTGCAGCAGAAATCACCTGTCATCTTCATGGATATCGTCTTTTTTCTCATCCTTTTCAGGCGATAGACAGACAATTTGGTCTCGGCCTTTTGATTTGGCGCTGTAAAGGGCGCGGTCGGCGGCTTCGATGAGCAGCTTGGCCGACAGGTCTGGTGCGGGGATCAAGGCGGCCACGCCGAAACTCAAGGTGACCATGGCTCTTATTTCAGAGGATTTGTGCTCTATGGCCAGGGATTCCACGGCGTTTTTTACTTCTTGCGCCACACGCTCGGCACCGGCGATATCTGTGCTGGGCAGGATCATGGCGAATTCTTCTCCTCCAAAACGCGCCACCAAATCCATGGGCCGTTTCAATGCCGTGCTGATCGCCTGCGCCACTGCGTAAAGGGTCTCATCCCCTTTGAGGTGCCCATAGGTATCGTTATAATTTTTAAAGTAATCGATATCGCAGATGATGACGGCCAAATTGCTGCTGTCGCGCTGGCTGCGCCGCCATTCCTGCGCCAACCGGTCTTCGAATCTTCGACGGTTGGCGATCTGTGTCAGATCATCCAAAGCCGCCAATCGCTGCAGCTCGTCATTGGCCTTTTGCAGCGCCACTTCTATCTGCTTGTATTTGCTGATGTCGATAAGGGTGCCGATGATCCGCCGGGTCTTGCCTTCCTCGTCGTATTCGGCGGCGCGGCCCCGGACTTGCAGCCAGGACCAGCGCCCGGACCGGGCCAGCATTCTTATTTCTATGTTAAATTCTTCCTTAGCCCCATCTGCGAGCGCCTTGAGGGTATTTTCCAGCATGGGCAGATCATCCGGATGGGTCAGGGTGCTCCAAGTCTCCATGGTGTCCGGGAACTCTCCGGTGGTATATCCCAGCATGGCAAACCAGCGCGGGCTGTAGTAAATATGCCCTGACATGGGTGCGTAATCCCACAATCCTTCATTGGCTGACTCCAGCGCCAGGTTGAGCCGCTTTTCACTCTTGGCTTTGTCCGCCTCCACCCTTTTGCGCACCAGCGTTTCGATGAAGGCCTGTGCGAGTGCTTCGACGTCGGTTTGATCCACCAATGCATACCCTTCGTCCTTCCCTGCCAGGGCAATGATGCCGGACACACGCTGGTCCGTGCACAAGGGGGCCGCCAGAAATGACGCCAAGGCCGGTTGGCTTTTGGGAAAAGGCCTTATTGCTGTTTCTTCATCGATACCCGGGTAGGCGATGGGTTCTCCCTTGGTCATCAACCGCCGCCACAGGTTCTTGATCTCGGAAACATCAGGTTCAACGGCGAGTGCCGTTGGACCGGCTCCTTTTTCGGCATGGTGCAATGCGGTCACCTGCCATCGCCCGCCGATCTGCTCAGCGACGAACCCGAATGGGCTTCCGGTTAATTTTCTGGCTGACGACAGGAGCGTGTGCGCCAGCGCCTCATCGCTTTTATCCGCCAGGGTCTCTTGGAAAATCAGGTTGATGGCGTCCAGCAGGCGTGTCTTGCGCTCTGCGAGTTCTTCGGCCAGATCGCGCTCCAATACTTCCAATTGAAGGCGGCTGTTGGTCTTGATCAATTCTGCGGTACGTTCTTCGACTTCACGCTCCATCTGAGAGCGCCGCCGGTACAGTTCGCGCTCCATGCTGTCCATCCTGGCGAGATTGTTCGACAGAATATGTTTTTCGTAGACCAGTCTCGCAAACTGATGGGTCAGGGATTTGATCGATGCAATGATTTTATTGAAATTCTTCTCTTCGCCGGCCGGAGTGTGCCGTATCTCATTTTTCAGATCTTCGTAAGGAACGCCGATATCTTTGGCATAGTCGCGCAGTCTTTCCTTGGAAGGGGGGGCGCCGCAGTACTGGCTCACCCACCAGTTGGCCAGATGACGTTCGTCCACCGTGACGGGCACGACGGCTTTCAGGACACCCAGGCGATCACAGGTGCGGCAGGCTTGATTGCCGCCGGCCTCGATCTCGCCGGCCATGTTGCGGGCCACCTCCATGCAGTGCTTGAATCCTTTGGCCGAGCGTTGGATCATTCGGCACACGCGGATCTCGTTACTGGGCAGGGTCAGCGGATTGCCTTGCGTATCGGTGATGACCGAGGCCACTTGATGCATGTCCGCAAGGGTATCCTGAAGCTGTTGAAGTTCCTCAAGCGAAATCAAATCGAGCAACGTCAGCTTTTCGGACAAAATCTTGCCGCTGAAATCATGCATCTGGGTAAACGGATCCATCCCTGGTTCTTTGATGATGGTTTGCCGATAAACCGGATCAATTACAGCCGGCCAACACCTGATCGCTTCGGCCCTGAAGCGGCGGCAGGAATCCCGACGCAGGGTCGGTGTACCACGCCACCTTCCTGGCAAAGTGATGTTCGTTGGCGAAAAAAGAGTCGCTTTTCCAAATGTTCAGCCGCTGCCAACCTCGCCCCCCAGCGAGTGCCTCCTCGATTGAAGTCTAAGACCACGGCCGCGCATACACCCACATAACAATTTGATAGCTCCAACACCAGTTTTATGCACCGGCAGCCATAAAAAAAACCGGATTGCCGCCAGGCAACCCGGTAACCGGAACTTCAATTCCAGGTAGTCCGGCTGTCCAACGGCTTGGACCCGCGACTTTCCGTCCTCCGGTTACCCGAAGTTTGGCCTTTTCTGTATGTGGTTTCACAATTAGAGCAAGTTGGATGCCAAGGTGGCCCCCTCATGAATTTCTATTGGCAGTCCGCTGAAATCAAATGAATTTTCCAAAGAGGTCGATACCGTATACCGGCGCCCTATTTTCAAACAATGTAATATAGCACACAATTCATTGTTACCCCGACTACCCAATTACATACCCCGGCGCGGCGGCCATACCGCTGCCTCCTCAGAATGGCCTGAGGCCCAACTCATTTGTTCGCTATGGTACCGTTATTATTGGCATGAACGCCCATTCCGCCTTGACACGCCTTGAAGGGTTCCCTATAGTGATTCCTTGGTCGGGACCAATTACCGCCTGCAGGCGCATGATGTTCGTGAGAACATCCTCGAAATGGCCGCAGGAGGTAAACTTTCGGTCCGCAGGAAACGTCTGTAGATGTCAACGCATAATGGTGCCCTGAATATTCGCCGTTGAAGGACAGAGAAGGACCGGCAGCCCACCACCAACAAGGAGGCAACCATGGCCCCAAGGCACTGGGCAAGCATAATTTGTTTGATGTTCATCATCACCGGCCACGCCATCGCCGCTGATGCAACACGCCCCATGGAAACCCTGCAGGGGCCCATCGATCAAATCATCACCGTTTTAAACGATCCCTCCTACAAAGCCGGTGACCGCAGAAGCGCGCAACGTGACAAAATCTGGGAAATCGCGCGGCCGGTTTTCAATTTCAACGAAATCAGCCGCCGGGCCATCGGCAAGCCATGGGACGACTTCTCCCCGGAGGAAAAGAAAAGATTTTCCGCCGTATTCTCGGAATTTCTGGGCAACACCTATATCGACAAGCTGCAAGGCGAATTCAGCAACGAGCAGATTGATTTCGATAAAGAACTCGTCAAGGGTTCCAAAGCCCTGGTCCGGACACGGCTGCGGCGCAAGAACATGGAGATTCCCATCGACTACCGCATGCACAATGTCGATGGCCAATGGAAGATCTATGACATCCTGCTGGAAAACGGCGTCAGCCTGGTCAAAAATTACCGGGTCCAATTCACTTCGATCCTGAAGAAAAAATCCCCGGCCCAATTAATCGAAGAACTGGAACATAAGCTGACACAACGAAGCGATTCGAAATCTACTCCAAAATAGATCGGCTTTCTCATGCAAAGTAAACCCAGGTTCGGGCTCGTCGTAGCGGCACTTCTTTTTTGTGCGCTGGCAGGATGCGCGTCCCAAAATGCCAAACAGAATCGCCCCCTGACGCCACCGTCGGCAACACCGTCAACTGCAACCGGCGAAGTAGCGGAGGAGACCGATACACAACTAACGCAAGAAGAGGAAGCCCTTTTCACGGATGAGGAATTTGATTGGGACGACGAAGACGACACCCAGGATTTGGCATTGGTCGCCGATCCCATTGAACCATTCAACCGCGCCATGTGGCACTTCAACGACAAGCTTTATGTCTGGGTGCTGCGCCCGGTGGCACTGGGCTATCGCAAGGTGACACCGGAAAGAGCCCGCATCGGCGTCCGTAATTTTTTTTCCAACCTCACCACCCCCATCCGGTTTGTCAATTGCCTTCTGCAGGGCAAGGGAGAGGCCGCATCGACGGAGTTCTCCCGACTGGTCGTCAACTCGACCGTCGGTCTGCTCGGTTTTGTGGATATCTTGAAGGATCATCCCCAATTGCACCCCCCCGACCGGGAAGATTTTGGCCAGACCCTCGCAAAATGGGGGGCGGGGGACGGATTCTATATCGTATGGCCGGTTATCGGCTCTTCGACCCTGCGCGATACGGTGGGCTTTGCCGGAGATACATTCTTGAATCCGGTGACGTATATGGACAACACCGAAGCGGCGCTGGCAATCAAAGGATTCGAACGGGTCAATGCCCTTACGTTTCGCATCGAGGACATCGATGCGGCGAAAAAGGCGGCCTTCGATCCCTATGAGGCCACCCGCAACTTCTACATTCAATTGCGACAATCCAAAATCAACAAGTAAGCGTTCCCTCGAAAAATGATTTTACCTTTTTAGGTATTGAGGTGCCTTAGCAGGCAGGGTGCCCCGGCGTATAAGAAGTGAAGTTATTCTTTTGACCGGTCTAAGTCCGCCCCGACTTGCCGGCTGGCATATGGACCACCTACATTACAACCGAGGGGAACCGGTCTTTGTGGGTGTGGGGGAGAAATTTGGCGGCTGAAAACCGGTTCATAAAATCCTGGTTTACATTGAGTTCGAGGTAGGTGATGCGATCACGAATGGCGTCGATCTCCCCGATAACATCTCTGCGGATCAACTGCTCCGTCGCCCCTTCCAGGGAAGTATTGCCCATGGACCGGTAACGCTCCATTGGCAAATCGGGAATCATACCGATAGTGACCGCTGAACGGGGATCGATCAGCGAACCGAAGGTGCCGGCCACGTAGAAGGTCTCCAATTCCTCCAGCACCAGACCCATGGTGCCGGTGATGGTCTCCAAGATGGTGTACATGGCCGCCTTGGACCGCATCAGGCTGTCCATGTCCGCCTGGCTGAGGTAGAGCGCCTCTCCGGCACC
>JBNLAV010000041.1:0-8489 GCA_050302315.1 Desulfobacteraceae bacterium
GCATCTCGCCGGCCAGCCGCAGTCCTCTTGTAGAAAGGCATCCCTGTGGTCTTTGCCGGTGGAGACGGGGGCGGTCCGGTTTGGGGCGACTGCTCCTCTGCCGAAAAGATCCCGGATACTTCCGGCGTCGATCGATCACCACCCGTCAGGCGAAGGGATCTTGTCTTCTTGAGTTCCTCTGTTTTCGCCAGGCGCATGGGGCGATTCTGCAGACCGTTGCGTTTGAGGATATTGTAGATGGAGGAGACCGAAACGTGGATGTTTTCCTGCGTCAGCAGCGGTAAAAGACGCCTGGCGCCGAAATCGGGATGCTGCAGTGAGAGATCGACGATGCGCGCCTTGAAGGCCGACGGTATCCTGGCCACTTTCCTTTTAGGTATGCGGGTATTGTCCATATGCTTCATGAGGATTCAGATCGGTAGTCAAGCCCCCGGGTATTGCCTGCTCCGGAGCCGGTTCGACAGCGGCCCTCCCAAGGGCGGGGCCGCTGTCGTCATTCAGGTTGCTACATCCCGTCGCCGCCATTTTAACCGGCAGGCGCGTCGGGTGGAATCGGCCCGACGTGGTACGGGCGCATCATCTCGTTGTCTTCGTGTTCCACGATATGGCAGTGCCAGACGTAGAACCCGGGGTGGTCGAAACGGGCCTGGACACGGGTGATTTCTCCCGGGTAGGAGATCACGGTATCCTTGAAGCCGGTTTCCCACGGCAGTGGCCCGTTGCTTCCGGCAACACTGGGACCGCCGCCGATCGCTTCGCGCCCGAGCACCTGGAACTGGACCAGGTGGATGTGGATCGGGTGGGCATCCTCGGTGACGTTGTAGAACTTCCACTCCTCGACGTCGCTGACAGCAGGGTTCTCGGTGATCAGGTCGCTCCACAGCAGCGGCGTGGACTGGCCCGTTCCCGGGTTCCACGTCCCCAGCAGAGCCGATGAAGGAATGTCCGCCGGCTCGTAGACCTCTTCATTGAGGCTGAGGTGCCGGGTCGTCCCTGCGGCGCCCGGTGCAGAAATCGCGGGCAGCTGCAGATATTGGGGCGGGGTGGAGGGATCCGCCACAGGACCCGATCTCACCCTGAACTCCATCACCTGGCCGGTGGAATCCGGATCCGACGGGTCGAAATCCACACCGATTTGGCCCCCGCCGAAGGGCTCGTCCGGTCCCAGGTTCAGCATCCGGAAGGAAGTGCCTGCAGCGGCGCTGAAATCAACGATGATGTCCGCCCGTTCGGCCAGCGCCATGAGGACCGTGGCACCGCCGCCGGAGCTGCCGGGGTATGGGTGATCGTTCAGCCGTATGGGAGCCGGCAGGAAACCGCCTTCTGCGCCGATCTGCCATACTTCCACTCCCGGATGTTCAAACTGAAGGATCAGGAATCGCGAATTGCAGCCATTGAGCAGCCGGAAGCGGTAGCGGCGCGGTTCGACCTCCAGGTATGGCCAGGTGAAACCGTTGACCACCATCATGTTGCCGAAGAACTCCGGGTTCCAGATGGGCGACACGGGGGTGTCGGGACTGTAGGGCCCTGGGAATCCATCGAAGAATGTCCGGCTATCCGGATAGAAGAGCGACCCATCGCTGTTGAAGGAGCGATCCTGGATAGCGATGGGAATCTCTCCGTACTCGCCCAACGGGCTGTCGCCGACGCCGGGCGCGGGCCCTGGCAGAATGGCCGTGCTGCCATCCCGGCTGTCGAGAACCACGTCATCGGGGCCGCCACGGATCAGCCAGAAGCCGGCCGGACCGGCGTAGACGTTCAAGCGGGTCATGCCCAGGGTGTGGTCATGGTACCAGAGGGTGGTCGCACGCTGATCGTTGGGATACTTGAAGCCTGCCGTGCCCGGCGACCAATTGTGCCCGTATTTTGAGTCGAAGTAATCGAAAAATGTACCGGTTCTCGCGTATCCGGCCGGAATATTGGCGGCATTGGGCAGATACCAGGCCTCAGGATAACCGTCGCTGTCCTCAGCGGTGTGCGCGCCGTGGACATGGGTGACGATGGGAACCGGTCCGGTATAGGGACCCGGCGTGGCCGCAAAGCTGGGGCGTTTGTCTCGGCCGGCGAGTCCGCCGGCGGGGTTGGCCCAGTGCAGGGTTTGGTCTACCGGAAGCAGGTGCGGCAGGTAATTGCCCATGGCGTCAACCAGGTCGTTTTGCCATAGCACCTGGGTTGTTTTGTTCCAGCCGGCCTCTATGGTGAAGGCCGGATAGTTGAACGTGCCGCCTGTAAGCGCGCCGGTGGCCGGATCGACCGCCGTACCCGGATGGTCGATGGAACCGTAGCTCCACACCGTTGTCACAGGATGGGGCGGAGATAAGATGCGTTGCTGGAACTGTCGCACCGCTATTTTATATTTATCTTTGTTGTTCTTGAAATCACCCGGCATGGCCGGCGGTTTGACCAGTGGTAAAACATACTTGGACACATCGCCGGGAGGCAGGGTGCCGCCGGGTATCTGGGCCCAGGCTGTCGACGCTTTAAACCGCAACGGGAGCATCAGGCCGGCCCCCCCTATCATTCCGGCCTTTAGCACTTGCCTACGGGTCAACATAAAAGCTTTCCTCTTCATAATGATCCTCCCCTTGCCCTGTTGTGAATGGTTGGGCTACAAATCCGAATACAGTTCGAAGCACTCAGGTGCCTGGCGGCAACTTGAGAAGTTCCTCCAGGCCGATCTCCATGAGCCGCTTTTCAGCTTCAAGGCGAATTTTGGATCCGGTGTCGAGGAGAATACCGAAGAATACGAGGCAGGCATCGTGGTCGCAGCCGGCGGTGGCGTCATGCGCCAACCGGATAAGTCGTTCAGATAAATCGATGGCGTCTAAACATGATTTTCGGCATGTAGCTGTCATAACTTTGCTCCTTTGCAAAGAGCCAAGCTAAACTCATTAATTTAGTGAGCAATAAGTACGCCAGTATGTATCCGTACAGGTGCTGGAGTGATAGGGAATTGATATTATGTTGAAATTTGATGTGGAGGGGGTTCAGTCCGCAATGACTTCCCAATAATAAACTGTCGCATTGCCAAGGGCATAAATGCAACAGTCGGGTGCCAGATCTCGCAAGCGTCGGTGGTTCGTGAATTTGCGGAAGTTTGGCAAAGGATACTGTTGCATTTAATCCGGAATGCGACACTTGCGACAATGCGACACCAACGATGGGTATCCATGCGGTCGACAAAACATTGCGACCGTTATCCGGGCCACAAGCCAACGCTTATTTACGCACAAGGCCGAAGCCATCGCCGACTTTCGGCAATTTTTTTCTGCATCAGCCAATCGATATGGGCATGGACCTCATCCAACCTCAGGGGGGAGATATCGGCGTTGCAGAGGTGCACCGCCTTTAAGGCCACGACCTTCCGGTTGGAGCAGCACTGCATTCATCTCTTCCTGTCAGAGACGTCGTCTAATAATCGATGTAGAGAATTCCGTCCAGGTGATCGATTTCGTGCGCCAGCAGGGCAGCGGAGCTGCCGGTGGCCGTCAGGATGGATTCAGTGCCTTTCAGTGTTGTGTATTTGACATTGATGCGGTCGGGGCGTTGGATGATCAGGGTTTCCCGTTCCGGTAAGGACAGACAGAACTCTCTGCTGGCGTAATGGCCTTTACGGTCGACAATCTCGGGGTTGATCAAAACCATGATCTGGCCGTAGAGGCCGCAGGTGATCATCCGGATGGAATGGCCGATCTGGGGCGCTGCCAGCCCCTTATAGAGCGAGGCCCTTGAAAAAAAAGCCACCAGCGCCTCGTATCGCAGTGTGGAAATCATCAATTCACTCAGCTTGATGATTTTGTCGTCGATTCGCCTGACGGGCTTTGAAACCGCTCGCAGGATCGGATTGGGATCCGTCACAATATTGAGGAGGTTGCTTCGGCGGTAATACTTCATGCCGGTTGCGATGCCCAGACTGCCCAACAGCCCCCCAATGCAACCTTTGAGAAATGTCCTTCGATTCGAGATGGGTGGATCCTTTCTGTTTCCGTCGACGGCCTTTACTTGATGATGCGGTCGGCGATCAATTCGATGTCGAATTTGGCGTCCAGGTTTAAATGCTTCGAGTCTTTGAGATTGACGATGACGTATCCTTCCTGGTTGGTCATTATGGGGATGGCGCCGGCCGGTTGGCCGTTCAGGATCTCGATGGCCATGCGCGCCGCCACCCGGCCATGTTCCCGCGGGTCGACGGTCACCGCAAAAAAGGCGCCATCCTCCACGCTGTGGGACCACACCCCCACCACCGGTTTTCGGGTGTTGTCGACCGTCCAGCGCATTACCCTGGCAGGCGAGACGCTCTCATCGGAGTCATCCATTTTCACCGTGTGATACAAAGGGATCATAATGGCATTGATCTGCGGATCCAGGTCCAGGCGGCGGATGGTTTCCTGCCACTGGGAAAAGGTTTTGGGTTGATGGTATTCGCGGATCGGGATGATCAGTTCTTCTTCGCGGGCTTTTTCTCTGAAGCGCGGCAGGATCGAATTGCTGGTCGGGCTGTCGTCGCTCACCACGGCCACCTGAAAGGCCGTTGGAATGACCGCTTTGAGCATGCGCAAGGTCTGGTCCGGATACAGGCGCTCCAGGATACCGGTCACGTTATCGGCCGGATAGCCATATAGGGCGGGTTCTGAGTTGACGCCGCAGAATACGAACTGGATGTCGCTCCGATTGACATAGTCTTTCACCACATAGGCCTGGGCATTGTCATCGACGGCAATGACCACATCGGGGCGATAGGCCGCGATACGCTGTTTTGCGTCCCGGCCCGCGCGTCTTTTGGCCTTTTCGCTGGGATGCCGTTTGGTGTCCATGACAAAGGTCTCGTGGTCGATGCCGGTGGTGACCAGCTCCTTGATGATGGTTTTGTTGATGATGTGCGTCCACTCATAATCGAGGTTGTAACTATGGATGACCAGGATCCGTTGATCGGCCAGACCGGCTCCGGCAAGCAAGGTGGCGATAAGCACGGTAATGACGATTATTCTGTTTGCCGGTTTCAAATTCGAATCCCCCTGTTTGGCACAAAATGGAACAGTGGATTCAGCCGTCAGGTTGAATCCACTGTTGCGGAAAAGGATAGTCGACCTCTCAATAGAGAAGTCCTGCTCTCCCCATGGGTTAACGACTGGTCTGCTGATGCCTGCATCGGTTCAGCTTACCCCAATTGCGGCCCATGGTCCAGCGCTAGCCTGAAGCGCTCGCCTTTACCGGTGTCGGTCCGATCTGCTGGGTCTGCTCGGTCATCTCGGTGGCGATCTCGGCAAACCGGGGTCCCATGGCGGATGAGAGGTTGAACATCTGCACGCGCTCGGGTTCGATGCCGATCTCTTTTAAAATATTCTGGACATATTCCACTTTTTTACGGGTTCGGATATTTCCTTCCAGGAAATGACATTCGCCCTCCAGTCACCCGGCCACATAGACGGCGTCTGCACCGCCTTCGATGGCTCGCAGCAGGTGGACGATGTCGACCCGCCCGCTGCACGGCACCTGGACCACCTTGACATTGGGCGGGTAGTTCAAACGCATGGAACCGGCCAGATCCCCGGCCGCATATGCGCAATACTTGCAGCAATAGGCAACGACTTGGGGTTCGAAACCTTCACTCATGATTGCGTCCTTTCTGCTTCACGGTTCAAAGTTATGCTTCGCAGTTCAAAGTTCAGGGTTCAAAGTTCATAAAACCGGGTGCTTTGGCGCAGGGCCGGTCTGTGCGCCGGCCCTGCGTCCGGTTATTTCACAAACAGCGCTTCGGTTTTGGCAATCAACTGCTCGTCGGTGAAGTGCTTTAGCGAGATCGCCTTGCCCGGGCACTCGGCGGCACATGTGCCGCAGCCGTGACATTGGGCCGGATCGATCACGGCATGGGAGTGTTCGTTCACCTCCGGGATGTTGTAGGGGCACGCCCGCACACAGGTGAGGCATGCCGCACAGCGGCCGCTGTCCACCGTTGCCACTACGCCGCCCACCGAGAGGGAGTCCTTGGCCAGCACGGTCATGGCGCGTGAGGCCGCTGCCTTGGCCTGGGCGATGCTCTCCTCCAGCGGTTTGGGGTAGTGGGCCAGGCCGGCCAGGAAGATGCCTTCGGACGCGAAGTCCACGGGCCTCAGCTTGGCATGGGCCTCCACCAGGAAGCCCTCGGCGTTGACCGGCACCTTGAACAGTTCGTAGAGCGAGTGGTTGTCGCGGCTGACGATGCCGGCCGCCAGGACCAGAAGGTCCGGCTTGATGCGGATAGGCCGTCGCAGCACATGATCAATCACCGTCAGCATCAGGGTGTCCCCTACGTCCATGGCCACGCTGGGCTTGTGTTCAACGTCGTAGCGGATGAAGATCACGCCCAGTTCCCTTGCCTTCTGGTAGAGGGTCTCGCGGAATCCGTAGGCGCGGATATCCCGGTAGAGGATATACACCTTCATCTTCGGATTCTTCTGCTTGAGGGCCAGGGCCCCTTTGAGGCTGTGGGTGCAGCAGGTTTTGCTGCAGTAGGGGCGGTCGGCGTTGCGCGAGCCCACACACTGGATGAACACCGCGCTTTTGGCATTGTCCAGCCGCTCATCCTCATCGCTCAAGGCCTTGTCCAGGTCAAGATGGGTCAGCACATTGGGATGCTTGCCATAGAGGTATTCGGTGGGCTTGTACTCCTTGCCGCCGGTGGCCAGGATGGCCACGCCATGGTATATGGTCTCCTTTTTGCCGCTGCCGTTGGACAGGGTGGTGTCGAAGTTGCCCAACGATCCATGGGTTTCGGTAACCTCGGTGTTGAGGTGGACGTCGATATTGGGATGGGCTTCGACCCGGTCGACGACCCCTTCGAGGTAGTCGGGCAACGGCTCTCCCTGCCAGGTGCCCCGCAGGCTGCGGGCATTGCCGCCCAGCTGTCCCGTTTTCTCCACCAGGTAGACCTGGCATCCCTGGTCTGCCACCCCCAGTGCCGCCTCCATGCCGGCCACACCGCCGCCGACCACCAGGGCCGACTTGGTGATGGGAACCGATACCGAATAGAGGGGCTCGATGTGGGCCGCCTTGGCTACGGCCATGCGCACCAGGTCCTTGGCCTTTTCGGTGGCCTTGTCCGGGTTGTTCATGTGCACCCAGGTGTTCTGGTCGCGGATGTTGGCCATCTCGAAGAGGTATTTATTGAGTCCCGCTTCGCGAATGGTCTCCTGGAAGAGCGGTTCGTGGGTGCGCGGCGAACACGACGCCACCACCACGCGGTTGATCTTCTTATCTGAGATGATCTCCTTGATGTGGACCTGGTTGTCCTGGGAGCAGGTGAACAGGTTGTCTTCAACGTGCACCACGTGGGGCAGGGTGCCGGCATAGTCGCGCACCGCCGGCACATCGGCCACGCCGCCGATGTTGATGCCGCAGTTGCAGACAAAGACGCCGATGCGCGGCGCCTGTCCGTCGGTGTCGGTCTCGGGCGGCAGTTCCTGCTCGACGGTCAACGACCAGCGGGCATCGCCCAGTTTCTCCGTGGCGCAGGCTGCCGCGGCCGACGCCTCCATCACCGAGTGGGGGATGTCCTTGGGCTCCTGAAAGGCGCCGCATACGAAGATTCCGTCCCGGGAGGTCTTCACCGGCGCCAGGCTGCTGGTTTCGGCAAAGCCGTACTCGTTGATGTTGACATCGAGTTTTTTGGCCAGCTCGATGGCGGCGGCATCGGCGGTCAGCCCCACCGACAGCACCACGATATCGAAGAGTTCTTCCACCGAACTGCCCGCCTCGGTGGCGTAGACGATACGCAACCGGTCGTCTTTGTCCGGATAGACCGAATGGATGCGCGAGCGCACGAAGCGCACGCCGTGGTCGTCTTCCGCCCGCAGGTTGTACTTGTCGAAGTCCTTTCCGAAAGTACGCATGTCCATGAAGAAGATGGCCGTGTCCAGCGAACCGTCGCTGTGCTCCTTGGCGATCACCGCCTGCTTGTTGGCGTACATGCAGCAGACCGACGAGCAGTACCCGTTGTCGCAGTGGTTGATGTCCCGCGATCCCACGCATTGCAGCCAGGCGATCTTCTTGGGCTCCCGGTCGTCCGACGGCCGCACCAGATGGCCGGCGTAAGGACCCGAGGCCGACAGCATGCGCTCGAATTCCAGACTGGTGACCACGTTCGGGTGGGCCGCATAACTGTAGGTCTGGTACAGGGAGGGGTCGTAAGGTTTAAATCCGGGCGCCAGGATGATGGCTCCCACATCGATGGTCTTCTCCCCGATATGAAGGTTATGGTCTACGGCGCCGGCCAGGCAGGCGTCCACGCACTGGTAGCACTCCGAGCAGAGTCCGCAGGCCAGACAGCGCTGCACCTCATTGCGGGCCGACTTTTCACCGTAGCCCAGCTGGACTTCGTCGAAATTGGCCACCCGTTTATCGGCGGCTGCATGGCGCATTTTGGTGCGTGGGACCACGGGCCGTCCGTCCAGGGGAACATCGCTCACCGTGTCGAAGACCAGTTCGCGACCCTCGGCCAGGTCGGTTCCCTG
>JBNLAV010000042.1:0-24701 GCA_050302315.1 Desulfobacteraceae bacterium
CCGGAGCCCTCCGGCTATTGCGCCATGCGGTGAATAATAGGGTTTGTATTGTAGACAATTCGGCTTAGGGCCAATCCAAAAGGATCTTTAATTGCAATTTGACAAGATACTGCCAGATCATGATGCCGGGTGGCTGAGGACTCCGGATCCGGCATTGCAGCGGGCTTGCAGTAGTGATACTACGGCTTCACCCTTGGACGCCTTGGCTCCGGAGTCCTCCGGCTATTGCGACTGTGCGGTGAAGCATAGGGTGGCTTTGTAGACAATTACGTTTTAGTGTCAAGCCAAAAGGATACGGACCTATACCACAAAACAAGGTTGATGAAGTGGGTGTGCGTTTTACGTCATCCCGGCGAAAGCCGGGATCCATTAATCTTGGTCGCATGAAGCCCTGGATCCCGGCTTTCGCCGGGATGACGGGTAGCGTAATGCCTTATTAATTGGCCATAAGTCCGAAAGGATCTTTACATGCAATTTGATAAGATACTGCTTGATCACGGAGCGGGGGGCAAGGTGGCGCATGAGCTGACCACCGAACTTTTGCTGCCCATGTTTGACAATCCCCTGCTGGCCCAGCTGCATGACGGGGCCGTCTTCGAATCGATCGAGGGGCGCATGGCCGTCTCCACCGATACTTTCGTGGTGGATCCGATCTTCTTTCCAGGCGGTGATATCGGCGATCTGGCGGTCAACGGCACGGTGAACGACGTGGCCATGTGCGGCGCCATGCCCCGCTACTTGAGCATGGGGCTCATTCTGGAAGAGGGGCTGCCCATGGCCGATCTGAAGCGCGTGCTGACCAGCGTTCGCAGCGCCCTCGAAAAAGCAGGCGTGCAGCTGATCACCGGCGACACCAAGGTAGTGCCCAAAGGCGCGGCCGACAAGATCTTCATCAACACCACCGGCATCGGCGAGATCCCCGACGGGGTGGCGGTGGGCGGCCAGGGGGCCCGGCCCGGGGACCGCATCATCTTATCGGGCACCATGGCCGATCACGGAATCACCGTGCTGACCCAACGGGAGGGGCTGAAATTCGCCTCCAATGTCCGCAGCGATACGGCGCCCCTCAACCGCATGGTCGAATCCATTCTGGAGGCCACCCGAAACGCCCATGTGTTGCGCGACCCCACCCGCGGCGGTGTCGGCACCACCCTCAACGAAATTGCCGGACAGTCCGGCGCCGGGATCCGGCTCTACGAAGATCGCCTGCCGGTGGACCCCGAGGTCGCCGGCATCTGTGAACTGCTGGGATTTGATCCCCTCTATCTGGCCAATGAAGGCAAGCTGCTCTGCTTCGTGCCGGAGGATGAGGCCGAAGGCGTGCTCGGCGTCATTCAAAAAAACGTTTACGGCGAAAACGCCTGTATCATCGGTGAAGTGGTGGCGGACCACCCCGGACGGGTCGTGCTGCAGACCCGCATTGGCGGAGAGCGCATCGTCGATATGTTGACCGGCGAGCAGCTGCCTCGAATATGTTGACAGGCGCGGCCTGCTGGATTTTGGGATGCTGTGCGTTGTTGATCATCAGCCATATATCAGCTTTAGTGTAAACCGGCGGCCTGGCCGCCCGCTCCATCCATGGCGGCAATCTTTACGGCATGTGCGATGCCGGATCTGTGATTTACCCTTTGTGCAGCAGAGGTGACACCATGACGCCCAATGCCAAACCCGGTAAAAGTGGAATGGGGATCCAAGCGTATTCACAACTGATCGATGCCTTGAATCTGGAAGCGCTCCAGAAGACATTCATCAAGTCCCGATGGCTCGATCAGCTCTATTGGATGGAATCCGCTTCTAAAAACAACCAGCGGTATTATTACCTGCTGCGCCTCATTTGCATCATCGGCGGGGTGATCCTTCCCGCGCTGGTGAGCGCGAACGCCGCCGGTGCCTTGGCGGCGGTCGTCAAGGCGGCGATTGTGGGTTTGAGTCTGGTGGTGGCCCTGAGCGCCGCCATCGAAGAATTCCTGCATTCTGGCGACCGCTGGCGGCACTACCGCTCTGCGGCCGAGTACCTGAAGGGAGAGGGGTGGTCCTTTTTTCAACTCAGCGGTCCCTATGCCGTGCATGCGACACATGCCGATGCCTATACTGATTTTGCCGGGCGTGTGGAAGCGGCGCTGCGGGCGGAGGTGGGCCTGTTTATCACCAAAATTTCCAAGGAGAAGCAAGCGGGCGATCAGCCCCCAAACCGTGACAGCTCGCAGGCGGAATAAATCCGCCAAACAACAGGAGGTCCAAGATGTCAGATGGATTGAAGCCGGGCATGACGTTCGAATTCAGCTACGCGGTTACCCGGGAGAGAACCGTTCCCCATCTCTATCCGGATATCGAAGAGGCGCTGGTGATGCCCGAAGTCTTTGCCACAGGTTACATGGTGGGGCTGATGGAGTTTGCCTGTATCAAGTTCATCAATGCCCACATCGACTGGCCGCGGCAGCAGACGGTGGGCATCCACATCAACGTCAGCCACACCGCCGCCACCCCTCCGGGGATGACGGTGACGGTCAAGGGCCGGCTGGAAGAGGTGGATGGGCGCAAGCTGCGTTTTTTTCTGGAGGCTTTCGACGATCGTGATCAGATCAGCTCCGGCACCCACGAACGGTTCATTATCGAAGCGGAAAAGTTCAATGCCGCCGCGGCCGGCAAAAAGGCCGCATCGTAGGGTGACGGCCGATGTCGCAAAAGCGCGGAAAGTCCCCGGAACATGGAGATATTCGGTCCACCGGAACAATGGCTGCCGCCAGATTCCGCCGGATCAATGAATAGGCTTGACGGCATTGCCGTTCCCCGGTAACACTATCGGACCCATACGATCTGTGCGGGCGCCCGGTGTCTGTGCAGCGGACGCATGGCAGAATCTCTATCATCAAGGAGCCCCATTTTGACGAACGCACTGGAAGCCTTAAAGACCATGACCACCGTCGTTGCCGATACCGGCGACATTCAGGCCATCAAACAGTACACGCCCACCGATGCCACCACCAATCCGTCGCTGATCTATGCCGCGACCCAGATGCCGGAATATCAATATCTTGTGGAGGATGCCCTCGGGTTCGGCCGCAAATCGGCATCCGGCAAAGCGGCCCAGGTGGAAAAGGCGATCGACAAGCTCTTTGTCAACTTTGGCGTTGAAATCCTGAAAATCGTTCCCCGTTTCGTCTCCACCGAGGTTGATGCGCGGCTCTCCTTCGATACCGAAAAAACCGTAGAGCGGGCCAGGGAACTGGTGGCGCTCTATGCGGATGCCGACATCGGCAAGGACCGTGTCCTGTTGAAAATCGCGTCTACCTGGGAAGGCATCCAGGCTGCAAAAATTCTGGGAAAAGAGGGCATCCGCTGCAACATGACCCTGCTCTTCGGCTTCTGCCAGGCAGTGGCCTGCGCCCAGGAGAGGGTTTATCTGATCTCTCCGTTTGTGGGGCGCATTCTGGACTGGTACAAGGCCCAGGACCCCGCAGCGGCCTTTGACGCCGACAGCGATCCGGGGGTTCGAAGCGTCCGGCGGATCTACAACTACTATAAAAAATATGACTATCCCACCCTGGTGATGGGCGCCAGTTTCCGCAATGCCGGCGAGATCAAGGCGCTGGCCGGCTGCGACCTGCTCACCATCGGCCCCAATTTTCTGGAAGAGCTGCAGAACGACAGCCGGCCCCTGCCCCAGATGCTCTCCCCGCAGCATGCCGTCGAAAATTGCGCGGACGACAAGATCGACATCGACGAGAAGCTTTTCCGATGGATGCTCAACGAGGACGCCATGGCCACCGAGAAGCTGGCCCAGGGCATCCGATCATTCACCGTGGACACCATCAAACTGGAAAAGACCATCGCGGAAAAGCTATAACCAAAACCTTTGCCTGCGCTCCCTGATCAGGGAACGCAGGCCCCATGGATCCCGGCTTTCGCCGGGATGACGGAGATATCGCCAACGCTTTTACATCACCACCGCCCTGCCGCGCCGGTGGTGGGGTTGAAAAATGGTCCCGTAGTGCGGGGCTCCGTCCCCGCCGATTCATGAGGCCGTGAGGATTGCTTGGACGGGCCGGCCCTTCGTCGTCAATAGGCCGTAGGTTGGGCTGAGCTCGTGAAGCCCAACTTATCTGCCTTCCTATTTATTTCATTGTTGGGCTTCGCTGCGCTCAGCCCAACCTACGGCCTGGCATTTCAGCGAATCCATCAACTTTGAACATTGAACTCGGAACTTTGAACCGGAGGCGCTGCCTCCCCCTCCCCCTCCCCCTTCGGATAATGCTAAATTTTCCTCGGTCGTGATGCACAATTCCCTTGCAATTGTCCGCGGGATGGATAAATTGCCCGTTCGTTATTGAGAAAAGATAGGAAACGACATGCAGACAAAACAGATCAACCCGGCACTTCGCAACATCGCCATTATCGCCCACGTCGACCACGGCAAAACCACCCTGGTGGACGCCATGTTCCGGCAGAGCGGTCTTTTTCGGGTCGGCCAGGAAGTGGACGACCGGCTCATGGATTCCATGGACCTGGAGCGCGAGCGCGGTATCACCATCGCCGCCAAAAACTGCTCGGTGACCTGGAAAGACGTGCGCATCAACATCATCGACACGCCGGGACATGCCGACTTCGGCGGAGAAGTGGAGCGCGCTCTGTCCATGGCCGATGGGGCCATTTTGCTGGTGGACGCCTCCGAAGGCCCCTTGCCCCAGACCCGGTTCGTTCTGGGAAAAGCCCTTGATGCCGGCCTTAAAATCATTGTGGTGATCAACAAGATCGATCGCCACGATGCCCGACCCGACGAAGTGCTGGACGAAATCTACGACCTGCTCATCGACCTGGATGCCAGCGAAGACCAATTGGAATTTCCGCTGCTCTATGCCGTCGGCCGCGACGGCATCGCCATGGAAAAAGTGGAAGATGCGGGGGAGAACCTCCACCTGCTCTTCGACATGATTCTGGATGTGGTGCCCGGTCCCAGTTTCGATCCGGAAGCGCCGTTTCAGATGCGGGTCTCCGATCTGGGGTACTCCGACTACCTGGGACGCCTGGCCGTGGGCAAGGTCTTCAACGGCACGGCTCGCTCCCAGGAGCGATTGGTCTGCCTCGGACCGGACGGCGGTCAGACGCCCCTTAAGGTCACCAAAGCCCAGATTTATGAGGGCACGCAGCTCAAGGAGATCGACGAGGTGCAACCCGGCGACATCGTGGTGTTGGCCGGCCTGGATGAAGTGCATATCGGCGACACCATCTGCACCGAAGTGCAGCCCAGCCCATTGCCCCGCATCAGTGTGGATGCCCCCACCGTGGCCATGAAATTCTCCATTAACAATTCGCCCTTCAGCGGCCAGGAGGGCAAGTATGTCCAGTCGAGCCGCCTGAGGGAGCGTCTGCACAAAGAGACCCTGCTCAACGTGGCCATTGAGGTGGAAAGCACCGACGACCGGGACAGCATGCTGGTCAAAGGCCGGGGCGAATTTCAACTGGCCATTCTCATCGAGACCATGCGACGCGAAGGTTTCGAGTTCTGCGTCAGCCGCCCGGAGGTGATCTATCGATATGAAGACGGCCGGAAAATGGAGCCGTTGGAAAAACTGCAGGTGGATTGTGAGGAGCAGTTTCTCGGCGTGGTCACCGAAAAGCTTTCCCTGCGCAAAGGCAAGATGACCAACCTGGTCAACAACGGCAAAGGCCGGGTGCGCATCGAGTTCTCTGTGCCTTCGCGCGCCCTGATCGGGTACCGTGACGAATTTCTGACCGACACCCGGGGGACCGGCATCATGAATTCCCTGTTTGATGGATACGGGTCGTATCGCGGGGATTATCCCAGCCGGTTTACAGGCTCCATCGTGGCCGACCGAAGTGGCAAGGCCGTTCCCTACGCCCTGTTCAATCTCGAGCCCAGGGGGCGCCTTTTCGTCGTCCCCGGAGATCCTGTGTACGAAGGCATGGTGGTCGGCGAGCACAACCGCCAGCAGGATATCGACGTCAATCCCTGCAAAGAGAAGAAGCTGACCAACATCCGGGCGGCGGGTAAAGATGACGCCGTGTTGCTCTCCCCGGTCAAGCCGCTGACCCTGGAACAGGCCATCGGTTTCATCAGCGATACCGAGTTGGTGGAGGTGACGCCCCTGTCCATTCGCCTTCGGAAGACCGTCCTGTCAGCTTCCCGCCGACAAAACCTCTATGTCTCCAAAAAGAAGAAAAAGCAAAAGCGTTAAACGGGTGCAATGGATCACGCCAGCTGAAACACCTGGTTGATTTTCCGGGAGAGCTGGTCGATGGTAAACGGCTTCTGGATGAACCCCAGGCAACCGTCTTCGATAAAACAGTCGGCCTGGCCGTTGGCCGTATAGCCGCTGCAGAGCAGGGCCTTGGCGCCGGGGTCGATCTGTTTGAAGCGTACAAACGCCTCCTTGCCCCCCATACCGGGCATGACCATATCGAGGAGGATCAGGTCTATTCTGTCATGGTCCTTTTCAAACATTGAAATGGCGGTTTTGCCGTTGGACGCAGTGAGCACAGTGTACCCCAGATGCTCGAGCATTCCGCCGACGGCATCCAGCACGCTTTCTTCATCGTCCACCAGGAGGATCGTTTCCGTTCCCCCCACCAAGCGAGAGGACGGCTCCTCCGGTTCTTCCACTTCGCGATTGTTGGAAACCGGCAACAGAATCGTAAAGCAAGCGCCTTCACCGGGCCGGCTTTCAACGGTGATCGACCCGGCGTGGTTTTGGATGATGCCGTAGGCCGATGCCAACCCCAGACCCGTGCCGCGCTCCCTTTCTTTGGTGGTGAAGAAGGGATCAAAGATGCGCTGCTGGGTCTCGGCATCCATGCCGATGCCGTTGTCCTGGACCGTCGTCTCCACATAGTCGCCCGGCTTCAGGCCGTATGGTTCTGCCGCTGCGTGATCCAGGTGGCGGTTGCGGGTTTGGATTTCCAGGCGACCGCCGGTTTCCATGGCCTGCCAGGCGTTGAGATAGAGATTGTAGAGCACCTGATCGATCTGGCTGCGATCCGCCTCCACCGGTTTCAATTCTTCCTGAAGATCGGTGTTGACCTCGATCAGCTTATGGGTGCGGGCGAAAATTCGGATGCTGCGCTGGATGATTTTATTCAGGTTCGATGTGCGTACTTCGTACTTGCCGCCTTTGGCGAATCCCAGCAGCTGCCGGGTGAGATCGGATCCGCTCTTGATGAGTTGCTCGATGCTCTTCAGGCGTGCGTAATCGGGATCGCTTTTATGCTTCTTCAAAAGCATCAATGAGGTGTTGCCCATCACCCCCATCATGAGATTGTTGAAATCGTGGGCCACGCCGCCGGCCATGGTACCGATGGACTCCATCTTTTGAGCCTGCAGCAATTGCGCTTCCAGGCTCTTCAGCCGTGTGATATCCATCAAGTAACCTTGCATCTCGATCAGATCGCCGCGGGCATCGAAGCGCCCCACCGCGTTGACCAGGCAATGCACCGACGAACCGTCCCGGCGCACCAGCTCGACTTCAAAGTGTTTGACGTTATGGTTCTCCAGGATCCGGTCCATTAGGAAGGATCCTTGGGAAGCGCTCTTGTAGAACTCGGTGAAATTGGCGCCGATAGCCTCGCGGTGGTTGTCAAAACCTAAAATTTTGGCCAATACGTCGTTGCACATCACCAAAACACCCTCCCGATTGGTAATGTAGACGCCGGATAAATCCGCCTCGAAGAATTGCCGGTACCTTTCATCCCGTTCATGCAACACGGCTTGCGCGGCCTTGATTTGGGTGGTGTCCTGGTATTGAGCGATGAAGTAGAGCGGCTTCTGGGACTTGTCGATAATGGCGGCGATGTTGAAAAGGACGTTGACGATTTCTCCGTTCTTGTGGCGGCAGCGCTTTTCAATGGGGTGAACCTGTCGGCCCTCGACGACATTCTGGATATGGCCGGTTGAAAGTTCGATGTCCTCCGGATGGGTGATCTCTTTCCAGGTTTTCTTGAGCAGCGCTTTTTCTGTGTGCCCCAGCATGGTGGTCAGCGCGCCATTGACCCTGAAGAACGATCCGTCCATGTCGATCAGAGCCATGCCGCTGGCGGCCTGGTCGAAAACGGTTCTGAATCGATCCTCGCTGCGGCGCAGCGCCTGCTCCGACAGTTTGCGAGCCGTTATGTCGAAAACACTGACCACCGTTGTCGCATAATTCCCTCCGGTCTGAGAGAAGTTCAAACTCAGCACAACCGATAGCGATTCACCATCCAGGTTTTCGATCTCGTCCTCCCACATCAAATGCTTCCGCCGTTCAGCGAGACAGACCAGAACCTCCTTTATGATGCGGGGTGAATTGGGAATAATGTGTTTCAACAGCGATTCGATCAAAGCGGCCTTGTCCGGCGCCCTGAAAAGCAGCACGGCGGCCGCATTGACATCTTTGACGTCGATAAGGCCGCCAAGGCGGCGCACGGCCTCCGGGTGATGGTCCAGATATGCCCTGAAGGTCTCATCCGGCTGGACAGGCATGCTCTGCATGTCCCTGTGAACTGAGGAGAAATCGGCTTCGAAAAGCGCCACCGACGCCGAGTTGAAAACGTTCAGGTAACGGTTTTTGGATGCGATCAATGCCCGTTCTGTTTTCTTTCGTGCAGCAATCGATACCAGAAGGGCGATGATGATGGTGCCCATCAAACAGAAAACCGTCAGCGCGGACCAAAACAGCGCCTTGTTTTCTGAGTAAAACGTCTTGGGACGGTTGATGATCACACTGCCGGCCGGAAGTTCGGATTCCTTCAGCCCGAATTTTTTCAAACGCAGATTGTCAAACATGTATTGATTGGGGCTCTTGCGTATCACGGGCAGGTCCGCAACCGCTTCTCCGCGAAGTACTCGCAGGGCGAGTTGCGCAGCCTCTTCGCCTTGCAGGTTACCGTTGGTCAGCTTGCCGCCGACAATACCGTGTCCGAGGTTGAAATCCCAGAAAGAAAACATGGGAGCGGGGCTGTGGTTGGACAGGATACGGGTGCTGTCTTCAAAAGAGTAGAATTTGCCGTTTCGGTCGACGGTGAAGACCAGCCACACCAGGATATCATCGGGAGTGAGGGTGGCCAGGCCGGATGCCAGTTCATCCACGGTATGATTGTCCAGTATGGTAACCTGCACCGGGCGCTTCAATAGGGGAATGGTCTTTTCGAAAAGCATTCGATTGGCCTGGCCGCTGACAGATTGATCGCTGATGGCGATGATGCGTTTTGCTTTGGGCTGTAGATCCAGAGCCGTGTTGATGGTTGCCAGCATATCGAAGGATTCCAGCACACCGGTGAAATTGGGACGCCCGGACAGCATCTCATCCGTAAAATAATTGACACCGCAGAAGATAACCGGCGTATCGGGAAAAAGCTCTTTCTGGTGACGCAGAAGGAATTTAAAGGCGTGATCGTCGGAGGAGATAATGGCGTCGAATTTGCGACCTTTGTATTTGACCCTGTAAAGCGCCACAAGGTGTTCGATATAAGCCGCATTGAAAATACGCTTTGTGTCCATGAAAGCATATTCTATCTCAATGGGTTCGGCGGCCTTTTTGAGGACGGTTTCGATGCCGGTGGAGATGGCGTCCGTCCATGAAAGCCCTTTGTGGTAGGAGTGCAGAACCAGAATTTTATGGTTATGATCGGCATTAGCGCCTGGCGTCATGACACAGAGGAACACAACGCAGACAAAGCATGCCATCAGACCACGAATGGGGTGTAAGGTTTTGAATTGTGATGCCATAGTCAAGGTCAATTTCGTTTCTCAACGCCAATAATCGCATCAGCTCAATCGCATCGCCATTTGGCATGCGGCAAAACAATGAAGACCGTTTGTTGGTGCCATCAAACGATCACGCAATTCTCGTCTTCAATTATCGGGATTCTGTGTCTGATCTTTAGTCCGATCTATGACATCGGCAAACGCATAATTGTTTGCTTTTATGAATAATGTTAGGATATAAGGCGAAAATAGTCAAATCGGAGCCGTTTGCCATGCCAGGTCAAATCATCAGACAGGGAATCATCCTCCTGCTGATCACCCTGTTTTGTTCAGGATTCAGCACTGCAAAAGAGCACGGACTGGCGGGTCGCACTATGGGGACGACCTACCACATCAAAATTCTCGCCCCGCCATCCACCGATATGGAAGCATTGAAAAAACGCATCGATCGCCGGTTGGAGGCGCTTAACCAGAGCATGTCCACTTATCGTCTCGACAGCGAGATCAGCCGGTTCAATCAGCTGACGGCGGTGGGTCGCCCTTTTCCGGTGTCGCCGGATTTTCTCAACGTGATGCTGGCCGCCGGCGCGATCCATGAGTTGACCGGAGGCGCCTGGGATGGAACGGTCCATCCCCTGGTCAACCTGTGGGGATTTGGCCGTTCGGGTCCCATTGAGAAGGTTCCGGCGAAAGCCGATATTGAAAAAGCCTTGAATGATGTGGGTTTCCAGCACATCGAAGTCGCAGCCGAGGGGCATCTGAAAAAGCGACGCCCCCGGGTGACCGTTAACCTGGCTTCGATTGCCAAAGGATATGGGGTGGACAGGGTTGCGTCACTGCTGCGGGAATTGGGGTACCGGAACTATCTGGTGGAGATCGGCGGAGAGGTCTTTGCTGCCGGACGGCGCAGTGACGGCCGCCAATGGAAGGTCGGGATCAACACGCCTGAAAAGGACGCGGCGGCCACTGATGTGTATAAAGCGCTGGTTTTGGAGAACCGCGCCATGGCCACCAGCGGTGACTATCGCAACTATGTCGAAATCGGAGGCCGCATTTATTCGCATATCATCGATCCGCGCAGCGGCTATCCGGTGAACAATGGGGTGGTCAGCGCCAGTGTCATTGCCCCCAACTGCACCCTGGCCGATGGTTTGGCCACCGCCCTGATGATTATGGGACCGGAGGAGGGTGTTCAGTTGTTGAACAGGATGGAAGCGGTCGAAGGCCTGATCGTCGTTCGGCGGCCGGACGGCATGTTTGAAGACCATTTGTCAAAAGGGATGTCACAACAATAGCGCCATTGGCTGATGCACAGGTTCCGCCGGACGACTTATTACAGAAAGTCGACCGACGGAACTTTCGTCAGATTCAGAAGCGGATAGCGCACGGACTGGAAGCGTTTTATTGCTGCCATCCGTCTTGTTCATTTTCGGGCAGAGAAACGACGTACTTTTCGCCCATATCGCATTGACCCGCTGTATTGGCCACTTTGATCTGCAGCTGCTCCGGGGTTCCGCT
Organism: Desulfobacteraceae bacterium; assembly: GCA_050302315.1. GTDB lineage: Bacteria > Desulfobacterota > Desulfobacteria > Desulfobacterales > Desulfosarcinaceae > JARRKU01. Next base: position 11,216 of record JBNLAV010000042.1, read on the forward strand.
GATTTCCACTGCCGCTCCATTCCCGGGAACGTAGCTGCACACCGGATCGGCTGCCAGGTCCTCAAGGGAAGGAAGCGCGGCAGGGTTGTTGTTGGCAAAATAGCAGGATACGGCCGCCATGGCACTTGACGCTTCCATCTCGGTCTTGGCGCAAATGGCCCTTTGCCTGTAAGCGGCAAATTGGGGGATGGCGATGGCCGCGATAATCCCGGCTATCGCGATGGTCGAGATGATGGTCCCGGCATAGCCCAGGATAAGACCGGCAAGGGCCAGTCCATCACCCCCTAAAGTTCCATTGGACTGTCTGATCTTCGTTCGTCCGATGTGTCCGCAGATGATTGCCGGAATGCCGGTCAAAAAGCTGAAGCACAAAAGCCCCAGTATTCCTAAAACCAGACTCCAGATGGCCAGCGCACTCGTTTTTACTGCAGCTTGAACTTGGTTCATGGGATGCATCCTCCGGTAACAATATGCTTAGAAGTAGATTGAAAAGTGAAATCGTTTTGGCCAGTTGCTGTCTATCGCAAAAGATGTTTTGTCATCTTGATCAGGGTGGAAGCTTGTGGTTCCGTCGAGTGTGCCAAAAGGACGCTGATGTGTCAATCCCTTCGTTTTGCGCGATGGCCACAGGACGTTGCGCCGCAGGCAGGTTGATCCACGGCACCTCGACCGGGTTCATCTGTCAATCCGGGGCTGTTGCGGGCGGAGGTCCTTGAACATTACGCGATGTATGTTTATGGTCAAGGGCGTTGTCCGTTATCATGGGGTAAACTTACCGAAAGTGAAATCGTCATGGCGCTCTTGGAAGCCCGCAGATTAAGCAAGACATATGAAGTGGATTCCCGCCGGATTACCGTATTGGATCAAATCGACCTTCGCGTGGAGGCCGGCACCTTCCTGGTGATCAGCGGCAGCAGCGGCAGCGGCAAGACCACCTTGCTCACCCTGCTCTCAGGCCTGGATAAGCCGACATCCGGCCAGGTGTCCATCGACGGCAGGGAGATCTCCCAGGCCAGCGAGGAAGAACTGGCGCCCTTGCGGAACCGGACCATCGGGTTCGTCTTCCAATCCTTTCACCTGGTGCCCTCCATGACCGCGAAGGAGAACATCATGTTCCCGGCGGAGCTGATCGGGGACGAGCAGGCCGCCGCCCGGGCCGACCGATTGCTGGAACGGGTGGGCATGGCCCACCGCCGAAACAACCTGCCCAGCCAGCTGTCGGGGGGGGAAAAGCAGCGCATTGCGCTCTGCCGGGCCATGATCAATCACCCCGCCCTGCTCTTCGCGGACGAACCCACCGGAAATCTGGACTCGGAAAACGGAAAACTGGTGCTCAGGCAGCTTATCGAATTAAAAGATGAGCACGGTGCCACACTGGTTCTGGTGACCCATAATCCGGAGATCGCCCGGGTGGCGGATCGCATGATCACGCTGCAGGACGGTCGCATAGCAGGATGAAACATGATGGGGCACCTTTCATTGATCATACGCCAGGCCAGGAGATCTTCACCGCAAGCGGTATTGTTCGTTCTCTGTGTTGCGCTTTCGCTGACCACTTTGACCGCATTCAGCGGCTTTGCGACCGGCGTCGGGCGCTCCCTGCTGAACGACGCCCGAAAACTGAATGCCGCCGACATCATCATCTCTTCCTATGATCCCATCTCCGGGCCCTTGAGCCGGACCATCAATCGATGGGTGGCTGACGGACGGGTCCAACGCGCCAATGTGCATCGATTCTTCAGCGTTGTGCGGGCCGAGGATGAAGCGACGTCGGTCCTGGCCGGGCTGAAGGTTGTGGGGAGCGGCTACCCCTTTTACGGAAAAGTCGAATTGGCTTCGGGCCGAACATTCCAAGCCGCCCTGAAGCCGGGAACCTGTATCGTCGCCCAGACCTTGCTGGACCGCACCGGACTGCGCGTGGGCGATCGCCTTCGGGTGGGGTACACCACCCTGTCGATCGGTGACGTGGTGGTTTCGGAGCCGGACCGGCCGTTGAATTTTTTTTCCTTCGGCCCCCGGGTGTTTGTGCACGATGATGATCTGGGCGCCCTCGGCCTGATCTCCAAAGGCGGGCGCATACGGCGCAACGTGCTGCTGAAGGTTCACGAACCGGAACGTGTGGATCTTCTTGCGGCCCAACTGAAACGAGTGGCCGTCAAGGATCAGGAACAGGTCGATACCTTCCGGACCGCCGGCAGCCGGGCCAGGCGGTTTCTGGATAATTTCTTCTTTTTCCTGAAGCTGGTGGGGCTTTTTATCCTGCTCATGGCCGGCTTGGGGATTCAAGGCACCCTGTCGGCCCTGCTGAAGGAAAAACAGCGGACCATCGCCATCATGAAAGCCCTGGGAGCCACCAACGGTTACCTTTTGCGCCATTTCATCGGACTTGTGGGCGTGCTGGGAGGCGTTGGCACCATTGTCGGGATCCTCTCCGGCATTGGCGTTCAGCACGTTCTGGGGTGGGCGATGGCGCCCTACATGCCCGCCGGACTGGATGTCGCGGTTTCCTGGAGCGGCGTGGCCGAGGCGTTGGCCTTGGGTTTCGTCGTGGTGTTGGTCTTTTCTTTTTTGCCGCTTCATCACGTCAGGGCCATGCGCCCCATGTTGATTTTTCGAAAAGAATTCCGGCCGGTCTCCAGAAGGTCGCCATATTATCTGGCCGGGGCCCTGGTCCTTCTCTTCTTTTTCGGACTGGTGCTTCGCCACATGCAGGATGTGCGCTTCGGCATTCACTTTGTCGGCGGAATCTGCGCGCTGGTGGCCGCCGCTGCCGCTCTTACCCAGCTTCTGCTCTGGGCTGTCCGGCGGCAGCGCTATAAAAACCTGCCCTTGCGCCAGGCGGTGAAAGGACTTTTCAGAAGCGGCAACGCCACGCGGTCCATCATCATCACCTTGACGGCCTCTTTGTCCGTGATCTTCGCTAACTATTTTATCGAAAAGAACCTGGATGCCGCCTATGTGCAATCCTACCCGGAAACGGCACCCAATGCGTATTTCGTGGATATCCAGCCCGATCAAAAAAACGCTTTTGTCGAGACGATAGGAGACCGCGTCGAGCTCTACCCCATTGTGCGGGCGCGCGTGGCCGAGATCAACGGCGTCGCGGTCAACCGGGAAGCCGAGCGGAAAAAACGGCGCGATAATTTTTCGAGGGTCTTCAACCTGACCTATCGCAGCCATCTGCTGGAAGATGAAACACTGATCGAAGGCGCCAGTCTTTTCCGCAAGGGGTGGTCCGGCCCACAGGTCTCCATTCTGGATACCGTGGCCGAAATGCATCCCATGGCGGTGGGTGACACCCTTCGATTTAAAATCCAGGGCGTCCCTTTGGAGGCGCGTATTTCCAGCATCCGGTCCCGCAGCCGGTCCGCCTTCAGCCCCTTCTTCTACTTTGTTTTTCAGCAACGCGTGCTGGAGAAAGCACCCCGGACCTATTTTGCCGCATTAAAGGTGCCGGATGAACAGTTGGGTGCGTTGCAGCGCCGGATCGTCTCCCGGTTTCCCAACATCAGCGTGATCGATATTTCCCAGGCCATCGGCGTCTTCACCCGGCTGATGAATCAGCTCTCGCGGATTGTCCGCGGCTTCAGCATTTTCAGCATCGGTGCCGGGTTATTGATACTGGTCAGCGCGGTCTATGCCACAAGAGCCGAGCGAATGGTGGAGGCGGTTTACTACAAGATACTGGGCGCCGGAAAAGTTTTTGTCTACAAAGTCTTCGCGCTGGAAAACCTGCTCATCGGGCTGATCAGCGGGACCTTGGCCCTTGCCATGGCACAGGCCGGGGCGTTGTGGGTCTGTACCGTCCGGCTGAACATCGACTATCACGGGTATGGATTATCTTCCCTGGCGCTGGTCGCGATGACCACGGTGCTGGTGGTGGCCGTCGGGCTGTCGGCCTCCCGATCCATTCTGGAAAAGCGTCCGGTGGCCTATCTGAGGGAGCAGACAGATGAATAGCAAACCTGAAAAGCACGACAAGGAGAGAACCCGACTGCGGCGTTTCGTCTTGCTGGCGGTCATGGTCGTCCTGGCTGCGATCGGCTGCGATGGAAAGGCGCCGCCGGTGGAGAAGACCTCGGAAAGTTCCACGACTGAAGCGGCGTTCGACGGCACCATCGTGGCCGTGGGCGACAGCCTGACGGCCGGCCTGGGCGTGGCCGAAGAAATGGCCTATCCGGCCCGGCTGGAGCGTAAATTAAGGGCGGCCGGTTATGCCTATCGGGTCATCAATGCGGGCATCAGCGGCGAAACCTCCAGCGGTGCACTTTCGCGCATCGAGTGGGTCGTCGGCTCGCTCAATCCTGACATCGTGATCCTCGAAACCGGCGCCAATGACGGCCTGCGCGGCGTCGATCCATCGCTTCTGGAGACCAACCTGGACCGGATTTGTCAATATTTGAAAGAGAACGATATTCTAGTGGTGCTGGCCGGCATGCAAATGCTTCCCAACCTGGGACCGGACTACACCCGCGCCTTTTCGGACATCTACCCGCGGATTGCCCGAAAACACCAGCTGGTCTTCATGCCCTTCATTCTCAAGGATGTGGCCGGTGACCCGGGACTGAATCAATCCGACAGAATCCATCCCACAGCAGGCGGCTATGCCCGCATCGCGGATAATCTCTATCCTTACGTGCTGCAGGCAATTGAGCGGCAGCGCAAGGCAGGCGGCGGTTCGTTTTAGGCGCCGCTGGGGGCACCTTCACCACCAAAAGGGTGGAGGGTTGACTTAATTCGCCCTGCTGGTAATATATCGTCACTCACTGTGATCTGAATCTGGAGTTTCGATTCACGTCTGAACGCTTTCTGTCGCCAAAGTATTTCAATTACGGAGTGCCATCACCTCTTTAACCGCGGCCCCGGGCCAATCCATCACCCTGCTCCAACAACCGGCTGCGGGCAGCGCTCCATCAAAATTCCTGGAAACATGTACTAGCGCACGACCTGCCAGGATGTAATGTTATGCGGCCAGACAGGCTGGGCGGATGCCGCCGACAGCATCGGTGCGTCATCACCCATCGCGAAAGATCCGATCACGCGAGCCCAACCGGAGAACAACGACCGGCAGAACCAATCCGGCATAGTTCAGTATGAAGGCGGGCGTATTGCCCATGGTGACGGCGGGCATCTTGCACTTGGCGGTGTATTGGAGGTCCGCTCTTAGGCTAGTACACAAACCGGTTCCGGAAGAAGAAGAAGGAGGTTTGACATGGTAGCCAAAGCGATCTCGACATCAATGCGGTTCGACGAATTTATTTTCAACCGTGACGGCTTTCTGCCGACCCATATCCCTTTGCCGTCGGGGGCAACCCTGCTGACGTCATTGGATTATGAGACGGCCGAAGAGGTTGTGTTTCGCTCAAGCCATACCGGCAAGGGGCGTCTGCAGCAACATGCAGACAAACGGATCGAGATTGTCGACTCATTGTGGATGGCGTATGGAGACACCCACACCGATTTACACGATATCAATGATCTGATCCGCATCAAAGACCGGTTGCTGTCGCGGTGCGACAAAGGGAATGAAGAATGCGGATCGGTGGTGATTATCGACTGGGGCTGCGGCGCTGGCCACACGCTGGCCCAGCTGGACCGCTGGCTCCGGACAATGAAGATCACCTGGGTCCGCTTGTTCGGATATGCCAATGAATTTCATGTCGACTGGTTGAAAGCGCCCGCCAGCCTGACCTTCATTCTCGATGTGGCCGACAACCTGCCCCGGTATTTCGATACCCGAACCGTTGATTTCATTTACAGCATTGCCGGTCTATATTATCTCTTCATTCCCCAAAGCGAGGGCGGCGACGACGACATGCTCGAGTTCTTCAGAAAGCACGGATTCGACGGGCGCCTGTTCAAAAACTACGCTCACACCGAAAGGCATCTGGAAGCATTGAGCGCGATGATGAAATCCAATGGCGAACTGCTGATCGATCTGCCGCTGCATGTCATCGATATCGACTACAACCTGTTAAAATCCGGCAGCCGTTACTACCGCACCCTTCGAAATCCGGAGAAGTACGGCGAGCACGCCTATGTTCTGGTGCCCAGTGCAACGGCGGCATCCCTTGATTCCCATGCTACGGAAACATATGCATAGTGGCGGAGTGGCCGCGGATTGCCAAGCAGGTTCAACCCTTCGAGGTCAGATCAAACCGATGGCGGCCGCGTCGACCCAGCCGATTTTGTCTTTGCCAAATCGGATTTTAAGGTGGCGCGCATTTTTATGGACGATCTTGATTTTGGCTCCCGCATGCAGTGCAAACAGCTCCGTAGATGTTCTTTCCAGGCCTGAGCGTACCGATACCCGATCCTGGATGACAATGCCCTGGCGCAGATGAGCGGCCTCATAGTAGTTAAAGGCGGCCGTAGAAATAAAGATGATGGTCGGTAAGGCAATGGCCATGGCGGCGTAGCGCAGGCCTCGACGCCCGGTAAGGCGCCTTGCGATGAGGACTGACCAGAGCAGCAGGTTGAGGGTTGCCGCCAGAACGATAACCGTTCGGTGGCTGAGGCGGTACTTCCAGAAGAAGATAATGCGCAGCGCCGAAACGGCGTCTTCATCGATGGCGTCGCGGGTCAGCGACCGGGCGTAGTCGGCATTGAACCGAAGGTCGGGGTCGTTGGGCAGTAGTTTAAGGGCGCGTTCATACCACAGGATGGCATGGCCGAGGCGGTTGTCTTTTAAATTGGCATTGCCCAGGTTGTAGAAAAGCGCGCCGTTGCGCACGCCGGATTGGACAATCCGATCCATCTCCTGGATGGCCGTCCCGTAATCCTCGGCTTTATACGCATCCATCGCGGCGATAAACCGGTGTGCCGTATCCTGGGCCCGGCCGCAAGGCGGGGCGTACAGCGTGCATAAGACCGTTACCAGGACGAGCGTCCATTGTTTCATGGGGCGAGCTTCCTTACCATGGTTCTGGTTTGATCCAGCAGCATATCGCGGCGCCCTTCGGGCAGTGTCATGCCGCCAAATTTGATGGATTCGATTTCCGCGAGCAGTTTCGCAGCCCCTTCGGCATCTTCTTCGGAGAATTGATGCGCCAAAAGCAGCGCTTCAGCTTCCTTCCAGGTCAGCGCTTCTCCCTTACGGTCGGCCGCAGCGAAGATGGCCGCCGTCAGCGCTCGGTGCAGCGATGTCCATAAAGCCTCATCCTCACCGGACCGTGCTTTTTTCAGCGCTTGTCGTGCCCTGGCTCTCATGGCGGCTGCGGCGCTGGTGTCGGGACGCAGAATGTGCTGCGTCAGCATCACAAGACCGTAAACGCATGCCGGGGCCGCGAGGAGCAGCAGGAAAAACATCCACCCCAATGGGGCGGCGGGCTGGATGGCGGACAGGCTCTCTTTGGGGGGCAGGATATCCCGGCCGGTGAAAGCTACTTTTTTCTTCTGCAGTGGAGAAATGCCCGGTGCAACCGTAAGCGGCGCGCTGTCTGAATCGGCTTTGGGGGCGACGGTCATGGACGGCAATTGTGCCACAAGGGTTTGATACGCTTTCCGGTCGACATCGAAGTAGGTGACACGGATGGGCCCCACGGTATACCGGCCGGGTTCCACCGGCACCAGGGCGGTGCGAAAGACCCTTTTGCCGCTGGTACCGTTTCGGTCCACCACCACTTCGTCTTCGGGCTGATCCGCATAGCTTTTGAACGCCGCCGGCAGGGCCAGCTCCGGCTGCTGTGCGTCGGCAATATTGCCCTTTCCCTGTACGGTAATCGCTACGGTGGCCGAATCGCCGGCGGTAAGGCGGGTGGCTTCCGTTTCGGCCGTCAGTTCGAAACGGCCGACCAGACCGGAAAATTCCAATGACGGCGGCACTGGGGGCAGCGGCTGGACGGACAGGTTCAGCGCCTCGGTCTGCAGGACGAGGGGCTCCACGATCCGGCGGTTGAAAAATTCGTCAAACGGCGAACGGCTTCGGCCCTGGCGCTGACGAATCACGCCCACGTTGACCACCGCCGGTCCGATCACCATCTCCCCCGCTTCGAGGGGGGTTAAGATGACATAGACCTCAGTGACCACATGCTCCCGTCCGTTGATCACTTTGCGATAGGTGTGTTGTTCTTCGACGTCGTCCGCTGAAAACCCTTTAAAGGCCGGGGCCTGGAATTTCGCTTCGTTGATGGGCACGGCCCTGCGGAAGCGAAGCGTGTAGGTCACTTGCTGGCCGACATAGGGCGTATTATCCGACAGCTCCGCCGTAATCCAAACGTCCCTGCCCACATGTCCCTTGCCGCCGGTCGCGGGCGCTTCGCTGACCGTAACGGAGATGGGACTTGTGCGGTGGGTCTGGCCGTCGACGGTGACCGTCAACGCGGGGATCCGCAGTGTACCCTCGCCCCGTGGGATGAGCAGGTAGTTGTAGATGATCTCTTTAGACAACCGGCCGTTGATATTCTGCACACTGGAACCCGAGCCGAGGAAGCGCACCTTGAAGTCCTCTATCGGTGAAAGATCCACTTCCCCGGTGCCACCATTGACCTTGACCTGCATTTGCAAGGACTGTCCCGGCGAGACGACGGTCCGATCGACCTGGGCGCTGACACTTACCGCCGCCTGCGCAGGCGGCAGCAAAAAAAAGATCACGAGCAGCATGCCGGTGGTGAAGTGTTTTATTTGCATTACCAGTCTTTCTCTGCGGTGCGTTTCCGGTATTCAGGCATCATGGCCCTACCCGGCTGGTCTTTCAACCGGTTGAGCATCTGAGACGCAGCCTTCCGGTCTGCCCCACGTTTTGCGCCGCCATCCGTACTGTGCGCATCCGTCTGGTTGCCTCCATCTTCATCGGATTGGCGCACCGGCGGCTGCTGCGACCGGTCTGCCGCTCGGTCGCCGGCCGCGGGCGCCGCTTTATCCGCTTGGGGCCCTTTCCCCTGCCGGGGTTGAGGCTTACCGCTGTCGTTTTTTTGCTGCTGCCCTTCACTGTTCTGGGGATCGTCTTGCCCATCAGAAGGCTGGTTCCGGCCGGATGCGCCTTCCTTCGGCTGTTTTTGCAGCTGCTTTTGGACGAATGCGAGGTTCTCCCTGATCTGCGGGTCATCGGGCGCCAGTTGCAACGCGGTTTCATAGTGTTGGATGGCCGCTTCCAGTTCTCCCTTCCGGTAGGCGCTGTTGCCAAGGTTATAAAACAGGCGGGGTTTGAGCTGCGGGGGCGCCTTGGCCAATGCCTGAAGGTAGTGCGCCTCTGCGGTCTGGAAGTCGTTCAATTTGTAATAGGTATTGCCGATGTTGTAGAGCAGCGACGGGTCTTGCGGATTCCGCACCTGGCCAGCGAGAAAGTGGTTCAGCGCTTTGTCGTAATCCCCTTTTTGATAGGCTTCGCTGCCGTCTTTCAGGGGACCGGCATCAGCAGGAGCGGCTGCCGCCAAGAGGCCGGTCAGCACCAGTATCAGCGCGCCGGTATGCGAAACGGGCGGGAACCATCGGGCCAGCAGCAGAAGGGCTACGGCAAGGGCAAGCGGCCATTGATAGCGATCTGCCCATATCCGCTTGCGACCGCTCTCCACCGTGGCGCCTGCCATGTGCATTCGTATCTGTTCCTTATAGATGGTTTCCAGATCGATATCGCCGGCCACCGATCGTACGTAGCTGCCGCCGGTGGCCAGCGCCATGCGGCTCAACAGGGACTCATCCAGTTTGGACAATACAATCTGATGGGAGGCGTCTTTTTTGAACCCCCCCTGTTGATCCGGCACCGGTACCCCGTCTCCCGAACCGACGCCGATGGTAAAGAGTTTGATCCCGGCCTTCATTGCCGCCCGTGCCGCCGCCATCGGATCCTGGCGGCCGGTGTGTTCACCATCCGTGATCAAAATGACCGCTTTGTCGGCACGGCTTTGCGGGTCGAATGCATGGCCGGCCGTCTGTACCGCCGCCGCAAGATCGCTGCCGCCCAACGGAAGGTAATCGGGGGTCAGCACATCCAGGAACAGATAAAAAGCGGGGTAGTCGATGGTCAATGGGCATTGCAAAAAAGCCGTGCCGCTGAAGGCGACCAGTCCCACCCGGTCTCCCTCAAGCATGTTGAGCAGGTCGATGATCTCACGCTTGGCCCGATCCAGCCGCGTCGGTTGAACGTCGTTGGCCAGCATGCTGCGCGAGCAGTCCAGGGCGATGATGATATCGACCCCTTTGCGTTCGATCTCCTGCCATTGGAAACCATACTGGGGTCCTGACAAGGCCAATACCGTCAAGGCTACGGCGAAAATTGTCAAAATCGCGCTCATCCGCCGCATGCGTGCGATTCCGGGGGGAACGATTCTTCCAAGGGTCCGATTGACGGCATAGGTGTTCAAGATGTTGCGGCGCTTCCGCCAACCGTAAAGATAGACCACCGCCAACAATGGGACGGTCCAGATCAGGAGCAGCAGTTCGATACGGGCGAACTTCATGGTACCCTCAAAAACCGGGTGTTTTCCAGAACCATGCAGATGGCCAGCAGTCCAAGCGCCGGTATCAGCAGATACCGGTACAGGTCCTGGTATTCGGCAAAAACCTTTGTTTTCACGTCGGTTTTTTCCATTCGGTCGATGTTGGCGTAAATTTCGTTCAACCGGTCCATGTTTTCAGCCCTGAAATAGAGGCCGCCGGTTTCATCGGCTATCGTTTTCAAGGTTTTCTCGTCGATATCCACCTGTTGGTAGATTGTCCGGTTGCCGAAGATCGGGTCGTTGACCGGCACCGGCACACGCCCCCTGCTGCCAACGCCGACGGAATAGATCTTGACCCCTTTCTGCCTGGCGATGGCGGCGGCGGCCATGGGATCGAATTCGCCGCTGTTGCTGCGTCCGTCCGTCAACAGGATAATGATATTGGATCGGCTTTCAATATCCTCCAGCCGTTTCAGTGAAATGCCCAATGCATCACCGATGGCTGTGGCACGTCCGGCGGAACCGATCTGCAGGCGGTCCAGCATGGCTGCAATGGTGTCATAGTCTCGGGTCAGCGGCAACTGGGTATAGGCCTGGCTACCGAAGACCACCAGGCCGATGCGGTCGCCGCTGCGGTTGGCAATAAATTTCCGGACCACGTGTTTCACGGCCTCCAGGCGGTTGACCACTTGGCCCTGGTGGTTGAAATCCAAAGCCTTCATGCTTTCGGATAAATCCACCGTCAAAATGATGTTGACGCCGCTGGTGGTGACGTGCATCCGGCGGGTTCCCCATTGGGGTTGGGCCAGGGCGACGATCATCAACGACACGGCCAGGTAAAAAAACACCGGCATCGCCATGCTGATCCGCATGGCGGCGGAAGCGGGCAGGCCTCTTATGGCGTCCGTGCCGGATCCGGCCAGAACCGGCCTCCGCCGGCGCCGGACAGCATGCCAGACGGTGACGGGGATGAGCACCAGCAGCAGTAAGAAGTATGGTGATGCGAATCTGAACATAAGCGTTCTTTTGATAATGGGGTCGCCGTCACCGCGTCGTCATCCCGGTGGAAGCCGGGATCCAGAACTGCATTCGATCAAAGCCCCTGGATTCCGGCTTTCGCCGGGATGACGGAATACCATATATTGAGCTTTTACGTTGCACTTTCCTGCGGTTTTTCTCTCGTTTTCTTTACGAAATCCCTGCAAAAGGACAGTTGCGCTTTTATCCGCTCCGGGTCGACCTTTGCCCCGGCGAATTTTATGGGGTCCGCCTCCTCGCAGAATTCCCTGAATGCCGTTGACACAGTGCGTTCCAGTTCAAGGCGATCCATGTGGGGCATCAGCTCTTCGGTGGTCATCTCGGCGGCCGGGAAACCATACCGCCGTTCGACATACCGGCGCAAGATGGCTGAAAGCCTGAAGTAAAATGTCCTGGGCGCCAGACCGGCCTGGGCGGCCAGGCTATCCAGTGCGCTGAGCGCCTCTTCATCCGGCGGCATTGCGGGCCGCTGCGCCACCCTGGATTCAATCCCGCGTTGTTGCCGTTTCCACCACCACACCAGCCACAAGGCCAGGATCAGAACGGCAACCCCGATGAAAAGGATGAGCAGCCACGGCCAGGCATCCCCCACATCCAGTAGGGGTTTGATATCATGGATATCGGTCATGGGCGATTGTCCCGCGCCTCTTTCGGTTCCGTCACCGGGATTGGAGGCGGCTATGGCGATCATCCCGATCATCGCCGCTTTTTCCGTTCCCGATACCGAAAGTAGCGTGTCAAAGCGTCTGACGCATCGGTCGCGGTATCGATTTCGATGCAGTCCATGTCGGCGGTCTTGAAAGCCTGCCGAATGCTCTCGTAAGCTTGGGCCTGGCGCTGTTCAAATGCCCTGCGGGTTTTTGGATGGAAGGCGTCCAGTTGCACCAGATGCCCGCTTTCCAGGTCTCTGACGGTGATCAGGCCGCCGGGGGGAAGGTTGAAGTCGCCGGGATCGCTGATCAGCACAGGGATCAACTCGTGGGTCCTGGCGGTGGATCTCATCTGGCGATCCACCACATCGCGGCCCGGGGGAAGGATAAAATCCGAAATCACGAAGGCCACGGATCGCTTGCGGCAGACCCTTCCCAGAAATCCCACCGCCTCCGAAATGTCGGTACCGGATCGGCGCGGCCGGTGGGCGAATATCTCCTTAATCACGCGCCAGACGTGCCCGCTGCCCTTTTGGGGGGGGATATAGCGCTCCACCTCGTCGGTGAACAGAATGGCACCCACCTTGTCGTTGTTGCGAATGGCGTTGAAGGCGAGGATGGCGGCGGTTTCGGCGGCGATCTCCTGCTTGGTGTTTTCCCGCGTGCCGAAGCGTCCCGATGCGCTCAGGTCCACCAGCAGCATCACGATCAGCTCCCGCTCTTCGCGGTAGCGCTTGACGAAAGGCCGACCGAGCCGGGCCGACACCTTCCAGTCAATGCTTTTGACATCGTCGCCGGGCGCGTACTCCCGCACCTCCTCGAACTCCATGCCGGTGCCTCGAAAGACCGATTTGTACTGGCCCGCCATGAGGGTATTCACCGCGCGGCTGGTTCGAATGTGGACCTTTTTGATCTTTTGGATGATTTCCTGGGGTATCATAATCGTTATGGGACCGGCACCGAGTCAAAGATCCGGTGGATAATCTGGTCTGTGGTGATGTCCTCCGCCTCCGCCTCATAGGTTGGGATGATGCGGTGTCGTAAAACCCACGGGGCGATGGATTTGACATCCTGGGGCGTCACGTAGGCCCGGCCGTGTAAAAAGGCATAGGCCCTGGCGGCCAGGCTCAGGAAGATCGTGGCCCTTGGTGAGGCGCCGTACTGGATATAGTCGGCCATATCGATATTGAAATCGGCCGGCCTGCGCGTGGCGAACACCAGGTCCACGATGTAATCGCGCAACTTGTCGTCCATATAGACCGCATGGATGATGTCGTAGATCGCATGGAGCTGCTCCGGTGCCAGAACGGATGCCACCTCGGCCGGTGTCTCGAAGCCGACCCGTTGCATGATTTCCTTTTCTTCTGTCTTGTCCGGATAGTCGATGAGCAGTTTGAACATGAACCGGTCCACCTGGGCCTC
>JBNLAV010000043.1:0-38014 GCA_050302315.1 Desulfobacteraceae bacterium
TCATTAACTTCGCAATGAATGTTTCTGAACTGTTCTTATCGGGATCGAAATCGCTATCGAAATCGGAATCGAACAGGTTGGCGCCGCCGTAGTCCGACTACTGCAAGCCGTCGCCAAGACAGGGTGTCTTGGTATCATCTTCAGGTTCGGAGAGAAAAAGTTGAAGGGCCGATGGGCGCCATAACCAAGGCGTTGATGGCGCCGCCGTAGTCCGACTACTGCAAGCCGTCGACAACACCGGCTATGGGGCCCTCCGGTCCTTCAACTACATGAAACCCATTAATTTGGGGAGCCACAACACCGCCTTGGGAAAGTAAGTAATGAGCATGAGTACGGCCACCTGTATGACAAGGAAGGGGATCACCGACTTTGAGACGTAGATCAGGTCACGTTTGGCAATCGATCCGGAAATATAGAGGCTCACTCCCATGGGGGGCGTGCAGTATCCAATGGCCAGGTTTACGGTCATGATGAGCCCGAAATGCATCCAGTTGACGTTGAAGGCATCCAGCATGGGCAGGAAGACCGGACCGAGAATCATGGTGGCGGAGATGATGTCCATGAACATGCCGATCACCAGGAGCAGGATGTTCATGGCGAGAAGGAAGACAAACTGTGAACTGATGGCCGCCAGGACGGTCTCGGTGATTCTGACGGGAATGCTTTCCAGGGTCAGCAGCCGGCCGAAACAGGTCGCACCGGCCACGATGATCAGCAGGGTTGCCGAAGTCACCGCCGAGCTGACCACAATCTCCTTGACCTGGTTGAACTTTAGAGATTTGTGGATAAACAATTCCACGATGAAGGCATAGACGCATGCGACCACGGCGGCTTCGTTGGCCGTAAAAAAGCCGGAGAAGATTCCACCGAAGATGATCACCGGCAGCAGAAGGGACCAGATGCCTTCCTTGAGCACCTTTAAGGTGTTGCCAAAGGTCGGCATGGGCAGGCGCACAATTTCCTCTTTCTTGCGAAAGTAGAAAAAGGTGTAGACGCATACCCCGAACATGATCAGGACGCCCGGCAGAAAACCGGTCAAAAACAGGCCTTCGAGGGAAACGTTGGAGATCATGCTGTAGAGAATCATCCCGATGCTGGGCGGAATGATGACCCCCAGGTTGGGAGAGGTGGTCATCAATCCGACGGAATACTTTTCGGGGTAGCCGTTGGACAAAAGGGCCGGGATCATGAAACCGCCAAGTGCCACGACGGTGGCCACGGTGGAGCCGGAAATGGCGCCGAACAGGCCGCAGGCCAGCACACCGGCCATGCCGAGGCCGCCGGGAAGCCAGCTGAGTAGCGCGTTGGCGACGTTAATCAGTTTTTGGACGATCGAACCGGCGGTCATGATGTTGCCGCACAGGATGAAGAACAACACCACCACAAGGGCGAAGTTGTCCAGGCTGCGATACATGGTCTGGGCCAACAGCAGCAGCGGCAGGTCGGTGAATATCAGAAAACCCAGGACAGCCGTAAAAAACAAGCATAAAAATACCGGCACGTACGAAGCCATACACCCGAGTAAGATCGAGAGGATGATCAGGTCGCTCAACTGCATGAATCGGTTCTCCTTGAAAGGGCGTGGGCTGCAACCACTGCGTTATTTGCTCCTCGCCAACAATTTGGTGGTGTCTTCGTAAAGAACTTGTAGGATGCGCAACAGCATCAGTATTCCCATCAGCGGCAACAGGCAGTAAAGATAGACATACGGGATCTGCAGGATAATCGTCTTCTGAAAGGTTTGGGCCTGAAGCTTGGCCATCAGGAAGCCGTAATAGGTGATCCATACGGCAAATGTCATGACGGCAAAATTGCTGAAATAGGTCAGCGCCGTTTTCAGTCTCGGAAAGATCTGAACCGAGGCATCGATCTTGATCATCATTCGTTTGCGGACCGCCATGGAGCAACCGATCAGGGTGGTGTAGATAATGACATGCCGGACCAGTTCATCGGGCCAGGCCAGCGTGTAGTTGAACGCATAGCGCAGGACCACGCTGACAAACAGCGGTATAAGGGCCGTGAAGACGGCAAAAAACAGGGTCCATTCTTCAAAGAAGGTCAGGATTTTATCCACGACAGCGAGTGTTTTTCCAAACATGAGCGGTAGGTCCTGTTGCTTTGAGAAAAAAGGGCAGGATTGCTCCTGCCCTTCATTACACTACATTAGTAGATCGGTAACGCCGCCGGAGAGGCGTTGATCGTATTGGCTAGGGTCCAATGCCCCGTCATCCGCATCACGAGACAATTACGGTTTGTACCCCATAAAGTCCTGAACTTCTTTCAGGTAGTCCTCCGGTCGATAGGTGTCGCCTTTGTACAATTTATTGATTTCATCTTTGTATTTCACATGGGCGCTGTTGCCTTTTTGCTTCAGATAATTCAGATCCGCATCCGGAAGTTTGTGAAACTGGATGCCGTTGGCCGTGGCCTTTTTGATCTCATCGATTTCCTGCTGCTTGGTCTCTTGCCGGATTTGCGCGGCGACATCGTGCACCACCTCTTTGAAAGTGGTCTGAAGGTCGGCGGGGAGTTTGTTGAACCAGTTTTTGTTGAAGATCCAGATGAAGAGGCCCTGGGCGTAGTTCAAGTAGGTATAGTGTTTGGCTACCTCGAATTTTTTGGTGATGTTGCACACCATGGGCGTGTGATCCAGACCGGTGATGACCCCTTGCTTCAGCGCCACCGGTACGTCGGGCCACGGCATAACCACTGGGTTGAGACCCGCCTCCCGATAGAATAACTGGTTCACCGCCGCCTCGGCCGTACGGAACTTGATCTTTTTGGCGTCTTCGACGCTGAGCACCGGTTGGGTCGTCGCCCATCCGTAATTGCCATATCCGGTAATATCCAATCCGATGATACCCTGGTGGTCCATGGCCATCATGTAATGGCTGAACAGCTTTTCGTTGCTGATGAATTTGTCCAGCTTTTCGAAGGAATTGATCAGAAACGGCAGATTGACCACTCCGAAGCGCGGGCCCAGGTTGGTGGCGGCCACTGAACTTACGGCCATCCCTTGAATGGCGCCCATCTGAAGCTGATTGAGCACCTCCACCTCGCCGCCCAGCATGGAAAAGGGCTTGTAGTCGAGGTAGATCTGTCCATTGGTGCGTTTCCACAGCTCGTCACGGATGGCAAATCCGGCATAAACTCCCTTGAGAACCGGATGGGACACGTTGGAAACGATGCAGCGATACTTGGCTGTCGAGGGATCGAAACTCGGCTTCCAAGCATCCAATGATGGTTTTTTCTTTGCGATAACAGGTGATACGATAAACATGGTACACAATAATCCGATCACCAGCACAAACAAAATTCTCCTGCCTTGCATGGAAGCCTCCCTTCGGTAGATCAAATAAATCTAAGAAAATGAATGACAATCACTTGCAAAAGAGCGATATAGTAGCTAAATTACAGCTACAATATAATAGAGTCAAGCAAAAAGATCTTTCCCCTCATCCAACCGCCCAAGCCGCAGTGTCAAACCATACCAAAGAGGACGCCGGCGCCGCAAGTCCCTTGTTCAAATCGTATGAGCGGCGCGACGATGCGTTTCCGGCAAGAGGGCGCTGACCGGTTCATCATGGGCGCCGGATAGGCTCATGGGCTGGCAGGGCGGAGCGACTCGGGACGGAGTTTGGCGAGGCGGCTTCGGGGACGGGGGGTGTACGGTGGCAAGTTCAATCGGGCAGCACGCGATCAAGGGTGGCGGCGGTCTCGCGCATGGATTCCACGATGCCGGGAAGCGTCCCGGGGCCCAGCGCATCGGCGAAGCCCACCACCCACAGGGCCAGCATGAGGCCCTTTAAGTCCCTCAGAGCCATGGCGACGGCATGCACTCCGGGCAGATACTCTTCCTTGTCCAGTGCATATCCATCGGCGCGCACGCGATCCAGCTCCTTCAGATATTGTGCTCTGTCCAATATGGTGCGATCGGTGTAGCGCTCGAGGCCGCGTTCGTCGAGGATGTCCCCGGCATGGTGCGGGGCCAGGGCGGACAGGAACACCTTGCCCACCGCGCCGGCCAGTATGGGAATGGTGTTGCCGGCCGGAGAGGAGATTTTCAGCGGTCGATTCGGCTCTGCCGTGGCAATAATCATTCCGCGGGTGGGGCTCAATGCACCCAGGAACACGGATTGGCCGATGGCGTCCCGCAGCCGTTCGATCCATGGCTGGGCTTTCTCCTGGATTCGATGAAAGCACCGGCTTTTTGCGTATCGCTCGATCATCGCCGGACCCAGGAAGAATTTTTTATTGAGCGGGCTTTGAAACAGGGCGCCGGCCGCGGTCAGCGCCTGGGTCAGTCCATAGGTGCTGCCCTTGCTGTACCCAAGCGTCCGCGCCATTTCGCTGATGCCGACGCCATGTTCCGATGCGGCCACCAGGTCGAGCAGCTTGAAGGCTTTTTCAACAGCCGGTGCGCGGTAGTGATTGCTATGATGATCGGTCGCCATTGCGTTCTCCATAATGAACGGTTTAAGGTATTTTTATTACAGGTCCGGGTGGGTGTCAAGGCCGGCAAATAGATATGGTTGTTCTTTTATAATAAGGTAAAGGGTATAATTTTTCGTATTGTGCTTGACAAGGCCAACCATTTGGCTAAAACTGGTTTTTATAGATAGCGTTCACTATAATAGTACAAAGCAGGAGCGCAGGACAACATGCGGGGGGCATTTTGAAAGACGACAAGACCAAGCAAGGACCGCGCGATGGCGAAGTGCGCTGTATGGCATGTGCCGCCCGTTTTCGACCCGAACCCGATGCAAAGCAGGTTCCCTGCCCCAAATGCGGTATCCAGTGGCGCATATCGTGGCCTTATCCCCATACCGCCAAAGTACGCGGGCCGGTATGGGACACCTATCCCCCCGGGGAGGAAAAAAAGACCTAAAGGGCGCAAGGAGTTTGCATGACACTGGACCGCAAAATCGCTTTCATCGACCTGTCGAGCCAAACCATCGATATCCAGTCGATTCCGATGGAGTGGCGTCGGAAGTTCCTGGGCGGCAGAGGTCTGGATGCCTTCCTTCTTCTCAAGCATGTGCCCGGAGGATGCGACCCGCTGGGACCGGAAAACGCCGCTATCATCAGCGCGGGCATGCTGGTGGGCATGATGGCTTCGGCCGCGGCCCGCACCCACATCATGGCCAAATCGCCGCTCACCAATGCATTGGGGTCATCCAATATGGGCGGTTTTTTCGCCGCAGAGATGCGTTGGGCGGGCTTCGATCACCTGGTGATCACCGGTTGCGCCGAAAAGCCGGTCTATCTCTACATTCATGACGGGCGGATTGAGATTAGAGACGCGCGCCATCTGTGGGGACAACGGGTATACGACACCCAGCGCCTGATCCGGCAGGATCTGGACGACGAACAGGTGCAATCGATCTGCATCGGACCGGCAGGAGAGAACCTGGTACGTTTCGCCAACGTCATGAGCGGGCGCAAGAGCGCCGCAGGGCGCACGGGAATGGGGGCGGTGTTCGGCGCCAAGCAGATCAAAGCCATCGCATGCCGCGGCACCCTGGATCTGGATATCGCCCGCCCCGTCGAGGCGCTGGAGTACAACAAGGCGGTCATCGATCAAGTGACCACCACCAAAGTGTCGCAAATCATGCAGCGCTGGGGCACCATGTTTATCTACGGCGCCACCAACACCATCGGCCTTGTCCGAACGCGCAACTTTCAGGCCAACCAACTGCCGCACAGCGAGGATGTCGAATGCGAAAACATGGACCGCTACGCTTTCGGCATGGACAGCTGCCTGGGCTGCCAGGTTCACTGCCGGCATCGCTACCGGATTAAAAAGGGAACATTTGCAGGGATCTACGCCCAGGGCCCCGAGTATGCCAGCCAGGGCGCTTTTGCCACAGAAGTGGGCTGCTGCAGCATGGACACGATCCTGGCGGCCAACCACCTGGTCAACGATCTGGGGCTGGACACCATCGAGGTGGGCAGCCTGATCGCCTGGGCCATGGAGCTATATGAAAAAGGAATTTTGACAAAAGACGATACGGACGGGCTCGAGCTCCAGTGGGGCAGTGATGACGCGGTATTGGAGATGATCGAGCGCATGGCGTTCCGGCAGGGCATCGGCGATGTCCTGGCGGAGGGGCCTTTGCGGGCGGCCGACAAGATCGGTCCGGAGAGTCTCAAATACCTGATTCATGTCAAAGGGATGAGTAATTTGCACTCCGACGAGCGCCCCACGCCGTCATTGGCCCTGAACATCGCCGTCTCCACCCGGGGGGCCGATCATCTGCGCGGTCGACCGGCCATCGATCTGTACAACCTGCCCATGAAGGTGCTCGACAAGGTCTACCGGCAGCCGGACGGATACGAGGGACCGTTGACCGACGATTATACGGCTTACGAAGGCAAGGCCCGCATGGTCGTGTGGCAGGAGATGGATTACATGGCCGCCGACAGCCTGGGGATTTGCAAATTCCACACGGTTTTCCTCAGTCCCAATCATCCGGCCTTCGATGAATTTGCCAAACTGATCGGCCTTAACACCGGTCTTGAGATGACGCCAATGCAGGTGTGGCAGGCGGCTCGCCGGTCCTACACCATCGAGCGGCTTTTTAACCTGAGGGAGGGATTCACGCGCAAAGACGACTGGCTGCCGGATCGCTATTTTGATGAGCCCACCCCCATGGGACTTCCCACGGCCAGGCACAAATGCATTGACCGCGACAAGTTTGACGCCATGCTGGATGAGTACTACCGCCTGCACGAATGGGATGGGCAGGGCGTGCCCACGCCGGAACTGCTCAAGCGTCTGGAGATCGATGACCTTTGGCCCGCACCAGAACAAAGGGAGGCGTAGCCCATGCCGCGCAAGAAAATCGTGATCGACCCCAAGCGATGCACCGGTTGTCGGCTGTGCGAAATGGTGTGCGCCGTTAAGCACACCGGTAAGAGCAATCCAGCGCGGTCCCGTATTCGCGTCATCAAATGGGAGGATAAAGGCATTTGTGCACCGACGCTCTGTCGGCAATGCAGAAATGCCCCCTGCAAGGCTGCATGCCCCGTTGAGGCCATCGACGTAGACCCGGCGCTGGCCGTCGTCACCATCGATCCGGAGGCCTGCATCGGGTGCCAGGAGTGTGTCGCGGCCTGTCCCTTCGGCGTCATGGGATTCGACGAAGACGACCAAATCGCGTTCAAATGCGATCTGTGCGGCGGGGACCCGCAATGCGCGCGGTTCTGCGACATCCAGGCCGTGGCATTCACGGATGCCGGCAAGCACGAATACCGGAGAAGGCGCGCATCGGCCGCCAAAGAGAACAAGGTGCCGAACGGGCAGCGCAAATCTTCCGGCTAAGGAGAACGTCATGCAAACGAAGATCAATATCATCGGGTTGCCCCCGCTTGCGGCGGCAATAGGTGCGGCGTCGTGCATCGAGTGGCCCGGCGGCACCATCGGGCAGATGATCGACTGGCTGTCGGAGCGCCACGGCCCTATCGTGAAGGAGCAGTTGTGCGATGACCAGGGAGACCTCGACCCCACCATCCAGGTGATGATGCACGAACAACCCCGCATTCAGAGAGATCGCGTCCTCAGCCACCCCTTGTGCGATGGCGATGGGCTGAGTTTTGTGCTGTTGGCCGCCGGAGGATAGGTAATGTTGACGCCGGTTCCCGCCCTTTGGCCGGGTGCGCCGCGGGCGTGATGGTCCCGGCCTGCGGCAACGCACTGCAATTGTATCCCCTCAACAGGAGCGCTGTTAAACAATGACCCCGGATATGTCTGAATTTCTTGAACCGACGGAGATGATCGATGCCCTTCACCCGGCGGTGGCGGCTTTTTCCAAAGAACATACCAAAGGTGTGGTCCATCCCAAAGCGCAGGCGGTCAAGCTCTATTATGCCGTTCGCGACGGTATCCGGTATGACCCCTACACCATCGATATGTCCGTGGACGGCATGCGGGCCAGCACGACCCTGGGAAATGGACGCGGCTGGTGCGTGCCTAAGGCGGCGCTGCTTGCGGCCTGCTGCCGGCAGATGGGCATCCCGGCCAAACTGGGATTCGCCGATGTGCGCAACCATCTCTCCACCGAGCGGATGCGGGCTACCATGAAGAGCGATCTCTTCTGCTGGCACGGCTACACGTCGATCTACCTCGACGAAAAATGGGTCAAGGCCACCCCCGCCTTCAATGTCGAATTATGTGAACGCTTTCGCTTGATCCCGCTTGACTTCGACGGAGAGAATGACTCCATCTATCACCCCTTCGACCGGTTGGGCAATAAGCACATGGAGTACGTCCGCGAGCGCGGTGAGTATGCGGATGTGCCCCTGGCGGAGATCAAAGCGGATTTTCCCAGGTATTTTTCAGATCATCCGCAGTGGGGAGATTTTGATTTCGATAAAGAGGTCGATGCCGAGTAAACCCCTGCCCATAGGCCGGCGGTTCACGCATCCGAAACAGGCGGGACGACCACTACCGGTATGTTTGACTGGCGCATCACCGATTTGACAGTCGCACCGACAGAAGTCTTCGAGATTAAACCCTGCCGGGCGCCCATGACGATCAGGTCGCAGTCATATTTTTTGGCGTAAGAAAGAATATCCGGCACGACCTCACCGTCACTGATTACGATCTCCCGGGAGTGATAGCCACAGCTGGCATCATCGATGCCGGATTGGCTGCAGAACTGACGCAGCGCTTTATGAATGAACTTGCTGGACGATTTTTTCCCGATCAGCGCAGCTTGCGCGCTCTTCTCCTGGGTTTCCACCAACTGGGTCCATTGCTGTTCACCCAGCAATCCCTGCAGGCGCCCCTCCACATGTTCCGGCATTTTTTCCATCACGTGCAGGAGGATAATCGTAGCCTGGAATCGGGTGGCGAGTACTGCGGCAAACTCGAATGCGTTGCGGCAGTTCTCTGAAAGATTGGTGGCGAACAAGATGGCCTTCAGCGGCTTGTACATGTTTTTCTACCCCTTCGTCGTTTGATTGGATCTCACCTGCCGGATCAAAAGATCGCCGCGCTTTTACTGTGCATGGCAAAATGCTGTTGAGCGCCGCGATTGAGATTGGATGTCGCATGATCCATCGTATAAAATCTCACCCATACGGGTCGATGTCAAGCTCGGCCAATGCCAGCGGTCCGGATAGAGGTCGCCGGGGCGGCCTGTGGTCGCCCCGGCGACGATAGGTGATCCCGGCTCGGCCGGTCATCGCACTGTTTAACCAATTTTCAATACCAAAGCCGCGGCCGTGTCCCCGGCGGCGCATCCGCTGAACAAGAGATAGCCGCCGCCGGCCATGGCCACCTCTTCGATGCCTTCGATCACCGAACGGCCGGCCGTAGGGGCCTGGGGATGTCCGAACACCAGGGAGCAGCCGTAGTTGTTAAAATTGTTCACATCGATGTTCATCTGATCGGCCATATAGATATCATTGGCGGCAAAGGGGTTGTGGGTTTTGATCGCCCGCATCTGTCCGATGCCCAGGCCCGCCTTCTCCAGCGCCATTTTTGCGGCCGGTACCACGGCCATGGCCATAAATCCCTTCTTGGTGCGGGCGTAGCCATAAGAGACGACTTGAATCTCGACATCGGGTTGGGTGCTCAACGCTTTGGCGCTTTCCCTGGTGGTCACCACCAGGCCGCAATTGCCGTCGGCCGGATGGGTCTGAGATCCAAAGGTGTGTACGCCCTCGGCAATGACCGGCTTCAGTCCGGCCAAGCCTTCTGCCGTGGTGGGCATGACACCCTCGTCGGCTTGCACCAATATGGTTTTCTTCTTGGAAATCTTCAGCTCGATGGGAAACATGTATCGCTTCTGGAAGGCGCCGTCGTCCGCCAGGGCGTCCTGGTACTGTTCGAATCGGCGCAGGGTCACCGCATCGCACTGTTCTCTATGGATACCGGCTTCCCTGGCGACATTTTCAGCCGTCTGGATCATGGCGCCGCCGGCCCATGGGTCAAGGTTGAAGTGGTCCATCACCCAGTCTTCGGAAATGACCTGTCCGCCGGGCCCCTGCGGGTTGGGCCAGACGGTGTGCGGACCATTGGATGTGCGGTCCACCATCAGGCAGTAGGCGGTTGAATACATTCCGGTTTCGACGCCAACAGCCGCTTGAAAGATGCCGGTGGTAGAGGTTGAGCATGCCTGACTCAGGATGACCCCGGGAATATCGGAGGCCCCGATCAGTGCCGATGCCCACGGCCCGCCGTAAAACAATTTGGGTTGGCCGATGGTGATGCCTAGGATCAGGTAGTCCAGCACTTTCGGATCCCAATCCTTGCCGGCCATCCAGCGTCGGGTGGTCTCCGCACCCAGGGTGATGGCGTTGGCATTGGCCAGGCTTCCCTGCCATCGGACAAAAGGGGTGCTGTAATAGCCACCGTACGGAATAAAGGCTTTGCTCAACATGGACGTAACCTCCTCATCTGTCGATAGTCATAAAGGACCGCTGCCCCGAACCTGAAAGCTGTGCACCTCGGTTTGGGGCGGGCCAAGGACCGTTATCCTGGATCACTTGGCGTGCGATTTGAATTTATCCCTGAGTTTGCGGTGTAAAATTTTGCCGGTCGCGGTACGCGGCATCTCATCGGGGGATATGAAGATCACCTCTTTGGGCGTCTTGTAGCCGGCCAGTTTATCTTTGCAACACGTCCGGATGGTCTCCTCATCGACGCTGTCCGCGTCCATTCCCGGCTGGGTGGCCACCACGGCGACCACCTTTTCACCCCACTTTTCGTCGGGCAGGGCGATGCAGGCGCAGTCAAACACGCATTCGTGGTTGGCGATCACCTCTTCCACTTCACTGGGATAGACATGCTCCCCGCCCGTGATGATCATATTGTCTTTGCGGTCCACGATACTGTAGTACCCCGCATCGTCCTGTACGGCCATGTCGCCGGCGGAGAACCAGCCGTTCCGGAAGGACGCCTCGGTCTTCTCCGGAAGCTTGTAGTAGGCGTCGAACAGCATGGGCCCCCGGGAGTAGAGCTCGCCGACTTCGTTGGGGGCCACCGGGTTGCCGTCAGCGTCCAGAAGCTTGATAAAGTCTGTCCCCAGGCTCTCAAATCCGATGGACCCCAGTTTCTTCATCTGGTCTTCCGGTTTGAGGATGGTGACAATGCCGGCCTCGGTGGAGCCATAGGCCTCATACAATTCAACCCCGGGGAAGAAGTCCATGATGGCCAGTTTCATCTTCTTGCGCACCGGCGCCGAAGAGCAGAGCAATTTTCGAATGGAGCCCGTGTCGCGCCGGCGTCCTTCTTCCCCTGTGTTCAGGATCAGGTTGTAATGGGTCGGAATCAGCGAGATGAACGTGATTTTTTCGCGCTCGACGATCTCAAGCACTTCTTCTGCCTGAAACGACATGGCCGGATGAATATAGGCCGTGGCACCGATGTAAGTGAAGAGAAAAGTGAAGAAGACCGAATTGATATGGCACAGCGGCATCACGTTCATGCAGACGTCGTGTTCGTCAAATCCGAAATCCACGGCGACGAGCAGGTAGTAGGCGATGTGGGACTCGTGTGAGCGCAGCACCCCTTTGGGTTTGCCTGTGGTGCCGGAGGTGTAGATCAGAATCCAGATATCCGACGGGGCGACGTCTGCCTGCGGTTCGGCATCCGAAGCGTCGCCGATGAAGTCTTCGTAGGCGGTATATCCTTTTGCGGCATCTCCCACCATGATAAAATGGGTCGAAGTGATGTTGGTCAGCTTATTCCGGATGGGATCGACCGTGCCGGCGAAGATGTCATGGACGACCATGACTTTTGCGTCGGAATTGTCCACGATGTACTCGACTTCGCTGCTCGACAGCCTGAAGTTGATCGGTACGATGACCAGGCCGGTTTTGGCCGTCGCCAGATAGAGTTCCACGATTTCGAGGCAGTTCTCCAGAAGGACAGCCACTTTGTCGCCCTTGGTCAGCCCCAGCCCCATCAGGCTGTGGGCCAACCTGTTGGTGCGCCGGTTGAGTTGCGGATAGGTGTAGCTTCGGCTGCGATCCTTTACCGCGACTTTCCGTGGAAATTTCTTGGCGTTGATTTTAAGATGCTGCCCGAGATTTAACCAACCAGCCATGCTGCCTCCTCTGCCATCTGCCTTGCATGCATTTAAAAGTTTTATTTTAGTTCGGCAAGTTGTTCCACGAAGGCCTCCACATTGGTCTTGATCTGCTCATCCGACACCAGCCGCAGGTCGTTGAGATCGCCGTTGATCACCAGGCCGGGAATGCCCGATCGGCTTTCGATCCTCTGGGGCATGCCATAACGGCAATTGGTGTTGTAGGGGCAGGTTTTGGCGTCGTGGTAGATCAAGCCGTCGATCTTGAAGAGATCCAACATGCGATGGATATAGCGCTCCTTTGCATCGTCCGCCCGGGCGATGAACAACTCGGAATACGCACGGGCCATGCTTTCGAACGGTTCGTCCGGATCAAAGGCCGAGAAGATCCAACTGTTGCAATAGGTGGACGCCACCACGTTGGTATTCAGCCGGCCGAACATGTCGGCATAATCCTTCAGGCGGCCCCATACCGGCATCCCGTCCCAATAGATGCGGAAACGTTCATTTTCCACTGCCGCCACCCGGTTCCGGATGCGCTCGTCCAACTCCGGGAGCAGGATATCCTGGTAGTAATCAACGGCCGACTGCAGACCCCGCAGACACACCGCCGGCGCCATATGAATGGTGGCGTCGAAGAAGGTGAGCGGTGAAGGCTGTGTCGCAGCGGTGTTGAGGACCCGCTCCCACAAATCCGAACACTGGCGCGAGAGCGCCATCACCCGCCTTAGTGCGTCGGGATCGAATGCGTTGCCGGATATCTCCTCCAGCGGCGCCACCAGCGCGCGGATCTGATCGGCGATGGCGGCCGTGTCCGCCGGGGTGATGTCGGAGAGGCTGCGATGGGTATGCACCCCCAGCAGGGGGACACCCAGCTCTCTGGCATACCAGGCGAACCAGTCTTTTACATCCCGGCATTGGTTGGTGTTGTATACCAGCACGTCGGGCGCCGGCGGCTTCTCGATTCCGGGATAGGCCCTTTTGAGAGGCGTGACGCCTTTGACCCAGGCGCCCACGTCGGCGGTCAGGTAGGAGCAGATATCGGGCGAATATCCCAGCGCATTTGCGTGTGGAATCAGTTCGGTGGCCATGCGCGTTGCGCCCAGCATGGCGCCGTGGTTTTCAGGGAAATAGACCAGGAACCCCATGGCGCGCAACAGCTCCGCCGGCCCGACGCTGGTGCACCAGGCAATCTTGCCGTTCCCCGATTTGGCGGCGTGATCCAATTCGTAAAAATAGTCCGCCATGATACCGGCCAGTTTTTTGGCCGCTTTGATGGGTTTGCGTTCGAATTGATGCGTCGACGTCATGATCTCCTCTCTGAAGCTGTACACCGCCGGCTGCCGTACGAAGGCGTCCGGGCACTTGGGCTAGCCGCAGCGCAGGTGAAGCGGCTGTGCCGATTTCCGCCCTGAGGCGTTCATACCGCCGGCCCCTTCCGGCGATCAGATCTCCCCATCGGCCTCCTCCATGGCAAACAAGGCCGCGCCGATCGCGCCGGTGAATTGCGGGTAATCGGGGATGCGGATGGGGTGACCCAATATTTCCTGGGCATAGGTCACCATGTAGGGGTTGTGGGCCACCACGCCGCCGGTCATCACCACGGTATCGGTCAGGGCGTCCATCTCGACGACGCGTTTGATCATGGAGTAGAAAAGCCCTTTGACGATGTCCTCCAGTTGCTCGCCGTTGCGGATATGGGTCAACACCTCGGTGGCGGAAAACACCGTACAGTAGCTGCCCATCTTGATCACGCCATGTGCGGCGGCCGCCAGCCGATCCATCTCTTCCAACGGCGTATCCAGGCGCATGGCCATCTCTTCCAGAAAGGCCCCCGTGCCGGCAGCGCACTTGCGGTTCATCTTGAAGCTCGACCGTCTGCCCCGGGCATCGAGTTTGATGATCTTGTTGTCCTGCCCGCCGATATCGATGATGGACTGGGCCACCGGAAAGCAGTGATAGCATCCCTTGCCGTGACAGGCGATTTCCGTGCGGCTGCCATTGGCAAGGGCGACATTGTTTCTGCCGTAGCCGGTGGACAGCGTCGCGGCGATATCGGCATCCCGGACCCCGGCCATCTGCATGGCTTCAGTGCGGCACCGCTCGGCGGTGGCGGCAAAGTCGACCCCCGTCTTGGCCACAGAGCGCCCGATCAGACGGGCTTGGGCGTCAAGAAGGGCGACCTTGGTCCGCGATGCACCCACATCGATGCCTATGTAAACCGGTCGATAAATCACAAGTGACTGCTATTATTTGGGTTCGATGGCTTTTACCAGCCCCCGGATCATATGGTTGTAGGGCGTCTGGGTACCTGCCTGATGACCGTATTCGATCATTTTCCCGTTCATGTAATCGACTTCCGTGCGTCGGTTGTTGATAATGTCCATCAACATGGAAGGCTTGTGATCTCCGCCGCCGCCCATGTATTCCATGGCATATGGATAGTAGTCCCATCCCAAAGATATCTCATTCACCCGGGCGACCCTGATGCACTCGATGGTCAGCGCATCGATCAGTTCGAACACCAGGGGATCTTTCATCGCCTTGGACATGGTCAGGCCGGTCACGGCACACACCGGGTTCATGGCGGCATTCATGATGGATTTGCGCCACACCATGGAGATGATATCCTCCGTTCGTTCGGTCTTGAGCCCCGATGCGGTGAGTGCCGCGCTGACGGCCACGGCCGCCTCTTTGGAGCGCGGATCGAGTTCCTGTACATAGTGGGGGGGATGATGAAACGGCATGACCACATGGGCGGGGCCTTTGAGTCCGCATCCGAAATTGACCACCGCGCGTATGACCCGCTCCTTGCCAAGGGTTCTGGCCAGGTCCATCTCGGTATCGATGCCGTTCTGCCAGCTGATGGCATAGGTGCCCTGCCGGACAAATGGTTCGATGGCCGAGGCGATGAGCGGTGTGGCGGGAGCTTTGACGCAGATCAGGATAACATCAGGTACATCATCGGCCAAATCGTCCACCGAACTGACCACGCGGGTGACCTTCTGCGCCACCGTCTCGGCCCCTTCGATGATTATGCCGCGGGTGGCGGCCGGTTCGATCAACTCCGGCACCACGTCGCAAAGGGTGACCTTGTGGTTGCCTCTGGCAAGAAAGGCTGCGACGATGCACCCCACTGCGCCTGCGCCGACCACGGCAAATGATTGGGGGCGATATTCCTTGTTCTGTGTCATTTTACCCCTCCATGTACCTGCAATGAATAGTGGAAAGAGAGACGCCGATGGGCGGTGCCCCCTTTCTATGTGTCCGCGTCCATGATGCCGAAATCTTTGGTTGTAAGAAGTCTGAAGTTTTTCTCCCGCAGGATTTCCACGGCACCATCGTTGTCGTTGAAATTGAAGATCATGACGGCGTTGCCGCCCGACATGCCGACAAAGGCATACGAGTAATTGACGTTGATATCCGTGTCGTACAGGTGTTCCAGCATGTTGGCCAGGCTGCCGGGTGAGTCTTCGATCTCCACGGCCACAACTTCGTCGATCCTTGCCGGCAGGTGCTTTTCCATCAGGTAGCGGCGTGCCGCAACCAGGTCCGATACCAGCAGGCGCAATTGTCCGAACGCGCCGGAGTCCACCAGGTTCATGGCGCGGATATTGATTCCGCGTTCTCCAAGGGCGCGTGCCACTTCGTAGAGCCGGCCGTGCCGATTCTCCAGGGAAATGTTAATCTGCTTTAGCTTCATGGCCCCCTCCGTCTTAGGGTGATTGAGGTTATGATGGCGACAATCAGCCGAAATGGGCATCCGAGAAGTTATAAATTGAATACAATGTAACTATATTATAACGGCTGAAATGTCAAGATTTTAAAGCCTTCGGGTACGTTGCGCATCAGCGGTCGCGGATCTGCAGGTCAGGCGGCAAAGGCGTTTTCGATGGCTGTGCCTGTCGCGCTTTAACTGCCAGATTATACCCTGAGGCGGCAGTTGTCGAGTGGCATTGGGGGGTTGTCACAGTGCCATCGGGTGCCGGGCGTCCCGTGTATGACAGGCTTATCGGTCCGGAATAATCGGATGCCTGCGGCTTGGAAACCAGGTCCGGGCGGACAGTTCCGGCATCTTGACCCGGTATGGGGTCGGTGTTATATATAGCTAAATCATAGCTGTCATAACTTGGTCTTCCAGGTTCACCGACCCCCAGCGTGATCACCATCAGGCACGGGGATCTCGCCTCCCGAACCCTCGCTATGGTGGTACCCCGTCGGAGCAAAAACCGTAGGGTTCCGGAGAGAAGGCGCCGAGGTTGAAGATCTTTTCATCAGATGGATGCATACACCACACAAGCAAGCCAATAAGGAAGGGAGCGACACCGTGTCGGATAAAACCATAGAAAAAGATACGGCCGGCGACGCCAAGGGGTCGAGCGAAAGAAAGAAGGTCAAGTTCGAAATCCATGGTGAGGAATTGATTGAAAAAATGGTTAAAGCCAGCGGCAACAGCGGCAGGGTATATCTGCCGCCCGACTGGATCGGGCACAGCGTTAAAATCATACGCATCGATTGAACCACCGGTTGCCGCGGCAGGCCCGCAGGAACGCCTTGAAAAGGGAACCATTCTTTTACGACATTCAACTGGAGGACCGAGTTGTGAAAAACCTTACCATCAGAGAATTAAGCACCGACGATGCGGACGACATCATCAGAATATTCAAATCCATCACCCAGCAGCGGGACAATATCGATTTCAAACAAGTCATGGCCGAGCAGGCCCTCATAGATCGGCAAGGGTGTTTCGTGGCCGAACACGAAGGTCGATTGGTGGGATATATCGTTTCATACCTGCTGACCGGTAGTTTCGGCATTCAGCAGAGCGCCTGGATTCCGACCTTTGGTGTCGATCCCGACTACATGGGCCACGGCATCGGCCAGAAGCTGGCCCAAGCTGTTTTTGACTACTACAAAGCCAAAGGCGTCCGAAATGTCTATACGTCGGTTCGCTGGTACGACACCGACGTGTTGTCGTTCCTGCGCACGCTGGGGTTTGATCGCAGCGAGTTCGTGAATCTCACGCGGCGGCTGGACTGATACCGTGTGACCGCACCGTGTGGCCGAAGGTCCCTGGCCTGCCTCCGCCATCGTCAAATGCGCCTTTCCAGATTGATGGTTTTCGATGGCGTGAAATGGTTGGAGCTGAAGAAACGGATCAATCGGGAGTCATTCCACTCAACCAGCGTGTTGACTTTTTTAACGCCGATCTTTTTCAGGTGGTCGAAAAATTCGGCGATCAGCTTTTTGCCGATTCCGCCGTGCTGACGATCGGGATCGACGCCGATGGTATCCAGCCGCGCTTCCTCCTGAAAAATACCGTATTCGCCCATATAGAGCTCTCCCATCACGAACCCCACCACCGTGTCGTCCTTATCCACGGCCACAAGTGATGTGGGCAGATAATCCCGGGTCTTAAAGAGCTTTTCAAATTTCAGTTCGTAGTACTCCGGCCGAGGCGCGTGAAGGACTTTCTCGTCGATGGCGACCACTGCATCGAAGTCCTCCGCCTTCATGAGCCTGATGTGAATGGTGGTGTCGTCCATGGCGCCGCCTTTCTCATTGGGTATGTGGTGTCGTCCGGGCAGCACGCGGTGAAGGGTGCGTCAGCAACAATTCTAACAGAGTGTCATTCAATAGGGCGGACGCGGGTTGCGGACATTCAGAACATTATTTTTCGTTAAAACCTAAACCTTTACCGGTGCTACCCGCTATCGAAATCGAAATCGGGATCGAATCCTTCAGTTTAGATTTTCGATTTCGATTACACCACAAAAGCGTTCAGTTAGAACTTCTGGTGCGTCAGGGCCATGCATGAACAACGGGTCGAAGGGTGCGAGCGTTTAGGGCCGTCGCGCGGGTAATGTAACTCCACTTTAAAAAGAGGCGGCGGAGGCGTCAAGCCCAATCAGGCCACGATGCGGTGTGCACCGCTGACGATGATCAATCCCGATGCCTTGTCCAGACAGGCGATGGTGATGTTCAGGTCCCGCCCCATTTCGGCGGCCAGGGCGGTGGGCCTGGAGAGGCTGACCATCATGGGCAGGCCCGCCCGGGCCGCTTTCTGCACCAGTTCATAGCTGATTCTCGATGTCAGCACGGCCAGACCGGCGTCCGGCAGTTGGCCGTTGAGAAGTATCTTTCCAATGGCCTTGTCGAGAGCATTGTGCCGCCCGACATCCTCGGCAAAAGAGATTACCGCTTGCCGATGGTCGAATATGATGGCCCCATGCGACCCTCGGGTGCGCTGGTAGTATTTCTGGTTTTTGAAAAGCTGGTCGATACATTCCATAATCCGGGCCAACGGCATTTGAACATTTTCCGCGGCGGGTTTTACGATCTGGTAGATGTCCTTGACCATCTCTTTGCCGCAGATACCGCAACTGGTCTGGCTGACAAACCCTCTTCGAGTTAGAAGATCCGATATCATTTCGCGCCGTTGGGGTTTGAGCCGCACATCGATCACATTGGGATCCAGATCATTGCAGTGGCCGATGGTCGTGAAATCGTCAGCGGTGTCCACGATCCCCTCGCCGAGGCAGAATCCCGCCGCATGCGGCAGTTCCTCCCCCGGTGTGCGCATCACTACGGCGTATGGCTTTTCGTCGATGCGGATCAGCAGCGGCTCCTCGGCAATGAGGTCGTGGGTGTCCTCGGTGAACCCCTCTACTGTTTGCCGAAGTACGCGATAGGAGGCGGTATGGTGATCTCTTTTTGTCAACTTGGTGCGGCCTTTCCGGTGATGCTGCGATCGGGTTCGGCAACGCGCGGCGGAACCTTCTCGCCGGAGAGTTTGCGCACCGCCCCAAATCGGGGCGGGCATACCTGGAGGCATGTGCCGCATTTAATGCATTGGTCCTGGTCGATGATGTGAACCGTTTTTTTGGCCCCCGAAATGGCCTCCACAGGGCACCTCCGCAGGCAGATCATACAGGCCTGGCACTTTCCCGGATCGATGTGGTAGGCGGCAGGATCATCGATCAGGGCGGCGATCTCTTCGGGGGTGAACAGGCTGTCGTAAGCCGCCTCATCCGTCAGGCGTGACGCCAGCTTCTTCCTTCTGTCGATCTTGATATAGGGAACCAGCCGCTGGACCCTGGACAGTTCGGATGCCAACGCATCCGGTTCGATATTTTCGGCTTTTCCGAGCGGGCCTAATTCTCTGACCCTTCGGGAAAATTCATCCACGGCGTTGGTGAACAGGTTGCCCTCGCCGGAAGACATAAAGGCGATTTGCAGCCGATCCGGATGGATTCCGATGTGCGCCATGATTTTTTTGCAAAGGAGCACCATGTTCAGGGCATCATAATTGCCGTGGGTCAGGTAGTTGCATTCGTTCAGCCGGCAGCCGCCGATGAACACCCCGTCCATACCGTTGGCGAACGCCCGCAGGACGAATTCCAGGTCGACGCGACCGGAACACATGACGCGGATCAAGCGAATTTCAGTCGAATATTGCAGTCTGGAAACTCCAGCCATGTCGGCAGCGCCATAAGCTCACCAATGGCACACAAACCCCAATAGCTTCGGCTTGAACCCAAATTCGGTGCTCATTTATTTTTACTCCTCTCGCCGTTCGCGTGAACGGCCGTGCAAGGGCGGCAGGCGGGGTGTCAATCGTCCCTGACGGCCGCATCGATCTGGTTCAGCAGATCTTCATCGGTAAAGTGCTTCAGATAAATCGCACCTGTGGGGCACTTGGCGTTGCACAGGCCGTCGCCTTTGCACAGCACCGGATTGACGAACGCCTTCTTGCCCTGTTTGGTCGATTGAAACGAAATGGCCTGGTAGGTGCACGCATCGATACAGGCGCCGCATGACATGCACTTTTTTTCATCCACATCGCACACCGCGCCGGATACGGTCACGGTGTCATGGGAGAGCAGGGTGATGACCCTGCTTGCTGCGCCGTAGGCCTGATTCACCGCTTCAGGTATATGTTTGGGATAGTGCGCCAGCCCGCACAGATAGACGCCGTCCGTGCCGAACTCCACCGGTCTCAGTTTGACATGCGCTTCTTTGAAAAAATCATCCGGCCCCAGGGCGGCGTTGAACCATTGGGACAGCGCCTTGCTGTCTTCTGCGGCCACCACCGCGGCCGACAGAACCACCAGATCGGCATCGATGGTCAGCGATTGGTTCAGGATTTCGTCCGGCACTGTCACGTGCAGCACCGGCCGGCCGTCCGCCTCTCCCGCGACCACCTGGGGTTTCTCCTCCGGACGATAGCGGATGAACCTGACCTCCCGTTCGCTGGCCTTTCGGTAATAATCCTCGCTGAATCCGTAAGTCCGAATGTCGCGGAACAGAATGTAGACATCCATCCCGGGATGGAGGGATTTCAATTTCAGGGCATTCTTGATGGCATGGCCGCAGCATACGCGGGAGCAGTAATTGCGGTCCTCCTGCCGGCACCCCACGCATTGAATCATCACCACCGAGGCGGCATCGCTGAGCACATCGTCCCCGCCCGCGATGCGTTCGCCCAGTTCAAGCTGGGTCAGCACCCGTTCGTCCTGGCCGTAGAGATACTCGGTAGGCTTGTACTCCTGTGCACCGGTGGCGATCACCGTCGCCCCATGGGCAATCGTTGCCGGGCCTCTCTCCGAAGTAATTGTGGTGCTGAAATTGCCGACGTAACCGGTGGCCTCGGCGACCGCGGCCTTCAGGTAGACGTGGACCAGGGGGTGTTGGTAGACGGCGCGCATCAAGTCTTCCAGATAGGCCTGCACATCCATGCCGTCGAGGGTGAAAGGGATGCGCCGGGCCGTTCCCCCCAGATCGGCTTCTTTTTCCAGCAGGTAGACTTCATACCCCTGGTTGGCGATGGAGAGCGCACACGTCATGCCTGCGATCCCGCCGCCGACCACCAGGGCGGCCTTGTTGACCGGAAGGTCGATTTCCTGCAGCGGCGCCAGATGGCCGGCCCGCGCAATGGACATGCGGGTGATGTCGAAGGCTTTCTCGGTGGCGGCCTCTTTTTCGCGTGCGTGCACCCAGGAGCAATGCTCGCGAATGTTGGCCATCTCGAAGTAGTATGGGTTGATGCCGGCTTCACGCAGCGTGTCCCGGAAGAGCGGTTCCAGGGTGCGCGGTGAGCATGCCGCCACCACGACGCGGTTGAGGTTCTCTTTCTTTATGGTCTCGGTGATGGTGTGGGCGGAGTCCGTGGCACATGAAAACAGTTGTTCGGTGGCGTAGACCACGTTGGGCAGTTGTTTGACCTGTTCCACCGTGGCCGGTACGTCCACGACTTTGCCGATGTTGGTGCCGCAGTGGCAGACAAAGACCCCGATACGGGCAGGCTCCCGGGAGAGATCGGATTCGGCCGGATAGACTCTCTCTTCGGAGAGTTTGCCCCGCCTGAAATTCAGCAGTTCACCGCATTGGGCTCCTGCGCCGCTGGCCGACAACACCGATTCCGGGATGTCGATGGGGCCTTGAAAGGCGCCGCTGACGAAGATGCCCGGGCGCGACGTCCGGATGGGATTGGTCGAATCGGTCTTGCAGAATCCGTGCGAATTGAGTTCGATGCCGTACATCTCGGACAACTGCTGCACCTGGGCGGGTGGGTTCAGTCCAACGGACAGCACCACCATGTCGAAGGCCTCCTCTTTTACGCCTTCGTCGGCCGTGGCGTACCGGATGGTGACCTCCTTGCTCTCCGGGATTTCCTTTCCGATGGAGACATAGCTTCGGATGAAGCGAACGCCGTCCAGATTTTCGGCCCTCTGGCAAAAGCGTTCGAAATCCTTGCTGTAGGAGCGAATGTCATTGTGGAAAACGGTGCACTCGGCATCGGGGTTGTGATCCTTTGTCAGAATAACCTGCTTCTGGGTGTAGGTGCAGCACACCGCGCTGCAATAGCTATTGCCGCCCGGCGGGTTGACCTGCCGGGAGCCCACGCATTGAATCCAGGCGATTTTCCGAGGATGCCGTTGATCGGAGGGGCGCAGGATCTCGCCTTCATGCGGTCCGGTGGCGCACAACAGCCGCTCGAAGTCAAGGCTGGTGACCACATTCTCCATTGTTCCATAGCCGAAGTCTCCCCGCACTCCCGGATCGAAGGTCCGGTAGCCCGGTGAGAGGACGATGGCCCCCACGTTCAGGTCAATTTTTTCCGGCTCCTGGTGAAGATCGATGGCGTCGTTTTGGCAGACGCCCTCGCAGATGGCGCACTTCTTCTCCTTCAGATAGAGGCACTCTTCGTGAATATAGGTCACCAGGGGAACCGCCTGGGAGAAATAGATGTGCACCGCCTTGTTGGCCGACAAGTCCTGGTTGTAGGGGTCGGGGACTTTGACCGGACAATACTCCACACAGACCGCACAACCCGTGCACTTGTCCTCTCGAACGTAGCGGGGTTTCTTGTGCAGGGAGACCTTAAAGTCGCCTGCTTCCCCTTCGACATGGTCCACTTCGGTATAGGTGAGGACCTCTATGTTTGGATGCCGGCCGACCTCGACCAGTTTGGGTGACAAAATTCACATCGAACAGTCGTTGGTCGGATAGGTTTTGTCGAGCTGCGCCATCTTTCCGCCGATGGCCGGGGATTTTTCAACCAGGTAGACCCTGAACCCCGAGTCGGCGAGATCGAGTGAGGCCTGAATACCGCTGATGCCGCCGCCGACCACCATCACGTCTCCAAAATGACGCTCCTGAAGACGTTGGCAGAGCTCTTGAACAGATCCATTTTGCATATCGGTTTGCCTTTGTCCGGTTTGGTAGATGTTGCCGTTACACCGGCCCCGTCATTGATCGATGGATCAAGGGGCCATTGCTTCCATGACAATTTCGGTCATGTCTTTAATCTCCAGGGTCTGGCCATCCTCCAGGGCAAGTTTGCTTTCCTCGAAATGGGTGATGCAATAGGGGCAAGTGGTTGCCAGCACCTCGGCGCCGGCCGCTACGGCCTGCTGCAGCCGAAGGTCGGAAAACCGTTCGCCTTTATGCGTCTCCATCCAGATGCGGCCGCCGCCACCGCCGCAGCAAAGGCTCTCCTGCCGGGTATCCGCCAGCTCCACCAGATCCAATCCATCGATTTTTTTCAAAACATTACGGGGCTCGTCATAGATGCCGTTGTGGCGGCCGAGGTAGCAGGGATCGTGGTAGGCCACCTTTCTGCCATATTGGCCGGAGAGTTCGAGACGGCCCTGGGAAATGAGCTCCCATATCAGTTGGGTGATGTGCACCACTTCGAAATTGACCCGGAATTCGGGGTACTCGTTTTTGAAGGTGTGGTAGCAATGGGG
The DNA here is from genome assembly GCA_050302315.1 of Desulfobacteraceae bacterium. Lineage (GTDB taxonomy): Bacteria > Desulfobacterota > Desulfobacteria > Desulfobacterales > Desulfosarcinaceae > JARRKU01. The sequence goes on from JBNLAV010000043.1 coordinate 23,291, forward strand.
GGAAGAGACCAGAATCTTCCGGACACCACGGTCGATGAAGGTTTTGATGTTTTCCTTGGCCAGGCGCTTGAACAGGGCTTCATCGCCGGTCTTGCGGATGCTTTCGCCGCAGCAGTTCTCATCGGCGCCCAATATGCCGAAATCCACTCCCGCTTTTTGGAGAATGCCGGCCGTGGCTGCCGCGACCTTTTTCATTCGCGGATCATAGCTCAGGTAGCAGCCTGCAAAGTATAAGATCTCCATCTCCTCTGCAAAGGGCTGGACTCCAAGGCCCTTGGCCCATGCGCCGCGCTCTGCGCGTTTCTCATTAAGGGGATTGCCTTCGCCGGTCAAACTGGCGCTCACGGCGCGGATGGGATTGGCCGATGCCGGAAAAACCCCGTAGTCCGTTGCGATGCGCCGCAGGGCCACCCCGGAATCGATCTGGCGGACATCGCGGGGACACTTGCTGGGGCAGATACCGCAGGTGGTGCAGCGCCAGATATCGTCGCTTTCGATGTCGGTCATTCCGAAGGTCGCCTGGCGGACGATTTTCCGCATGCTGAACTTCCGGACACGATTCCACGGGCACACCACATCGCAGAGACCGCACTGGTAACACCTTTTAAAGGCGTCGCCGCCATTCTCTTTGATGAGATCGACAATTTCCTTGTAGTCGGCTACGCTCTCCACTGTCTGTTGTCGTCCTTTAGCGTCGTTTTTCCGGCCGATGCGATCGCTACTTCCGGCCTTTTTTCTCCATGGCCATGCGGGCCACCGTATCCATCACCTTTTGCATGCCGAACTTTTTGGCCATCGCCTCCAACCCGATCTCTATCTCTTCGTTCTGCTGCTGCTCTTCCTCGTCTTCCACTTCCGTCTCGATATAAACAAGGGCGTCATGCGCGCAGACCTGGACGCACATGGGCTCTGCCAATGGGGGCTCGTCTTCGCACATGTCGCACTTGAGGGGCAGACCGGAATCCGGCTCCTTGAACAGATCCCTGGCCGGACAGGCCACGCCGCAGAAGCTGCACTCCCGGTATTGCTTCCCATTGATCGTATACGTATGCCGGCCGGTGCATTCGGCAGGGGTGTAGTCCCCGGCGCGGATAGGGACATATTCATCGTTGATTTCGTCGATGACGACGCGAATGCGTGAACGGGCCGGATTGGAATTGCTGTATTTCGGGTTGGCGTGGAATGCCGAACAGGCCAGTTCACACGCACGGCAACCAATGCATTTATCGAGATCGACTTTGATTTCTTTGACTATTTTCATCGATACCCCACTTCACAAGGCGACATTCCATCGTCTTCCTGTCCGATGCGGTTGCGGCGGCTCATTCTGAAGACGACCCATCGCCGTCTGTCAGAATCCCGCGCTCCAGAAAATCCTTGCTGACATAGTCCAGGCCCAGTTCGTCCAGCGTCCTGCGGGTAGGAACGCCGTCGTTGTCCCAGCCTTTGAATTTATAGTACTCGTCCAATAACCTGGTTTCCATTTCAGGATCGCGATGCTTCCAATGGTCTTCGGGCGGCTTCTCGTCCTTTCTTCGCATGCCCCTGCGGATGTTCAATGCCCGAATCAGGTTGCGGTTGCGCTTGGCGATCTCCCAGAGCAGGTCCGAATCGATGTCGAGGCCCGTCGCATGGGAGATGTAGTCGGGCAGATTGTAGATGTGGTAGGGCGGGCGGCCGCCGAATTGCCCCCTGAATGAGGAGAGGAAGGCGCAGGTTCCGATGGCGTCATCGATATAGTGCATGGTCTCGTTCCAGTCACAGATGTTGACGGCCGCTTCCACCGACGGGTGGGTGCGCGGCTCCCATTCGGAGAACCATTTCTTGAAGCGCTCGGGCGCGGCGTCCCAGTTCTTGACAAATTGTTCGCGTTCTTTTTTGTCGGCGATGGGCACCTGGGGGAAAGAGCCTTCGATCTGGGTGATGTTCATCTTCTCGCCAGTGGCATACATCAGGAAATAGGGATAGTTGATCATGGAGAGTTTGAGCGGTACCTGCTCAAACTTCTTGATGGTATTGTGATCGAATTCCTCCGCACCGTTGCCGATCTGGCGGGCCGCATGATAGACGCCGTTGGCCAGGGCGTCTCCCACCCCTTCACGGCGTACCACTTTTTCAACCAGGTAGAAGAACCGCTCACCGCCTTTTTCAGGAAAACCGGGCAGGTCCTTGTCGGTCAGGATTCCGGCATTGTAAAGCTCGATACCAAAGGCCAGCACCTGGGGCGTCGAAAATCCATCCAGGCCGTACTCCTGGGTCACGCCCAGTATATCATAGTTGAAATCCAGATCGTCGTAGGCGGCCATGCAATAGGTCAGCTTGCTGTAGCATTTCTGGAAGTAGGTCTGCCGCCCCGGATACTTGATCGCCTGGTGGCAATCCTTGGGGCAGTTGTAGCACCCCGTCCAGCGCAGGCGGACCGATTCGGTGATCTTCTTCCATTTTTTTTCGATCTCTTCGCTCCAGAAGCCCTTGTTGCGTCCCCGGGCATTGCCCCATGCGAAGTTGTTGACGTGCCAGGACTCGTCGTCTTCGTGGGCCAGCACATCGCCGCAATACGGGTTGTCGTAGATCGACTGGTACATGGGCAGGCAGATCTCGAAAAGATCGGCGGGCCGGGCCACATGCACGTCCTTGGTGCCGCGTATGGCGATGGCCTTGAGTTTCTTGTCGCCCATGATTACGCCCACGCCGCGCGAGGCGCTCGAGTTGGCGTGCTCGATGGTGGCCATGTACACCCGGTTTTCTCCAGCCAGACCGATGGCCGCCACCTGGGCTTCGGGCTCCTTGAGCTCCTCCTTGATGCGGACGCCGGTTTCGACAGCCCCCTTGCCCTGAAGGTGACTGGCGTCGCGGATTTCCACCTTGTCGTTGTGGATATAGAGATAGACCAGTTCGGGGGATTTTCCACGGATGACGATTTTATCATAGCCCGCGTGCTTCATCTCAGGCCCGAAAAAGCCGCCGAACAGTGAATGGGAATAGAGGCCGGTCTGGGGCGAAAATGAATTGACGGCGACGCGGTTGGCGCCGGGCACCGGCGTGGAAATTAAAAGGCCGGCGCTGAAGATGAGCAGGTTGTCCGGAGAAAAAGGATCGACATCGGGCGGAACGCGATCCCACAGAATTTTTCCGGCAGTGCCTTGGCCGCCTAAATGAAGCTCGGTCAATTTTGGATCGGTGGCCACGCGTTCGATATTGCCGCGCGAAAGATCGACCTCCAAATTAAAACCTGTCTCCGCATACCTCATTATGGTCCCCTTCGGTCTAACGCCAATTAGTGCTTATTGATAAATAACCGTCCGATATAAAAAATATTTTCTAAAAGGCACCTAAAAGGTGCCCGGCACCGGCACACTGTTGCATGGCTACTAAGTAGCTACATAGTAACTATTTGTCAGCAAAGCGGTCACAAGTCAAGCAAAATTGATGCGTTGGCCATGTACGGCGTAAACCCCGGGGACATGCCGTCCATGGCGCCCCAATGAACCGGCACTTGGCGCTACGCTTTTGGCGTCCCCATCACCTCTGCAAACATCTCCATGTCCCAGGTGCGCGATGCGGCGATATTCTGTCGGAACTTGATGAAGTCAATCGTGTCCTGCCCGGTGATTTTCTTGGTGTTGAAGGCGCCGAATCCCAGAAAGGCCTCGCCGGACATGTTGGCCGCCAACCAGTGCCGGTTACCGTTCTTACAAATATCCCAGAAATATTTTTTCTTCTGCCGGATACCGTCGATGGATTTGATCAGGCAGCCGGGGAAGAGGTTGGCGAACCGCCAGATAATCTTGTCCACCTCCTGGTCCAGGAGCTCGAAGTCGGCATCGGCCTGGTGTTGCTTTACGAATGCACGGGCCTCCTTGAGCGCGTCGCCGGATTCGTATTCGCCATAGGCGATTTCGCCATCTTCGATATAGCGATCGGTGATGACCGTCGGGTTTCTCACCCATTTCCCATCCACTTTCAGCACCGGAACGCACTTGCTGACCAATCCCTTCATCTTCATCTTATAAGCCGACCACATCTCGCAGGAGACGCAATTCCACATAGCGTCCTCCATGCTCAGATACCAGGGCAGAAAGTCGGTGGAGCCGCCGTCTGGAGCGGATCCGTGCTTGGGGCCGGCCTGGCCGAACACGGCCAGATCCGAGGTGATGGTGATATCGCAGGCCATGCCGATCTCCTGGCCCCCGGCCACGCGCATGCCGTTGACCCGGCAGATCACCGGCTTCTTGCAGCCCAGGATGGAATCCACCATGCGATTGAAGAGCTCCATGTATTGGCCGTACTCATCGGGACGGCGGCTGTAGAATTCGCTGTATTCCTTGGTATTACCGCCCGTGCAGAAAGCATAGGGGCCGGTGCCGGTGAAGACCACCGCCACCACACTGCGGTCGATGGAAGCATTGTCGAAGCCGGCAATGACCCCTTTGACCATTTCGGTGGTATACGAGTTGTACTGGCCGGGGTTGTTCAGCCGTATCCAAGCCACGTTCAATCCCTGGACGGTCTTGCCCTGCGGATCGACCAGGGGGCGCTTTTCGAAAACCACCGACGGCGCCTCATCTCCCCAGTGGGCATCACCGTGCAGGGTGTGGTCTTTGTGCTCGTTGTCCCTCGGCATCCATTCTAAAGCCATGCTGTCCTCCTTGGTATATAAAATTCAGAGTTCAAAGTTCAGGGTTCGGGGATCATAGATCAAAGTTCAATATTCGTGGTTCCTTGTTCAGAGTCGGATGACGGTCATGATCGGACAGGCTTCAACTTTGAACTTTAGAACTTGAACTTTGAAGTGTCATCTTAGAAATCCGGCACCAGTACGATCCGCTGCTCGGGAGGCGTTTTGTGCGCCTCATTAAAGGTTTTCACAATGGTGCTCATCGGGCGGGTCTGGACAAAAGGCGCCAGGGCCACTTTGCCGGAGAGCACCAGTGCCAGTACCTGGGGGTAGTATTCCGGCAGACATCCCCATGTGCCGATGATCTCGGCGTCGAAAGCCATCAATCGGCTGATGGAGTAGTTGACCTTGCTCATGCCGAACCCCACGATAATGAGCTTGCCGGTAAAGCCCAGCAGGCCCAGGGCCGTTTCCTGGCCCGGCTGGGTGCCGGTGGCTTCGAATATCTTCCAGCCATAGCCGGGCAGCGCCTCGCGCTTGCGGATGGCCTTCAGTTCTGCCGCCACCTCCTTGGGGGTTTTACCGCTGGCGTTGATCACGAAATCGGCGCCATAGGAGCGCATCTTTTCCAGCCGCTCTTCAACGATGTCGATAGCCACCACGGTTCCGGCGCCAAGTGCCTTGGTCTCCTGGACGATGTACTGTCCAACTCCGCCGATGCCCACGACGATGACATTGTCTCCCACCTGCAGATCCGCCCGTTTGGCGGCTTGGAAGGGCGTTGTGGCGGCATCGGCCACCACGGCCAGGTGGGCCAGCGGAATATCGCCCCGGTTCTTGACCTCGCACAGATCGATGCTGGGCACCGGGATATGACTGGCAAATCCGCCGTAGATACCCAGGCTGTTGCCCGGCATTTTCTGGTTCAGGCAGCGGTTGCCGCGACGGGTCTTGCACAAGTGGCACTGGCGGCAGGGCATCACGGCGGGGACCAGAACTTCCTTGCCCACCCAAGCCGGGTCGCCGTGCACCACGGTGCCGGCGATTTCATGGCCCAGGGTGAGGGGCGCTGTTTGCACCGTGGGCACCCCATCGAAAAAATACCCCAGGTCGGTATGGCACACCCCGCAACCGGCCACCTCGACCAGCACCTCGCCGGGGGCCAGCTGGGGCACGGGAATCTCTTTTTTCTCGATCACCCCGGGGGTGGTCTCCCCGCTTTGCCGATCGTGAAGGGTGGGCTGTACCATCTGCCAGGTCTGGATTTGATCCGGGATAGCTGCCATACGCTCCTCCTTGTGTATGTCTATAGATATGGACCGTTGTTTCGATTTGATGACGGGTATGGGCCAGGGGCATCCAAGACCCGCGCCGCCTGCAGGGAAAAGCGTCCCCCCTGGCGCCAGGCGTCTGAAACCGGCGATGCGAGAATTACATAGTAGCTATTATGTATCTAAGCGGGGCTTGGCTTGTCAATCCTTAAATGCAATCCTCCGGAGGTGACGGGTGGGTCGCCATGGGACGGAGCGCCAGGCCAAAGGCGCCGTCCCGTTGAGGATATGGCTTCCAGGCGCTGATGGCTTTGGGGCCGGGACGCTGCAGCTTACCGGCTGATTATTTGCTTGACCGCCCTAAAAAGTAGCTGCTATGTAACTACTATTTAACTGGTTTATATCTCGCTCAGATCCATTACCGCCTCGAATTGTCAATTTTAACCGATCACGAAGAGGTAAGTATGCTGTTAGAAAACAAGAGTGCCATTGTGAGTGGTGGCTCCCAGGGCATTGGTGCGGCCATTGCAACGACCTTCGGGCGCCAGGGTGCCAATGTATGCCTGCTGTACCGTAAACACGAAGAAACGGCCCAGCGCCTGGCTGAAGAGATCAACCGGATGGGGCCCAAGGCCATCGCGCTGCAATGCGATATTTCAAAATTCGACGAGGCTGCCAAAATCGTGGAAACCGCCGTCGATCAATTCGGGCGGGTGGACATTCTGGTGAACAACGCCGGCATGAATTGGGACGGCGTCTCCTGGAAGATGTCCGAGGAGCAGTGGGATCGGGTCATCGAGGTCAATCTGAAAGGCTATTTCAATTTTACCCGCCATGTAGCCCCGCTTTTCAAGGAGCAGAAATCGGGCAAGATCATCAATGTGACCTCCATCAACGGGTTGCGGGGCAAGTTCGGACAGAGCAACTATTCGGCCTCCAAAGCGGGCATTATCGGCTACACCAAGGCGGTTGCAAAAGAGCTGGGAGCGTTTGGCGTCAATGTCAATGCCGTGGCCCCCGGCCTGATCGAGACGGCCATGCTGCGCGCGTCGGAGGCCCGGGACAAAATCATCGAGATGGCCATGGGAGAGATCGTTCTCAAGCGGGTGGGAACACCGGAAGATGTGGCCAACACCGTGGCATTTCTGGCTTCGGATCTGGCCCGCCACATTACCGGCGAGGTGATCAAAGTCGATGGGGGACAGTACATTTAGATGCCTCCCGAACCGTCGGGGTTACCGATAAACGAACAGCCGAATAAGGAAGGTGAAATGAAGAAAGTCGCCATTGTCGGTGTCGGTCAGAGCACTTTCGTGCGAGCCTATCCCGGTTCATTGCGGGAGTTGGCCTTTGAAGGCTTCAAAGCCGCCATGCAGGATGCCGGCATTGCGTCCAGCGAGGTGGATGCGTCGGTTTTCTGTTCCGCGCCGGAGTATGACAAGCAGCGCTCTCCGGCCGGTGTGTTCGCCGAGTATCTGGGACTCAATCCCCAGCCCACCTTTTACGTGGAAACGCTCTGCTCGTCCAGCAGCACCGGGCTGCGCCTGGCCTATTCCCTGGTGGCTTCCGGGCTGCACGATGTGGTGGCCGTGGTGGGCTTTCAAAAGATGTCGGAAATCTCATCGGCCCAAAGCCAGGAACGGATGGGACGGGGGGCCGACATCCAGTGGGAGAGCCCTTTCGGCACCATGATGCCGGCCTATTACGCCATGTTTGCCCAGGCCCACATGGAAACGTACGGCACCACACTGGAAGACCTCGCCCTGATTCGCGCCAAGGCCGCCACTTACGGGCAGCTCAACGAAAAGGCGGTGTTCCGCAAACCGGTGGATGCCGAAATGCTCTCAGATCCAGAAAACCGCATGTCCGGGCCGGTGGCGTCCCCGCTGCGGGTGGGGGATTGCTGCGCCAATGCCGACGGCAGCAGCTGCCTGATCGTTGCCAGCGAGGAAAAAGCCAAGGCGCTCAGCGAAAAGCCGGTCTGGATAAGGGGGGTGGGCGCCGCTTCGGCCAGTGTGAACCTGGCCGGGAGGGACAAGTTCACCGGGTTGGCAGTGGCCCAAGAAGCAGCCCGCCAGGCCTACGCCATGGCCGGCATCGGTCCCAAGGACATCGACGTGGCGGAGGTGCATGACTGCTTCACCATCGCCGAATTGATGGCTTATGAAGACCTGGGGTTTGCAGAGCCCGGCAAGGGCAAAGATCTCATCCGCGATCGGCAGACCCACAAAGAAGGATCGATTCCGGTCAATGTGGACGGCGGATTGCTGTCCAAGGGCCATCCGGTGGGCGCCACCGGCGGATCGATGCTGCGGACCATAGTGCTGCAGCTCAGGGGCGAGGCCGGCGAGATACAGGTCGATACGCCTCAAATCGGTCTGGTGCACAATATCGGCGGTGTCGGGTTATACGGCAACGTAACCATACTGGGGAGGTAGCCATGGGACACAAAAAAGAAGCGGATCTTCGATTTCAAAAATTCGGGACCGTCAGTTTCACTGCCACCACCAAGATCAATGACTTCATCGATCATCTGGAAGACGGAAAAGTCATGGGCACTCGCTGCACGGCGTGCGGGCAGACCTACTTCCCTCCCCGCGCCGACTGCTGCCAATGTTTTGCCAGCGACATGCAATGGTTCGAAGTCAGCGGCACCGGAACGCTGGCCGCCTTCAGCCGGCTTTCCTATGCCCCGGTGGGTTTTGAAGAGGATCTGCCCTACGCGCTCGCCGTCCTGGACTATGGAGACTTCAAGATCTTCGGCCGCATTGCCAAAGAGGTCGCCTGGGAAGATCTGCACGTGGGCCAACCCATGAAGACGGTTGTGAACCAACTGCCCAGCGGCCAGCTCAACTTTGTTTTTACCAGAGCGGCATAACCTTGAACACAATGAGGAGGGGACCATGGCGGAGTTAAACCATCTTCGCGTCGCCCACGCCGACGGCGTGGCCCGCATCACCCTTGCGCGGCCCAAACACAACGTGCTGGATATCGACATGATGAACGAACTCAACGGAGAACTGGAGGCCCTGCTGGCCGATCCGGATCTCAAGTGCGTCGTTCTCCTAGGCGACGGGCCCAGTTGGTGTGCCGGAGTGGAGGTCGCCGATCACAAGCCCGGCAATGTGGACCGGATGATGGCCACCTTCAATCGTATCTTCGAACTGATCGCGCAATTCGAGGTGCCGCTGATCGCCGCCGTACACGGGGCTTGCCTGGGCGGCGGCATGGAGTTGGCCATCGCCTGCGATATGGTGATCGCTTCGCAGAAAGCGGTCTTCGGGCAGCCGGAAATCAAGCTGGGTTTCTTCCCGCCCTATGCCGCCATCCGCCTTCCCCAGTTGGTGGGTACAGCAAAGGCCATCGAAGTGTGCACCACCGGCAGGCGCTATACCGCCGCAGATGCGGTCGACATGGGTTTTGTCGGCCAGGCCGTCGACCCCGAGGAATTTCCCCAAGCCGTGGATCGGCTCATCGCCGAGATCCAGTACAACAGCCCGCTGATTATCCGCTTGAACAAGCGCGCCGTCCGACAACATCTGGGTATGAATTTCGACAACGCCCTGGCCGGCGTCACGGACCTTTTCCTCGGTACGCTGATGAAGACCGGAGATACCCTGGAAGGGATTCGCAGTTTCGAAGAGAAGCGTAAACCGCAATGGAAGAATCAATAGAAGCAGAGGAGGCGCAATGTCCACAATCAATAAAATCGGTGTCATCGGGGCCGGCAACATGGGCAGCGGCATTGCTCAGAAGATTATCCAGGAAGGCATCCCGGTGGTCATGGTGGATATCAAGGAGGAATACGTCCAGAAGGGGATGGCCACCATAAAAGAGATGTTGGCCCAGGCGGTGGCGCGCAAGATCTTTTCGGAGTCGCAAGTCGAAACGATTCTGTCGCGCATTACGGCCACCACGGACATGGAACAGGTGGCCGATGCCGATCTGGTCATCGAAGCCGTATTCGAAGACAAAGCCGTGAAAACCGAAGTGTTTCGGAAATTGGATAAAATTTGCGCGCCCAGGACCATATTGGCCACCAATACCTCCAGCTATTATGTCAAGGATTTCGCCAGCGCCGTATCCAGGCCGGATCGCTTCGTGGGCTATCACTATTTTTATCATCCGGCCAAGAACCGGTTGCTGGAGATCATTCCCCATGACGGCACCAGTGACGATACCATGGAAAAAGCGGTGCTGGCCGCCAAGCTGCACGGCAAGACCGCCATCGTGGTCAAGGATGCCCCCGGATTTGCCGTCAACCGCTTCTTCGTTCCGTTCCTCAACGAAGCCGTCCGCCTGCTGGAAGAAGACGTGGCCAACATCGCTACCATCGAAGCGGCCGCCAGGAAAGGCTTCAGGATCGGCATGGGCCCGTTCGAACTGATGAACGTGACCGGCATTCCCATTGCCATGCATGCGGCCACAACCCTGGGTAATGAGATCGGCCCCTTTTATGCGCCGGCGCAGAAGCTCGTCGAGCAGGTGGAGCTGAAGCAGCGTTGGGACTTGGAAGGTGAAGTGGACGAATCCCGCATCCAGCCGGTCATCGACCGGCTCTACGGCGTCTGCCTGGGGGTGGCGGCGGCACTGGTGGACGAGGGCGTGGCCTCCATCGAAGATACCGACCGCGGCGCCAAGATCGGGCTTCGCTGGATCCTCGGTCCTTTCGAGTTGATGAACAAGATCGGCGTGGCCACCACCTGCGAACTGGTGGACGCCATCGCGGCCAGGTATCCTGATTTTGAGACCCCCCAATTGCTGATCCGACAGAAGGAAAAAGGCATCCCATTCGCCTTTCAGGTCGTCGACCTGGAGACCAAAGAGGGCGTGGCCTACATTACCATCAACCGCCCCGAAGCCATGAACGCCCTCAACGAAGCCACGGTGGAACAGCTCGAAGCGCGTTTTGAAGAAGCCCATGCCGATCCGGGGGTAAAGGCCATCGTCATCCAGGGGGCGGGCAAGGCCTTTGTGGCCGGTGCCGATATCCGCTATTTCATCAAGCATATCCAGGCCGACCGTATCGATGATATCGTCGCCTTCACCCGCCGGGGGCACCAGGTGCTGCGCAAGATCGAAACCTCCGCCAAATTGACCATCGCACTGCTGGACGGACTCTCCCTGGGCGGCGGCAGCGAGCTGGCGCTCGCCTGCAAGGCGATCATCGCCACCCCCGCGGGCTCCATGGGATTTCCCGAGACCGGCATCGGCATCTACCCTGGACTGGGGGGCATGCTCCGGCTGGCCCTGCAGGTAGGCGCGGATCTTGCGAAGTACTATACCTTCACCGGCGACACCATCACCGCCGCCCAGGCCCAGGCCCTCGGCCTGGTGGCCCGCCTGGTCAATCCGGCGGAGGTGGAGCAGGCTATTGTGGATCTGGCGGCCCAAGGCGCCCCGGATAAGAACCAGCCGCGTGATCTGCCGCCGGACCAGCAGGCCCTGGCCCTGTTGTGCGCGGGCGGCAATGCCGGCAAGCTGTTGGCCGGCGAGATTCCCCAGAGCGGAGATGCGGAACTGGCCGCCAAGGCCGTAAAGAAGGTGGGGTACAAGGCGCCCCTGGCCCTCAAGATGGCCAATGAGATCATCGATCAGCAGGCAGGCCTGACCGTTGCTGAGGCCATCGAAATCGAACTGTCGCGGCTCAAAGAGATCTTCTCCACTGCGGACGCTTTGGAAGGCCTGACCTCCCTGGGCCGCAAGCGGCCGGCGTATCAAGGTCGATAGGCACCGGACGGTCCGGTTGGCGCCGGACCCATGACGAAGGAGCGAAAATGGATTTTGGGTTGAGCAAAGAGATGGAGATGCTGCGCAAAGCAGTGCGCGAGTTTGCGTCCAAGAAACTGGCGCCCAATGCGGATGAGTGGGATGAAAAACACTATTTCCCCTACAAGGAGGCCATCAAACCCATGGGTGAGCTGGGTTTTTTCGGTACGGTCATACCGGAGGCGTATGACGGCGAGGAGATGGGATGGCTGGCCGCCATGATCGTCACCGAAGAAGTGGCGCGGGCACACAGCTCTCTGCGCGTTCAGGTGAACATGCAGGTGCTGGGATGTGCGTTTACCATACTGACCTATGGCACGGAGGAATTGAAGCAGAAGTACATCCCAGGCCTTTGCAGCGCGGATATGATCGGCGGATTCGCCATTACGGAACCGGATGCCGGCTCGGATGTGATGGCCATCGCCTCCACGGCTGAAGACAAGGGCGACCACTGGCTGCTCAATGGATCCAAGACATGGATCTCCAATGCCGATGTGGCCGATGTGCTGATCTACTATGCCTACACCGACAAAGCAGCCGGCAGCAAGGGGCTCTCCGCCTTCGTGATTGAACCCAAGAATTATAACGGGGTGCGGACCACGCGCCTGGACAAAATGGGTTCATTTTCCTCTCCGACCGGGGAAGTCTTTCTGGACAACACCCGGGTGCCCAAAGGCAACATCCTGGGAAAACCGGGAGACGGAGCGAAGATCGTATTCGGCTCCTTGAACCAGACCCGCCTGTCGGCCGCCGCAGGAGCGGTGGGGGTGGCCCAGGCCTGCCTGGATGTGGTGACCAAATATTGCAATGATCGCAAGCAATTCGGCAAACCCATCGGCCAATTCCAGATGAATCAGGACATGGTCGCTCAAATGGCAACGGAGATCGAGGCCGCGCGTCTGCTGGTCTACAAAGCTGCATGGGCAAAGGATCAAGGACATTTGAACAATGGCCGCGATGTGGCCATGGCCAAATACTTCGCAGGCGAAGCGGTGAGCAAGTGCTCCATCTACGCCATGCGCATTCTGGGTGCTTACGGGTATTCCACTGAATATCCGGTGGCCCGATTTTACCGCGATACCCCCACCTACTACATGGTGGAGGGATCCACGAACATCTGCAAGTGGATCATCGCCCTGGACCAACTGGGCTATCGCAAGGCCAATCGGTAAAAGAAGGGATGACCGCACCCCATTCGGAACGGAAGCCCCCGGAGACGGAAGAGGCGGGCGGATGGACAAGGTTCAGGGCTCCCGCAGGCAACGATGCGGCTGTAAATCCGGTGACGTTCGAGGAGTATTGCTTTGGATGACGAAATCAAGACCAGGACACGTGATACCGCCGCGCTTTACTTCAAGGGAGTAGAGGGCGAAAAACCTTATGAACTCTGGCACGCCTTTGATCCGGAGTTGGCAAAGCAGATGTCGGTGTTTATCACCGGTCGGATGTACGCCAGGGAGAAGATCCCGCACCCGACCCGCCAACTGGTGACGGTGGCCGTGCTGACCGTGATGGGGCGGTCCGACGAGCTTAAACTGCACATCCAGGCCGCCCTCAATGTCGGCTGCAAACCGCAGGAGATTGCCGAAGTGATATTCCAGACCTTTACCTATGCCGGCGTCACCACCGTCAACACAGCGCTAAAGGTTTTGCGGGAGGTTTTGATCGAAAAGCAGCTGTGGCCGTTGCCGGTCGATTAAAGCCATCGGGATACCCCCCGCACCGAGACCCCATAATGAGGAGGAAGAGAAGTCTATGCGGCCCTATTTTGAAAAAATGACAACTTTTGGACGGGAACTCAACCCGGGTCAGATTAAAAGCACACAGGAAAATGTCGTCCAGCTGAAAGCCATCGAAGCCGAGGTGGCAGAGGCCGCAGAGAACGTCAAGAACGCCGGGTTTCCGACTGAAAAAATTAACGCCCGCGGCCAGTTGACCGTCTTCCAAAGATTGGACTACCTGGTGGATGAAGGCACCTGGTCGCCGCTGCACACCTTGTACAACCCGGAAGACAATGCGGAAGGCACCACCAATGTCGTCGACGGGCTGGGACGCATATCGGGAAAATGGGCCGTCGTGATCGGCTTCGATAACAAGGTGATTGCCGGGGCATGGCTGCCGGGTCAATACGAAAATATATTGCGGGCCACCGATCTGTCCAAACGGCTCAACATTCCGCTGGTCTGGCTGGTCAACTGCTCGGGGGTCAAGCTGACCGAACAGGAGAAGTTCTACGCCGATCGCAGGGGCGGCGGGACCACCTTTTTCCGCCATGCCGAATTGAACCAGATGGGCATCCCCGTGCTGGCCGGCATATACGGTACCAATCCGGCAGGCGGCGGCTATCAGGGGATCAGCCCCACTGTCCTGTTTGCACACAAGGATTGCAATATTGCCGTGGGCGGGGGAGGGATCTTGAGCGGCATGTCGCCCAAGGGCTATTTCGATGAAACCGGCGCCGAGCAGTTGATCTCGGCTGCCAAACAGTTCAAGGCCGTTCCGCCGGGACGGACCGATATCCACTACGACCAGACCGGTTTCTTCCGCTATAAGTTCGAAACCGAGACCGACGTGCTGGACGGCCTGAAAAGCTACATGGCGGAGATTCCGTCCTATCACCCCAAGTTTTTCCGTGTGGCCTCCCCCAAGGAACCCCTCTTCGCGGCCGAAGATCTCTACCGCTTGATCCCCGGGAACCAGAAGCAGATGTATGATTTCGACCAAGTGCTGTCACGTCTGGTGGACGGTAGCGAACACATGGAATTCAGACCCGGATATGGACCTGAAATCTACACCGGACTGGTCAAGATGGACGGATTTCTGGTCGGGGTGATCGGCAACCGCCAGGGGTGGTTGGGCGAGGGATATCCCGAGTACGCCGACTATCCTGGGATCGGCGGGAAGTTGTACCGTCAGGGCCTGATCAAGATGAACGAATTCGTAACCCACTGCGGGCGCGACCGCGTGCCCGTCATCTGGTTCCAGGATACCAGCGGTATTGACGTCGGGGACATCGCCGAAAAGGCCGAACTGCTCGGCCTGGGACAGTCTCTGATCTACTCCATC
>JBNLAV010000044.1:0-2590 GCA_050302315.1 Desulfobacteraceae bacterium
CCCGCCCGACCATGACGGGGCTCAGAGTCCAGGGGCCCAGGTGGAAGCGGCCGACGGCTTCGCCCAGGTGTTTCCCGAACACAAGTACGCAATCGTTCAGGCCCTGCAGGCCAAAGGACATATCATCGGCATGACCGGCGACGGCGTCAACGATGCGCCGGCCCTGAAGCAGGCCGATATGGGCATCGCCGTCAGCGGCGCCACAGACGCCGCCCGGGCCGCCGCCGACCTGGTGCTAACGGCGCCGGGGCTTTCAGTCATTGTCCGGGCCGTGGAAGAAGCCCGCCGGATCTTCGATCGCATGAACAGCTATGCGGTCTATCGTATCACCGAAACCATCCGCATCATGATCTTCGTGGTCCTGGCGATGATCGTATTCAACTTTTACCCCATCACGGCCATCATGATCATATTGCTGGCCTTTCTCAACGACGTGCCCATCATGACCATTGCCTACGACCGGACCGGACTCGAGCCCGGTCCGGTGCGTTGGGATATGCGCCGCATCATCGCCGTGTCTACGGTTATGGGGCTCACCGGTGTGGCCGGCAGTTTCCTGATGCTCTATATCGCCCTTGACCTGCTGCACCTGAGCATCCCCCAGGTCCAGACCTATATCTTTCTCAAGATGGCCGTTGCCGGCCACCTGACCTTGTTCGTGGCCCGCAGCAAAGCGTTCTTTCTTAAGAAACCCCATCCGGCCCCGGTAATGATCTGGTCGGCCCTGGCCACCAAACTCATCGGCACCTTGCTGGCGGCCTATGGCTTTGGATTGATCACACCCATCAGCTGGCTGGAAATCGCACTGATCTGGAGCTACGCGATTGTCTGGGCTTTTCTGACCGACTGGGCCAAAACGCTGGTCTACCGGCACTTCGATCTGGGCGCCAAACACCATGAGCGCTTTCTGAAGACGGTCCACCACCGCCTTGTGCCGCATTCTTCCCACGGCGGCGCCCATTAGTCGCCGTTGCCGTGGTCCGTCGTCCTTGATGGGGTTCGGCGTCACTATCGTTTGAGGAGCATTGGAACCCTTATGGAAACCGATAAAAAACTCGAACATCTCATCGGTGCTTATCTCGCGGTTCTGGTTATTCTGCTGTTGTCGGTGATCACGATGCCGTTGCTGATTCGCCACGGGTTTCCCGTGACGAGCAAATTCATCATCGAGGAAGAAACCCTGGAAACCATCCTGATTGTTCTCCTGTTCGCTGCTTCCTATTTTATCCTGAGAGGCTTCAACCGTGCCCTCAAAGCGTACCGGCGGGCCGCGGTCCGGGCCGGCAGAGACAAATCCAGGCTGATTTCGCGGCTGGCGGAAGCATTCAAATATATCGGCACCGTCAACGTAGAGTTTAAGGAGATCCAATCCATTCTCTGCGGAACAGACCGCTACCCCCGGACCAAAAGAGAATTCAAGCAGCTCGTCGAAGATTTGGCGGCCAAAGTCATGGCTGTCACCGGAACGCCGTGGGCCGTCCTGCGGATCATCAACCAGTGCAGCGGCCGCACAATCAAGGAGTTTGCCGCCGAGCAGCGTGATGGGCTTCTTCCGTCGGTCACCATGGGCAACCGGGCGATCCTGGAAGGCCGTTATGTGGAAGGACGGCGAACCATCGGCTTGCGTCAGAGGAATCTGGATCAGCTGACAGTTTGTATCATCCCGTCAGTTGAGCTTTCCGAAGAACAAATCGTTCTGGTCGAAGCCATCACCAACCAGGTCGAAATGCTGTACATGCTCCATCAGGCAGGCTGTCTGCATAAAAATCCATTAAATCCGGATAATCACCATGGAAAGGAATTATACCATGTTAACCATCACTGAAATCCACCCCATGCTGGTGCACTTCCCCATCGTCCTTTGGCTGTGTGCGGAAGCCATCGCCATCACCGTCCTGTTGAAAGGGGGCGATCTGAGCGCCCGGGAGAATTGGCCGCTGACGGCTTTCTACGCCTTGCTTGGCGGCACTTTACTTGCCGGCCTGGCTGCGATCTTCGGGGATATCGCCTTGGACCATGCAGTGGCCGCCGGTTTTCAGGCTGCCCCCCTGGAAACCCATGGAAACCTTGGGATCATAACGCTGAGCATCTTCGGCTTGCATTCAATCCTGCGGCTATTGGCCATTTGGCGTAAATACGCCTTGACCGGCATCCGCGCCTGGATGGCCGAGCTGCCGGGCCTGATCGGCATTGTGTTTATGTTCGTCACCGCTTATCTCGGCGGTGAGCTGGTTTACAATTTAGGGGTCAATGTGGCTGCCATGGCCCATTAGGATCGAACAATGAAAATCAGGCCCATCAAATCGGTATTTGTATGGCAGATGTCGATATTGCTCATCTTCCTGGCATTGACGTTTACAAATGAAGTCCTGGATCTTCCTCACCTTGTGCTGGGCGATCAGGCGACCACCTGGGGCCAAAGGAGCGGTGAAATCTCCATCGAGGTGATCATATTTATGGCTGTCATCACCCTGGAGATATTTCTGTTCAGGAAGTTAATCCGAAGAATTAAAATCCTGGAGGGTTTTTTGCCGATCTGCGCCGGATGCAAAAAAATCCGAACCCAGGATCAGTGGCAGCAGATCGAAAA
>JBNLAV010000045.1:0-21104 GCA_050302315.1 Desulfobacteraceae bacterium
AGGGGCGATGGGCCGTATGCGACTGTAGGCTAAAGTCGTGTCCCATAAATTAGGTTTGCAAATATGTAGGAGCGGCTTTCAGCCGCGAATCGTTCCGATGGTGGTTACCGGATTTATCGCGGCTGAAGGCCGCTCCTGCAATTTGTCCATTGGTCCTGGCACACAACAACAATCGGTTAAGCAAAGAGCAGGCCAATCCTTGCCGAACCATGCGCCGGACCGCGCAACCGCTGGATTATCACCATCATAGCCTTTGTCTCTTTGCATGGAACGCGTCAAAGCGGGTACGTTTCCCGGGCCGAAGCGGATCGCCGACTAAAAGGAGAACACCGAATTCCGATCTGCACGATAGATATACGCATCGTCCATCAATATCATCATGTTATATACATTGACCTCCCCTTTGACGCTGCGTCTCCGTTGATTGTCGGGCAAGCGATGCGACAAGCACAGCCTTGTGCCCCCGGGGCGGCTTCCGGTTTGGTTCGATGGGAAGTTCGGTAAAAACGCAGACAGCAGGACACTGGTTGCGGGGGCTGATATTTCGGGGGCCTGGATTATGCGACTTCGACGGATGGTTGCGGAATTTCAGACTAAGGCCGCTTGGGGCGCTTTTTCACTGCCTGGCAGGGGCGATTGGGGCCGTCCTCATCTGGTTCCACGGGCCGACTTGAAGGACTCTTTTTGAAGATCATATTTGCGCATCAGTTTGTGGAGCTGCCGTGTGCTGATGCCGGCTTCGCCGGCCGAGATGTTGATGCGTCCCTTGTGGCGGGTCAGAAGGACTTTGAGATACTGGCGCTCGAAGTCTTCGATGGCTACTTGGCGGGCATCGGCCAGCGGGGCATTCATGTCCATGGGCAAAAGGGCTGTCTCCCGCTCCCCGAAAAGCTCTACCGGAAAGCTCTCCGGGGTCAGCAGGGTGCTGTTCTCTAAAATGAAGGCACGCTCCACCAGATTCTCCAGCTCCCGGACATTGCCCGGCCAATCGTAACTGGACAATGCCCGGATCACCTCCGGGTGAACCCCGGCAATCTGTTTCTGAAACTCCCGGTTCAACCGCTGCAGGAAACGATCGATCAGATCCGGCAGGTCTTCGACCCGGTCCCTTAACGGCGGAATCTCGAGGGGAAAGACATTGAGCAGGTAGTAGAGATCCTTGCGGTAAAGGCCCTCGTCGCAAAGCGCCTTGAGATCGTCGTTGGTGGCGGCGATCACCCTTGCGTTGGATTCGGTCTCCTCTTCCCCGCCGACCCGACAGAAGGTGCCGTCCTGCAGAACCTGCAGCAGTTTGATCTGTGCAGATGACGACAGGGTGCCGATCTCGTCCAGGAAGATGGTGCCGCCGCCGGCCAACTCGAACTTTCCCATTTTTCGCTTGATGGCGCCGGTGAAGGCGCCCTTTTCGTGACCGAAAAGCTCGCTTTCGATCAGGGTGTCCGGGATGGCGCCGCAGTGCACGCTGATGAACTGCGCGTCCTGCCGGTTGCTGTGCTGATGGATCAATTTGGCCAGCACCGTTTTGCCGGTTCCCGTATCACCGGACAACAATACAGTGGTCTTGGTGGGCGCTACGGACTGAAGTTTTTTGAATACATCCCTCATGGCCGGGCTTTTGGTGCGGACGACTTCCAGAGCGTCCGCCTTCCAGAACTGATCTCGAAGGTAATCCAGTTCGGATTGTTTGAGCAAAGACGCGGCGATGGTATCCGCAACAAGACGAACCTGTTCCCGGGACAGTGGATAGTTGAGAATATCCGCGGCCCCGGCCTTAACCCACTGCACCGCTTGGTGCACCTCCCCGGTGCGCGCCATCACCACAACCTGAATGGTGGAAGAACGCCCCTGGATCTCTTGAAGCACGGCTTCGCGGGATGTTTTGCCGGCCCGCTGGGACAAGATATCGAGATCTGCGAAGATCACGTCGATGCGCATCCGGTCCATTGCATGGATGGCCTCGTCGAGATCCGCGAAAACATCTATACATATCGTGGGTTTGAATACAGTGCGAAGCTCTTTCCGATCATCGGAATGGTTGGAGACGATCAATGCCCGTTGCATGGAGGCCCTCCGGAATACGGCGTCAATATTTGTCACTATTAATTATAAAATTATGTGGGATATCGCAATATTAAAAATAGTTTCGACCCTTCTGCGCTGGAGGACCCGCCATATCTGCGGCGGCTGGGAACCGGCAATTCCGATTTTTCACGATTTCGGAATTCGAACAACCCATAAAACGGCCTGAACGGCCCTGTCGGCCTGTGCTTTCAAAAGCCCGGCAAGATGAAACCACCTGGGCCGACTCGCCCGATTTGGCTTACATTCCGCTATTTTTCTCGCCAAACCGTTTTGGCGGCCACATGGTCTGACGGTTCGGTATCGATTTGGCACGCCTTTTGATACCGATCATCGACGACACCGAAGGGTGCATTTGATCCGATCAAAACCAAATTTCACAAGGAGAAAAAGAGATGAAGAACACCATTAAAGCTTTGACTGTTTTAGCACTGTCGCTCACGATTTTGTTTGCAGCCATGCCGGTTCTGGCAAATACAACCGTTACCGGAGAAGTAGGGTCCTCCAATGAGATCATCGCCGACGACGGGAACGTGTACAGCATTGCAGAGAGCGAAAAAGGCGACGAACTTGCCTCCATGGTGGGCGAAACCGTCAAAGTAACCGGCACTGTTCAGGAAGCAGATGGTGAAAAAATCATCACCGTGGACAGTTTCACCGTGGTCAACAAATAACCCGATGAACAAATTGGGGCGCCAGCACAAAATTATCACAGCGAATTGATGTCCCGATGGACGCCGCCCTGTATAAAAGGCGGCGTCCATAGATCACCCCGTCCTAAACAGGCGCAAGGGTACCGAACAATGCCCAAGAAAAAGAGCAGTGAAAGCCGTGAGACACTCGTTGGCGTCGTCACCCCCGTCAAGTGGGACGGCGACGAGGTCACCGAAGTGGCGCTATTTGCCACGGATGATGAAGAGTACCATATCGAGAACAGCGACAAATTCTTCGATATGGTCCAGGAATTTATTGAAGCCACTGGTGTTGTGCGGAGGACCAGGAAGACCTTCAAGAGCATCAATATTAAAAAGTACAGGGTCGTCTGATCGGATCATCGCATCAACATTCGTCACCGACCGTTGAGCTGCCGATGATGGCCCATGCTGCCGGGAGACCAGGTGCACAGGATATGACACAAACGGACAACCACCGCCGAATCTTCGTGTGTCCCAAAGACCCACGTAACCGATACTTTGCCGACGTTTGCGAAACGATTTTCCGAACCTCCAGCCATCGGCCCTGGTGCCGAACGTGCCCGCATCTGCGCCCGGATCCCGTCAAAGGGAAAAATGCTGCGGCGCCGGTCGGAAAGGACGATCGATCCAGTGTCGAGGGAGTGTGAAGCAATGCAAAAAACAGCACCATTGGATTATGAAGAATTTCGCAAACTCCTCGAGGATCAGATGGAAATACTTCTGGCCAATGCCAAAGAGGCGGTCAGCTACCTGACAAAGGAAGGGGAAAATTCCGCCGATCCTCTTGATCGTGCGACCCTGGACAGCGGACGGGAAAACAGCCTTCGGTTTCGGGAACGCGAGAGCCGGCTGATCCGTAAAATCAAAACCGCTTTAATCAAAATGGACGAAGGCGTCTACGGCATCTGCGAGTCCTGCGGGGACGATATTCCCCTGACCCGTCTGAGAGCGCGCCCCGTCACGGCCTACTGCATCCAGTGCAAAACGAAAATGGAGAACTGGGAAAAAGCCGTGGGCATCTGAGCCATCGGCCTGCCCGCCAACCGACCGCCGGAACAATTTTACGGAAATGCGATCGCACCACCTGAGAACTGGAAAGCGCCTATGATCCATCCGAATACCGAACTGCGATTCATCAATGGGACCATCGGCTACGGTGTTTTCGCCACCGCCGCCATTCCAAAAGGCACTATCGTCTATGTCAAGGATTTGCTGGAGATCGAAATCAGCCCTACCGCTTTCAGCCGGATGACAGAAGACTATCGCGCCATTGTCGAAAAGTTCAGCTATCGTGATCAGCACGGTAT
Organism: Desulfobacteraceae bacterium; assembly: GCA_050302315.1. Lineage (GTDB taxonomy): Bacteria > Desulfobacterota > Desulfobacteria > Desulfobacterales > Desulfosarcinaceae > JARRKU01. The sequence continues at coordinate 4,082 of JBNLAV010000045.1, forward strand.
CCGCATTATCAGCTGGGACCACGCCAAATATGTGAACCACCGGTGCGACTGCAACACCATCAGCACGGGCTACGGATTTGAAATTGCGCTGCGGGACATCGAGGAAGACGAAGAGATCACCGACGAGTATGGTCTTTTCAACATCCCGATCCCCATGGAGGTCCATTGCGGCTGTCCGGACTGCCGGCACGTGCTCAGGCCCACGGACATCGACAACTACGCGGATATGTGGGACACCTGGGTGACCGGTGCGCTCTGCCGCATCAACACGGTCTACCAGCCATTATGGAAGCAGGTGGATCAGCACACCCGAAACCGGCTCAAGGCCTATTTCGCCGGTCAACAGCCCTGCCCGTCGGTGCGCAGCCTGAAATACGCGCAGCCGGGCACGATCAATTCCCACAGAAAAGAATTCCTTTGGAAAGCGACGGACGCCTCGCGCCCCGGACTGATCTGACCCTGCAAAGGGAATCACAGGCGGACGAACTAGCGGACGACCCACCCGCCACTGACCGGGAACACCTGCCCCACGAAGCAATCGGCCGCATCCGAGCAGAGATAGGCGACGAACGATGCATCCTCCCTGGCTGAAACCAGCCGTCCGAGGGGTACGTCGCGCTTCAATCGCTGCTGAAACTTGGGGTTGGCCTGCACTTCAGGCGGGAAATAGGTTTCGTTGTCGACGTAATTCTGGGCAATGGCGTTGACCTGGATGTTGTGCCGGGCCACCTCCACGCCAAGGGCCTGCACGTAGGCGAGTTGGGCGCCGCGCGCCGCGCTGTAGGTCGAGGTCAGCGGCATCCCGCGCAGAGCGGCGGCGCTGCCGACGACAACGATCTTGCCGCCTCCTCGCTCAACCATCTGCGGCAGCACGGCGCGCGCAAGGCGCGGCAGAGGGTGGACGAGGGCGTCGAAGACATCCCCCCATTCGGTGTCGGTTACATTTACTGCCGGGGTTCGCGGCGCTTCGAGCGCCAGGTTGGCGACAAGCACATCCACCCTGCCGGCGCCTTCCACGACCCTGGCGGGCTCCGCAGGATCAGAAAGCGCCCCGACATGGGACACGACCTCGGCGCCCTGCGATTGCAATGCCTCGCAGATGGCCGGTCCCATGAAAGCATCGGATTGGGTGACAAGAATTCTCTTGCTGAAAAGTTCATCATTCACCTGAGGCTCCCTTCATCTAGCAATATAGAAGCTGCTAGCAGCAGCCAGCCCCCCCGCACGACGCCTTCTCCTTGCCTTTGATCCATACCTGGATGATATAGGCGGCACAGCCCACTCCCGGGGTGACGGACAGGGCCTCGGTGGGACAGTTTTGCGCGCAGGCGCCGCACTCCATGCATCCGTTGAGATCGACAATTTTCGCACTTCTTCCGTTCATGGCCACCACGCCGTGGGGACAGACCATGGTACAGGCCCCGCAGCCGACGCACTTGTCTTCGTCCAATTTCAAGGTGACCACATTTTCAAGGTATCGCAAATCTTTCATCTTCTCTTATCTCCAACCCCGGCCGAAATCGCCGTGATATTCGTTTCGTCGTTCCGGCCCCATTTTGCCGCTAAAGCCCTGTATGCCGGGCGGGAAGTTTCCGATGGTCAGACTAAAACGCCGCACCGATCCACATTCCCGCCGCTGCAACCACGGCGATGATCTGGATGGGAATGGCCTTGCGCATCTCCTTTTCCACACCCGACGGTGAAGTAAAGGGCGTTGTCCCGGTAAAATTCATGGCCAGAAACGAACTCACCGTGGTGGTGAGGAGCACCAATGCCGTTGCCGAACTGAACATCATGTAGGGACTCGAATGCCATGCGGCCAATACCAGCAGTCCAAATACCGCGCCGGCCTGCGTTCCCTTGACGGCAAAGGCGCGTCCCGGAATCCACGGCAGCAGCAGCGGCACCAGCAGGCACCCTGCAATGATCCCGGCAATGCATCCGGTCGCCGCAATCAGGCTGCGCTCCCAGGCGGCGGTGAACGAGAATATTCCGCCGCCGATGCCCGACAGGATGAAGACCGCCAGCAGGGTCCACAAGATGGGTTTGCGGGCCAGGGAGATCTCTACCGGCGCCAGCACCATCCGCTCGGTGGTCGTAAAGGTAACCCGCCGCATGCGCTCATCCGCCTTGTTGCCGGCGGACAGAAAGGACGGAAGGTCTTCGGCCCGCACCGGCCCCCACACCACTTCGAAACCGCACCCCTTCTTTACTTTCGGAGCGCTTACCCCCGGTGCGCCCAATTGCGGCAGGATGAGCTTCTTATGGGCGACCACCTCCGCCAGGCGAGTCTGTCTGACCTGCCGGATCACCTCCCGGGTGCCGAAAGTGCCCTTCCCTGCCGCGCACCAGACATTGATGCCGCGGGTATCGAGCACCACGATCCAGGCATCGATGCCGGAGAGATGCTTTCGGAGGTGATCGAAACTGAGCTTGTAGTTGGCCGTCACCAGCACCGGCGCATCCGCACCGGGTTTGCCGACGGCATAGAGCCCCGGCGTCACCTTGTAGTCATTGCGCCCGATCCCCACCCGGACCCGCAGGGTCCCCAGCCAGTCTTCCCTTGCCAGGGCAGTTTTGACCGCAGGCACCTGTCCAACAGGCGTCGATAGAAATTCCCGCACAAAACCACACAAGACGTAGCCGGGTTTATCATGGACGCTGCTGGCCGGCCCGGCCGGCGGGCCGCAGCACGGTTCGTCCGGAGCTTCCATTGGCCCATCGAACATGGGCAGCATATCCATGGGCGCCGGGGTGTGGTCTTTGGCGGCCTTTCCGCCGCCGCAGGCGCAATCGGGTTTGGCATCTTTCTGCATAGCGTTGCTCTCTTCCATTATACATGCGCATTCATGGCGCATTAGAGGTGTGTCAGCAGTTCCTTCAGTTCCTTCACCGCATCGTGATTGATGCAGTAGCACGTGCGCGGCCCCTCCACCTCGCCATTGATCAGTCCGGCGGTTTTCAGGATCTTGAGATGCTGGCTGACCGTGGACTGGGCCAGCGGCATCACTTCCACCAGTTGGCCGCACACACATTGATCGATGGATTTCAAATGGGCCAGAATTCGAATCCGCGCCGGATGGGCCAGCGCCTTGCAAATCGCCGCCAGGCGATCGGCATCCAGGGAAATCTGGTTTGTAGACGTGGGGGAACAGCAATTCCGGATAGATTGTGGCAAAACGGGGCCTCCACGATTAATCGTCTATCGACGATAAACGATCAGACAACACATGTCAAGACGCCCCTGCCTGCTTGCGGTCCTTTTCACTGAAACCGAATCGACGATTCCATATCATGTATTTTGCGCAAGAACGGCAGATCGATTTTTGCCGATGCATTTAAAAATGGAATCCCGGTTGAAGCCGGTCCAAAACCAGGTTCGGATCCTGATAACGCGCCTTTTTTCATCTTTCGAGAAACGGTATAATCCGGCTGCCGACGGCCTAAGTACGCTATGAAAAAAGATGCTTCCAAGGTTAAGCAGCTACAATATATTGGTATGATTCTCAAATGTCATTTATCTTCAGTTGTATATGCGAAGAAAAGTATCCTCTGTATTTTTCTTGAAGTTTTGGAATTTTCCAATCCGAGTCAGTTATTAGACCACGACAATTAGAGGATCTACATTTACAATGCATTGGTTCCTTATTGGCGCCAAACATCGCATAATCGATTGTCAATTCCTCGTCACGATCGATATCACGCATTGCGACGAAGATAATTTGCCCAAGTATCCCAATATTTGGCTCACAGGAATGATTTAAAAACATCATTACATCTTCAACTTCTTGGGTATTAAGCGGCGCAAGAACAAAATCATCAGCAATAGGATATCCCCAATATCCATCAGGTTTATTAACATTTTCTTCCATTTGCCGAGTTATAATATGACCCCCTCTAACCGAAACAATTTCGCCTTTACGAATTGATTCTTTAGCAAATAGACCTCGGCCTTCAGTATTGCTAATTCTTATTTCGGTCTTTATAGAGCGATATGACGAAGCATTTCTTTTTGGAAAATCTGTAATGTTCATTGTTTTTGATAACCCATTAATCTGCCTAACGGCCGGCGTCTGCGGTCGAGCAAAGCGATTCCGGCAGAACGCCGAGGTTCTGCCGAACTATTCGTAGTGTGTCCACATACGAATAACTTTGACTGTTTTTTCATCTTCAAGGATTTGGTAAACAATCCTGTGCTGAATATTTATTCGCCGTGAATACGCACCCGCTAAATCGCCGACGAGTTTTTCATAGGAAGGGGGTGCTTGGTATGGGTTCTCACGTAGGATCTGTATTATTGCCTCAGCCTTAGATTTGAGTCCTGAAGCAGATAATTTCTTTGCATCTTTTCTGGCCTGTTTTGTAAAAACAACTGTCCAATTCACCAGCCAATTTCCTCTGTACAATCCTCTAAGGGAGTCGCTAAGCCCTCACGAATGGACTCACGCATACCTGGAATGTTCAAAAGATAGATGGTTTCTTGGATCGAACGCCAGTCATCCTCGGATATGAGAACCGCATTGCCCCGTTTTCCTGTGATAACAATTGGTTCATGCGATAAAGATGCTTGATCAATGAGGCGGTACAATTTGGATCTTGCCTCAGTAGCTGATAATGTTGGCATATGTCACCTCAAGTGTTTTTTATATAATGTACGCTATGCCGTACGCATTGTCAAGTTTTTAGAACGGCCGGCGTCTGCCGCGAGCAAAGCGAGTCGGACAGAACGCCGAGGTTCCGCACCTTAATTCGTCCATTTAAATGAAAGCTTACGGTTGGATTGGGCGCAATCACGCAAATACAGATTGATTAAATTTTGATATGGAACTCCAGTTTCAGATGCCATTTTTTTAAAATAATCAATTACATCAACGCCGATGCGTATAGTCACCTGTTTTTTTAAATGCTTTGCATAAGGATTGCGGCGTCCTTTCATTTTGCTGAAATCATATTCTTTTCTCATCATAACCTCCTGAAATAAACGCCTTGTTCCTTTTTAGTTGCTTTTCTCGCTGAAATAATACGAATTTTACATTCATCACTGCGATAACAATGGCAGACAACTAAAATTTTAAGGCTTTGGCTAAGGCCCAAGAGAATGAATCTTTCCTCTTGAATTGAGTGATCGGGATCATCAAATTCAATGGCCTTCTCATCGAAAAACACAGTTTGTGCCTCTTCGAAGGAAATTCCATGTTTGCGTTTATTTGACCCATTTTTATGGTCATCCCATTCGAATACCAATTTTTTCATAATTATTATATAATTATATTATAATTATTAGTCAAGCACTGATTGAAATGAAATATAACAAGTGGGTTGAGGCATTTTTACATTTTTGTAAAGGGCAGGCCGAACCTTATGGGCCGGTGGATATGGTACAGCCATTTCTGGACGGGTAGCCGGGCGTAGCCGAGTCGGGCCGCCGCAACTGATTGAAAGTATGCCAATAATGTGAAAAATCAGAGGCTAAAATGGTCTTAGCCTTTCAATTTAGACTCGCAATACATGCTTTTAAGGATTTGAACATAACGCCAACAAGTCAATGAAGCGGGTAAAACCGCTTATTTGGAGATGTTAAAGTGACTTTGAAAAAGGCCTTATACCCTGCTCACCTGTGAGGGTGAGCGCTCATGTATTCGAAACGTTTCACACAAAACGTCTAACTTGCCTTATCTGCTATATCTTAAAAAATGAGTCAATGACCACCCGCAAAGCGGGTGGCTTTGATTGATGCATGAGAATCGCTACGCACCCGGCCATAGGCCGGAAATACAAAAGCACGCAGTGCTGTATCGTTGTAGTTGTACCCGGGTGCAAAGCACCCGGTTTGAAAACAGCTAATCAATTAACGACATAACGTGGCTGGTCTGGTGAATCTTAGGCTTATTGAACGTTCCGAGGATCCGATCCTAGTCCTTCGGGGTGTCATCAACTGGAGATTCGGAGGCCTCCGGCTCCGGTGCTTCCATTTTTTTGTGCGACTGCTGGTAGGTGGCGATGCTGTTCAGCGCCTTGACCGATGCCATTTCCAGGCTGTCCACGATCTGCCCGGTGGTGGACATCAGCTTGGCGTGCAGCAGCAGCATGGGGATCGCCGCCATCAGGCCGAAGGCGGTGGTGTTCATGGCCACCGAAATGGAGGCCGACAGCAGGTCGGCCTTTTCGGCCGGGTTGGCGTTGGCCACCGCGGTAAAGGCTTCGATAAGGCCCATGATGGTTCCCAGCAGGCCGAGCAGCGTGGCGATGTTGGAAAGCAGGGCCACATACGGCGTGCGTTTTTCCAGGCGGGGAATGATCTCCATCATGGCTTCTTCCATCGCGATCTCCACATCCTCACGGCGCCGGGCGGCGCTGTGGCGGGCAAGCCCCATGCCCAGCATCTGTGCGATGGTGGATTTGTCTTTGCCCAGCGCCTGCCGTACGGCGGTGAACTGGCCTTTTACCAGCATGGGGTAGAGCTTGTTCCACATCTTGCGGTTCACGCCGCGGATGCGGGTCAACTGGAACCAGCGCTCCACGGCGATGGAAGTGCCGATGATGAACACAAGCAAGATGGGGTACATGAACAAGCCGCCCTTTTGAAAAAACGCTATCATGGAACTCAAATGCATTGCTTTTCTCCTGTGATCAATACCAATAACATCTACATGGCCTTTTGCCGGACTTAACTTTGTTTAGCCCAGCCTACATGTTACATGGCTCAATTGCATTGTGCTTCTCCTTTTCCTTCAAGACTACCCGGCCGGCAGGAAGTCTATGGGATAAAGGATGGTGATCTGCGGCACTCCCTCTTTGGGTCCGAAGTTGAACCGCTTGATGCGCGCCACGATCTTGGCCACCAGTTCAGGCGAGTCCAGATCGGTGTTCTCCACCTTGCACATGGAGACCGATCCGTCGGGCGCGATGCTCAGGCGCAGCAGGACCTTCCCTTTGAGGGTGGGATCCTTGCGCAGCTCCCGGTTGTAGATCCGATAGAGCGTTGCCTTGTAGCGGTCGAAAACGATCTGGATCTCTTCGTCGGTCCGGCCGGAACCGGCAGGACCGTCGCTCAAGGGACGATCGGATTCGGCGATATCGGCCAGGGAGCTTTCAACGTCCTCAAAGCCGGCGCCGTTGCCGCGGCTGCCGCCTCTGCCGATACCGCTGCCGCCCAATCCGTTGCCGTTGCCGGAACCCACGTTGCGGCTCACCTTTGCCAGACCGATGCCGCCCGAGGAACCGCCCTTGGCCTGCATGGCCACAAGGGACCGCTGGGCCACGGCCTGACCGCGCACCCTCGGGCTGCCCTTGCGAATGCGGGCATCGGTGCCCAGCTTGGCGATGGGGGTTTCATCCATCAGATCGGAAAATGAGTTCTTGAAAGCCAGCACGCCCACGCGTTCCGCCTTTCGACGCGCCGCCTTGCGACCGCCGCCGGCCTTTTTCGCCAGCTTGGTGACCTTGTCCTTTTTAGCCTTGGTCGGTTTCTTCTCTTTGTCCGGTTTTGATTCGTCCTTGGGCTTTTTCGGATCTTCTTTTTTGGCCACCGGTTTGGGCGGCGGTATGGGCTTGGGAGGCTCCTTTTTGACCAATTTGGCCAGGCGCTTGGGGATCTCCGCCACCACGACTTCGCGTTTGGGGACGGGCACATTCACAATCTGGAATATGGTGCCGAAGATGAACGACACCAATAGCGCGACCAGTATGGCCTTTCTGAAGCGGCGTTCGCTCTCCGCGTGCTTGGTCCACGGCATGACCATCTCACGGAAGGGAAGGTCGGAGATCTCCCGTTCGATGACAAACTCTTCCTTGCGCCGCTCCTCGCGTTCGTGGCAATCGCGCACCTGTTCATAGAGCTCGTCGAGCTCCTGCTCCCGGGCTTCAATCCCATTCTGCAGGGCGGTCTGTTTTTCAAGGATCCCGCTGATCTTTTCTTCAAATCGGGCCACACGCCCCCGGACCGTTTCCAGATGCCGGGCGGCGCCGCCGTTTTCAGCGAGCCCTTTCCAGAAGAGCTCATCGGCCTCCATTTCGCCCAGCTTGTCCAGAGCGCTGCACACCTCTCCCAAGGTCTCGTATCGCCTCCGGATTCCGGAAATCTCGTCAAGCTTTGCTTCTACCTTGCGCAGCTGTTCCTGGAGACCCGCCTGATACTTGCGGGCCTTGCCAATCTGCGCATTCAACGGTGCCAGTTCTTCGGCTAATATTGAAGTATTCACGGTCTTCCCACTAGCTTTGGGTTTCCTTCTGGGTTACGGCCAGCGAAATCTTACCGTATCCGGAACCTGTGCAAGTCGACATTATTTTCTTCAATGCCCGGAACGGAATGGATTTATCGGCAAGGATGGTTACCTCTTTGCTCTCCACCGCCGCGCGGGTGTTGATTCCGATAATGGAACGCTCCAGGCGATCCAGCTTGTCGGTAATCTGGGCTACGGTATCCAATTTCGTATCCAGCAGTTCGACGGTTTTGATAACCGCTTCTCCCTGGATCACAACATCCTCGGGGCTCACCAGAATTACCACGGTCTCCCGGGGTTTGGTCTCCACCACCGAGTCGGGCAGTTTGATCTGCTTGGGTGCTTCCACCACCTCGCTGCCGGAGGAATGAAAGAGCAGAAAGAACACCAGGATGGTAAAAACGTCCATCAAAGACGTCAGCGGCAGACTGGGCACCTTTTTCTTGCTCCGTGCCATGCGTTTCATACGTCGGCTGTTCTTCATGGCGCATCTCCTATCGAAATATCGGGAAAGAGGACGATCTTCTGAGGCTCGTCGCTGCCCTCGACCTCTTTCCGGGTGCCGCGCACGGCATCCATAATCCGGATCAGGTAGTCGTATTCGATATCGGGTTCCAGCAGGACAGTGGCGTCCTCTTTATCGGGGAACTGGGCCTTGAGGCGCAACAGCAACTGGGAAAGCAGCTCCATATCGTACTCCCCGTCCTTCTTGGGGACGGCCGCTTCCACCGATGAACCGTTGGCGATCTCGAATCCGGCCTTGCGCACGATCACTTCGATGGCAAAGTTGGGCGCGGAGACCGCCCCGCCGCCGGAGCCTGTGGGCACGCTCAGCTCCATGATGGTGACCCGGGAAAACACGGCGCTGATCAGCAAAAACGGGATGAGCACCACCATCAGGTTCAAAAATGTGGTGATATTGAGCTCAGGCGTTTCCACCATGCGCCTTCTGTAGTGATGTCGTCGGCTCATGATTTGCTCGCTTCAAATTGCCGCTTGGCAAAATTGGAGATGTTGTTGAGCGCCTTCACCGATGCCATCTCCAGACTGTCCACGATCTGTCCTGTGGTGGACATGATCTTGGCGTGAAAGAGCAGCAGCGGGATGGCCGCCATCAGGCCGAAGGCGGTGGTGTTCATGGCCACCGAAATACTGGCCGAGAGCAAATCGGCCTTTTCGGCCGGATTGGCGTTGGCCACCGCGGTAAAGGCCTCGATGAGGCCCATGATGGTGCCCAGCAGGCCGAGCAGGGTGGCGATATTGGAAAGCAGCGCCACATAGGGGGTGCGCTTTTCCAACTGGGGGATGATTTCCATCATGCTCTCTTCCATGGCGATTTCGATGTCTTCACGCCTGCGTACGGCCCCTTGCCGCGCCAGGCCCATGCCCAGCATCTGCGATATGCTCGATTTGTCCTTGTTGACCACGTTGCGCGCCTGGTCGAATTCTCCCTTGACCAGCAACGGGTGCAGCTTGCTCCACATCTTGCGATTGGCCGCCTTGACCCGGTTGAGTTGAACCAGGCGTTCGAACGAGATGGCAAGACCTATGGCAAACACGAGCAGAATGGGATACATGAACATCCCGCCTTTTTGAAAAAATGCCACCATTGAATAGAAACCCATGATATACCTCCTGCAAAAAATCTATTGTTTTCCTTTGCTGACGTTGTAAAAATCCAGTTGCCGTTTAAACACTTCCCGGTCCACCGGCGTGTCCTTCTCATCGAGCATGGAGTTCAAGGTGGTCTCCAAGCCGATTTCCGAACTCTTCCAGGGAACGATGTAGAGCGACTTGGGCGCCTCGTCGTTACCCACGATGGACATGCCGGACAGCTCCTTGGTATCCGGATCGACCTTTTTGGCTTTCTTTTTGTCGCCCTCTTTGGCCATCGCCGCACCGGACAACAAAAGAAATGCACACAGGCAGAGTAGGATGTTTCGAATCATGTTGACTCCTTTGCGTTATTCGGACTTTAGGCGGCCCTGCAGGTCCGCAATCCACAGTTTAACCTGTTCATCTTTGGGCATGGCCTGACTGTATGCCTGGTAGTGCGCCATCGCGCTCTCCAGATCCCCCAGGTAGAGATCACACAGAATGCCCAGGTTGCGGTGCACCGGGTAGTAATTGGGGTAACCTGCCAGTACCTGCTCGTACATCGTACGAGCCTCTTCAAACCGACCTTTCTTGCGAAAGAGCATACCGCACTCATTGCCGGCCACCGGATGGCCCGGCACCAGTTCCATAGCCTTTTTAAACTGCGCCTCAGCCTGCTCGATCTTGTCCGTGCGCGCATATGCGATGCCCAGATTGATATGCGGTGCCGTGATGCCCGGGGATTTGGCCACGATCTTTTCCAGAAGCTCAATTGCCTGATCGTAGGTTTCCTGCTGCAGCAGGGCAACCGCCTCATCGAAGGCTTTGCGGTCGGCTCCGCTCATCTGAACCGTTTCCGTGATGATGAATCCCTCACGGCCGTCGGGCAAGAGGCCCGGAGGCGTCTCCTTGGCGGTCTCCTTCGTGGTCTCCTCGGCTGGGGCGGGCGCCGGGGCTTGAGACGGTTTTTCAACCGGTCCCGTCGTAACGCACCCAATCGCCATGGAGAGCACTGCGACTGCTGCAGCCCATCCAACGATATTTTTTATTTTCACGCTTAACATCCCAAAGTTCTCCATCCGCGGCGTGTCATTGCACCGCCGCCTTTTGAATGCCTTCGGTGGATTCAGCCGGCGCGCCTTCATCGGAGGGCTCCAACTCTGTGTCGCTCTCCGCCGCCTGGGCGTCCTCGCCCTGAGCTGCATCCGGCGCAGGTGCTTCCGCCGGTGCGCTACCACCGCCTTCCGCCCCGGCCTCGGTGGCTTGTGTGCCGTCACCCTCGGCGACGGCCGCCGGCGGCACCGGCCGTTCGATGGCGTAAAGGTAGGTCTCCAGCGACGTGACAATCCCGACTCCCTCTTCGGTCTTGGCATAACGCGCCGGCATGAAGACCGCCAGTTTCTGCAGACTTTTGTCGATCCATTCGTTGTAGACACCCTGGCCGAGAAGCTTGAGGTTGCTCTCATGCACCTCGATGCCTTTCTCTTCAAAGGGATAGGCCTGCTCTTCAAGGGCCAGTTCGTATTGCTCCAGTTCCAGGGGGTGTAGACCTCTCGGAATTTTGATCTTCTTCCCGGCAATGATGGTCCGGGATGCATTTAAATTGTTTTCATTGGCAATCCTCGCCACATCGGCCTCGTATTGTTTGGCAATGCCGGAAAGGGTATCGCCGGATTGCACCACGTGGACATCGTAGGTCAGCACGGGCCGCTCGGATTTCATCAAGGCTTTGCTGAAGTGGGTGTAGATTTCGGCCAAATAATAAGTGGCGGCCGCGGTCACCTCTCCCAGCTCATAATCCAGAAGCTTGTTGAACGACCGTATGCTCTCCTTCATCAGCATCTGCTTTTTCTTCAGATTGCGCTTGACGGGCCTGACCAGGCGTACCGCCTCAAATTCGGCATAGCCGACTTCGGCCAGCACCAGGGCCCCCTTACCGGCCAGGTAGCGGGTTCTCGGTGTGCGCTCCTTGCCGGCCGTGGCATCGATGGCGATGATCTGCCGCAGCTCTTCCCGGTACGCCTTCTGGTCGTTTCCGGCTTTGAGGATGACGGCGATCTTGTTGCGCGTCTCCACGTTGACCTCAATCGGTTCGGGAAAATTGCCCACATAGCGCCGGTAGACCCGCAGCGCGCTGCTTTGATCCTTGGCCTTTTCATACAAATCGGCCGCCACCAGCAAAGCGTCCTTGCGAATGGACGGGTCGGTGGATTCGGTTTCGATGCGCTCGTACTCCCGGGCCGCCAATGAAAGCTGGCCGTCTTCCTGGTAGACAAATGCGATCTTTTTGGTGACCTCGGGCTGCAATTCGTGCTTCGGAAACATCTTGCGAAACCCGACCAGCACTGTGGCCGCCCGTTTCCAGTCTTTCAACTGGATCAGCGCAACGGCGGCATCGTACTGCGCATTGATGCGGATCTTGGAAGTCGGCGCCATGCGGCCCACCCTCAGGAAGTGATCGGCCGCTGCCTGATAATCCTTGGCGGCATTGGCCTGTTCGCCCTGCTTGTAGATCGACGCAGCCAGGTTGTCCACCAGGCCGGCCCGGCTCTTGTCGTCCGCCGGGAGCAGGGACAAAACCTGAGCGTAGGCATTTTCAGCGTCCCCATACTTGCGCAGTTCATAGGACGAGTGGGCGCGCACGAGCCAGGCGGTGCGGACAATCTCGTTCTCGGCGCCCGGGTACTGCTCGACAAGCCGCGTGCCGGCCGCCAGCGCCTTTTCAAATTCCTGCATGGTATAAAGATCTTCGGCTGCAGCGCCCAGCACGATGGCCGCCTTTTCATGCTTGGGGAACTTGTCCACAAAAGCCATTGAGCTGCGCACCACGTCCCGTTTGACGATTTCCTTTTTCTCTTTCGAAGCCGCCTCGAGATGCTTGCGATGGGAGTAGACCGCCGCATACCCTGCTTCCGAGGACTTGGCATGCTCCGGATACCCGTAGGCGGTCTTTTCATATTCAACTGCGGCCCGCGCAAACGCGTTGTTTTGCAGCAGCAGATCGGCCATCTGAAAATTCATACCCGGCGATTCGGACTCCTTCGGAAAGGAGGCCAGGTACTCGCGGTACCAGTGCAACGCCTCCTTGAAATGGCCCTGTTTGTCTTCCGGATTTCGCGGTTTCTGGTAAAACGAGTGGTAGTGGTTGGCCAGGTCGGTCAAATTGGTTTTCAAATGATCGAGCACATCCTGGCGTTCCTTGGGGTCGAAATAATGCCAGTAATCGGCATTCAACCCGTACGTTGAGGCGAAATCTTTCTTGGCATCCAGCACCAGGGTGGGAAACCCGCCCGCAGTGTGAATCTCGATAACCCGCATATGAAAGTTGGGCGATTGCTTATGGAACGGGTTGCGCTCGATAAATGCGCCGTACGAGGAGGCGGCATCGGCGTAGCGCCGTTTGTCGAAATAGAACTCCGCCAGGTTCTGGTAGACATTGTTCTCGTAGCTGCGCGAACCGTTCTGCTGGAAGTAGTCCACCACCGACTGGGACCCGCCAAGGTTTGAAAAGCCCAGGCTGATGACACGGAAAGTGTCTTCGGTACGCTTGCGCTCCTGCTCGTCCTCGGTCTGATCGAAATCATACCCGATGCCCACTTTGTGATCGAGGAGCGCGATGAAGCGGTGCTGGGCATCTTCGTACAACTCCTGCTTATAATAGGTCCAGCCCAGCTTATAGAGGGCCAGTTCATAGTAGTAGGAGCCTTTGCCGATGTGGACGATGCTCTTGTAAGCATCTTCTGCATCCAGGTACTTGCGGCGGGTGAAGAAGAACTCGGCGCGCCGGAACTGGACTTCGTCAATGTACCGCGAGTTGGGGTACTCCCGCACCAGGCGCCCGGTCACTTGCATGGCTTCGTCAACGCGGCCCAGTTCTTCATACGCGCGCGACATCTGGTAGAGGACCTGGTCATTGCGGTCGTAAAGGGGATATTTGGTCAGCAGCCGGTTGTACAGCTCGATGGCCTCCATCGGACCGGCCTTGGCCAGGTCGTCCCCGCCTTCGGGCAATGGGGCCGGTTCGACAGCGGTTTCCGGCAGCGGCAAACTCCGGGTGGTCCGCTTTTCAAACTCGTCGTCCGCTTTGTCCTTCAGCGGCGCAGGCGGCTGCTGGGATCGTTTATCCGGCGCTTTGGCTGCGCCCATGGGCATGGTTGAGGACGGCGCGCTTGTTTTGGGGGCCTCCAGGCCCGCTGTTGCGGACTTGCCCTGCTGCTGCCCGTCCGTCAGGGTGCCGTACTCTTTTTCGAGCTTCAAGTCGGCCAGCCGGCGGATCGCTTCGGGGGCCAACGCCGAATCCGGCATCTCTTTCAGAAAGCGCTGGTAACTGGCCATCGCCTTGTCCAGCCCGCCTTCGATCTTCACCCGCTCAATATCGATCTTCTGATGGCGCAGTCGGCCGATGGTTCCCCTCTTGCCGGTGGTCTGGCAACCGCTTGCCATTACCGCCAGCAGGACGCATGCGGCCAACACAGATCCCACCTGCCGTGCGATACGCTTGGCGCCGGTTCCGGCATGGCCTATATTTAAGAGCATCCGTATCATTTTCCCAGGCCCTCCTTGGTCTGGGTGGTGGTGGCGCGGTCGTAGCTGTCCGCCATGGCAAAACGCGCCTTGATCTGGAACTCGGACAGCCGGTCGCGCCGCCGCTGCAGCTCATTGACCGCCATGACTTCGATCTGATGGCCCTGTCGCGCCATCAATGCCTTGACTTTACCGCTACCTTCACGGATCCGGTGCCGCAGCCGCCGTATGGGGCCGTCATAACCCGTATAGCTTTGGGTGGCGGCCTGGCGGGTGCGCACAAAGGCGGCGTATTGTTCCCGCATCCGATCGATCTCGACATTCAGGGTGCGAAGATGTTTATGCGCTTCGGTGAAGCGATGATCGTATTCGGTGTGAATGCGCCACTGCAGCACGCCCCGCAACCGCCGGATACGCGTCCGTATCTTTTCTGCCGCCGCGTCGCTGCGGCCCTTTAACTGCCGCTCCATGAGGAGCATCGTTTCGTTGGCCACCCGCTCCTGCGAAGTGGCCAGGTAGTCGGGACGCGGCGCCGTGAGCATGGCGTTCAACCGCTGTTCGATGTGATCGCGCTGCTCCAGCCGGAGCCGCATCTGGGAATCCAGCTGCCGGAAGCGGTGATCGATGGCCGGCAGCAGGGGTTCGTAATAAGCGCGACGGGTGGCAATGATCTCTTCGAAGGCTGCCAGGTCCTGTTCCCAGTCGGCGAGGCGTTTGCGAAGCGCTTCCAGATCCAGGTAGTTTTTCAGCGATTCCTGGAAGTCATGCGAAGCCATCAACTCCAGGAGATAGTAAGTCTCAGGCGTCTGAGGAAGCTGCCGCAGCTTCACCACCCAATTGGCATCCTGCTTCAATTCTTCGCGCACCAGTGCTTTGAGGAAATTGCCCTCGCGTATACATTTTATGGAAGCATCCAGTTTGTCCACCTGGGTGTTGAACTTCTCCAATGCCTGGCCGTAGAGCACGGCCGCCTTGCTGTACACATTGAGTTTGCCGTAGGCATAGGGCAGTGCCAGCATGCCTTCCTGCACCGAAGGGTCGGTGGCTTCCCGCTGCGCCAGAATGCTCCAGGGCACCAGGGCCCGCTCATAACGCTCCTGCGAAGCGTCGGCCCAACCCGACCCCAGCAGGGCTCTGTTGGAAAACGGGCCTTCCAGCCGCACCCGGTCCAGGATCAGTTTGGCGGCTTCGAACTGCTCTTCTTCCATCAATTTGGAACCGAGCACCAGGTTGGACTTGTCCCTGATGGCCATGGTCAGGGTATTGCCGGCGCCGATCTGGCCGGTGCGGTCCAGGAAGAGACGCCCCTCCTTCTCCTTGCCGGTGCGAATCATTGCAATGCCCAGGTTGTAAGTGCTGAAACCCTGCAGGCTTTTGACGCCCTGGACCGATTGCAGAATTTTGGCGGCCTCTTCAAACCGGCCGTTGGCCATCAGGATCTGCGCGCGCAAAAAGGCCAGATCGTATTGCACTGCATCCGGCACGCGGCCCTTGATGCGCTCCACCGCATAAAGGGCGTTGCGCGGCTGGGCCTTCTGGAAATACATCTTGGCCAGGCGATAGATGGCCTCGTTGCGCACTTCCTCTTCCACGTTGCCTTCGATCACCGCTTTGATGGCCCGTCCGGCGCGTTGATGCATGCGATAGGCCAGTTCGAAATCGCCCACGGCAAACTCGGCGTGGTTGATGTGGGCATACAAGGTGTCCAGGTTCGGTTCATCCAATCCGTGGTGCAGCGTCAGCTCGGTGTCCAGCCTGGAGATGGATTCGAACCACTCCCCCTGGAAGGCGTGATAGAGCGCCTCGCCGAAATAGAGGTCTTTGACCTCTTCGGGCGCGGTGGTGCCGGCCACCGCGCTGGAGGCTGCCATCAACACGCATATGATGCAGGCGAACAACCGGATCATTTTCTACTCGTCCTTCACCGCAATGCGGTCATCGGAAAGGGAGATTTCAACGATCTTCGGCCCCACTTTTTTGGTGACCGTAAAATTCTCCTTAAGGGCAAAACTGCTGCCGCCGGACTTTCCGGCGACCTCCACCTGAAGATCGTGGTCGCCCGAGCGGACATTGCCGGTATAAATGCGCTGGACACCGCCTTTCTGCAGCGCCTCCAGCTCTTTGAAACTGTAGATGTGGTGGGCCACCGGTTTGTCGCCAAGCTTGAGCTGGACCGAATCGAGCCGGAATTTTTCACCTTTGGGAATCGAGACAAAAAGCGCCATCTGGGTGTTGGACGGAAACAACAGCCGTTCCTCCAGCTGGTTCAGCTCCGCCGCTATGGCCAGCACGTCGCTTTTGATCTCCTGGACCTGTTCGTCCAGGCCTTTGAGCTGTTCCCGGGAGATGCTCTCCGCCGATGCCGCAGGGATTGCAGCCGCCAGCAAAACAGCGATCCAAAATGTCGTTATCCTAAAACCAAACCGCATGATTGCCCCCTTACATGCCGCGTTATAAAGATTAAAGCCGCTCCCACAATTTGATTTCGACAATATTGCCCGCAACTTGAGGACATTGCCCGCATATGGGTTTTTCTTCTCTGTCTGCATTAGTACTTTCCTATCAAGTTGATGAAGAGCCCCTGGTGCCGGTAATCCATCTGGGTCAAATCATCTGAGAAATCACTGAAGTTGTATCCCGCCCCCAACTTGAGATGGTTGCCGAAATGACGGTAGAGACCC
>JBNLAV010000046.1:0-5408 GCA_050302315.1 Desulfobacteraceae bacterium
GACGATCAGTTCGATCCCACCACCATCCCGGTGGAATATATCGCTGAAATCAAGGTCACCAGCGGTGGCGGCTCCGTGCTTTACGGACAGGGCGGAAACGGCGGAGCTATCGATATTATCACGAAGAAAGGCCGCAAAGGCTTTCAGGGCTCCATCTCCGCAGAGGCGGGCGAAGGCCAGCGGCGTATCGGCCGAGCGACCTTGGGAGGTGCAACGGAACGGATCAATGCCTTTACCGCCGTCAGCCGCTATGACCGGGACCACTTCGTGACGGCCAAAGCGTTTGACACGCCGGAAGGATTGACGGACGAGCGGCTGAACAGCGACCGCGAGCGATCCAGTTTCTTCGGCAACATGGGTTACCGCCTGGGGGAGTCGACCCAGCTGGGATTGACCGCCATTCACAACAGTGGAGAGAACGGCAAACCGCCGGTGGTGAACTATGACAACGCCGATCCGTTCACCAAAAAGCCCAAATACGAACGCACCGACGACCTGGACAATTCCCAGTTCCAGGCCGTGATGGACGCAGACCCGGATGGGCCGTCCAGGTTCCGGGCCTGGGGGTATTACAATTACCGTCGGCAAGAGAACAACCGCTATGACGAACCGACCAATTCCAACGATCCGGATGATTGGACCCAGGAGCGCAGGAATGCATTCCACGAAAAATCCGAGACCCGGGTCATCGGCGTCAGCGGCCAGTACAAGTATCGTGTGGGCAAGACCGGCGACTTTACGTTGGGATTGAACGCCGAATTCGACCGCTATGTCGCCAGCGGTTTTACGGTGACCAACAACAGCGGCGCCACGGCCCATATTGACGAAGATCGGGAAATGCGGTTTTATTCGGCGGCGTTGGAGTATGAGCACGATTTTAATGACCGCCTGGGCGGCGTGATCGGCTATGGCCGTCAGCGCGCCTACAAGGATGAGGGCGACGATGACCAGTTCACCTATCTGGCCGGCATGTTCTTCAACATGACCGATACCACCCTGCTCCGGGCGAACCACGCCAGAAAAGTCCGCTTTCCGTCCATCAAGCAATTATACAGCGGCAGCCCCAACAACCCGGATCTGGACGCAGAGATCACCCGCCACTATGAAGCCGGCATCGAGCAGACCCTTCCGGCGAACACGACCGTGCAGCTGACCGGGTTCTATATTAAAGCCGATGATTTCATCGAAAAGGATGAAACGGATGTCTATCGCAACTTCCAGGAGCTCGCGTTTAAAGGCCTGGAAGCCTCAATCACCAGCCATCCCGTAAAAAACGCCATGTTGCGGTTGAGTTACACCTACCTGCATACCGAAGACACCTCCGATGGCGCGACCCGCGACGAACTGCAGTACCGTCCGGCGCGCACCATCGTGCTGGAAGGCCGTTATGGCTTTCATTTCGGTCTCAAGCTGTACGCCTCCCTCCAGCATGTGGCCGACCAGTATTTCTATGACAACGATGTTGTGCAGAAGAAGGCCTTGGACGACTTCACGGTGGTCAATGTAAAAGTCAGCCAGACCTTCGGATCCAGCGGGATGGAAATCTATGTCGGTGCTGAGAATCTGCTGGATGAAGACTATGAAGAGAGCTACGGCCTGCCGCAACCTGGACGAACCCTTTACGCCGGCCTGGAGTACAGGTTCTAAATGTCGGCACCGGTACTGAGCCTGGAGCAATTCTCCTATGGTTACCGGCCGGAGGGGGCGTGGACCCTCAGGGAGATCTCTTTTGAAGTGCATCCGGGCCAGTGCCATTGCGTCAGCGGCCCCACCGGCTGCGGCAAGACCACGCTGCTGATGGCCATCCGCGGACTGCTCCCCCACGGCCGTCAGGCAGGAAGATGTTTTACGGCCGATACCATGACCGGTGCGGGAATCGTGTTGCAGGACCCGGCCGTTCAGCTGCTGGGGATGGATCTGGGAGCCGAAGTCGCATTTGGATTGGAAAACCATTGCGTCCCGCCGCAAGCGATGCCTGAAAGCGTTCGGGCGGCGCTCAAAAAAGTGGGCTTGCACCGCCCCAAGGACACCCCGATCTCCGCCTTGTCCATGGGGCAGAAGTACCGCACCTGCCTGGCGGGCGTCCTCGTCATGGGCCCAGAACTGGTCCTTATGGATGAACCGCTCTCTCAACTCGATCCCAGCGGTTTGGCGGAATTGAAATCAGCTATCGAAGACTTGAAAAGCGACGGCAAGGCGATCCTCATTTGCGACCACCGACCCGATCTCCTGAACCCTGTTGTCGATTTGCACTGGCGCATGGACCGGCGGGGGCGGTTGACAGCCATGGACGGTACCCTGTCGCCCCCGGGTGCTGGCGGGAGCGCGCAAGCGGTCGCCCCTGCCGGAATATCTTCTCCAGCCCGTACAGGACCGCATGGCACGACCGCCCGCTGGGAGTCCGCCGCGGGCGGCACCGGCCGGCAGACCGTCCTACGGCTCCAGGAAGTGGCATTGCATCCATCTGCCGGCTCCGCCGGCCAGTCGGCCGTCTCATTCCAGCTTTCCCGCGGAGAGCGGGCCGTGGTTTGCGGGCCGAACGGGTCCGGTAAAACCACCCTGGTGCGATGCATGGCGGGACTCCTGCGTCCCTGCGGCGGCACCATAGAGGTCTTCGGCGATTTACCCAAATGCGGGGACCTGCGCGGCCGGTTGGGTGTCCTGTTCCAGGATTCCGGTGCCCAGCTCTTCGAGACCACGGTCTTCGATGAGGTGGCCTTCGCCGCCAAGCGGTATGGCCCCGCCCCATTCGATAAGGCCCGGGTTCATCGCCTGCTCGAATTGCTCGACCTGAATTCTCTGGCCATGGTCCCGCCGCACCAACTGTCTTATGGACAGAAGCGTCTGGTGGGGTTGGCCGCGGTGGCCGCCGGAGAACCGGAAATGTTGATTCTGGATGATCCGCTGGCCGGCCTGGATGAACGGTATACCCAAAAGGTCATTGAACTGCTCACTCATTTGAACCAGGCGCGCGGCACCACGATTTTATGCACAAGCCACCGCCTGGATTTTCCATGCGATTGGGCGGAGCATGAACTCCACCTGGAAGCGCCGGCGGCGGCAATCGGCGCGGATGGCGGAGAAGACGATGCCGAATCCGTTGGCCGTCGCAGCGGCCGCATCGCCGTAACGGCGGGTATGGCGCTGACCACCGGCATGGTGCTATCAATGGCGGCCTTTGCGGCCCGCACCACGCCCATGCTCGTTGCACTGACCGGCATCAATCTCCTGCTCCTGCTCCTCTGGTGCCCTGATCCGGGCAAAGTGCTGACCAGGAGCGCCAAACTCTTCATCTGGCAATCGCTGATCATCGCAGCACTTTACTCGCTCAGGTTCGGATGGAGCGATGGTTTATTCCCCGGCATGCGGGTGGCGTGGCAACTCTTCAATGCCCTCTGGCCGGGCATCATCATTTCGGCCGCCGTCTCATTTTCACGGTCGTCCCAGGCGCTCTCGTGCATTTTGCCCGACACAGCCGCCTTCGTGGTCGCCACTTGTCTGCGCTTTTTGCCGATGCTGTTGAGGGAAATGTCCACCATACGCCAGACGCAACTCTTTCGCGGAGCGCGGCTGATGGCCTCAGATCTGAAATCCCCGCGAAATTGGACCGACTGGATCAGTTGCTTGATGGTGCCGACTTTGGTCCGAACCCTCTCCCTGTCGGCCGACATCTCCACAGCAGCCGCAGCCAGGGATTTCGGCCTCTACCATCGACGAACCCATTGGCCGGAAGATGATAGGTCATGATGTCTCGACTCAGATTGAAAGATGCGCTTTTCCTGGGATTCTGCGCGGTGCTCATCGTCAGCTGCAAGGCGGCTTTGCGATTCCATCTCAAAGTTCCGGGACACAGCATGCTTCTCACCCTGTTTTTTCTCCTGCTCGCCCGTGGATGCGTACGTCACTGGGCTGCCGGGACCTTTGCGGGCGTCATCGCCGGTGTGCTGGCGGTTATTCTGGGCATGGGCAAAGGAGGCCCTCTGATGCTCATCAAATTTGTGCTGCCGGCCGTTGTGGTCGATGTAATGGCCGGTCTGCTGGGCCCACTCCTGTTTCAATCCGTACTGCTGTGCGCTCTGACCGGGACATTGGCGGCAGGCACCCGTTTTCTCAGTACGTATCTCGTCGATACAATCGTCGGAATGGACGCGCAGATCATATTGCGCCATGCGTTTATCCAAACCATCGGCAACGTCGTCTTCGGAACGGCCGGCGCGCTGGCGGTGCCTTCCGTCATCCGCAAGCTCAAAGCTTTCGGCACCATTGAACCCCATTAAACCTGAAAGGGCATCCTCTTTTTGTTCAGGGAGTAGAAAATGAGATTATTTGTTGGATTTGACGATACCGATGTGGCCGGCGCCGACCGCGGCACCGGGAAACTCGTCCGATGGTTTGTAAACAGCCTGCCCGGAGAGGTTCGCATGTGGGGGGTGGTCCGTCAACAGCTGCCGGTATTGGAGGGCATACCCTATACTTCCAAGAACAGTTCGGCGTGCATGATTCTCGAGACGGACGATAGGGATATCGCGCCACAGATTATCGAACGCGCCGCGGAGCATATCCGCAACCACTTCATGGAGGGCAGTGATCCGGGGCTATGTGTGGTTTGGGAGCAGAGCCCGGCCGTTGAAAGCCTGAAAGCCTTCGGCCGCCTGGCATGCAACCGCATCGTCAGTCAGAAAGAGGCCATGCAAGCGGTCCGGGGAGAGCATCTCTCCGGTCACGGCGGCACCAATGACGGCATCATCGGAGCGGCCGCGGGGGTCGGACTGACCCTTACCGGTTGGAGCGGGAGGTTCATCGAATTCAACGATCTCCGCCGCTTCGAAAGCAATGTCCGGGTCAAGGAGCTGGAGCGCAATGGGATACAGGTGCTCTCCATCGACCGCGATGCCCTGGTGCCGGGACCCGATGATCAGGTCGATACCCGCAACTGGCTGAGGCCCAGGTTATGGGGGAACCGTCCCGTATTGCCGGTGCGCAATACTGCCGAGAAAAAATGGCAGTCCCTCGGCGGCAAGCATGGCCAGGCGTAAGCCTTCCCCGTTTGCGTTTCAAATTCGTACTCGTTCTCGTACGCGTACTCGTACTCGAATTGGCTCAGAATCGATATACGTCGCTGACAGCCGAGGTCTTATCCAATAGGCTTACCATCCGGAACCCAAGTGGCGCCTTCATTATTTTTCACGATTACGATTACGCGTACGATTACGCGTACGAGTACGAGTACGAGTACGATTTTAGCTCCTGTGTTGAAATAATAAATTAGTGCTTATGGGGCGACAGCCCTGCCGACAGTTCTGCGAGGGCTTGTCCGGCCAACATCCTCCGCAACAACCGCGGGGGATAGATTCGCTCCACCCTCCCGGTATCAGGATCGATACTGTGCACATACAGCCGGCGGCCGG
>JBNLAV010000047.1:0-2783 GCA_050302315.1 Desulfobacteraceae bacterium
ATATCCTGATTCATGTTTTTTACGAAGAGACGCGGCATTTCTATGACCTGGAGGGATTGTGGGTGGACGCCAAGCGCCTGTCCTCCAGGCGTCTCGAAGACTACAAACATGGCGCGGAGCCTTTCGATGGTGAAGAAATCATTATCGATTGACGCTTGGCATCGGGATTATCATGCTTAAACTCTCTCCGACCACCTGCGTGCGATAAGCGCTGCCGCGTTACGAAAACCAAAAATTGAACGGAGAACACCATGCAACGACCCAAACCGGTGATGCTGATCATTCTGGATGGATGGGGGAAAGGGGAGCCTGCCGAAGGCAACGCGGTAATGTCGGCCGATACGCCGCATCTGGATGACTTGCTGGCGCAATACCCCACAACGGAGCTTCAAACATCAGGAGAGGCCGTCGGCTTGCCTGAAGGAATCATGGGCAACTCGGAAGTCGGCCACCTCAACATTGGTGCCGGTAGAGTGGTCTACCAGGACCTGCTGCGTATCGACGCCGCCATCGCAGACGGCGGCTTCTTCACCAACGAGGAGCTCAATTCAGCCATTGAGAACGCTCTGGCCAGGGACAGCGCCTTGCACCTCATGGGGTTGGTCTCCGACGGCGGCGTACACAGCCAGCTGACCCACCTTCTGGCACTGCTCGACCTGGCGAAGCAAAAAGGCCTTGCCAGGGTATATGTACACGTCATCCTGGACGGTCGGGACACACCGCCGGACGGCGGCAAAACCTACACCGCCCAACTCCAGTCCCACATCGATACCATCGGCAATGGCGCCATTGCATCGGTCTGCGGCCGCTACTACGCCATGGACAGGGATACGCGCTGGGATCGAACGGAGCTGGCCTATCGACTCTACACCGAAGGAAAGGGCCGGTTCGAAAGCGATCCGGTCGCAGCCATTGCAGCCGCCTATGACAGGGGCGAAAGCGACGAGTTCGTTACCCCCATCGTCATCACCGACCCCCAGGGCCACCCCAGGGCATGTGTCGCCGACGGCGACAGCGTCCTCTTCTTCAACTTCCGGGCCGATCGCGCGCGGCAAATCACCCGCGCCTTTACAGAAGAGGGCTTCAATGGGTTTCAACGCCGGGTGGTTCCTGCCCTGGGGCGCTATGTGTGCATGACGTTGTACGACGAGAATTTCACCCTCCCCATGGCCTTTCCGCCGATTCACCTGGAGGATATCTTAGGGGAGGTGATCAGCCGAAAAGGTTTGAAACAACTGCGAATCGCAGAAACTGAAAAATATGCCCATGTAACTTATTTCTTCAATGGCGGAGAAGAAAAACCTTTCGAGAATGAAGACCGCTGCCTGATCCCCTCTCCGCGTGATATCCCCACGTATGATCACAAGCCGGAGATGAGCGCCGTTGCCGTTACAGAGGAAGTACTCAAACGCATCGACTCAGACCAGTATGATCTGATCGTCCTGAACTTCGCCAATATGGACATGGTCGGACACACCGGCGTGGTGGAAGCCGCTATCCGGGCCGTCCAATGTGTCGATCAATGCATGGGGCGCATTGTCGCCAGGGTGCTGTCCAAAAACGGCGCCCTGCTGGTCACCGCCGATCACGGTAATTCCGAGACCATGCTTCAGGCGGACGGACGCATCCATACGGCCCACACCACCAACCCCGTTCATCTCGTGTTGGTGGACGACCACCGCAAAACCAGCCGGCTCAAACCCGGTGCTTTGGGAGACATTGCCCCTACGATTCTGGATCTGATGGGCATTGAACAGCCCGAACAGATGACCGGACAATCCCTTATCGAGAAGTAAAGCCGAGGTCGCTAATGTCCCATGCGGAACGCCCCCAAGAGGCCCTGATTGATTTTATCACCGGAAATTCGGTACCCAATACCGGCGCGGAGGAAAATCGCCAGGCCGTCGAACGGTTTCTGGTTGACGTCAAGGGGTATGACAAGGAAGAAATTGAAGTGGATGCCGTCATCCAGTTGGAGGTGGACGGCCAGTGCTTTGCATCCACCGTTGACCTTGTGATCAACGTGAACGGCGCAAGATTCATGGTTATCAAATGCGCCGCCGGCTCCCTGTCCTCCCGGGAAAGGGAGGTCGTCTCTGCTGCGCGGTTACTGGATGACTACCAAATCCCCTTGTCGGCAGCATCCGACGGGACCTTTGCACTGGTCTGGGACACCTTATCCGGAGACCTGATCGGCAAGGGCCTGGATGCATTGCCTTCCAAATCGGCAGCCGCGGCGTCTTTTGATCCCGCCGCAGCGGTACAATTGGATGGGAAACGCCACCGCCGGCAGATGCTGATTTACAGGACCTACGCGACGCAATCGTGTCGCACAGCCGCCCCTTAACACCTCAAATCCAATATCCAATAAAATAGCGGCAGGACTTCTTCAGACCTGCCGCCGGGGTTGGTGGGACCGCATTAGGACTTCTATTGTCCTGCAACGTCCTTGCCGCAATGCTTACACACATTGGCCCGTTTTTTGATGATCTCGGCGCAAAAAGGACATTCACGGGTGAAATGGCGCGCATGGATCTTTGAAACCGCCTCTTCAATGGTCTTCTGAAGCTTCTGATTTCCCGCACGCATGCATCTCAGCGGTTCGACAGCTTCGATTTCTGCCATGTCCCCTACCATTTCGGCCGCCTTGATGCGGACCCGCACCGGCTCACAGGAATCAGAGAGCAGTTGCATGGCCGTCACACTGTCCTTGTTGACATAACAATCGGCCAGGATGGAAAAACCTTTCTTAATGGCTTGATTCAATGCTTCCTGCTGCAAAA
>JBNLAV010000048.1:0-3032 GCA_050302315.1 Desulfobacteraceae bacterium
CGAAAGGCAAGAAGTTGTCTGGCGGAAATGAAATCAAATGAACTGAATCAGGTGCGTTAAGACATCACGGCTTGAACCACAAAGCCTTCACCTTCGAGGGCCTTCTGAATGGGATGGGTATCGCAGGGCGTCAATCTGAAATAATAGGTGCGGTTGGTGGTTTCCTGGGCCGTCATACCGACGTTGATAATATCCCCGCCCTGATCGTGAATGATTTTAATTGCCCGGTTTAGGTCACCGGGATCGTCGCCGGTGGTAATATCGATGCGTGCACTGCTGGCTAAGATCCCCATCATGTCGATAAATGCCCGAAGGATATCCGACTCGGTCAGAATTCCCACCAGTTTTCCGTTGCAGGTAACCGGCAAGCCGCTGATTTTATGTTTGTAAATGAGTTGTGCGGCAATTTCGATATCATCATCGGGGCCCACTGTCAGTGGTTTTTTGATCATCATATCGGCCAGGGTCAGATCACCCAGCATGGAAGGAATCAGCGCCTGTTTGAGATCGGCCAGTGTGAGCAAGCCCTGCAATTGGTTATGCCCGTCCACCACCGGCAGGTGGCGGATGGAATTGATTTTCATCAATTCAATAGCTTGCTGGACCGTCGTTTGAACCGCCACGGTAATGGGATTGGGGACCATCAATGACCTGATCTTCACCGAAAAGTCCTTTCCTTGAAGGTGTTTACCGATTCACTGCGCTTTATTCAGCTATAGCACTCAGCTTTGATTTGAGACAAGAGGTTTTTTGGCAGGATCATAAAGGCATAACGGTTCTTCGGCCATATAGTCGCCTGTGGCTTCGTAAGCTCTGGCGCGACACCCGCCGCATACACGGCGATATTCGCAATAACCGCATTTATCTTTTAATTGACTGAAATTACGTAATTTCTTGAAATGTTGCGAATGCTCCCAAATATCACCAAAGGGTTGCTGGGTGACATCACCGCAATTAAGATCCAGAAATCCGCAAGGTTGCACGATGCCGCGGTGCGATATGAAACAGAAGCCCGTACCGCCCAGACAACCCCGGGTGACGGCATCCAGGCCATGGGATTCGAAAGTAACGCTGCGGCCATCTTCCCGGGCGCGTTGCCGCAGGATCCGGTAGTAATGGGGCGCACAGGTGGCTTTAAGTTGCAAGGAGGTCTTATCGCGTTGATCATAGAACCAATTGAGCGTCTCTTCGTATTCTCTGGCATCGATTTCCTGGTCGACGATGTATTTGCCTCGTCCTGTGGGCACCAGAAGAAAGATATGGTGGGCTACGGCGCCCAGAGACTCAGCCAGCTCCAGAATTTTCGGAATCTGATCCAGATTCGTTTTTGTGATAGTGGTGTTGATCTGGAATTGGATGCCGGCGGCCTTTGCATTTGCGATACCGTGAAGAGCCCCTTCGTAGGCGCCTTGGACGCCTCGAAATGCATCGTGGCTTTGGGCGGTTGAGCCATCCAGGCTGACGCTGATGCGTTGTATGCCGGACTCGGCCATTTTAACGGCAATCTCTTTGGTTACCAAGGTTCCGTTCGGGGCCATGACCATGCGCATCCCTTTGCTGTCGCCATATTTTGCGATTTCAAAGATATCCTCGCGCAGCAGTGGTTCGCCGCCGGTCAGGATGATGATGGGTTTGGCTACTTCGGCAATTTGATCCATGAGGGTCAGGGCGGCCTGGGTATCCAGTTCTCCGGAATAGGGCCCGCAGGTCGCGGCCGCCCGGCAGTGTACGCAGTTCAGGTTGCAGTTGCGGGTCGTTTCCCACGCGACCAGACGCAGTGTTGGGGTGTCGCCATGGCCGCGGCCTTGCCCGGTATGCCCGGACGGGTGTTGAGGGGGGTGGTGTGCAGGGTCGTTCATTGTATCGCGATCTCACAGTTGGGAGTTAGGTGTTTCGTGCTCAGTGTTCGGTCGATTGCCAAATTCCCTGGAACCTGAACACTATTATTTGTCAGCAGGATGACCTTAGCCGCCCAGACTCCTGGCCGCCTCCATGGCGAAATAGGTCAAAATCATATCGGCGCCGGCGCGCTTAATGGCGGTCAGGGACTCCATCATCACCCGCTGGCCGTCCATCCAGCCCAGTTGTTCGGCCGCTTTGATCATAGCGTATTCGCCGCTGACATTATAGGCGGCGACCGGCAGATCAAATTCCTCTTTAATCCGGTAAATGATGTCCAGGTAAGGCAGGGCCGGCTTGACCATCACCACGTCGGCCCCTTCCTCCACATCCATGGCAGTCTCCCGGATGGCTTCCTGGGAATTGGCCGGGTCCATCTGATACGTGCGGCGGTCGCCGAACTGGGGCGCCGAGTCGGCAGCCTCGCGAAACGGCCCGTAGTAGGCCGAGCAATACTTGGCGGCATAGGACATAATGGGGATATGGCTCAGATTTTCTTCATCCAGGGCCCCTCTGATTTCGGTGACGCGTCCGTCCATCATATCCGATGGCGCCACCATGTCGGCTCCGGCTTTAGCGTGCGAAACAGCCGTGCGCGCCAATAGATCCAGGGTGGCGTCATTGTCGACATGATGTCCCTCCACGATACCGCAGTGGCCGTGATCGGTATAGGCGCACAGGCAGACATCGGTGATAACCGCAAGTTCGGGGATTTTGTTCTTGACTTCCTTGACGGCCCGCTGGACCACGCCGTTTTTAGCATAGGCCTGGGTACCCAGCGGATCTTTGCTTTTCGGCAGGCCGAACAGGATAATGGCCGGGATTCCAAGATCATAGGCTTCCTGGGCGTACTTGACCAAATGATCGCTGGAAAGCTGGAACTGACCAGGCATTGAAGGGATGGCATTCTTGACATCCTTGCCCTCCACGACAAATAACGGCATGATCATGTCGTTTGCGCTGAGTTGGGTTTCACTGACCATGCGACGAAAGGCATTGTTCTGACGCATGCGACGGGGGCGATAATCGGGAAACAACATGGTTTACTCCTCGGAATCAAATGGTCTCGGCGATTTCTTCATCGGTCAAGTAGCAAGCCGGATCCGGGGCCCATACATTGCCAGTCAGCGCTT
>JBNLAV010000049.1:0-12709 GCA_050302315.1 Desulfobacteraceae bacterium
AAAAGATGGCGCTCAGCGGCTTGATCTGCCCGATCAGTTCCACGGTCTGCTCGATGGTTTCCCAGGTTTCGCCGGGTGCGCCGTAGATAAAATAGGCGCGCGCCAGGATGCCATGGGCCACGGTCCGCTCAAACGCCCGGACGATCTGGTCGTGGCGGATGTTCTTGCAGAGCCGCTTGCGAATTCGGGGCGATCCGCTTTCGACCCCATAGCTGATCTGCACGCAGCCGGCCTTGCGCATCCAGTAAAGCATCTCGTCGTTCACCGCACTCACCTTGGAGATGGCCTGCCAGGTAACGGTCAGTCCCCTTTCGATGATCTTGCGGCACAGTTCGATCACCCGTTCGGTGTTCAGGGTGAAGGTGTCGTCCGAGAGATAGAAAAAGGTCGTGCCCCGCGCGGCCAGCATGGCCATCTGCTCCACAAGGTAGTCGGCGGAGTGGAACCGCACCCGTCGTTTCCAGAAGCGCGGCGATCCGCAGAAGGTGCAGCGGCTTGGACAGCCGCGGGTCAGCGAAAGGTGCTGAAAGTCGAAATAGCGCGCCGGCTGCGGCAGCGCGTCCAGATCTTCGATCATGGGCGCCTGGGCGGTTCGGACTGGGCCGCGCGGGCCGCGCAGGGCCAGTCCCGGCAGTTCGGCGATCTCCTGCGGCCCGGCCCCGTCTTCCAGGGCCTTGACCAGTTCGGAAAAGGTGTGCTCCCCCTCCCCCATCACGATGTAGTCGATGGCGTCGAAATGGGTGAGCAGATGGCGCCATAAAAAAGTCGCGCCGATGCCGCCGAAAACAACCGGCATTTCGGGAAAAAGCGATTTGGCCATGCGGGCGATCTCGATGCCGCCCCACCGGTTGGCATGCACGATGGAGATACCGATAAGGTCGGGCCGCCGGGAGACCAGCGCTTCGCGCATGGATTCGTCGGCGCCTTTTGCATCGTACCAATTGAGGATCTCCACCTGATGCCCCTTGGACTTGAGCATCGCCCCCACATAGAAGATGCCCATGGGCAGCACAGCAATCTCCTCCACGTGGATGCGCGGCTCCAGAAAATAGGGGTAGATCAGCAGGACTTTCATCAGCGGCAATCCGTCTTCATCTCGTGACTCGGCTCGCCGTCACAGACGAACCCGGGAGGCCTTACCATACGGGGGCGTTCGCCGGCCGTCAAGGCGGGAATGGCGGGCGGCAGTAATTCTGACTGAACGCCTTTGTGGTGTTATCGAGATCGAAATCGAAATCGGAAAGCTTAGGTGACGATTTCGAACCCGATTTCGATCCCGATTTCGATTATAGGAGCTCAGGCAAACGTGTAGCTCATCGCCAAAAAGAATGATTAGAAAATCCTTGTACCCGCTTCTTCTGTGGAGAATGACATTCCGTCAGAATTGCTGAAGCGAGCGGCAGACGACATCTGCGCATCCGGATCGGTGGAGGCAGGTTTCATCTTTAACAATACGATGTCCAATGCTATATATAATCGACATTATGGGTTTGTTAAAAACAGCAAAAGGATAGAAAATTGGAGTTCAAACGGTGGATCATCGTTCTGTTGCTGGCCGGAGCCGCTCTCCTCTCTGCGGCCGGCTACGCCGACCGTGCCTTCAACTGGATCGGCGTCGGGCATCTGTCACGGGCCAACGACCACTACCTGGAAGACGCCTTCGACAAATCCCTGACCGGATTCCTGCTGCTCTCCAGCATCAAGAGCGGCCTTGCCGTTGTGGAAGGGTCCCAGGTGGGCATCGGCTTCAACCTGGAAATTGGTGATATCGTCCAGCCGGTCTATGACTACGTTGACATCGCCTGGAAAGCCGCACTGGCCGGCGGCAGCATCATTGTGGGCATGCAGCTGGCCCTCAAAAGCCTGACCCTGATCGACCACTGGGTGCTGGCCGGGCTGCTGCTCCTGCTGACCATCAGGCTGATAGGCCGCAGCCTGTGGCCGCAGCGGGTTGGAGTGCACAATACCGTACGGGAAGCATTGCGCTTCACCACGACGCTGACCGTGGCGTGTTACCTTCTGCTGCCCTTTTCCGTCACCGGAGCGGCCGCGCTCTCAGAGCGGATCACCCGGCCGATGATTGAGCAGTCCCATGAAGAGCTCAAGCGCATCGAGGCGCAAATCTCCCCCAGGAACAAAGACCAGGCCGCCCTTGCCGACCTCGCGCAGGAAAGTTTTTCCGCCCCTTCGCTGAAACAGAAGATATCAGAGACGAGCGCCGGCATTCAGATGCTGATCTCTTTTCTGAAAACCGAGACCGATGTCATCGCAGCCTTGACCCTGAAACTCATCGCCGCCTATGTGTTCGACTGCATCCTCTTTCCCCTGCTCTTCGGCTTCATTCTGATCACCCTTATCAAAAGCGGCGTCCACTACTTCTTCGATCTGAGCCGGATAAGAGGGCCGTAACGGAAGGCACAGGAAGTATTTCATGGACACAGATAGGATCCCCCACCGGAACCTGATCCTCATCGGCATGCCGGCCGTGGGCAAAAGCACCCTGGGGGTGCTGCTGGCCAAACGCATCGGTTACGCCTTCATCGACACCGACCTGCTCGTCCAGACCGGTGAAGGCATGCGCTTGAAGCGCATCATTCAGGAGAAGGGCACCGAAGGATTCTGCGATATAGAAGCAAAACATATTCAGCGGCTCCACACCAGCAGGACGGTGATCGCCACAGGCGGCAGCGTGATTTACCGGCCTGAGGCCATGCACCACCTGGCCGGCCTGGGCGCCATCATCTTCCTTGACATCGGGCTCACCCCTTTGTCCCAGCGCTTGAAACAACTGGACAACCGGGGCGTGGTCCGAAGGCCGGGTCAGTCCATAGACCAGCTCTACAATGAACGCCGCCCCCTTTACCGGCGATATGCCCGGATCACCGTAGACTGCTCCCGCTGCACGCCGGATGAAATCCTGACCAGACTCATCGCGCAGATCACATCCTCAAGCCAATTGTCGTAAAAACGTTGAGCGCAAAGCCGGCACAGTACGGAACGCTTCTTCCATCGGCGGTCGTTCAGCACAATGGTTGTCCGGCTCGATAGATATGGTGAAAGGGTCTTCGCTTGGGGTGTCACCCGACTACAGTAGGATCAGAGGTATTCGTGAGGATGAGGGCGCGGAGTGCGCATCACTGCGTCTGTCTGGCAGAGACAGCCGTAATGGTGATAATGTGCCGAGGCCTTTTACAGGCCTCTGCACATTAAAAATTCTTCATCAACAGCATGCCGAACCGCCTCGGGTCTCGCGACGGGGTGTTCGGCATTGGCAAGCGCTGATGAGCGCTATAGAATTTTTTTGCTGGGTTTGAAGGTGACGGCATTTCTGCCTTTGATCTTCATCTTTTCACCAGTCTGGGGATTGCGGCCCATCCGGGTTTTTCGGTAAACCTTTTTGAAGGTTCCAAAACCGACAAGCGTAACTTTGCTGTCACGCTTTTTCAGACCGGCTGTAACGCCATCTAAAAATGATCGGACTGCTTTATCGGCCGTTGTTTTAGGAATGTCAGCGTCTTTGGCCACTTTTTCGATTAGTTCTGCTTTTGTCACAAGTCCTCCTTTGATCGATTAGCGTTTTGTGCACGTCACACAGTTCGAAGCATAACCTTAAAAATCATTTTTAAAAGGCATTCTAATTGATAGTAATCATTATATTAATCAATCACTCCTGTCAAGTTTCATTGTTACCGCTGAGTCAGGATGGTTTTTAGGGGCCATTTTGCCCCAACGTTGCATACAATTCAAGCAATCCGCAACGCGGGTGGCCTTCGACTTCAGGTTGCCGCTGTACTGCCCGGGGGGGAGGGGGGGGCGAAATCGCTATCGTTCTTTTTTGAACCGGCCAAACTTTCCCCGGGTCACCGACTTCTCCCCGAAACGCTGCGAAACCGCATCCATGGCCCGATCGACTTTCTCCCACTTGCGGTCCCGCACCTGATCCCCGTCGGGAAAGAGATCCGCCTGAACCGGCATGGATTGAGATACAAGGGCGCCGGTCCCTACGCCGATCAGGCGTACGGGACGCTTGAGCGAGAATTGGCGAAAGAGTTCGGACGCAACCTGGTAGATCCGCTCGGCTGATTGGACCGGCCGGGTGAGCGTCCGGCTTCGGCTGTGAAGCTTGAAGTCATCGGTCTTGACTTTCAACGTGATGGTACGGGTACGCATCTGCTTGCGCCGCAGGTCCTTTGCCACAGACTGGGACTGGGTGAGCAGATAGTGGTCCAGCAGCCGGCGGTCCATGGTGTTTTCCGGCAGGGTGGTCTCAGTGCTGATCGATTTTGCTTCACTGAACGGCGTGACCGGTGAATCATCTCGGCCCTGGGAGAGGGCGATGAGGCGGTGGCCGAACTTTCCGAGTTTTTTGATCAATAGCTTCTGTGGAACGGAGGCCACTTGCCCCAATGTACGCATTCCCAGGGTGGAAAGGGTTTTCTCGGCCCGTTTGCCGACACCGGGCACCTTGCCAATGGGCAGTTGTTGTATAAAATCCGGCATCTGTTCGGCTTCAATCACTGTCAGCCCGTTCGGCTTATCCATATCCGACGCGATTTTGGCCAGAAATTTGACCGGCGCAACGCCCACCGAACAGGTCAGCCCCACCGCCTGGTAGATGCGGTCCTTCATGGCAAGGGCGATCCGGGCGGGCGAACCGTACAATCGATGGCAACCGGTGATATCGACGAAGGCCTCGTCAATGGAGATGGGCTCGACCAGCGGAGAAAAAGTCTCCAGAATAGCCATGATTCTTTTGGAAAGCGATGAATAGCGCTTGCGCCTCGGAGGGACGATAACCAGCGCCGGGCATTTCTGGCGGGCCTGGAAAATCGGCATGGCCGAATGGATGCCGTAGCGGCGGGCCTCATAGCTGGCTGCGGCCACCACGCCGCGCTGGGATCGGCCGCCCACCACCACCGGTTTTCCCAACAGGGTGGGATCGTCCATCTGTTCGACGGATGCAAAAAATGCATCCATATCAATATGCAGAATAATAGTGCTTGCCATTAGTTACATTTTTGTTATATCCAACATCGGGATTACCCATATTGTATCGTTTGACCAAAATGCGGAGCCGTAACGCCAATGAAAAAGATCGAACAAGTCACTCTCTTCTATGAGATCAGCCAGTCGCTCAACGAACACCTCGACCTCAAGAAATCTCTATATAAAGTCCTGGATATTCTGTCCAGCTCCTTGGAGATGGACAGGGGAACTGTCTCGATCCTTAATCCATTGCGCAACGAGATCAGCATCGAAGTAGCCCACAGCCTCTCACCCAGCACCATCGAACGGGTGAAATACAAGCTGGGGGAAGGCATCACCGGACGGGTCATCCAGACCGGCAAACCCGTGACCATCCCCAAAATCAGCGAAGAGCCGGATTTTCTGGACCGAACGGCGGCGCGCAAGAAAGGCCGGGGGATCAAGGAACTCTCCTTCATGTGCGTGCCCATCAAAAAAGGAAAACAGGTCATCGGCGCCCTGAGCGTGGACCGTATTTATGAGAAAGGCTATCCCTTGAAAGAGGGAGAGAAGCTGCTCTCGGTTGTGGCCACCATGATCGCCCAGCATGTGGTCAATCTCGAAACCATCCGCCGCGAGAAGGATCAACTGCGCGACGAGAACAAACGGCTGCGCAACGAATTGGAGAATAAATACCGCATCACCAACATCGTGGGCAACAGCAACAAGATGCGTGAAGTCTACCAGATGATCTCCCAGGTGTGCAAAAGCA
The DNA here is from genome assembly GCA_050302315.1 of Desulfobacteraceae bacterium. Classification (GTDB taxonomy): domain Bacteria; phylum Desulfobacterota; class Desulfobacteria; order Desulfobacterales; family Desulfosarcinaceae; genus JARRKU01. Next base: position 5,738 of record JBNLAV010000049.1, read on the forward strand.
ACGCCACGGTGCTGGTTCGCGGCGAGAGCGGCACCGGCAAAGAACTGGTGGCCAACTCGGTCCACTACAACAGCCACCGGGCCAAAGGTCCTTTTGTCAAAGTCAATTGCGCGGCCATTCCGGCCAATTTAATCGAAAGCGAGCTGTTCGGGCACGAGAAGGGCGCTTTTACCGGTGCGATTAAACAGAAGCTGGGCAAATTCGAACTGGCCCACAAGGGAACCATCTTTCTGGATGAGATCGGCTCTATCGGACTGGATGTCCAGGCCAACCTGTTGCGGGTGCTTCAGGAGAAGGAATTTGAACGGGTGGGCGGCCAGCGGACGCTGAAAGTGGATGTGCGCATTGTCGCCGCCACGAACAAGAACCTGGAGCAGGCGGTTGAAGAGGGCACTTTCCGGGGCGACCTGTACTACCGGCTCAATGTCTTCCCCATCTACATGCCGCCGCTGCGGGAACGCAAAACCGACATTTTATTGCTGGCCGATCACTTTCTCGAAAAGTACTCCAAAGAGAACAACAAGGAGATCAGACGTTTTTCCACCCCGGCCATCGACATGCTGATGGCCTATCACTGGCCCGGCAACGTCCGGGAGCTGGAAAACTGCATCGAACGCAGCGTGCTGCTGTGCGACGGCGGCGTGGTCCACAGCTACCACCTGCCTCCCACCCTCCAGACGGGCACGGAGTCCGACACCCTGCCGGAGCTGTCACTGGAAGATGCGGTGGCCAACCTTGAGCGGGAGATGATCATCGATGCGCTCAAAAACACCCGCGGCAACATCTCGACGGCCGCCCAGGTCCTGAAAACCACGGTGCGAAAATTTTCCTACAAGGCCAAGCGGTACGGGATTCACTACAGTCATTATCGATAAACAGGCGGGTCTGAAAAATGGCCCCGCAGGGCGGGGCTTGCATCCCCGCCGGTTTGGGGTGCCGTATGGGTCGCCCGGACCGATCGGCGCGGATGCCGACCCTACTTGGGCATTCAGCGGTTCCTTGTTCGATATTCTGCGGTTCAATAGGGTTTTCCGCACTCTTTGCAGCGGCCGTCTTCGCCGATGACGCCGATACAGCTCTCGTCACGGCAAAGGGTTCTTCGCCCCCATTCATCGTCTTCATCGTCCAGACCGGCGCCTGCTTCACCTTCCTCTTCCGCCTGGCCCCCGACGTCGTCATCCGATGAATCGTCCGCATCTTCGATCAACGGGGTCAATGGTTCGTCCGACACCTCACTGATAGCGGAAGGCAGTTCGCCTTCGTATGGCCGTCCGCACTCCCGGCAGCGGCCATCGGGGCCGATGGTTCCGATGCAGCTCTCATCACTGCACAGAACGCGGTTTTCCCACTCCAAATCGATGTCTCGAGCATCATCCTTCTGGTCCATGATCGCATTGACTCCTTCCTATGGTTCGCACAAAGATAAATTTACATTTTTGAATGCACCGATGCGCCTTGCCAGACAGGATGCATCGGCCCATATAAAGGCGAAGTTATCTTTGCGCGAGCCTTTAGCGCTATAATTTCTTACCTGATGGCCCCGCGCCTTGCAACATCAAAGAGGGGGCGGGGAGCATTCCGGCGTCTGGATTGCGGATTGACAGGGTATGGCCAATCCATTATAGGTGGACGCCACGGGCATGATGCACGGAAAAGATGGAACCCTATAACCGGAAGGCGCCTTGCGGGTGAATCGACCAATCAGAACCACCAAAATCGGACGCAACGATCCATGTCCCTGCGGGAGTGGAAAAAAGTACAAAAAATGTTGCATGAACCGACCTGCCCCGTCTGAGCATAAACATCCGGACAAGTCCAAGATCCGGCTGAAGAGCCCCGAAGCCATCGAAGCGATCCGTCGCGCCGGTAGACTGGTGATCGACACCCTGGATCTGGTCGAATCCCATCTCAAACCCGGCATCACCACCGAGTCCATCAACACCCTGGTGCATGCGTACACCATCGAGCATGGTGCCACTCCGGCACCGCTGAATTATCGCGGATTTCCCAAAAGCGTTTGCGTCTCGGTTAATGAAGTGATTTGCCACGGTATCCCCGGCGATCGCGTTCTCAAAGACGGGGACATCGTCAACGTGGATGTCACCTCGGTCCTGGACGGCTACTATGCCGACGCCAACAAGAGCTTTTTTGTAGGCACCCCGGGCCGCGATGCCCGCACCATTGTCGCCGTGGCCCGGCAAAGTCTTAAAGAAGCGCTCAACATGGTCAAACCAGGCAACACCATCGGCGATATCGGTTGGGCCATCCAGACCTATGCAGAAGGGCAAGGCTGCTCGGTGGTCCGTGATTTTGTCGGCCACGGGGTGGGCTACGACTTTCACGAGCCTCCCCAGGTGCCCCATTTCGGCAAGCGCGGCGAAGGCGTGCAACTGGTCCCGGGCATGGTCTTTACCATCGAACCCATGATCAACCTGGGGGGCCACGAACTGGTCATACTGGATGATCGCTGGACCGCCGTCACCAAAGACAAATCCCTTTCAGCCCAGTTCGAACAGACCATTCTGGTGACCGATGACGGATACGAAAGCCTGACCCCCTATCCGCTGTAAAACCACATCATTAAAACGATGCTTATGTGCCAGTCATTGGACTTTGGCAATGTATGCGTAAGCACAGGAATGGAATATCGAACAAGGAATGTCGAATGTAGAAGTGTGGAATCGCTGCGCTCTGTCTTTAATGACAGAATAGCTTACTTTGACATTCTGTGGTTCGATATTCGATATTCAACCGCCGCCGGCGGTGATCCCCCAGACCCAACTCATTGCTACAATCGCCACCGCCACAAATGCCGCAACGAATTGTACATATCCCTTCAACGGCTTCCTGCAGAACGCGCCGTAAACTCCGCCGATCAACAGCCCGCACCCGAATCCTGCCAGGTGCGCCATCAGATCGGAGTGGGGCGATCCGCCCAGAAGCCCCAACAGCGCCAATCCACCGGCCAGGGGCAGCCACATGCGCCATGATGGCCTGGCCTTGCGGATGTATCGCCAGAGGTTCAGGGCGACACAAATCCCCAAGGCACCGAAAACGCCTGTGGACGCGCCGATGGACAAATGCGACCGCTCATACCATAACGCCGTCACCAGATTGCCCAGTGCCCCGGACAACAGCACCATCAACCATCCCACGCCCCATCCGCTAGCGGAGGCCACCACGGTGCCGAACAGGATTGCACCGGCCAAGTTGTTCACGACATGAGGCCAGTCCTGATGCAGAAACAAGGCAGTAACGCAGCGATAGAGTTCTCCGTAGACGATTTGCCGGGCGTCCGCACCGAGGTGCTCGACAAAAATTCGATGTTCACGGCCCGGCCGGATCGCCCAGTGGATCACCGCCAGTATGGGAACAATGTAAAAGGCGGACCAGGTGGTGATTCCGGGCGCCGGTGAAAAACGATCCGTATCCGCAAGGGGAGGATTCTCTTTTAAGTAGAGAGATACGGCGTTGACGGCATTGGTACGCTGGTGGGAGGGAACCAGAATCGCCCATTGGTTCCGGTGTGGCTGCAGCCGACAGGGGATTCCGGACGATCTGAGCACCAGATGGTAGGTGCGCGCAGTTTCGTCACCGAGGCATGCAAATAAAGGTTTCATGGCAGCAGTTGCCGTGCGCTGTAACCGGCTGAGGTGGGCAGGCATGCCGGATTTCAGCAGACCGGTCTGAAGGATGGCGACGCCCGGGAAGAGAATCGGTCCTGGCGTCGAAACCGAGAGGCGCTATGGCAGGGGTCGAGCGCCCATCAGGCATCGTATTCGTCGTCGTCCTCATCCTCCTCGTCACTGTCATCATCGTCATCGTCATCGTCTTCGTCTTCCGAGTCCCCATCCTGGCGATCCCTCAGCATCGCCTCCTCCCTCATTTTTTTCATCATTTCAGCGTATTCTATCCTGTGGGTCACATTCAGGGCATCGATGACGATGCGGGCCATCTTTTCTCCGCCGAGTTTAAAATAAAGCACGAGCGATTCCAGAACTCTGGGATCATTCTGCAACGGTGCCGACAAATACGGCAGGATGCGGCGAAAGGGGATCTCGTATTCTTCAGGTATTTCGAACTGCTGCGCCATGGCCCTCTCCTTGAGTCAGTGGATCTTGAGACGGCACGAAAATACAATCAAGTCTGATCAAATGTAAAGCTCAAAATCAGAACGCCCAAAAAATTGGCGGGTTTTCATCATCGTACCGCTGATTTGCGCTCATGAGTTGACACTATCCACCGTTTTTTATAATAATTCATAAGTACCTTTGTGTAATCCACACCCCTTGCCGGCATCACCCTGACCTGATTGTACGTTCACACGCTCATCCATCTGAAACCGGGGGCAAATTATATGGACCATCCGTTGCGCCGTTTTTGGCTCCTTCGTCTTGATCAAGTCAAAGAGCGATTGGAAAAAAACAATTTCGAGGCCCATGTCGTGGCCGATTCACGGGATGCGGCTCGATTGGCCATCGAGCAGATCATTCCGGCATCAGCACCGGAAAGCATTTCATGGGGAGGTTCCATGACCTTTACGAAGTCCGGACTCTATGACCAGCTCAAAAAGAGCAGCGCGTATACGCTCGTGGATACCTTCGACAAGAACATCCCCGCGGCCGAACTCTACGAGCGCCGACGCCATGCCCTTCTCAGCGACCTGTTCATCACCGGCACCAACGCCGTCACCGAAGAGGGGCAGCTGGTCAACCTGGACATGATCGGCAACCGTGTTGGGGCGCTGACGTTCGGACCAAAGGTAGTCATCGTTATGGTTGGCCGCAACAAGCTGGTGCCGGATGTCGGTGCGGCCATGACGAGAATCAAAGCGCATGCCGCTCCCGCCAATGTGATGAGATTGGATAAAAAAACACCGTGCGCCAAGTCCGGCCGCTGCCATGATTGCTCCTCGCCGGAACGCATTTGCAACCATTGGACCATTACCGAAAAATCTTTTCCCCGCGGTCGCATCAAGGTCATCTTGATCAACCAGAATCTGGGATTGTGACAGCGTGGCACACCACCCGATAGGGACGCCTTATGGGCCGTAAGATAAAACCAGCCAACAAGCCCGCCGATCAGATGCGTGACCTGGAAAAAGAGATCCAGGACTACAAAACTGCGCTTAAGCGGGCGGAAAGCATCAGCAGCGACCTGCAGCTTCAGTTAAACCGGGAGAAGGAATGCAACGAGCAGCTGATGCACAACGACCAGAAGTATCGCCAGATCATCGAAAGCATGCAGGAGGGCTACTTCGAAACCGACCTTAAAGGCCGGATCACCTTTGTCAACCACGCCCTTCTTCAGATCTCAGGGTATGCGCGGGAGGAACTGATCGGCGCCAATTTCCGTGATTTCACGCCGCCGCGCACTGCACGGGAAATGAAGTCCACATTTGTCGGGGTCTTTAGGAGCGGAGAAGAGATCAATCCAAAAAATTTCGAAGTCTTTCACAAGGATGGCCACACGCTGTTTATCGAATTCTCCGCAGCCCTGATCAAGGATCAAAAAGGTACCTCGGTGGGTTTCAGAGGGGTTATGCGGGATGTCTCCAAACAGGTCAAGGCGGCTGAAAAAGAAAAACACATGCAGACCCAACTTCTTCAGGCACAGAAGATGGAAGCCCTGGGCACCCTTGCCGGAGGCCTGGCCCACGGATTCAACAACGTCTTGATGGCCATCCAGGGAAACCTGTCGATCATTCGCATGAACCTGCCGCTAAATCACGCCCTCCAGAAACATCTGGAACGCATCAACCAATCCACCGAAAAAGGCGGAAGACTTGCCAAAGAGATCTTGAGCTTTGCCAAAGTGGGCAAATTCGTCGTGATGCCCACTGACCTGAACAAGATCTTGAAGAGCACCTCCAAAATGTTCATGCGCTCCAATACACGGTTGAAGGTCCACGAAATCTATGAAGAACATCTGTGGCAAACCCAGGTGGACCGGGTTCAAATAGGCCAGGTTCTGCTCAGCCTCTACATGAATGCGGCTGAGGCCATGCCCAATGGCGGCGATCTCTATCTTCAATCGGAAAACATCCATCTGGATGAAAACTACACCAAGCCATTCAACAATGCGCCCGGCCGGTATGTGAAGCTCTCCGTCACCGACTCGGGGACGGGGCTGGATTCCGAAGCAAAGCGACGTATCTTCGAACCCTTCTTTTCTCCCTACCGGCCCATTCGATATGAAGGGTTGGGTTTGGCGGCGGCTTACGGCACCATCAAGAGCCATCAGGGGATCATCAACGTCTATAGCGAAAAAGGACACGGCACCACCTTCAATATCTACCTGCCGGTTAGCCGCAAAGAAGTGACCGTGCTGCCCGACGGGACGGAGTCGGAAAAAGGCAGCGAGACCATATTGGTCGTAGACGACGATGCAATGGCCTGCCAGGTCGCCCGCGATATCCTGGAGCGATGGGGATACCGGGTGATGGTGGCCCAAAGCGGCGCAGAAGCCGTCGAAATCTATTCCGAATACAACGACCGGATCCACCTGGTGCTGCTTGATGTCATCCTGCCCGACCTGGCCGGCGACCAGGTCTTCTTCTCTCTGAAGAAAATCAAATCCAATGCGCTGGTCATCGCAGCCAGCGGATATAATGTAAACCAGCAGATCGCCAATCTTCTCAATTACGGTTGTGTGGATTTCATCCAGAAACCATTCCAGTCCCGTACATTGTCTGCCAAAGTGCGCAATGCCCTGGACAAAGAGACCGTCCCGGACGAAGTCTTCCGCCTCATATCGTAGAAGTGGTTTCAAAAAACTTATTAGGACAGCTTCCAGTTGAAAATTGGGCCCGCATCCGCTACATCACCCCAAGGCATGGGGCGGTTCTGTGCCGCAACGCCGGAATCTTATGATGGGAGCAGATGATGACACGACAAATTGATGCACAGGCGTGGGTCTATGTGATGGTACAAAGCCCGGAAAAGGACGCCCGGATCGTCGGACAGGTGGATG
>JBNLAV010000050.1:0-7341 GCA_050302315.1 Desulfobacteraceae bacterium
TTCGGTTCATGTAAACCGCATGCCATGCCATGTTTTTTCGTTTTTGACAAGGAAATGTGGGGGAATCCAGCGATTCTGACTGATCGCATTTGTGGCGTTATCGAAATCGCTATCGAAATCGGGATCGGAAAGCTAAGATGACGATTTCGATCCCGATTTCGATAGCGATTTCGAGGAGCTCCGGTAAAACGATGGAATTCAATGCTATTGCGGGTTGACGGTGGATCGCCGGCCAGGCTTGTGACACGCGACTGTCACCTGCGGCGCGGGGACGTTTCGCATCGGCAGCGATTCAATGCCGTCTCAAGTGCTCACAACGATTGCCCGGCTGCAGATACGAAAAACCGACGGGAGTGCATCAGTCGGAAAAGGCGACGGCAATCCCCAGATTGTTCTTCCAGGCGATGTATCCCGAGCGGCGGACGCTTTTGGCGCCATTGGTGAAGGGAATGGTCACCGTCACCCGGTCGCCGTCAAAGAACCGGTCGATCCGCCGGGTTTGAATGAATGCGCCGCCAAGGCCGATATCCAATAACGTGCCTTCAAAAAGCCGGTCATTGCATGCGAACATCACTTCTGCTCTATATAGCTTACGTTCATAACGGCGCCTGAATTCATGCGATTGATTGACCCAGTTTTGTCTTGCTGTCAGCATTGCTCACTCCTTTTTAATGGCCGCGCTGCTGAGGAGCAGGCCGGCGTTGACTTCCTTTAGCCCAATGGCATCGCCCCGGGTTCTGAATCCTTCGGGAGTCCAACCTGGAGATGCTGATATGCTGAATAGCTAAAGCAAGATCTTTGCCAATGCAGGGCATTTAAAACAATCATATATTTCAAATAGATACAACGGAGCCTGCGAATGGTGCACCTAAATGGGAAAGACCCGTTATAACGTGCAGGTCATGTGTGAAACAATTTACACACTTTATAAGAACAGGAACATCAACAGCATGATCACCGTGGGGGCCAGGGCTCCGGAGAGAATTCCGAGCGGCGAAATCTCATCATTAAAATAGGTTTTGAGAATGGAAACGCCCGCCGGGTTGGGGGCGTTGGCGATGATGGTCAGGCCGCCGCCGGCCACGGCGCCGGCTACCACGGCGTATTTCAGGCTGTCGGTAAAGCCGGGGACCAACGTGCTTAAAAAGGTGATGGCGGCATTGTCGTTGAAGGCGGTCAAAACGGTCGCCCCGAGCATCAGCGGGACCTCCGCCAGATTGCCCAGAATCGGCGCAATCCACCACCCCTGCACGCCGCCGTGGATGACCAATCCCCCCAGGAAAAAACCGACCAGAATGGGGGCTTTGAGGTTGAGGCGGTTCTGAAACGGCTGGGTCACCTGGGCGAAACCGATGAAAAACAGGATGCCCGGAATGAAAAGCTCCGGATGGTGGGCATTGATGATGGTCCACGCCATGAACAGCAGATGGGCCAGCGTGACCCAGGCCGGCACATGATCGTCGCGCTTGTCCCAATCCGGATCGATGAACGGGCCTCTTAACTTCGGCGGCAGCAGGGCCGGAAAGGCGCGGCGCATCTGGCGCAGTTTGATCTCTTCGAAACGCTTCTTGAAAGCCTGCTGGATGAGGTCCAACTGCACCCCTTTTTGGATGAGCTTCGGAAAATAATGGTCCTTGAGCCGGCTTTCGACCTCTTGTTCGATCTCTCGGAGCGCTTCCTCGATGGATTGCCGTGTCCCGGCTTTCTGGTTGAGTTCCCTGGCGAACTGGTCGAACATGGCGTCCATGTCGCTGCGCCGTACATAGTTCTCCTGAATCTCTTCCTTCAGGGAGACCATGGCGAATTTTTCCTCCAGCGCCTTCATCTCCTTTCGGAAGATCATCAGGTAGAGCCCGTTGGAGATCAGGATGCCGACAATCGCCTTCCAGCCGAAATGGGTGAGCATATGCAAAGTGGTCCATTTCCACGGGGCGGCCACCATCAGCACCGGCGGAGCGGCGAAGTGCGTCAGGGTGCCGCCCACGGAGATATTGACGAACAACAGACCCAAGGTGGCGTATTTGAACTTCAGGCTCGGCTCGAGATCGTACAGATTCTTGGCGAGCACCAGGGCGCAGATGGTCATGGCGGCCGGTTCGGTGATGAACGATCCCAGTATGGGGCCGATGGTCAGGGTGGTCAGCCAGCGGGCGGTCAGCGTACCGCCCAACCGGTCGGCGATTTTTCGAATGATGCGATCGGAGAGCCTCAGAATGGGGCGCGTGGCGGCCAGGGTCATGATCACCACCACGAACAGGGCCTCGGTGAAGTTGACATCGTAGCTGATATAGTTCACCGCGGTGTTCCAATCGTAGAAGAAAACGATCGCCGCCACCAAGGCAGCGGCCCAGATGCCGAAGACGGCTTCGACTTCTCCCAGGAAATGGAACAGTTCCGCGCCGTGGCTGACCGACTCGCGATCGGCCTCGCCGTTCCGAATTTTTTCCCGGTGGTCGTGCTCCCATTTGTGCGCCACGGCCATGAATTTGCCGGTGAGAAAGGTGTGCACGATGGCCATGAAAAAAATCAGCGCCGCCACCACATTAAAAGGTTCTTCCTTGATGCGGTGCATCAGGATGCGGCCGATGCTGTCCATGTCGGCGTCCTGATAGCTGTCGAGACTGCGTGGGAACGCCTTTAGATCCCCTTGCGGGGCTGCCGCGAAAAGTGCATCAGCGAAAAACACGAAGATGGCCGCAAAGACCACCAAAAGAGCCAATGTCATCCACGCTCTTTTCTTCATGGGGATACGGTCCTTCCTGGTTGCTGCGTTAACGCCACGGAAAGTGTACGGGCTGCATGAAAGTATAGACAATTATTCCAATTATTAAGTAAAAGTCAACGATCACGCGCAAAGCGGGATATTTCTCCGGCGCCGGCATTGACCTGCCCGCCGGCTGTGGCTGATTTTTTGAATCCACGCTTAAGTGGCCCACCCCCAAAAAGAGAGTTGATTTTATGGCGTAGACTGTTTACCATCGGTTGAACGCTAGGGGTGCGGTTTCCGCTGAGAGGAGTCTCCCAACCCTTGGAACCTGATCCGGTTAATACCGGCGAAGGGAAGCGGCTTTTCATCAGGGCAGACATCTGCCGTTTCTGGTTGCCGTATCCGTTTTGCCGGGTACGGCATTTTTATATCTAGAGGTGAGGCCATGAACATCACGGTCAACGGAAGACCCGAAACGATTTCGGCGGACAACATCGCCGCCTATGTCGAGGAAAAGGGGTTGGCGCCCAAAACCCTTGTGGTGGAGCACAACGGGAAAGTCATCATGGCCGACCGGTGGGCGCAGACGCCATTGAGCGACGGCGATCAAATGGAGCTGCTCAGCTTTGTGGGAGGAGGATGATATGGGCCAGGACCAGCTCGAAATAGGGGGCAAGCGGTTCACCAGCCGCCTTTTTACCGGCACCGGCAAATTTGCGGACAAGGCCTTGATCACCAGGATGCTGGCCGCCAGTGAATCGGAGATGATCACCGTGGCCCTTCGACGGGTGGATGCCGAAGCCGGGGCCGACAATATCCTCGAATATATTCCCGATTCGGTGACCCTGCTGCCCAACACCTCGGGCGCCCGCACGGCCGATGAAGCGGTGCGCATCGCCCGTATCGCCCGGGCGGCCGGATGCGGCGATTTCATCAAAATCGAAGTAATCACCGATCAGAAGTATTTGATGCCGGACAATTGGGAGACCTTGAAGGCCACCGAAATCCTGGCGGCCGAGGGCTTTGTGGTGCTGCCCTATGTGATGCCCGACCTGACCCTGGCCAAGCGCCTGGAAGACGCCGGCGCCGCTGCGGTGATGCCGCTGGGCTCGCCCATCGGCTCCAACCAGGGCCTCAAGACCCGGGATATCATCGCCCTGCTCATCGAGTGCTGCACGGTACCGGTGGTGGTGGACGCCGGCATCGGCCGGCCCTCCCACGCGGCCGACGCCATGGAGATGGGCGCCGACGCCGTCCTGGTCAACACGGCCATTGCCACGGCTGAGGACCCGGAATCCATGGGCAAAGCCTTTGCCATGGCCGTAAGGGCCGGTCGAATGGCATACAATGCCACAATGGCCCAGACCCATTCGGCAGCGGTGGCATCGTCACCGCTGACCGGCTTTTTACGTGATTGAAACGCGCTGTTGCCGGCAGCCGCCGACAGCGGTACCGGCCGTATCCCATACGGAACATCATAATAGAAATATCACTATGCCTTTTGCCGACATCATCGCGACCTACGAGGACTTCGACTTTCAAGGGTTTTTGCAGAGCCGCACCGGCAGCGACGTCCAACGCGTCCTGGCGAAGGATACGCTGGCGCCGAAGGACTTCCTCACCCTTTTGTCGCCGGCGGCGGCCGAGCAGCTGGAAGCCATGGCGCAGAAATCGAGGCGCCTGACCATCCAGCACTTCGGGCGTACCATCCAGCTCTACATTCCCCTCTATGTCTCCAATTTCTGCAACAGCGAGTGCATTTATTGCGGCTTCAACCGCCGCCACCACATCTCCCGGCGCAAGCTGACCCTGGAAGAGGTCGAGGTGGAAGCGCGCAAGATCGCCGACACCGGCATGCGTCATGTGCTGGTCCTCACCGGAGAGGCGCCGAAAGTGACCCCCATCGATTATCTGATCGGCTGCGTTGAGGTCCTCAAGCGCTATTTTGCCTCCATCTCCATCGAGATGTTCCCCATGGAAACGAACGAATACGCGATGTTGCAGAAAGCCGGGGTCGACGGCGTCACCATCTACCAGGAGGTCTACGACCCCAAAGTGTACGCGCAGGTTCACCTGGCCGGCCGCAAGACCGATTACCTTTACCGCCTGGAGGCGCCGGCTCGCGGAGCCGAAGCCGGTTTGCGATGGGTCAACATCGGCGCCCTGCTGGGGCTGGCCAATCCGGTCACCGAGGCTTTTTTTACCGGCCTGCACGCCCACTATCTGACCCATCGCTACCTGAACACCGAAATCTCCATTTCCATGCCGCGCATCAACCCGGCGGAAGGGGGATTCCAGCCGCCTTTCACGGTCGATGACCGCTTTTTTGTGCAGATCCTGACCGCTTTCCGTATCTTTTTGCCCCGGGCCGGGATTCCCATATCCACCCGCGAGCGGGCCGATTTTCGCGACCGCCTCATGCAAATGGGCGCCACCCGCTTTTCAGCCGGCTCCCGCACCGACGTGGGCGGCTACACGGGGATAGAGGATTCCCAGTGCGAACAATTTGAAATCTCCGACGATCGCAGCGTGCCAGAGATCGTGGCGGCGATCAAATCCGGCGGGATGCAGCCGGTCTATAAGGATTGGGAGCTGTTCTGATGGACATCGCCATCGCCACCCGGAAGGCGGGCAATGCCTATATTGCTTGCGATTTTCGGGCCGGGGCGGGAATCGACCGTCCCTCCGCCCCCAAAGTGATCCGGACGGCATCCGTCATGAGCCGGATCGTCTTTAACCATTCTTCATCCGGAGGCAGCCGATGACCGATTCCGCTCTGCCCAAAGGCATCTACGGCATCACCGCTGAAAAATATTCCCGGGGAAGGGGCAACGTGGCCGTGGTGGAGCAGATGATCGCCGGCGGTGCGGCCATTATCCAGTACCGCGAAAAACATGACCGCAAAAGCTTCCGCGCCATGTACGAAGAATGCATCGCCATTCGAAACCTGACCCGCGAGGCCGGCATTCCCTTCATCGTGAACGACTATGTCGAACTGGCCATGCTGGTGGACGCCGACGGTGTTCATGTGGGCCAGGACGATCTGCCCCTGGAGGCCGTGCGCCGGTTGGTGGGCGACAGGATCATCGGCCTTTCCACCCACGGCCCCGACCAGGCCGACGCCGCCGTTAAAGCCGGTGCAGACTATATCGGCGCCGGCCCCATCTTCGCCACCCGGACCAAGGATGATGTCTGCGATCCGGTGGGCCTGACCTACCTGGAGCACGTCATCGCCCATGTCCCGCTGCCCGCCGTTGCCATCGGGGGCATCAAACACCACAACATCGACCAGGTCATCGAACGCGGCGCCCGCACCATCTGCCTGGTTACGGAGATCGTCGGCGCCGACGACATTGCCGGCACGGTTCGACAGCTTGCGGCCAGGATGGACTGAGCGGTTTTCCTTGAAGATAAAAAGCGGATCGTGCTAAGGATAGAAATTGACAATCGGTACAAAACAGATGAATTCAATCTCCCGGGTTGGATTCCGATTCAATTCACGGCTTTTTTCTCCCCCCACCCAGCTCGCACCGGAAGTTGATGAAAAGGAATACCGGCCCGGCAGAAGGTAGACATATGGGCACACAATCCAAATGGCGCAACCACTTCCAGGAAAATAAAACCCTGTTCGTCATTCTGGCGGTCGGCCTTTTTCTGGTGGAACTGGAAATCTTCGCCCTGGCCTCCATGGGCTCGGGGCGGCAGTCTGTCGTACAGGTGCTGGACGCGCAGGCCAATGTGATCTACGAGGTCAAGTCCGCCAGGCTGAACAGCCATGAGAAGGCGGAGTTCGAAAAGACCTTCGGTCCGCTGACCGACTATCAGCTCAACGTGGTCACCAAGGACGAACCGTTCCCCTTTCGGCCCTGGTTTGCCGCAGCCGTCGGCCTGCCCATCGGTGCCGTCCTGCTCTTCGGATTCTTTGTAAAAGCCTACGAGGCGCTGTTTTTCAAATCGGAGGGTCCCTTCGGCAAAAGCGCCCCCTCCCAAGCGTCCGATCCCTCCGCCGATCGCCTGGACCGCATGCTCAGCCGGGTGGGGCGCATGAACATCTTTGCCATCGGCGGATTCGTGCTCTTGTTTGCCCTCGGGCTATGGGCCGTCCCCCACCTGCTGTCGGAATTCGGCCGACACGGGGTGGCGGTCATCGCGCGCTACAAGTGGGTGGTCCTTGGCCTGGCCGGTGTCTTCCTGGGGATCGTGATCTGGATTATTTTTCTGCGCTACCTGCTGGCCCGCAAGGCCATCGAAACCCAGGCCGATGTCGAAAAATACCGCCTGCAGCTCGAACTGATGGGCAATCATCAGGATCCCCCCCGGCTGGAGGGATCCGGCACCCCCCGGCTGTCGCTGCCCGGGCGGAGCATGGGCGAACGGTCGTCGTCGGATAAGGACACCTCCCTGCCCTGATGCCCGACTGTGGGTGTCGGGGGCATTTCCCATGCGCTTGCATTCTTGATCGTTCCCCCAGCCGCCGCCGGCGGCGGCGCCCTCTGCCCATCGTATTTTGCAGCCGATTCATCGCCATGCGGGGATTAATTTTACCATGCCCCAGGTGGCACAAGCTGAAAAAGTGGTTAGAGTCTTGCATTCGCAATGACCGGCAACCGACGGGACAACAACCTGAGGGAGGA
>JBNLAV010000051.1:0-18073 GCA_050302315.1 Desulfobacteraceae bacterium
ACAAGCTGGGCAGCTGGCCGCTGGCCATCACGGCGTATAATCACGGCGCCGCAGGCATGGAGCGGGCCAAGCGAAAATTCGGCGACTATCCGGCGATCTTCGATCACTACCGCAGCCGCACCTTCAAGTTCGCCTCGCGAAACTTCTATTCGGAGTTCATCGCCGCCGTTCAGGTGGCCTCCAACTATCGCGCCTATTTTGGTGAGCTGCCGATCGATCGACCCAACCCGACCCGTACGGTCAAAATGGAGTCCTATGCCAGCGTCAAAGACCTGTACCGTCACTATAATGTGACCGAAGCAACCGTCAAGGCGCTGAACCCGGCCCTTCGCCCGCCGGTCTTCAATGGCCAGAAATATATCCCCAAAGGGTATATCTTCCGACTGCCCTCAACGGTGGCCTTGGCGACGGGCGATCTTCCCGAGTTGCCGGATACGATCTACAAACATCGCCAAAAACCCAGTCGTTTCTACACGGTGCAGCGGGGTGACACCGCCGGCCGTATCGCCCGCAACCATGGCGTCATGCTATCCGATCTCATTCTGGCCAACAACCTCGGCCACCGTGCAACGATCTACCCCAGACAAACCCTGCGCATCCCGGTACCGGGCGCTACGCCGCCCATCATAACGACGCCGGTCGAACCCAGCGAACCGGTGCTGGTGGCCAAGGTCGATCCGCCGGAATCCGCGGCAGAAAAAGAGCCCGACGCTTCTGCCGAAGTCGAATACCCCGAACCGATGTTGGCATCCGTCATACCGACCTCTTTGACAAAGACTGTCCCCACGGCGAAGGTCGAGATGGCCGAACCATCGCATGATCAAGTCCCCAGCGCCGAAGTGGTTTCCGTCGATGTTCGTTTCCTGCGCCTGAACCCTCACCCGTCACACCCCACCGGAATGCTTCAGGTGGAAGTGGAGGAGACGCTGGGACATTTTGCAGAATGGGCGTCCGTCCGAACGCAACAGATTCGTCGATTGAACAGTTTGACTTTCGGGGAGAAACTCCATTTGCACCAGCAGATCAAAATCCCCCTGCACCGGATCTCGGCCCAGGATTTTGAGGAAAAGCGCTATGAATATCACAAACGGCTGCAGGAAGACTTTTTTGCGGTTTATCGCATCGATGACCTGAAAACCTATCAGGTCCAACGCGGAGACAACCTCTGGACTTTGGGGTTGAACAAGTTCGACATTCCCATGTGGCTGCTCAAAAATTGTAATCCTGAAATCGATTTTTCCGCTCTGCGGATACAGCAGAAGCTGATGGTTCCCAACATTGAAAAACTATTGGAAGACGATGCGCCCGGGATCGAGGACGAACCGGAAGCCGATACGGTGGAGGAACCGGAAAATCCCTATTCAATGCTGTGAGAAGAAGGTTATCTCCCAACGGTGGCCGTACGGATCATGGCGCAAAATATAAAGGTCCCCATCGCTGCCCAACACCTTGAAATAACGGTGGTCCGGAGCCAGCCATCGATCGATCACCTCAAGCACGGTGACACATCTTGACTGCAGCCAAAATCGGCGGGGCGTCTCCTCCCCGCAATGGCCGCTGTAACAATCCACTCGAATCTGGTCCATCTTCTCTCCCTTGACAGGCAGGGCTCATCTTATATATCGTCACGCCACTGCCCCCCCGGGCGCTGCCGCATAGCTGAAAGATCTTAGCGCAACACTGTTGATTGCGTCATCATAATATAAAACTTAGGATACAGGGGGACAACCATGGACAAACTTAAAATCGGTTGGATCGGAACCGGTGTGATGGGCAACGCCATGTGCGGCCATCTTCTGGACGCAGGCCATGACATCAGCGTCTTCAACCGCACCAGGAGCAAAACCGACAACCTGGTCGCCAAAGGGGCACACTGGTGCGACACACCCCGACAAGTCGCCCAAAACAGCACGGTCGTTTTTTCCATCGTCGGCTTCCCCCCCGATGTGGAAAGCGTGTTGCTGGGAGAAGATGGCGTATTGGCTGGCGCCGCACCCGATTCGGTATTGGTCGACATGACCACCTCCAGTCCGGAATTGGCCCGCAAGATCCACGGCGCAGCCAGGGAAAAGTCGGTTTCGGCGTTGGACGCGCCGGTTTCAGGCGGCGATATCGGCGCGCGGGACGCTACCCTGGCCATCATGGTGGGCGGCGAAAAACCGATCTACGACCGGGTTCTCCCGCTCTTTGACGTCATGGGCAAGAATATCGCCTACATGGGGGCTCCGGGCGCGGGCCAGCACACCAAGATGTGCAACCAGATCCTGATTGCCGGTACCATGATCGGAACCGTGGAATCACTGCTGTATGCCCAAAAGGCGGGTATCGACCTGGACGCGGTGATCGATGTGATCGGCCAGGGGGCTGCCAGTTCCTGGTGCATCAACAATCTCGGTCGCCGCATCGCCAAAAAGAACTATGATCCTGGATTTTTCATCAAGCATTTTGTCAAGGACATGGGCATTGCCCTGGCCGAAGCGCAGCGCATGAACCTCAGCCTGCCGGGTCTGGCCATGGTCCACCAATTTTATACCGCCGCCAAAGCTTTGGGTATGGAAGACCTGGGCACCCAGGGCCTCTATCGCGTCCTGGCCCAGATGAACCAAGTGGCAGCATGACCCCCAAAGCGTCCCTGAATCACTGGCTCGAAGCCCACATTGCCGACTTCGATGCCGTGATACTGGACATCGATGGTGTGCTGCTCAACAGCAAAAAGAGACTGCCGGGCAGCCGGAGGCTGCTCGGCATCCTGGACCGGCACCACACCCCCTTCGTCCTGCTGACCAATGACGGCAACCATTCGGTCCGGGAAAAAGCGGATCGACTCAATGGCGCCGGCCTGCATGTTTCGCCCGATCGGATCGTCTCCTGCGGCCATGCCCTCGGCCCGGCGATCGCGTCCCTCAGCCTCCGGGGGGAACGCTTTTTCGTCATGGGGGATACCGGCGTTCCCTGTTATGCCCAAACCGCCGGTCTCCGGATAACGCGGCAGATCAGCCGGTTGAACCGTTGCGGCGGTGTCATCATCGGAGAAGAAAACTACGATTGGGAGCCGGTGATCAATGCCGTCATCAACTACTTTATCGACCGACCCGCAGCGCCCCTCATCGTCCCCAACCCGGACGAATTCTATCCCGGCCCCGTCATGAAGATCCACGTCGCCGCCGGCGGTATCGCACGGTTTATACAGCGTGTACTCAAAACCTATGGTACGCATATCGATCCACTCTATCTGGGAAAACCCCATGCCCCAATTTTCAGACTGGCTCGCAAGGCGCTGGCAGCCGCATCGGGCTCTCAACTGCCCCCCCATCGCATCCTGATGGTCGGTGATAACATGGAGGCCGACATCCGCGGCGCCGGCTCCCAGGGGTATGCCACAGCATTGCTGCTCACCGGCGTAACCCGCAAGGAAACGGTCGCTCAGTCCGAATTCCTGCCGGATAGGGTGTTTGAAACGCTATAGGAAAACACCATGCAATGTATCGTTCGATGCGCCGGATTCGCCAGGCGGCTTTATCCATTGAATCGGTTTAATTTCATCGAAATCGCTATCGAAATCGAATTGCCCGGGTTCAAACCCCATCTCTTTTCGATTTCGATGGCGATCCCGATTTCGATTTGGATTGACCTGTCAGGGTGTTGTATTTTGCAAATTTCGGCGTTATAGTACATATATCTTATTATAACAGCAAGATGGAAAATGATTAACCACACACCACCCCCCCGGCCGTCTGTCGGAACGACCGTCGAACGGCAGCAGAAACTGCGCATCCGGATGATTCTCATATCATTTGCCGTCAGCGTCGTGTTGATGGGGTTGAAATTCCTCGTCTACTACCTCACCCACTCCTCGGCGGTGCTCTCCGATGCATTGGAGTCCATCATCAATGTCGTTGCCAGCGGATTCGCCACGGTCAGCATCTGGATGGCGGCAAAGCCCCCCGACAAGGATCATCCCTACGGCCACGGCAAAATCGAGTATTTTTCAGCCGGTTTTGAAGGCGCCCTGATCATCTGCGCCGCCCTTGGGATCTTCTACACCGGTATCAAGCACCTGCTTGCGCCCCACCCTCTGCCCCATCTGGAAGAAGGGTTGGCCCTTTTGATCGGTACCAGCATCGTCAATGCGATCCTGGGCATCGGACTGCTGCGCGTCGGCCGCAGCACCGACTCGGTCACCCTGATCGCAGACGGCAAACACATCATCACCGATGTCTATACGTCTGCAGGGGTCGTGCTGGGGTTGGTGCTGGTCTACACCACCGGATGGCTCTGGCTGGACGGCGCCATCGCATGCCTGGTGGGCGTCAACATCCTGGTGACCGGCGGACAACTGGTCCGTCAGTCCTACTCGCGCTTGATGGACGCTTCGGATCCCCGACTGCTGGATCGCATCGCCCGGATGCTGGAAGAAAACCGCAGACCGGAGTGGATCGATATTCACCAGCTGCGCGCCTGGCGCGCCGGCAACCTGGTCCACATCGACCTCCACCTGGTGCTGCCGAAAGACCTCTCCATGAACCAGGCCCACAGCCAGGCCAAATGCGTTGAGCAGGTCCTGATCAACCAGTTTGAGGGCAATGCCGGCGTGCTGATTCATATGGATCCATGCGACGAACGCCTGTGCCCGGTTTGCCGGAATGGTGCGTGTCAGTGGCGGAAAAAACCGTTCACCTCCAAACCGCTATGGGACCGTTATCACCTGGTTCGCACCTTGAAGGAGCGATAGCCTCCACCGAGGAAAGGCCTCAGGCCGATCGCGCCTGAAAGGGCCTGTTCAAAAGAAGCACACGCATGCCATAACTTAACGGACCGATGATCCGAATCAAGGTTTCCGGTGATAACGAAGCGCATATCCAGACTTCTTGACAAGCCCGCGACCCGCCAATAGACTGATAATAGGAGAGACAGGGATTGTGAAGCGGATAAAGCGCCCACACACTGCAATACAAACTCTCTTCTTAACGCTGTACCGATCTTACCACTCACGTCTACTTGCTCAGCCCATACGTTCCACGCCATGAACAATCGCAATGGATCCTGAACACCCTGTCTTGCGAACAGGCGTGGTTTTGGTTGTTCCATCCAAGAAAGGAGGTCATCATGATTGCGCGCAGACGCTCCATTGAGCAAATCGTGGACGATCAGGTCAAAAAATGGGGGTTCGACCGTAAAACACGCGCGGTGGGCGCCCAACCCATTACGACGGTAACGGTATCAAGGGATCCGGGCAGCGGTGGTAAACTGATTGCCAAAGGCATCGCCGAAAGCCTCGGCTTCGATCTTTTTCACCAGGAAGTCATCCATGACATGGCCCAAAGCGCCAAAGTCAGCAGACGGGTTATGGAGAGCCTGGATGAGAGGGGGCTGAGCATGCTGGAAGATTGGGTTGCCGCCTCTATCCACGACCACCATCTGTGGCCCGACGTCTATCTCCAACACCTGCTCAAGGTCATCGGCACCATCGGCAGACACGGCAAAGCCGTTCTGGTCGGCCGAGGTGCGAACTTCGTTCTCCCCCCCGAAACCACATTTCGATTGAGGGTCATCGCTCCCCGTGATTTCAGAGCCCAAAAAGTGGCTGAAGCCTTTGATATGCCGCTAAAAGACGCCAAGCGAAGAATTTTGAAAACCGAATCGGACCGGAGGGCTTTCATCCGCAAATATTTCCACAAGGAAATCGAAGATCCCATCAACTACGACTTGGTGATCAATACCGGCACAATCCACCTGGATGAAGCCATCGAAGGCGTGTGCCACATTATCAACCGGAAACAGGGTCGCACTGGATAAGGGTGGTGAAGCCATCCCGCCGATCCCCGCATAATCCCCTGCTCCAGATCGACGCTCCGCCCCGGCGCCCGTCAGCCCCTTATGGCTGCTGCGGCGCCAGGGTTTTCCAAATGCTGCATATAAAGAGATAGCAAAACGTTTTGGCCCCCAGGTGCCTGACTCTCTTGCCCTCCGGCTTTTGCAACATCGGTTTTTCTGAATAGAAGAGAATTGCAAAATGCAGAATTGTATGTATTGTATTGGGTGACATCATCCCCATAAAGACATCGAAACGGTTCAACATCAGGAGGATCCAACATGGCCACGCTCTTTACGAAGATTATCAACGGCGAGATTCCGGCGGACATCGTATACCAGGATGAGCAGGTGACGGCATTTAAGGACATTGCCCCCCAGGCGCCGGTTCACATCCTGATTGTTCCGGCCAAAGAAATTCCAACGGTCAATGACATCGCTTCCGAAGACGAGCGACTCATCGGCCACATGTTCACCGTAGCAAGTAAAATCGCGGACAAGGAAGGCGTGGCCCAGGACGGATATCGCCTGATGGTCAATTGCAACAAACACGGTGGACAGGAGATTTTCCACCTTCACATGCATCTGTTCGGCGGAAAACCGTTGGGCCCCATGTTGATGCGATAATAGACCCTCCCTGCACCCCACATCTAAAGGAGATATGGAGATGAAAATTCTGGTCGGATTTGATGGTTCCAACACATCAAAAGAAGCGCTTGATCTGGCATGCACTTACGCCAAGGCATTCCATGCAGACATAGAAATCGTGACCTCCATGGAAGAAGGAAATTCGGAGGATGTAAAAAGGATCCGATCGGCCGAAAAAGAGCTGGAATGGGCCGAATCCCACGTTAAAACCCAAGGTATCGACGTCAAAACCCACCTTTTGATACGGGGTATGACCCCGGGAGAAGACGTGGTCAGATTCGCGACGGACAACGGCGGCGATGTGCTGTTTATCGGTGTGCGCAGAAGGTCCAAAGTGGGCAAACTGCTGTTCGGTTCCAATGCCCAGTACATGATACTTAAAGCGCCGTGCCCGGTTATGACGGTAAAATAACGCCCAGCGGTCGCAGAAACGGCCCCCCGCAGCAAGACCGGTGAACACCGGTAGTGAACCCCTCCGGCCTTTGCACCGTTGGGGAGCGCCATCTTTCGCGGTAAATATTCAGCGTTTATGAGGCTGCGCTAACGGGTGACGATGTATCGGTAAATGGTATAGTCGGACTCCACGCCTTCGATCTTGTCAATTTTAGCCTGGACCGCCTTGCGGGCATCGCCTTCAAACCAGGTTTTCCAGTCGTCGAGGGAAAACCAGGAACTGATGGTGGTAATCTCATCCTTTTCTTCAATGGTCTTCAGGTATTCGCTGGAGATGTACCCGGGCTGCAGGGGGACAAGGCTTCTGATCTCACGGATACATTTGAACAATTCTTTCTCTTTTTCCTTTGGAAACCGCCGCCGGATAATGACTTTAATGGCCATAAACGCCTCCTTCCCTCCAAATTCGGGTGCATGCCAACCGACCCGCTGGACCGAGCCCGATACTCCGGCGGTACGGTACGGAATAAGTTCTCGATACCTCTTCTTTGCTGTCCGGTAGATGGGGGAAATACGTCTGCAGTGCCACAATCCGCAGTGCGGATCAGCAGGTAGATGTCAGGTCGATAGGCCGGGTCTATTGTATCCAGGTAGACATATTTTCTCCGGCACGCCGCTGGTTTGTCAATCTATTTATTCATTGGCGTTTGCCCGCCCAAACGGCAGGATATCGAAGCGGCGGCAATCGTTGGTTCCATTGGTTCATGCCTTTTTTATCGCAATGCACAGACCGTCATGATCAGGGGAATGCCCCGGGAGAAAAGACCACAGGTTTACGGACGCCCAGTGGGGATGATCGAATATCATCCGGTTGAATTCATGGGCATTCTTGAAGCTGGTGTTATCGGCCACCAGCATGCCGCCTGTGCGTAAATTGTCACCGCACAGGGACAGTGCGCGGACATAATCTTCCTTCTCGATATCCAGAAAGACCATGTCCACAGGCGACGTGAGCATGCGCAGGCCGTCCAGGGCGTCGCGACATTCGACCCGGACCCAACGGGAAAGGCCTGCCTTGTCGATGTTCTCTTCCGCGCGCAGTGCCATCCGAGGATCGGCTTCGAAGGTGGTGAGGCGTCCTTCTGTGGATCGGCAGGCGTTTCCAAGATAGATGGCGGAGTAGCCGGTGGCGGTGCCCAACTCGATGATTCGGCGGGCGCCGGCGGCCGTGGCTAACACAAAGAGCAGTTGGCCGACCACCGGACCGACGATGGGGATTTCATCGACATGGGCCTCTTTCTCCAGGTCTTTCAGCAATCCGGATCGCATGGGAATCCACTGGCTGAAATAATCCGTCGGATGGTCTACGATCATACCCATTGGTCGCAGTTCCTTTCATTTTCAAAATCGGCTTCCCTCAGGTGGGCGCGGTTGCGGCCCATTGCCACGCGGATATCCCGTGGCAATTATCGGTGCATCCTTTTATGGTGGCGATGTCATGTCCGGAACCGAAATGACAGATTACGCTCCGCCTTGCTCACGACCGCCGATGGTGTTTGAACGCTCGCATCATGTCCAGTGTGTAAATGGTCAGTGCGGCCCAGATCAGAAAAAAGGTCACCCACTGGGCCGGCAGCATCGGCTCCCGGTAGACCAGCAGAGCGATCAGAAAGTTGCAGCTCGGCGCAATGTACTGCAAAATCCCCACAGTAGACAGGTGGATCTTTCGGGCGCCTGCCGTGAACAGAAGCAACGGCACCGCAGTGATCAACCCGGCGCAGATCAGCAGGATATCCATCCCCCGAGACAAATGCAGGAAAGCGCCGCTGCCATCGGTCCACAGGAGCACGAGACAGGTGCCGGCCGGAAGACAGAGCAGAAGGGTCTCCACGGTCAACCCCACCAGCGCGTTCACCGGAGCGACTTTTCGGATCAGGCCGTAGAAGGCGAAGGAGAATGCCAGCACCAACGAAACCCACGGCACGGCTCCGATTCGCAATGTCAGATACCCCACTCCCATGGCCGCCAGACCGACGGAAGCGAGCTGAGGCCGGCGCAGCCGCTCCTTTAACAGCACCATTCCCAATAGAATATTGATCAACGGATTGATATAGTACCCGAGACTGGCTTCGAGAATGCGATTGTTAATCACCGCCCAGATGTAGACAAACCAGTTGCCCGACACCAGGATCGTCGTGACCGATAAAATGAGCAATTTGCGTACGTCCTGGATGACCGACTTGAATTCCTGCCAGCGCCGGGTGAAGACCACGATGGGAAGTAAAAGAAAAAACGACCAGACCATTCGGTGCAGGAGGATTTCCCTCGGCGGAATACCCTGGAGGCTTTTAAAATAGATCGGACTGAGGCCCCATATCAGAAACGCACACAAAGCAAGCAAAATGCCGCCGGCCGATCCGTGATCTTTGGTGATTGTCTGCATAGCGCTGGCGCCCGTCGCGTAATGGTCGAAATGGAGAAGATGACAACATGAACGGATTAAGTCAACAGGAATCTAATGTCACCCTTTTCCCAACAGCGATCTGTACTGCCTGTACAAAAGGATTCCACCCCACACGAACGATACAATGAACGTCACGGTTCCAGCACAGATGCACAATTTTGCGATGACATGGTCATATCGCAACAATCCGGACTCGGTGAGCAGGTATTGCCAATCATGAAAACCATAGGGGGAGGAGTGCCCGGTATTACCGCCGAGCAAAGGCAGGCTGAGGGATCGAGCGTCATTGATATACGGCGCGATATCGAAGAAATTCTGCCCGAGCCACCACAGCGCCGCCGATGCACCGAAGGTATCCCGCGTTTTCAGCAGGAACACCGCCATACTGGCCATCGGCATCAGAAACTGACCGATGGTTCCCCCCAAAGATGCCATAAAGGGCCCCAGAAAACGGAAAAACAGATGCCCGGCCTCATGAAAAGGCAGGTTAACGAGGTGCATGAAAGATTGCCCCGCATAGTTGCCTTCCAGGGGAGAGACGACAAACCGGATGCCCCAAAGGATCAAGCCAGTATAAACGACGCCCCTACCGACGAGAAATAAGAGATGATTGTCCGGATTGGTGTAGAAGATAATATCCGCCGCCGTAATGCGGGATTGTTCTTCCGGCGGTGTAATTTCTACCACCGCCCGCCGGCTGGCTTTCGATTGCCCCTGCTGCGCCGCAGCGTATTTGGCGAAGACAATACCGCACTTCACACACTCTAAATGATCTGAGCTCTGTTCGTGATGACATTTGGGACAATTCATCGTGCTTCCTCACGCATCCCGCGCAATGGTTGCCAAAATGCACCGCAGATCACGCCCCCAACAGACCCTGTTGTACCTAATGGACATGCGTCGGTGTTCACATCCGGTCTTTATGTTTCCGATACAATCCCCTGAACTGATCATAGGTCAACCCTAACTTTTTGGCGGCCTGTTTCTGACGATACCGCGATGCCGCCAGGGCATTTTTCAGCATACGAATCTTCAACTCCGTCACGGCATCATCAAGTCGCATGCCCAACAATCTATCGGCATTTCGCTCTTCCTCCTTAGCTACGATCTTGCCGGGAGAGGACCGCTGTCCAAAGCCATAACCGCTAAACGGATCGAAATCGATTTGGTCCACCACATCTGCATCAGAACGATAAACCGACCGCTCAACCACATTTTTTAACTCCCGGATGTTCCCCGGCCATGCGTGACCTTCCAGAACAGCCACGGCTTCCGGGCTGAATCGGACAGTTATCTCCTTTCCAATCTCCGCAGCCATGCGGGCTGCAAAATGGTTGGCGAGCAACATGATATCATCACGGCGTTCGCGTAACGGAGGCAAAATCAACACCTCAAAGGATAGGCGGTCCAACAAATCCCGCCTGAAACGACCCTCCGCCGCCATTGTTGGCAAGTCGGCATTGGTTGCAGCCACAATCCTCACATCGACCTCGATGCTCCTCGAACTGCCCACTCGTTCAAATATGCCGTACTCCACCACCCGCAAAATTTTTGCCTGGGTCTCGATCGGAATCGTTCCAATTTCATCTAAAAACAGGGTACCGCCATCAGCTGCCTCAAAGCGTCCCTGCCTTCTGTGGTCCGCCCCAGTAAAGGCGCCCTTTTCGTATCCGAACAGCTCCGATTCGATCAACTCCGGGTTCAAAGCTGCACAATTGAGCGCCACCAGCGAGCTTTTCCATCTTCTAGAGAGATAATGCAGCCGTGCGGCCGCAAGTTCCTTGCCTGTCCCACGCTCGCCAAGGATCAGGACAGGCCGGTCGACGGGTGCGACACGGGAGAGGTCATTTTGGAAATCCAGGAAATTATCGGCTTGCCCAACGGCTTCGGTTAATGAAACCCGCTGTGCGATGGTATGATCGGTACGGTGGCCACTCATGCCCACAAATCCTTTTTTTGGTATTTTAAACCTATTTTTGGTTTTTATAGTACAGCTCCATAACCTGTCAATACGTGCAATGGAATTTCATCTCTTTGAGATTTTTAATATTTTTTATTGCGTCCACCATTTGGCACCCTTTCTGCTTTTAATGAGACTAACGAATATAGGGAGGGATGGCACTATGGGGATCTTCACACGCTTCAGAGACATCATCAGTTCCAACATCAATGCAATGCTGGATAAAGCAGAGAATCCCGAGAAGCTGATAAAACTGATCATTCGGGAGATTGAAGACACTTTGATCGAGCTAAAGGCAGCATGTGCGGGCGTCATGGCAAGCTGTAAATCATTGCAGCGCCAGAAGGACCAGGTTGAGATGCAGGTCGGCCGCTGGCAGGATCGGGCGACATTGGCGGTTAACAAGAACCGTGACGATCTGGCCAGAGAAGCTCTTCTGGAAAAGCGAAGGGCCATTGAGCGATGCGATGAGTTATCGAAGGATTTGGAGGACCATCAGGCTTTGGTCACCCAATACCAGGACGACATCCGCCAGCTACAGGACAAGCTTGATAGCGCGCGTGATAAGCAAAGGATGCTCGTTCAGCGCCACGCAAGAGCGAACAGCAAATTAAAAGCACAGAATCAAATCCGCCGTATCGAAAGCGCCGATGCCCTTTTGAGATTTGATGAACTCGAAAACCGCATCGATCGTATGGAGGCTGAGGCGGACTTCGGTCTTTATACCCGCAAATCGAGCCTTGAAGCTGAGTTTGAAAACCTGCGTATCGATGATGAGCTCGAAAAAGAATTGGCGGAACTCAAATCTACATTGGAGAAAAAAGACTCGAATTCCTGAAACTCGAAGAAGGAGTTGACCGAACGATGAACATCCGGTCTCACGTCATATGCGATTCGATTCGAAGCAAAGGTGCCGGAACGGATCGAATCGGGCGAAGGGTTCGAGATTGACACCCATTTTCATTTAAAATATGCTACCGTGGTACGTCGCAAACCAAAATCTGACCAATACCGGACAACTGAACAAGCTCACATTACAAGATTGAGGAGAGGTACGGATCATGGCCGAGTTTTTTAGTCAATACAACGGCGTTGAGCTCTTTTTCCTAAGCTGTGCTGCCATCGGAGGCTTCTTTGTTTTAATGCGATTCGTTCTTCTGTTCGTCGGAATGGACCACGGCACAGACGGCGACATCTCCGGTGGACCGGACATTGACGGACATCACACCGATTCGGATGTCGGATTCAAGCTGCTCTCTCTTCAAGGAATTACCTCTTTTCTGATGATGTTCGGCCTGGTGGGCATGGCGCTCTACAACCAGAGCAAAATGGGTATTGCGATCTCCATGACCGGCGCCGTCATTGCCGGATTGGGATCGGTCTGGATGATTGCCAAAATGTTCTCCGTGGTGATCAAATTGCAATCCAGCGGCACCATACCCATCGACAGTACCGTGGGGACGCAAGGAAAAGTCTATCTGACCATTCCCGAAAACGGGAGTGGAAGAGTACTTGTCAATGTGCGCAACAGTCTGCGCGAATACGATGCGGTCTCTCAGGACAATACCAAGATTGAGACCGGCGTTTCGATACGGGTTGTCTGGGTTGATGGCAATGTACTTGTTGTGGAAACCATTTGAAAAGACGTCGAATCCCAACACCCTACATTTAAACAGTCAAAGCCACTAAAAGAAGGGATGGAATATGGAAGCGCTAGGTTTCTGGGTTATCGTGGTTATCGCATTTGTCTTATTGATTTCAATGACATTGATTTTTCTTGCATCGCGCTATAAGAGATGTCCATCCGACAAGATATTGGTCATCTATGGTAAGGTGGGCGGCGGTCAGTCGGCCAATTGCATCCACGGTGGCGGCTCCCTGGTCTGGCCCCTGATACAGGACTACGCCTACATGGATTTGACCCCCATGACCATTAACATCCCGCTTCAAAACGCCCTCTCCCAGCAGAATATCCGCATCAACGTGCCCAGCACCTTTACTGTCGGCGTCAGCACCGAACCGGGTATCATGAACAACGCAGCCGAGAGGTTGCTCAACCTGCCGCAGTCTGAGATCGAAGAGATGGCCATGGAGATCATCTTCGGCCAGCTCAGGCTCACGGTAGCCTCGCTGACCATTGAGCAGATCAACCAGGACCGTGAACGCTTCCTGGAAGAAATTCGTAAAAATGTAGCACCAGAACTGAACAAAATAGGCCTCTATCTCATCAATGTTAATATAACCGATATCACCGATTCATCCGACTATATCGAAAGCATCGGAAAAAAAGCGGCCGCCGAGGCCATCAACCAGGCCGTCATAGACGTGGCCGAACAGGAAAAACACGGCGCCATCGGTCAAGCGCAGGCATCCAGAGAAAAAGAGATTAAGGTAGCCGAAAATCTGGCCGAAGCGGAGAAGGGAAAGAAGAAAGCCGACGCAGAACGGCGCATATATGTTCAACAGCAGGAGACGGCCGCTGCCATCGGCGAGGCAAAGGCGGATAAGGATAAAGAGATCAACGTTGCCGAAAATCTGGCCGAGGCGGAGAAGGGACGCAAACGGGCGGAAGCAGACAAACGTATCTTTGTCCAGCAACAAGAAGCCCAAGCCATTGACGGCGAAAACAAGGCCAAGGCCGACATTGCCAATGCAGACGCCGAATTGGCCATTAAGAAAGCCGAGGCCGAGCAACGCGGAGAGGTCGCTAAACGCGAAGCCATCGTTCAAATCCAGAAGGCCCAATACCAGGCAGAACTGGAACGATTAAACGCCGAAGAAATTGTTAAAAAAGAGATCCAGAAGCGGGAAATCGAAATAGCGGCCGAGGCGGAAGCGGAAAGAATACGTCGCGAAGCCAAAGGCTCGGCTGACGCAGTTCTGCTTAAATACGAAGCAGAGGCCAGAGGAATCAAGCAGGTGTTGGAAAGCAAAGCCTCAGGTTACGCTGAGCTGGTCAAGAGTTGCGCAAATGACGCCAAATCCGCAGCCACCCTGCTGATGATTGAAAAAATTGAGGAAATCGTCAACATGCAGGTCGAAGCCGTTAAGAATCTCAAGATCGACAAGATCACCGTGTGGGATTCGGGCGGTGACAACAAAAACGGAACCACAACTGCCAATTTTCTATCCGGATTTGTCAAGAGTCTTCCGCCCCTGCACGACATCGCCGAAATGGCCGGCCTCGACCTGCCCAAATACCTTGGGAAGATGAACGATACGGAGCAGACCAATGGTGATCAGAAACAAAAAGTGCCGATGCAGGCGTCAAAGACAGAGGACAATGTTCAGTAGATTATGACAGGTTGGTATAGAGAAGCCGCCGGGGAAACTCCCCGGCGGCCTGTCAGTTTAAATTCACCTCGCCTTCAACTGTGCGCCAGATAGTTTCTGTAACCATCACAGGGCCGACAAGGCGGCCCTTAATTGCTTCCAGGCACCGAGCCGATCAGCCGATGGAACTGGCCGTTTAATCTCCGCAAGCATATCATTTACATATCGAATCCGGCGCATCCCTACCAGAACCGTGTGCACCCCGTTTGTAGAGCGCAGGGCCCGGATTGCCAACTGGCTCAGGCCGGCATCGATATCCCAATCGGCAGCCGCCGACTTAACGCACCGTTTCATGGCGTCAACCTCCCGGCAGACGGCTTCCACATACAACGACCCGACGGCGCGAACCGCCCTTTCGAGCTTCTTTCGATGGGCATCCAACCACTGCGCCATCCCCTCCACATGGTCGGCATAGGGTCCCAGAAAATCGAAGACGCCCTGCACGTGGGGCCACAACAACCCATCCTTGAACTGTCGCCAGCGCTCGTAATTTCCGAAGTTGCGCCAGTGGTGCTTGAGCTGGTCGCCGACGGCGGCCTGATCTTTGATACGGTTGAGCAGCGGCACGGGCAAATTCATGGCCGGCAGCAGCTTTCTCCACAGCAGCTTCTCGGATTTGTTCAAAGCGGTAATCGCCCGGATCACTTCGTCATCGGAAAGGCGGCCGATCTTTTCGATATCCGCCAGCCGGATCAGGTGGTTTCCATTAAACGCATTCAGGGGGCGGTTGATCAACACTCCCAATTGCGCAGCGCGTGCAACGTCCAGAACGCTCCGCCCGCCGCTCTGGTTCGGTTCGAGTACGGCGCCCGCTTCGTATAGATTCATGGGAAATTGGATGGCATGCAAGTGGTGGGTTGTTGAAACCGTTTCGGCAATATCGCAGATCCTCCCCAGGCCGACGAACTCCATATCATCGGCCGGTGCCGGAAAGGTGTTGGAACTGATGCCGTACCCCCGGATGCGTCCCCTTGCGACCTCCTCTTCCAGGTGCTCAAATGCCTGATGAATCCGTTGATAGAAAATCTCACGCGCATCGTAAATGTCGCGCCCCTGTTTGGCCGCCCAACCCAAATAATACTCGGGATTGTGGAGTAAAAACAGATCAAGGGTTTCCATCCCGAGGCGTTCGAGACTCCGGTTCAGTTGATCCTCGATAAATTCAGGATGAATACAGTGTTCCAGCCCCCTGCCATAGGGCACCAGTTCCGGAAAGGGTCGGTCCTGCTGCTTGCGCTTCTGGCTCAATGCATAATTCCGCCCCTGGAGGTACCCCACCTTGGAAATCACCACCACCATTGCACGGGTCAGTTCACCGTCTGCAATCATCCGGGTCAGCACTTGTCCCACAAGCGTTTCCGATCCGCCATCGGTATAGTTGGTGCTGGTGTCGATGAGGTTGACGCCGCCCTTCAGCGCGCGCACCATGGCATCATGATGGGGTTGGATGCCGGCAGCGACCCGATAGCATCCGAAACCGGCCGGGCTGACATGCCATCCGGTTTTACCGAGAAGATTGAACCGGATACCGGGGTATTTTTCGGCATAGGCGGAGGTTCCTTCAATGGTGGCCGATCCGGAAATCATAAGCGACTCCTGTCATTTGCGATGGAGGGATAACCATAAGATGCAAATCCCCCTATTGCAAGCCGCATCCCTGCCGTTGTGAACCGCAGAATATCGACCAAGGAATTTCGAATGTCCAAGTGTTGCGTCGCTGCGCTCCGTCATCTTGACCTATATGACAGAATACCTTACTCGACATTCTGCGGTTCCTTGTTCGATATTCATCATTCCATGTCACCGATCCTTGCTTGAGGCCAACCTGCTCCTTGTGGTAAAAAACAACCATGCAGCTGCTTCGCAGACTCCTCAACCCCGAATGGTGGCGTTTCGAATGGCGCTACCTTCGCCGGAACACGCCTTGGGACACCCAGATCACACCGCCGGAGGTGATGGAATTTATCGGCCAAAACCCGCCGGGCCGCGCCCTCGACCTGGGCTGCGGCACAGGAACAAATGCCGTTACCCTGACCAAGCATGGATGGCAGGTCACCGGCGTGGATTTTTCGCCTAAAGCCATTGCCATGGCACGCAAAAAAGCCGGGCTGAAGGCGCCCGGCATCGCGTTTCATGTGGGAGACGTTTCGGATTTGAATTTTCTCGAAGGACCGTTTGATTACCTGCTGGATATCGGCTGCCTGTTTACCCTGTCGCCGGAACGGCAAAAGCGCTATGCCGTCGAAGCGTCGCGCTTGCTGCGATCCGATGCCGCGTTTATGCTGTATGCATGGCTGCCCCGGCAGCGCGGCGGACGGCATATCGGCATCTCTCCCCGGGCGGTGAAAGATCTCTTCAAGAGCGGCTTTGTTCTAACCCGGCTGGTGGAGGGCCGGGACGGCCCCGGCGCATCCGCCTGGTATTGGTTCAGGCGCAAATGACGGTTTATATTTCCAGTATCAATCCCACCGGACAGTGATCGGAACCGAAAATACCATTCTCGATGACGGCGTCCTTGACCCATCCCTTCTCCATCATATCCGGGGTCACGAAGAAGTAATCGATGCGCCACCCCGCATTTCTGTCCCGGGCTTTGAAACGGTAGCTCCACCATGAGTATTTGACTGTCTCCGGATAGAGCGTGCGGAAGGTGTCCACATACCCATCGGCCACAATGCGGTCCAGCCAGTCGCGTTCGATGCGCAGAAATCCGGAGCGTTTCTCGTTGGCCTTGGGATTTTTCAGGTCGATCTCGTTGTGGGCGGTGTTGTAGTCGCCGCAAATCACCAGGCTGCGGCCTTTTTTACGCAGCTTGCCGGCATAGTCGAAAAATTCGTCGTAAAAATTGAGCTTGTACTGCAGCCGCTCTTCGCTCATCTGACCATTGGGAAAGTAGATATTGAAGAAGATAAAATCGCCCAGGTCGAGCTCGATGATGCGGCCCTCCGCATCGAAACGTTCGATGCCCAACCCGTATTTGGCCCGCTTCGTGGCCATGCGGCAATAGGTGGCCACCCCACTGTACCCCTTCTTCACCGAGGCAAAGGCAAAATGGGATGTATAGCCGGGTATCCCCCGCATCGCATCGGTAAGCTGGTCTTCCTGAAGCTTGGTCTCCTGGAGGGCCAGCACATCGGCGTCCAGAGACTGCACCGAGGCGAAAAAATCTTTCTTCAATACCGCCCGCAGCCCATTGACGTTCCAGGAATAAAGTTTGATTCGCTTTTTCGCCATTGATCTTTTCCTTTACTTTAAACTTAAAACACAACTTTCGGCTTTCTATTTTACGCTGCGCCATGAGGTGTGGTGCAGGGTCGGTCCGGGTCACGTCAGCCATGAAGCTTAGTGGCGCTTAGGTGCAGCGGAACAAGGGGCGGCCCGGACTGTTTGAGCGAAGCGAGTTTCCGGGCCGCTGCGCAGTGCACCTTAGCGCCACTTGATGAAATGGCGTGTGGCCCGGACCG
>JBNLAV010000052.1:0-64370 GCA_050302315.1 Desulfobacteraceae bacterium
AGCCGTCCCCTGACGCGGCTGTTCCGCCGCCAACACCACCTGCACCGCCGCCGGGCATACCACTGCCTGTGCCGGCCCCGGCGGTTGAACCGTCCGCGGACGCGCCTGTGCCGCTGCCCCCAGCGTCGCCTGTACCGCCACCGGTTCCGGTCCCTCCACCGCCTGTGCCGGGAGCGCCGCCTTGGCCGGAGCCGACGCCGCCACTGCCACCCGGTGATACGGCGCCGGACGGGCCATGCGCTCCGGGGGGGGCGGCGGCTCCCAGTTCTTTTGCACTGGCTAAATCGGCCTGGATCATTTTCTTCGATACATCGCCGGGATTGTTCAGCAGGCTCTTGATGTTCAGGGTGTTGGCGAATTCATCGGTCAGAATGGTCTCCAGCAGGGTGTCCATGAACTTCTTGCGGCTTTCGCTGTCGTCATCTTCCATGGATGGTGTCACCTGCTTGAGAGCTTCTCTGGAAACGACCTGGTCGTCCTCTGTCACTTTCTTATACAGCACATGGTTGACCTTGACATTGTAGGCGCCTCTTTTGAGCAGTTCTTTCTTGACGGCTTCGGCATCGGTCTCCACTGTCATGGAGGAGAATATTTCGATAAAGATATCGATTTCGCTTTCGGTCAAGCCGGATTCAAAGGATACGGATTGCAGGCCGTGGGTCTTGAACAAGTGGGCGATGCGCTTGACGTTGATGCGCGGGTCGAGCGGCTCTTCGTCGATATAGAAGAGCTCTCTGTTGAGGATGAATACCACCGGAGAAATCTGGTTGAACAGAATCTCTGCCCATTTGTAGACTTCTTCAATCGAGTTTTTGACCATGGGATGGCTCTTCTGGTACATCAGGCCTCGATTGAGCAGAAGCGCAAAGGTCCGCCCAAATCTTCCGAGTTTGTCTTTCAGTGTGGTGGTATCCATATGATGCCTCTTCTGATCTGAATATGGTTTTGGCGGTTACTTGAGATAGCGGGTCTTGTATTGCTCAAGGTCTTCGCCAAAGTCACGGCATGTTGCATAACGCCGGTGCTTATTATAGGCCACGGCCTTCATCAAGATCTTGTCCAGGGCGGGCTTTGCCGCCGGATTGATCTCAGAAGGCTTTTTCATGAAAATGCGGTCCTGCAATCGGAGTTTGATTTTAAGCAATTTCAGCGCAGTGTCATATGGCGGGTATGGCAGGCGGCCGCAGATCATTTCAAAGAGCATGACCCCGGCGGCATAGACATCCGCACTGCTATCGACGATCCCCGAAAGAATTTGCTCGGGGGCCATGTAGGTCGGTGTGCCCACCATGACGCGGGCGTCCGCCCCCGTGCTTTCGTAGGATCGGGCGACGCCGAAATCCGTGATCAGTGGTCGCTGCGAGTGGTCCTCAATGAGAATATTGCCCGGCTTGATGTCCCGGTGGATAATGCCCAGGCCGTTGGCATAGTCCAGTGCATCCAATACTTTGATGATAATCTCCAGGGAATCTTTCAGGGGCATCATGCGTTTGGAGGGGACGACATTTTTTCGTGCTTTGCGAATAGATTGCGACAGCGACGCACCGCGCACCAACTGCATGGTGAAAAAGAGAAAATCATCAGTTTCGCCAACTTCATAAACAGGAATGATGCAAGGGTGTGACAGGAAAGCGGCGGATTGGGCTTCCTGCTGGAAGAGTTCGGAAATCTTTGGTGTCAGAAATATCTTGGGCAGAATTTTGACCGCAATCTGTCGTTTGAGGGTTTTCTGGTAGGCCACAAACACCACGGACATCGATCCTTGATCCAGTTTTTTCAGCAGGACCGAGGTGCCCACCTGCTGCCCGATCAGGGGGTCGAAATCAAAATTTTTCAGGTATGCCACAAATCTTCCTAAAGTATTGTGATTATTGACTGGTTTCTGTAGTGAAACCGGAATCGGCGTGCTTTGTCAAACGATATTCGCTGCGCCGCCCCAAATTCCGGATGACGGGTATGACACTTTAGCGCCCATCATTGCTGCCATTTTGCCACACATTCGGGTTCAGCTCAAGACACATAGGGGCAGCCGTTTGGCGTTTTGCGGGGCCGGCCGCCGGCCAGATCCTGGGAAAAGCGTCAAAGGTTGGTGTGGATGGAACTGTGGGATGCCCGGAAAACGACGATAGGTGAGCAAAACGACGATGATGCGCTTCATTGCGATAAATAGAGTTGGAGTTCAACCGGGCCGATGCGGATGGTGTCGTGATGGTTGATCCGGGTTGGCTCGATAACAGTCATACCGTTCAATTTGGGTTTGATCAAACCGCTGACGTAATCCAGGTAATAGTCGGTTCCCTGTTTGCTGATGGTTGCCGAGGGCTGGCCGGCGAACAGGGACCAGAAACCGGTGACCACGATGTCGGCGTCTTTGTTTTTACCGATGGAGACCGTTTTGTGGGACAATTCGAGGTCCGGTCGATCGTCCGACAAAAAGTTCAGATAGTCCAGAGCCCATGTGGATGGTCCCTCTCCGTCGCGTATATCGAGCATCAGGGTGCCTTCGGCATCTGCTGCGCCTGAGGAACCCGCCATCAGCATCTGGACGGTTGCGTCGATGGAGAGCGTTTCGTATAAATCCACCATCAAGATATGCTTTCCCAAATGGATCCAGTCCTGGTGGGCCAGTTGGCAATCGACAACTTTATCGTCATTGACGAAGGTGCCGTTGGTGCTCCCGAGGTCCGTCAGGTGCAGGCCGTTGTCATCCTGTTTGACTCTAGCGTGCCGCCCGGAGATCGAGGGGTGGTCGATTACCACATGGCAGCCGGCATCCCTGCCGATGATCAACTCGCTTCCGGGTGTGATCATGTGGTTGCTAAGAACTTTGTCTCCAAAGGTGAGAATGAGTCTGGCCATGCAATACCCTCTAGATTTTTATAATTTTGGACAATATGCATTGGATGATGATGGATAGCGGCCTTTTTCGGAATGAGGTTGTGCGCTTGTGCGGCTGTCGGATCAAGATGTGGCCAATCTGTCAATTATCTGGTTGGGGTGGCGTATACGTTCGTTCTGTATTTGCATAAAAACCACAGTTATCGTTAATTTGTCAAGACGTCAGCAGTTGAACCGCTGTAGCGCCGCTTATGCATGACATCGACCTCAGAAGGGAAGCCCGGTCTGTTTCAACAGGCTGTTGCCGAGGTTCAACCTTTGAGCGAGTTGAGCGCCTAACGCATCCATGCCCTTGAGTTCGCCCTGCACCCCATCGATGGCGCCGCTGGTTTTTTCCGAAATAGCCGCTTTCAGCTGGGTCTCGAGCCGGCTGCCGGCCTTGCGAACAATTTGCGCCACCGCCTGTTGGAGCACCTGATCGAGGTCGGATTCGATCCGGGTCTCGTAGTCCGGATTGGTTCCCCGAACCAGGGCGGTCAGGCCGAAGCGGGTAACCGCCTGCAGGGCATCGGCCAGCGCCGCGTTCATCTCGGAACCGGCCGCTTTCTGAATGGCCATCTGAACGCTTTCCAGCTTGGCGTCAATCAAAGCGTCGAGTTTGGGACCCTTCAGGTTGAGATCCAGTTGAACATCCGCCAGGGCTTTGGCAATCGCCAACGGCAGATTTTCGGATTCGCTGACATTCAGGTTCCGCAAAGCCAATTGCTGTACCAACAAATTGATGGTGTGCTTGGGATTTCCCGGTTCGATCAAGTCTATGGTGCCGGTCATGTTGATCCCCTTGATCTTCTCAAGCTGCCGGCCCAGCAATTTGAAGGTCATCGGTCTGCCCAACACCTCCGGGACGGAGGTAATGTCGCTGGCCTTTCCTGTGAATTGCCCCGTTTTCAACAGTGCGTCGATGTGAAGTTGACGGATGAGAAAGAAGGGGGGCGGCGCCTTCTTGTCTGTTTTGCCGCCCGGTTTGGAGTCCGCCGAAGGCCCGCCGGCCTGATCGCCCAGATAGGGCTTGAGTTTGGCGTACCATTGATATCCTGTTTGCCACCAGTCGCATATTTTGGGGCCGAACAACATCCGGCTTATGTTGGCCGCTCCTTCGGGGGATAGGGCGTATTTGGCCTTTAACCGCTGCACGTCCTTCAAGGGCGCTCTGGTCAGCTGCGCCGATTGCTGCTTGAGATCGGTCAGTCTGGTCTGGAATTCTTTCTGTGCCGATTTGATGCGATCCAACTTGCCGGTCACGTCGGCATGCAGTTTTTGAAGCTCGCTGGCGGATCCCAGGAGCGATGCCAACCCACGCTTCGATCCCTTTAAGCCGTTCAACTTCGACTGAAGCGCTTCAAGCTCTTCCTTGGATGGAAGATCTTTCAGGTTTTGCTGCCACTGGGATTTGAATGTCGTTAAACGGCCACGCAATTCGTCGGCCAGCTGCAGCGATTGAAGTTGTTCTTTGGATAAGATTTCTTTCACGCTGGGAAAGGAAAATTGAACGCCGTCATCGGCCTCGCACATCTGAACCAACCACGGCGGCAGGGGGGCCGCCTCCGCGGCCGGACGTTTGCTCTGCGGTAAGGCGCCGGAGCTGGTTCGAGGGGTGTTGAGCCGAATGCCTTCCATGCGAAGGTTATTGATAATCACTTTGCGTTGGATTAAAGGAAGTAATTCGATGTCGGAGTAAACGCGCTGGATGGCCATGGCATTGGTCATGGGTTTGGAGGGATCGGTGACATCAATCCCCACGACTTCCAGGGACGCCGGCAACAAAGACAGATCGGCAGAGGCGACATCGACCCGGGCGCCTACGGCTTTGGAACCTTCGGACTCGATGACCATTTCCACCACCCGGTCCACCACGACCCACCAGACCAGGGCGATGAGCACCACGAAAGCCGCAATGGCGATCAAGCTTTTTCTAAGCAGTCCTTTTTTCATTTCTCCTCCAAAACCGTCGTTTGGGGTTTGGGTCACATTGAATGGTTGCCAAGCAGCAAGGTGCAATGGAATGATGCTTCATATTAAAAGCCCCTGCAGGCGTCGTCAAGGTGGAAGAAGGCCGATTGGGATTTTACCTTGATGACTTGCCTTCAAGAGGATCGGTGGGCGGCAAGCCGCCCTGGCATCCGCAGCGGATGGTCCTGCCAAGGACCCTGGCGGGTCTCCTGATGTCCTGTCATTGCCAGGCGAGATCGGTCCTTAAGGCATCAAGGCCTCAGGCCTGGTAATCGATGCGGGTTCCTTTGGGGTCTGTTGCCGGTTGGGCGGTATTTGCCGTCGGGAGCGGAGACGCCTGCAGGGCCTCGCTCTCTTTTGCTTCCTGGTTCTTTTCCATCCGGGCTTGTGCCTCGATCTGTGCCGCCTGGGCGGCAACGGCCCGGTCGGTGCCGGAGGGCTGGGCGGGCGCCAGCGCTGCTCGGCGAATCTGTTGCATCTTGCGGATGGTGGCCTCCGGCGACCCTGCGCTGGACATGTCGATTTGGACTTCGCCGCCAACGGCATACATTTTTCCGTCCGGTCCTGACTGGTATTCATAGCTGGCGCCGCCTTGCACAACGCCGCCGCCGGCAGCCATATGGGCCGCTTCATGGGCCTTGACTTCGGCATCCCTTTTTTTGAGGTCATTGACGGCGTGTTTTTCTTCGGCGTTCAGATCTTTTTCGTCTTTCAACGCCGGTGACCTGTCGCATCCCCTCCGGTATTGGTCGAGGGCCTCTTTCGACAGGCTGACCCGATCCACCGGGCGCACCGGAAGCGGCATCTGGTTGACATCATCGGGTCGCCCGGCATCGCCGCGGGAACGCGCCTGGTGGTAGATGTCGCCGATGTGGCTTATTTTTGCGGCTATGGTCATGCATTCCGTCCTGTTTATAGCTTACGCTAGTATTCATCGGCAGCCATGCCGGAACGCTTTAGCTTTATTTGTGAGGAATGCTCGATTGCAGGATGTTTTGCAGTGTATCCATCTGATTCCAAAAGAAATGGTCTGCGTCGGGGATGACATTGAATTCCGCCTCCGGATTCCATTGGGCTGTCAGGGATTCGCACTGCGAAAGGGGGGCAAAGTCATCGCCCGTCCCTATAACTACCTGTCGAAGCCCCGGGATGGGTTGGACCGGTTTGAAATCGATGAATGCCACCGGTGGGGCGATAAACCGCATTGGCAAGTGATCATGATCCGCGTTCCTGGCCCAGCAGGCCATTACCCAGGCGCCAAACGAGTACCCTGCCAATTCGATGTCGACGACACCCTTGGTTTGTACAAGGCCGATCGCCCCGTCCAGGTCCGATAGTTCTCCTATCCCATTATCGAACAGGCCGTCGCTGCGGCCGGCCCCGCGAAAGTTGAACCGCAACGTGGACCATCCATTGTCGCCGTAGGCCTTTGCAATCGTTTCTACCACGGCATTGTGCATGTCGCCTCCGAATAGCGGATGGGGGTGGGTGATCACAGCCGCGCTTTTTGGGGAGCGCTCAGACCAGATTCCCTCCAGTTCCAAATTACCGCTGGCGAATCGAACGAGTTGTCCCATGGTGCAGACCATCTGTATTTTTCGGGTGTTTGCGAAAAAGCGGCTATGATGCTTCCATCACCATCTTCTTGAGTTCCTCCATCACCTTGGCGCCGGTTAGCGCTGCTTCGGCCTCGCCTTTGATGATTTTCGCATACCGGTCCATCTCTGCCTTGTCTGCACCGTCGATGGGGTGAGGATGCATGTGGAGCCGGTTGTGCATCAAATCGAACAGGACCACAGGTCCGAAGTGTTGTTCGCCCTTATCTGACCTTGTCAATTTACCCCAGATTTTATGATGAGCGGCCTGGAATGCTTTTGGCGCCCTGACGAATTCCAGCACTTCGGTCAACAGACGCAGCATATCGATGACCCCGTCGGCATATTGGTTTTTCAGCGCTTCGATGCCATCGTCGGCGATGGACGCGATGTCGGCTGCTGTGTAGGAGAGGTCCAGGCTTTGGAGCAGCCCGGTCTGAACCTGCCTGACGGTATCGGCCTTGCGGCTGATCACCACATCCTTGTCGTTCAGAATCTTAATGGCGTTGCGGATGGAGATCATCTCCTTTACGGTAGGACTTTTGCGAAGGGCGATGTCCTGGGCCGTTGTAGCGTAGATTTTGAGCTCGTTGTCCAGCAGCAGGAGGTGCTCGTCATGCAGGCGGAAGAGAGCCAGATCACGCTCTTTGAAGCGTTCGTAGCCGCCCAGCGACAACAGTTGTTCCATGGCGTCAAGGTCGATGCGTTGGCTGCTGTCCGCCGGGTTTATGGAACGGACGACTTTTGCGGCCAGACGCTTGATTTCAATCTTCTTGAGCAGGTTCTCCCGAAATCCCATCGCTCCTCTCCATTTGCAGGATGTATTGGTTTGGGCGCAATGATCGCAGGACATTTGGTCGGTATCTTGACCCGATACTCGTATTCTTGTATATGATTCAATTTATTTCGGCAATTCGTTTTTGCCTCCCCGAGCATGCGTCGTTTGAACACCCGGTTATATACAATCCAAGAGGGGCTGAGGAGTGAACGCAAGAGGACTTACAAATGGTTGATTATGCAAAAATAACTTACAACGGGAACACTTTTGAACTGCCGGTCATCATCGGCTCCGAAGGCGAAAAAGCCATCGATATCACCCGTCTGCGGGCAGAGACGGGTTTCATCACCCTGGATCCCGGCTATGCCAACACGGGGTCCTGCCAGAGCAGCATCACCTATATGGACGGCGAGAAGGGCATTCTGCGCTACCGCGGCATCCCCGTGGAGGAACTGGCCGAGAAGTCGACCTTCAAGGAGACCTCCTATCTTCTGATCAACGGCCGCTTGCCAACCGCTGATGAATTACGGAAGTTTTCCGTCATGCTCAATGATCATTCGCTGGTGCATGAGGATATGAAAACATTTTATCAGAATTTCCCGCGCGGTTCTCACCCCATGGGAATCCTGTCCGCCATGGTCAATGCCTTGCGAAGCTTTTACCCTGCGCTGCAGACCCTGGAAGAGGAGATCAACATCACGGTTACCCGGCTGTTGGCTAAAATACGGACAATGGCGGCCATGTCCTATAAGATATCCCGCGGTCACACCACCGTCTACCCGCGGCCCGATCTGGCTTATTGCGAGAACTTTCTGAACATGATGTTCGACACACCGGTCAAGCCCTACCGGCTGAGAAAGGAAGTGGTGCGTGCCCTGGAAGTGTTCTGGATCCTGCACGCAGACCACGAACAAAATTGTTCGACATCGGCGGTGCGGGTGGTGGGCAGCGCCCGCACCAACCTGTATGCTGCCATCTCAGCCGGTATCGCCGCACTCTGGGGCCCTCTGCACGGAGGCGCCAATCAGGCCGTTGTGGAGATGCTGACCCGGATTCATGAAAAGGGCGGCAATTACAAGAAGTTTATCGAAAAAGCCAAAGACCGCAACGATCCGTTCCGGTTGATGGGATTCGGTCACCGGGTCTATAAAACTTTTGATCCCCGTGCCGTCATCATGAAAAAAATGTGCGACCAACTTCTGGAGGCGCTGAAGATAGAAGATCCGCTACTGGACATCGCCAAAGAACTGGAAGCGGTGGCCATCAAGGATGACTATTTCATAAACCACAATCTCTATCCCAACGTGGATTTTTACAGCGGGGTGGTGCTCAGGGCCATCGGCATCCCGACCAACATGTTTACGGTCATGTTTGCCATCGGCCGTCTGCCCGGCTGGATCGCCCAGTGGAAAGAGAGCATGGATGATCCCCAGTGGCGGATCAGCCGTCCGCGGCAGGTCTATACCGGCCCAACCGTCGGCCATTACGTCCCCTTGGAGAAGCGGTAGTTTACATCTCTGTTGGGAACACGCCGGAACCAGGGAGACGGATCAAAGCATAAAAACGAGAGAGGGGATATGGCCTGTCCATATCCCCTCTCTCGCGTAAAAAGTTCCGCTGCGCCGCAGCACCCGGCACCGGATGCTGCGATTAGAAATCACCCAAAGGTCTGGCAAAAGTGAACTTGGCGGGTTTTTTAACCATGGCGTCCCAGGCTTTGCCAATATTGCCCCCCGCTGCGGAGAAGGGGGAGGAGATGACGAAAAGCCCGAATCCTGCTATCGTCGATACCAGCCCCAGCGGTCTCAGGGTAAGGGTGTCCGCCGCCATGGCGCCAGCGGAAATATCTTTCTTCTGGTTCATGCTCTCGGCTGCAAAGCCGCTAACGGGCACCGCCAGTAAGGATACGACAATCAAGATAATGGTGGCGTGTCTAAGTGCTTTATGCATAAATCCTCCTTAATCGGGTTGGTGCACTTTGGATGGGTGCGTGTGTACCGCGCTTGCGGCATCCCATTGGTAGCTCAACATCACTATCGGTTCACCTGGTGCAAACATTTAGTAATATCTGCTCTTTATATCAGGTAACCCGAAATGCTGCAACTTTGAATGGATATGGGGCAACGCCAGCGATGGCCATCGTGAATCCGGAGGCTGCCGCACTGATATTTCAGGAATTCAAATAGGCATAAATATCAGTTCTCTATAATATAAATCCCTCCCGGATGCCCTTCGCTTGCCGATAGAAAGACAAGGTCACGAACTTAAGCGATTGATGTTTTCCAAATGTCTTTTCGGGATCAGTATCGCTATCGGGATCGGGATCTAGTATGTTGGGCATGATATCACTTTTTCGATAGCGATCCCGATAGCGTTTGAAGCAACCTGGGTTAATGGCATTGGGTAGAAAGAGGCAAACCGTTGCAGAGCCCGTCTCAACATGTTGACGCTGAATTTCAGGATTTGATGGATGTGGCCGTCCCCCTGCCGCTCCACCAGACCTTCACCTATCGCGTACCGGTGCATCTGGCGGATGCGGCAGCGCCGGGCAAACGGGTTCTGGTCCCGTTCGGGAGGCGTCGCATAACGGGATATGTCCTGGGGCACCCCAAACGGCCGCCGAAGATTTCAAAAATACGGAATATCGCCGATTTTCTCGATGAAAGACCGCTTTTTCCCGAGACCATGGTGCCGTTTTTCCGGTGGGTGGCGGACTACTACCTGCACCCCATAGGCGAGGTGATTCAAACGGCCCTGCCCGGCGGACTGGTCCTTGCGGAGCGCTCGCTCTATCGGCTGTCGGACAGCGGCAGGTCGGTCATCGGCGGCAGGCAGGCCGACGACGAAACGCGCCGCATGCTCAAAGCCATGGACGGACCGCCTTCCAGATTCAATCAACTCGTAAAAAAAATGGATGGCCTTTCCCGCTCCAAATTGAATGCATGGGTTGCCAGGG
This sequence comes from Desulfobacteraceae bacterium, assembly GCA_050302315.1. Classification (GTDB taxonomy): domain Bacteria; phylum Desulfobacterota; class Desulfobacteria; order Desulfobacterales; family Desulfosarcinaceae; genus JARRKU01. The sequence goes on from JBNLAV010000052.1 coordinate 10,178, forward strand.
GGTGGGTGGAACACACCGTTACATTGGGCGGTCAACATACCCGCCCCAAAATGCTGCGCTTCGTGAAAAGCGATTCCTTCGACCGCGACACGGTCCGTTTGTCGGCTCAGCGGCGAAACATTCTTTCTCTGCTCGACGCAGAGGGCGGGATGTTTGTCGATCAGTTGAAAACCCATATCCCCACGGCCGGAAATCTGGTGCGGGCCATGGCCAGGGACGGTCAGGTCATCCTTGATGAACGTTCCGTCTACCGCGATCCGCTGGGAACGCCCATCGCTCCGGACCAGCCGCCCCGACTCACCGCCGAACAGCATGCCGCCGTGAACCGGATAGCGCCAAGCCTTGGGAAGGTGTTCAGGACATACCTCCTGTCGGGTGTCACCGGCAGCGGCAAGACCGAAGTCTATCTCCACCTGGCGGCCGAGGCGCTTGAAATGGAAATGGACGTACTGGTGCTGGTACCCGAGATTGCGCTGATTTCCCAGATGGAACGGGCTTTCAGGGCCAGGTTCGGTGACAGAGTGGCTTTGCTGCATTCCGGCCTCTCAAACGGGGAGCGGTTCGACCAATACCGTCGGATCGCCCAGGGGGAATTGCGCATCGCCATCGGTGCGCGGTCGGCCGTCTTTGCTCCTTTTGAGCGCGTCGGACTCATCATCGTGGACGAAGAGCACGATGATTCCTATAAACAAGAGGGGGCGCTGCGGTACCATGCCAGGGATCTGGCGGTGGTGAGGGCCCAAATGGACAGCGCCGTTGCCGTCGTCGGTTCGGCGACGCCATCCCTCCAATCGGCGTATAACGCCCAACTGGGAAAGTACGAGCAGATCAACCTGCATGAGCGGATTGATCGCCGCACCTTGCCGGAGATCGTTGTGCAGGATCTCTCCCAGGTGAAAGAGGAACAGGGGGTGCGGCGGTACTTTACACCCGAATTGATCGAAGCCATGCAACAAGCCCTTTCCCGGAAGGAACAGGTTCTGCTGTTTCTCAATCGCCGGGGTTTTGCCAACGTGATGGTTTGTGCCGACTGCGGGGAACCGTTGCGATGCGATCGGTGCGACATCTCTCTGACCTACCATAAGCGCATCAATGCGTATAAGTGCCACTACTGCGGATTCCACCGCGCCGCAGTCAGCCGCTGCGCCAGATGCGGTTCATCCCGGATCAAGCGGCTGGGATTGGGCACCGAAAAAGTGGAAAGCACGATGCAGGCGCTTTTTCCCCAGGCCCGGGTGGCCCGTATGGATCGGGATACCACCCGGCGCAAGGGAGCCACCGTTCGAATTTTAAAATCGCTGCGGGAAAGGGAAATCGACATCCTGGTTGGAACCCAGATGGTGGCCAAAGGCCATGACTATCCCCATATCACGCTGGTTGGCATCATCTGCGCCGACCTCTCATTGAGCATGCCGGATTTCCGGGCCGGTGAACGGACCTTTCAGCTGCTGGCCCAAGTGGCCGGTCGGGCCGGTCGCGGCACCTCACCGGGCAAGGTGATCCTGCAGACCTATAACCCGCAGCACTTCAGCATTCAGGCGGCGCGCAACCAGGATTTCGGCGCATTCTATCGGCAGGAGACGGCCTTTCGCGAGACGCTCGGCTATCCTCCCTTTTCGCGGATGATTCAGTTTCGGATACAAGGCAAGGACAAAGCGCACACCGCCGCCCATGCCCGGCAATTGGGACGCCGCTGCGGCGCCCTGCTGCAGGCCCGCAGCGCTTACGCCAACGTGGAGATACTGGGGCCGTTGGAGGCACCGCTGCCGCGAATCGCCGAACAGTATCGATGGCAGATGCTGATGAAGAGCCCACAAGTCAAAGCGTTGCACGGACTGGCGCGTGAGGTGCTGCTGGGAGACGATGCCGCACCCAGGAGGCAGGATGTATCCGTGGCGGTTGATGTGGATCCCCTCTTTTTGATGTGAAACGTCGGCGCCGGCGCCATCAAAGGTCTAAAGATTCAATTTGGAAGGCCAATACCCCTTTGGGAGCCGTGCGGCCCCTTGTGTCCGGCTTGACTTAGCGCTGCACCGGCACTATAAGAGGCCTTTGCGCCTTGCGGTGCGAAATTCAATTTGCGTAAGGAGTTAACATGCCAAGCCTCAGATCCATTGCCATCTATCTGACCCTTTCGTTCCTCTTGTTTTCAGGATCGTTGCCGGCCGGGCTGATGACGGCTGACGCGGAAGCTGATCAGGTCGCCCCCAAAGCCGTTTTTATCAAACAAAATCATGATTTCGGCGAGGTCTTCGAAGGGACGGAGATCAAGCACGATTTCGTCGTTGAGAATAAAGGCGACGCTCCTTTGGTGATCAAAAATATTCGCCCCGACTGAGGTTGCTCGGTTGCCTCGAATCCGGGGCATATCTCTGCAGGCGGCAGGGAAAGCATCAGCGTCGTGGTCAACACCAAGAACCGGGGCGGCGCAACGCTTCGCAAAGGGTTCACCGTATACACCAATGACCCGGCAAAACCCCAGGTCCGGCTGCAGGTATCCGGAAAGGTCAAGGCTTATGTGATGGTCGAGCCCGGCTACGTCCGATTGACCGGTCCCCTGGGGCAGGCAATCCGGCAGGTCGTGAAGATCACGCCGCTTTCGGGCTATCCGATGACCATCAAGGAGGTTCACGCGCAGAAAGCCGAATTCGTGAGCTTCGAGCTCCAGCCCTTGGCCGAAGACGCCACCAAAGCGGGATACCGTCTGGTGGTGCTCAATACCAAGGATGAACCCGGCAACTATAGCGACACCATCGTCATCAAGACGGACAGCCAGCACAAACCGACTTTGCGGATACCGGTGTACGGCCGCATTTTTGACGCACCGAAACAGCAGCGGCAGCAACCGCAGACCCGGACCGACAGGTCGGCAAAGTGATTGATCCAGGCCGTGTCCAGGTCGTTGCATTTGACTGTGACGGGGTGATGTTCGATTCCTCCCTGGCCAATCAGGCGTATTACAACCATCTTCTGGAACATATCGGGCTGCCGGCCATGACACCGGACCAGTTTACCTACGCCCACATGCACACCGTGGACGAAACCCTTGACTATTTGATCTGCGATGCCGAACTGTTGTCGGCGGCCCGAGAGTACAGACGTCAGATGAGCTATCTTGGGTTCATTCGTCACATGGTAATCGAGCCGACGCTGAAATCCCTGCTGACCAGCTTGAAACCGGTCTATCGAACAGCTATTGCCACCAACCGGACCGACACCATGGATCGGGTGCTCTCGGAGCACGGTCTGGAAGGCCGTTTCGACCTCGTGGTGACCGCATCGGATGTCGCTCATCCCAAACCCCATCCGGAGCAGTTGACCCTCATTTTGTCGCATTTCGGCATCGCTCCGGAGGGGATGATCTACATCGGCGATTCCCTGCTGGATGGCCAGGCGGCACGTGCGGCAGGGGTTCCCTTCATTGCCTATCGCAACCATGACCTGGCGGCCGAGATGCATATCGAAAGTCTTTGGCAGATCCGGGAGTTGCTCGGTTTGTAAATTACTTCTGGGAGATGACCTCCTCAACCCAGCGAAGGGCTGCGATCATGTTTGGAAATCCCGATGTGGTCAGGCCCAGGATGACCGTATGGAGAATTTCTTCCCGGCTGGCGCCGGACTCCAGGGCTTTGCGGGTGCTGGACATGACGCCGCCACGGGAATTGACGCCCACCGAGATCCCCAACTTGATCAGGTTCTGGCATTTGGCATCCAGCGGTCCGGCTTCCCGGCAGGTGGCGCCCAATTTTTTAAATTGCTCAAATACGTCAGGATACTCTTTGGAGAATTTTTCGTAAACTTTGGGCAGATACATGATTCCTCCTTCATGGATTCTCTGGTTAGCCGGATAAACGCAGTGTTGTGCTGTGAAACAACACGGTATCACAAGTGGGGGCGGGTCTGCAAAGCCATCACCAAAGTGATGGCGTTTATTTATTCCATCCCATAGGTGCGATAGAAAGGGAGTGCTTGTCCGGCCGAAGAGGTGCGACAATCGGAATTTTTGTTGAAATTGAATGCCAGCCGGTCTAAGCATTTAATGCCCATCCGCCCTGGCACGATATGCAGCAAGTTTCATAACTTAACGCAATAGGTGTTCCAAGATGAAGAAAGACGATAAGGCGGATCTAAAAAAAAACATCGAGGCGCGGATTTCGGCCCTCAAGGACGACATCGCCTCATATAAACAATTGACCAAGCCGGTATCACCTGACAGCGCCATTGGTCGCCTAACGCGGATGGAGGCCATTAACAGCAAAAGTATCAATGAGGCGGCCCTCAACAAGTCCAAAGACACCTTGACCAAACTCGAACGTGCACTGGTAAAAATTGAAAGTGATGATTATGGCTTTTGCAGGGAATGCGACGAACCGATCCCATCGGCACGGTTGATGATATTGCCGGAGACCGAATTGTGTGTGCAATGCGCTGAGAGCATGGACCAATAGACAATCCTGCATGAGAAGACCTTCAACGGTCCGATATTTCAAAGGCATGAAATAAAAAGAGCGCCCCACTGGTCACATGGGGCGCTTTTTTTTATTCATTTCGGCGGTGATCTCGTTGGGATGAGATCATATTTCAAGGATTGAAACGGGGGGTGTTATTGCACCAATCCCAATTGCTTCGGCATGTGTTTTTGAATGGAAACATCCAGCCACTCCTTCATGTGATCCTTGAGTCCGGCCAGATTGTTGTTTTCGATTTCCCGAACGTTCTTTTCGACCTTGAAGTTGCCGCCGCAGGGGAAAAAGCCGGCATATTTCTGTTCATTTGATCGAACATCTTGGACGTACATCATGGCATGGGCCTGCCCCTGTTTAAGGCCAATTTGCGTATATACGCCGATATGGTCATTTCTCAGCATGAGGAGGTAGTCAATGCCCTCGTCCATGAGTTTGGCGCGCAGACCATCGCTCAATACCAACTCTTCCTCGCGGGGTTTGGCCATTAGGCTTTCATGCAGCTCCTTGATATTTTCTTCGGGCACGACATCGTATATGGATACTGCTTTCAGGCCAAGATCGCACACTTTGGGTGCCATGTAGCTGGTCAGGTCCGTGTCGATATCCCACAGGCCATTATAGGAGACGTCCTTGGTGCGGGTCTCGTTCCAGAAGACCTTATAGACCAGTTCATTGTAGTGAATTCTTTTTTCCGTCTGGGCGTATGCGACCGCCAGTTTACTCCCCTTCAGAGATTGAGTCACATCGGGGCTAAGCTTGGGCGACGCCGCACATCCGAAAAAGAGCGCCGATACGATGAGCAGCACTAAAAACTTAAACAATTTCATGTTGCATCTCCTATCTCGATACTTCGATCAATGTGTCGTTTTCGTCAAATACAAACATGGCGGCATAATCCAGATCCGATGCCGGTCCGCCGGTATGAATGGTCGTGGTCATACCGGTGGCGCCAATGGGAAGAATGAGGCCGGACAGTTTGGTGCCATCGGTGTAGTACCAGTACTGTTTCTTGTCTTCCTCACTGTTGCTGATCTTGGCGGGCAATCCGAGATAATCTGCAACTTCTGACTTTTTCGTTTCGTTCAATTTGAACTCGGCAGAGCTTAGGTCGTTCTTGTTGTCCAGCGTGGTCGCGCAGGCTGCCAGTCCGAGTACCAGCAGGATGGCCAGAATTCTTAAAAGCATGTGGGTCCTCCGAGAGTTAAAGGTTGGTTGAAAATCCCTGATCTATTACGCCCTTCGAGCATTCGGGGGCGTTAAGCGCCGGTTCATTGTCGATCGCCTTATTTCTTCTTATCTGCCGTTTCATCGCGCTCAATGTCGAGAGCGAAATATTCGGCCGCTTTCACGGCACATTGCGCCAATGCCGATCTGACCTTTTCCCCTTTATTGCGGGTCAGTTTGCCGACCCTGTCTTTCACGAGTCCTTCAACCTTCAGGGGGACGTGCACCCGGAATTGGGACCGATAGATGTTGTCGGTCTGGTCCACCGGATTTTGATTCCCGTCCATTTTAGCCTTATAGACTTCCAAAGCCGCAATGTTTGGAAACATGATCGACTTGACCTGGGTATTCACGTGGCTGAGATCAGGGGAGATCCAGTATTGGGCGCCTATGAACAAGATGGCCGATGAATGTGAAGATTCACACTTTTTCAGGAGAAAATCCTTTTCCGACTGGCGCGTCAGGACCAGATCCTTGCTGTTGAGCCATTCGATTTCGCCAATCTTGGCATTCATCTCTTTAGCCAAAGCCTCCGCGAAATCGTAGCCATGCAAACTGTCACGAATGGGCGCTACAAGGGATTCAGCGTGCGCCTGTGATTGTCTATTGATAGTGTCCTCCACTGACGCAAGGGCCATCATCTCCAGAAAGCCCAATTCGTATCCACCCGATATATGGGTTTTGATTTGTCCTGCCACGATTTCAGGCTGACGGACGACTAAATAGGTATCCACCGCATCAAAATGGGAGCGGGCAGCCCGGTCGATGTGGTTGGGCGGTATCGAAGTGGCGCATGCACTGGTAAGGAAAACCACGGCTGCAACAATCATAAACTTAAACAGATTTGGCATACTCTTCACCTTTCGTTCGTTTTCGCATTGGCATTGAGATTGACCCTGCAATATGTGGTGTATGGATAAAAGTGCCATCACACGGTTCCTCATTTTGGAACAAGGCGGCATGGCGGAGGCGAAAACCAGATGAAGACCGATGGTGCAATGTCGCCCAGCCACTGGTCAAAATTTTTATTATTGTGTAAATTATCGAAGGTTTATATGGTGTGGAAGGAAAGGCACGCGATGAAGGTGCGAAGGGTATGGATTCTATTGCCGGCGCTAATGCGCAATGGTCATTGTTTGGAATCATGCAGACAGATCAACTCCACCACAGCTCTGGAAACGTACCGGTTATTTCGATTTCAACTTGAAACTTCCAAATGGCGGTTTAGCCATAGATGGTCACACTCGTGCTGACGTGCTTCGTGACGCGCGCTTTTATATCTCGTTCCCGGCGCGTTTGTCAATTCAAACCCCTGGTGCGCGCAGTCATAATAGCATTCAGAGTAATTTACGATGATGTCTCTGGCTCCGCCGGCGTTATGGGAAACAGAATAGGCTTGACTGTAATATCGGTTCGTTATTGATATTCAGGCAGCGCCACTTTCAAAAAACCGGGAGCGGGCATGATCAATGTGTTCGATACCGAAATCCGACTGGCTGACGACCGAAAAAGTAAAGGAGGGACACCCGATGACCACAACGCAACGTGTCCTGTTGGCATCCGGGATTATTCTGATTGACCTGGCGGCCTTTGTGCTGCCGCTGACGGCCCTGTTGTTGGCTTATGTGATCATCGTCCAACCGCCGTGGTTCAAAGTATTTGTCCAGCGTCTTTATGGAACTGAGTGACGAAAACCGCCGACGGACAACCCTTTTTGCGGAAGGCGTTGAGGGATTTGATTGTGGCCGCGCACTCTGGTACCGTGTCTCCTACTGGTTGCCGAACCCGTTGTCACCGCCGCAATCCGGACACTGCCAGGTAATGCCGTTGCAGGACATGCCCCAGACATTTTCGTGCATGCATGCCTGGCAGATGCTGAAGCCGCATCGGCACTGCCAGCAGAAGGGGAAGGCCTTCCGGCAGCAGTGGCACTGCTCAAGGGCGCTGCGGCGCCTTCTTCTTTTGCGGGTCGATCGGTTGTCGGTATCCAATGGTCAACGCCCTGCATCTGGTGCGACAGGCCGCCCGTTCCGGGGCCTCCTGTCATCTTGCCGTTTGCACCGTAACATGGTACGAAAAGTCGTTAGCTCGTTGCTGCCGTTTTAAGCGCAGAGAACTTAAATCAGCCCGATGGTGCTGTCAAGCCAACCGCCTCCGGGCGGGCGCGGGCGCACCCGCCAACCCTCACACGATAGCGAGACGATGACGAACCAAACCCAACGCCGGGGCAAGATCGCCGGTGTCCCCCAACTCTATCTGATCGACGGCAGTGCTTACGTCTACCGCGCCTTTCACGCCGTTCGCGGTTTGACCAACTCCAAGGGGATGCCCACCAACGCCGTCTTCGGTTTCACCCGCATGCTCATTAAATTGATGAGCGAACGCGCGCCCCAGTACGTGGGCATGTTTTTCGATGCCAAGGGGCCCACCTTCCGGCATGAGATGTATGCCGACTACAAGGCCAACCGCCCCCCCATGCCCGACGAACTGGTCTCCCAGCTGCCGTACATCAAAAAGGTCACGGCGGGATTCAACATCCCGGTGATCGAGATGCCCGGCTATGAGGCCGACGATCTGATTGGAACTTACGCCCGCAAGGCTGAATCCGCCGGGTTCGAGGTCACCATGGTGACGGGGGACAAGGATTTCGTGCAATTGATCACGGACAACGCCACCATCTGGGATCCAATGAAAGACAAGGTCATCGACATGGCGGGGGTGCGTGCGGAGTACGATCTCATCCCGTCCCAAATTATCGATATGATGGGGTTTTCAGGCGACAGCGCCGACAATGTCCCCGGGGTGCCCGGCATCGGTCCCAAAACAGCCGTCAAACTGATCCAGGCATACGGCAGTATGGATGCCCTTTATGAGCAGATCGACTCCATCGGCAGCAAGAAACAGCGCGAAAAGCTGCGGGACCACAAGGAACAGGCCTTTTTAAGCCGGAAGCTGGTGACCATCGATACTGAAGTTCCGGTTGCGTTTAATGTCGAATCGCTGGCCGCTGAACCTCCTGACGATGAAGTGTTGGCCGCCCTGTTCCAGGAGCTCGAATTTCGTCAACTCCAGCACGACTATCAAAAAGCCGAGGAACAGCCCGCTGTCGATTATCAGGCAGTCCTCACCACCGATCAACTGGATGCCCTGGTACGACGCCTGGAGAAATGCGGGAAATTCGCCATTGATACCGAAACCACGTCCCAAAACCCAATGGCGGCCACACTTGTCGGAATCTCCATGGCCCTCAAACCTTTTGAAGCGTATTACATCCCCTGCGGGCATCGCTATATGGGAGCACCGGAGCAGCTCAAATGGTCCTACATCAGCGAGCGCCTGCGACCCATTCTTGAGAATGAAAAGATCGCCAAGATCGGTCAGAACATCAAATACGACTGGACCGTGCTGCGGCGCCACGGCGCCGAGCTGAAGGGGGTGGCTTTCGACACCATGCTCGCCTCCTATCTGCTCAATCCCTCCAAGCGGGCCCACAACCTGGACCAGATCGCCCTGGATTTTCTCGGGCACAAGAACATCTCATATAGCGAAGTGGCCGGTAAGGGGAAAAAAGCAGTCACTTTCGATCAGGTAACCCTTGATCAGGCGGTCCCCTACGCGTGCGAAGATGCTGACATTACCTTGCGGGCCTACGATGTTCTGATGCCCCGGTTGGACGCATTGGAGCTGGCTGAACTGATGCGGTCGGTGGAGATGCCGCTGGTGGAAGTGTTGATGGAGATGGAGATGAGCGGAGTGCGGTTGGACCTGGATAAGCTGCACGAACTGTCTTCGTTACTGGATGACCAGCTTCAGCGGCTCAAAGAGGATATCCACGCCCTGGCAGGAGAGACGTTCAACATCCAGTCGTCTCAGCAACTGGGCCGCATCCTCTTCGACAAGCTCGGCCTGCCGGTGATCAAAAAGACAAAGAAGAAAACCGGGTATTCCACAGACGTCGAGGTGTTGACCAGGCTGGCCGAAGAACATGAGCTGCCCGCCTTCATCCTGCGACACCGGTCCCTGGCCAAGCTTAAGTCCACCTATGTCGACGCCCTGTTGGAGCAGGTGGACCAGGAGACCGGTCGCATTCACACCTCCTTCAACCAGACGGTTGCCGCCACCGGCCGGCTAAGCAGTTCCGACCCCAATCTGCAGAACATTCCCATTCGAACCGAAGAAGGGCGCCAGATTCGAACCGCCTTTGTGGCCCAGCCGGGCTGGACGTTACTGTCGGCGGATTACTCCCAGATCGAGCTTCGCATATTGGCCCATGCGGCGCAAGACGCCATCCTGATCGAGTCCTTCCTCAAGGATGAGGACATTCATCGGCGCACGGCCAGCGAAGTTTTTCATGTGGAGCCGGAGGAGGTCTCCGATGAGCTGCGACGCCAGGCCAAGGCGATCAATTTTGGTATCATGTACGGGATGAGCGCGTACGGATTATCCCGGGAGTTGGGCATCAGCCCCAAAATGGCCCAGACTTATATTGATTCGTATTTCGACCGCTATCAAGGGGTGAAGCAGTACATGGAACGGTGCATAGAAAACGCCCGGGAAACCCAGCGCACCGCCACCATGCTGGGGCGGCTGCGGCTGCTGCCGGACATCGCCAGCCGCAACGCCAACGTGCGACAGTTTGCCGAGCGCACGGCCATCAATACGCCTATACAGGGAACCGCCGCTGACTTGATCAAGGTTGCCATGATCGAGATGGCCCACACCCTGCGCCAAAGAGGTCTGCAATCCAGGATGCTCCTGTCGGTACATGACGAGATCGTCTTCGAGGTGCCCCGGCAGGAGCTGGAGACCATGCAGGTGCTGGCACCAGAGATCATGGAGGGGGTCTGGGATCTGAAGGTTCCCCTGAAAGTCAATACCGCCTGGGGTGAGAATTGGGCCCAGGCCCATTGACGCCGCCCGGCTTGAAATCCATGCCGGCTGTCATATGGTGACATTGGAAGTTGCGTTAACCACTACGCTTGGAGGTAAATCGAATGAAAATACGTCTTGGGATACTGATCATTGCGCTGTTGATGGCGGCAGGCTGCTCTCTTCCCCAGATCAACCTTTTTCCCCAGGCCGGCCCCCTGAAAGAGGTGGTGCTGGAAGGCACCGGTGAGGACAAGGTCCTGGTACTCTCCATCGACGGACCCATTTCCGACAAACCCAAGGAGGGACTGCTGAAATCCCGGCCCGGCATGGTGCAGGAATTCGTTTCCCACCTCAAGCTGGCCGAAAAAGATTCCAGGATCAAAGCGGTGTTGTTGAAGGTGAACTCGCCCGGCGGACCGGTGACCGCCAGCGACATTCTATACCATGAGATCAATGCCTACAAAGAACGCTCTGGCGTCAAACTGGTGGTTGCCATGATGGATGTGGCGGCCTCAGGTGGTTATTATCTATCCCTGCCGGCCGATTGGATCATGGCCCACCCGACCACCGTGACCGGCTCAATCGGTGTGATCTTCATGCGGCCCGGGGTCAGCGGATTCATGGAAAAATTCGGATTTGCCATGAATGTGAGCAAGTCCGGAGATCAGAAGGACATGGGGTCGCCTTTCAGGGCCTCCAATGATGCCGACGAGGCGATCTTCCAGGAACTGACCGATCAGATGGCGCAACGCTTTTACAGCCTTGTGGAAAAGCACCGTAACCTCAATCCCGATCAGATGCGTCAGGTGGCAAGTGCCCGGATTTATCTGGCCCCGGATGCTCGGGAATTGGGGCTTGTGGATGAGATCGGCTACCTGAAAGACGCTGTGGCCAAGGCCAAAAACCTGGCCGGTATTGCGGCGGATGCCAAAGTCGTGACCTTTCGGCGTTATGAATCCCAGGAAGATCATATCTACAACCCGGCTGCGCAGAACGACCGCTACAGCCCGAACGCCGACCGGCCCACCCTCAGAAATCTGACCGGCCTGCCGGAAACCGGTTTTTACTATATCTGGCCGTCGGTGGTGGGCGGTCCCTAGCGTTGTCCCGGAAATAAGCTGCAATTTGTAGGAGCGGTTTTCAGCCGCGATGCATCCGGTAATCCACCGATGTGGGGTCGAACCTTGTTGTCGCCCGGATGTGCGATGCGCGGCTCAAAGCCGCTCCTGCATCTTTTTTAACCTTTTGCACTTTTCTTAAAAGCTCAAACCGCCAAGGCAGATTGAAAATATCCATCCAGTGAGGCATGTCGGCGTGGCCTGAAGCACGATCGCCGGTGGCCGACGGCCAAGCGGTTTTGAGAAGGCAGGGTGGGCCGTTACCTCTCTGGGAACAGATTGGAAGAAAGTTTACGGTCAATTGCGCATGGGCTCTTGTTGTTTCGCAACACCGGCAACAAGTTGCCGGCGCCGCCCGGGGCATTGGTGTGCACAAAGACGGTTTTGTGAACCCTGTTCAGCTATAATCACTGTCCCTGCGCCATATCGCTTGAAAAGAAAGCATGCATCCGATATATTATTCCCTTTTTAGTCGTGCTTGAGACACGATAAACGGCCCTTTCCATTAAGGGGCTAATAAAAAAAATTAAAAGGGGGATGGGTGTGCAGACCTATACAGTCATGGATCTGATGGTGCCGCTTTCCGAATATGCCACCGTGCCGGAAGGGGCGACCTTGTTCGAGGCCGTCATGGCGCTGGAAAAGGCCCAGGAGGAGTTCGATCACACCAAGTACCGCCATCGCGGTATTCTGGTCCTGAACAAGAACAAGCAAGTGATCGGAAAAATCAACCAGGTCGATGTGCTGCGCGCCCTCGAACCTCAGAATGGGGACCTCTACGATGTCAAAGCGCTGCACAACTTCAGCTTCAGCTCTGAATTTGTCCGCAGCGTTTACAAAGAGCGCAGGATGAACGGCGAACCGCTCAATGATTTATGCCGGAAGGCGATGAAGGTCAGAGTGGAAGACTGCATGCAGACCTCTTTTGAGGGCGAATACATCGACAAGGCGGCAACGCTCGATACAGCCATCCACCATCTGGTTCTTGAAAATCTGATCTCGCTGCTGGTGACCGATGAAAAAAAGGATATCGTCGGTATATTGAGGCTGTCGGATGTCTTCGCCGCCGTCTACCATTCGATGAAAGAGTGCGAATCCGCTCTATAAAGGAAAAATCACGATGAAAGCACTTCAGCATCTCTTCGACCGGATCCTTCAACGGGTCAACATCAACCTGCGTGAGCTTAAATTTGATGTGGGACCGCTGGCCCACAATCTGATACCGTTCAATCAAATGAGCAAATTCTATGCTTTTTACGGTGTGACACCGCACCATCCGCTCAATTTCAACTTCAGGCAATCCAGCTTGGCGGGAAGTTATTTCCTTGGAAAGTGCCGAACCACCAATTCCATACTCTACAAAAGCGATATTCGTGGCGATGAACTGAAAAAAAAGGGCGATGTCTTTAACTACCAGGGGATGGAGATCGATGTCACCGAAAACGAGGGCATCGACATCCGCGACAGCTTTTTGATCAAGACACTGGTCCACAACTTTTCTCACGATCCCGAGACGCTGGAAAAATTCTTTATATCCAATACCCTGTCGACACACTATGCCAATATTCACGGTTCTCCCATGGATGGCAGTTTCCTTGGACCATTCTCCACGGTGGATTTGACCACCACCAACGACTGCGTGATCGGCACCTACTCCTATGTCCAGGCAGGAGAAATCAACCATCTGAATATTGATGCCGGCACGGTATGGGTCCGCAGCCCCGGGGTATTTAATTTTCTCTATCGCTACCCCAAGAGTCGACTCAACGACTATATCCACTTTTCGGCCGGCAAGTCCCCCCAGGGCCTCTTCATGGATTTCGTGGAAGACCGCAAAGAGGCCTTCCAGCGGGTTTTTGACGTGGTCAACCTCGACTTGCCGGTAAAGGTGCCCAGCACCGCTTCGGTGGACAGGTTTTCGGTGATCAAACCCAAGTCCCATATCAGCGACAACGTGCTGGTTTCCCAACGCGCCTTTTTGCAGAACGCGTGGCTGGGTAAGGGCGCCAATGCCCAGGAGAATTGTTATATCATCAATTCCAAACTGGAGGGTTTCAACGTGACCGCCCATGGGGCCAAAATCATCGAAGCGGACCTGGGGCAGAACGTCTTCGTCGGATTCAACAGCTTTCTGCGTGGACGCCCCGATGTGCGCCTGACCATCGGAAAGGAGAGCGTCATCATGCCGCACACCATCATCGATGTTAAAGCGCCTTTGACAATTCCCGATGGGCACCTGGTCTGGGGACTGGTGACCAACGAGGAAGAGCTTGAGACCAACAGCATCTCCCTCAAGGAGATGTCAATGATCGATAAAAACCTGAACAGGGGCGACATGTACTTCGAGGGCAGCGGTGCGCGTTTCGTCTCCACTCTCCGCGACCGCATTTATCACATACTGGAAGCCAACGGCGCTTTTTATAGAGGCGACAAAAACAAAGGTCATGCCCAGAAAAATCAAAACATCTCTTTCAACACCATTCAACCTTACCCGGATGGCGATCTGGCGGGACTGTACCCCACCATCTCTATTTTACCCTGATGACGACATATCCGGATATGATGAACGAAAGCCTCTCCCCGTTGTACCGGGAGAGGCTTTTTCGATGGTCCGGGTTGGCTGATATCTGGCCGATTCACATGTTGCCGGCAGGCAGATACCTGTCGTCACATCAGCAAGGCGTTCACGTTCATCAATCGGAGGATTCGGCGTTGTACTGCTTCAGCTTGCGCCACAATGCGGCGCGGCTGATACCCAGAATTTCTGCAGCTCTGGATTTATTCCCGTTGGTGGCTTCGAGAACTTGAAAGATGTAGCGTGTTTCCACTTCCGCAAGCGTGCCAAATTCTTTTTTCTTATCGATAGTGTTCGTCTTCAGCGCTTTAAGAAATCGTGCGGGTAAATGCTTGCGCTTAATGGTATCGCCTTCGGCAAGGATGACGGCCCGCTCGATAATGAGTTCGAGTTCGCGGACATTTCCGGGAAAATCGTAGTTGGTCAGAATCTGCTCAACGGCGTCCGATATGGAGCGCACCTCTTTTTTGAATTGTGTGCGATATTTGTCAAAGAAATATCTGCTCAAAGGCGCTATATCGTCTTTGCGTTCGCGCAAGGCCGGGATGGATAGCTTGAAAGGTCCTATGCGCTCATAGAGTTCCTGGTTGAATCTGCCCTGTTGCGTTTGTTCCTCGATGTCTGCTTCCGTAGCCGCAAGAACTCTGATGACAGGAGGCTTGGAGTGGCCTTTTGGCTCAATATCGGCTTTTTCCATCAGTTCCAGCAATTGCTTCTGGAAACCGGCAGACATTCGCTCCACATGATCGAATAAGATCGTCCCCAGCGGCCTCCGGCTGAAAATACCGCGGCCATTCCGGATGGCGTCATTTAAATTTCCGCCCGAGAAGCCAATCAATTGAGCTACGGTCTGTTCATTGTCGAAAGCGGTGCAATCGATGGCCAGAAATTCTTTAAGGAATCGCGCGCTACCTGCATGTATTGCTCTGGCAGCCAGTTCCTTACCGGTGCCGGGTTCACCGCTGATCAGTACTGGACAATCCAGAGGGGCGATGCGTTCAATGGTTTGTCGGACCTGCCGCATGGGGCGCGTTTCACCGACAACGATGGGCCGTAACGCATCGTCCTGCTCCGACGGCCTCGGCAGCCGATCCTTCGATGGGTATCTGTCAGACCGGGAATGGTGGGGATGCGAAGAGGTTTCCGCAGATCGTTTGGACGGCGGGGTTTGACCCTCGGCAGTACTGTCGCCCAAACCCGTCGGTCGGATGACGACTTCTTGCCCTTCGGTATTCAATTTCTTGATGAAATGCCAGAAATCAGCCATCTCATCTTTTTCAAAATAGAGCGTGCTCAGTGATTCGGTGGTCTGTTTTATCTTTTCATTGCCGTGTCCCGTGAGCAACAAGGTTTTCAGCTTGGGTTGCAGTTCTTTGAGTTTGGTTATGGTTACCAGCCCATTCATGTCGGGCATTTGAAGATCGACGATGGCAAGATCGATAGGATGCCGCTTTGCGATATCCAGCGCGGTCAGACCATTTGTGGCTGTCATTGGATCAAAGCCCAGTAGCCGAAGGCGCTGGGCGATCGATTCCAGCAGGTTTTCTTCATCGTCCACCAGAAGAACCTTATTTATCTGTTCAGCCATGTCATGCTTTCCACGTTATCGCGCCGTTTTGGTCTGTTATGGATCCTATATCCTTCTACATGCTGCTTGCCGGTCGACAATACACCAAAGACGAAGGCATATCAAATGCCAACCTGGGCAGGGTTGGAAACGTTACTTCCGGGTCTTTTTTACATGATGCGTTTCAATATCCACTGCATCTTCAAGATCTCCACCAGTGGCCATCCCCGCGGCGGCCATATGATTTTCCAGCTTTTGCAGGCTCCTGCGGATGAAGCGCCAGAACGTGCTCATCTCCTCCTTTTCGAAATAATGCGAATTGATCGCCTGGGTCGCCTCTCTGAGTTTCTCGTCTCCGTGGCCGGTCAGTAAAAGTGTGTTGATGGCCGGGTCGATCTCTTTTAGTTTGGTGATGACCACCAGACCCTCCATATCGGGCATCTCATGATCCACCACCGCCATCTGCACTTTGTTGCTCTTGGCGATTTCAAGCGCTTCACGTCCGTTGAATGCGACCAGCGGATCATATCCTTTTAACCGCAAGCGTTCGGCCAGTGCGTTGACAAACTGCTTGTTGTCGTCGACCAATAATATGTTGACCCCGCCCAAGGGCAGGTTGGATAAAAACTCCCAGAATCGCCCCATCTCATCTTTACCGAAATAGGTGGAATTGAGCGCCTGGGTGGCCTCCTTCAGTTTGTCATCACCATGGCCGGTCAGCAGAATGGTTCGGATGTCCGGAAGCAACGCCTTGAGCTTGGTGATCACTACCAGGCCATTCATATCCGGCATCTGGTGATCGACCACCGCGACATGGATGGTTGTCGATTTGGCAATATCCAGAGCAGCCTGTCCGTTTTCCGCCGTAAAAACGTTGAATCCCTTCAACTTGGCGCGCTGTGCGGCGGAATCGAGAAATTTCGGATTGTCGTCTACCAAAAGGATGTTCAATGTTTTATTCTTCATATCTATCACCTTTGCCCTACCGGGGTTGATCCAATCTTGATAAACACCAGCCGTCTAGTGGCCGCCACTGCCGACTATTCCTGATGCCGCCAATGCCAGTACGAGAATTTCAAGAATGGCGATGCTGGCAAATATCCAATCTTTCTTTCGAAAATACCCTCTCAGAAGAACCAGATAGCAAAAGATGGTCATCAATGCCAAAAGGGCGAATCCGATGAAATTGATAAAATCCCCTCTGCCCAGCAGTGTGAGCCAATTCCACCCTTGGGGAGAGTGCGTAATTTCCAGGTATTCGTGGATTCCCTTGCCCCAGTTGGCCGATATCACCCCCATATCGACGTGTGCGGGCAGAATTCCCGTCAGGTAAACAGTGTAGGTGATCACCATGATAATAATACCGGCGACCATCCCCATGAGCAATAGATTGGCGTATATGATTTGCTCCTTCGATGGCCTGAGCGATGGGTTGTCTGGTGTTGTCATATCGTTCTCCTCAGTCTCTCTTCGCGTTCAAACGGCGATTTATCCTAAAATGCCAATTCCCAATCCTTTGTCCAGGGCCTTTAATCCGGCGAACAGCAGGACGGCGATGACCATGTAGCGGATGAATTTGGGCTTGGCAACGGCCAGGATCCTTACCCCCAGAATCGAACCGAGCATTAAACCCACAATGGAGGGTACGGCAATCAATGGGATCACGCAGCCGCGGTTCAGGTAGATCCAGGCGGCCGAGGTATCTGTTATGGACAGCAGGAACTTGCTGGTGGCCACCGACACTTTCAACGGGACACCCATCAGCAGATTGAGGACAGGTACATTGGCCCATCCCGCTCCCAAGCCGAACATGCCGGCCAACAGGCCGATGATAATGAACATAAACAGTCCCATAAGTGTTCTATGGGTTTTCCATTCCACGCTCTCCCGCGCACCGTCGTCCCAGTAGACGCCCGTGAGTCCCAGCGCCATCCCGATGGCATCCTGCTTAGTAACCACCGGTTTTTCAGTGTTTTTAGAGAACAGAAGCAGCATGGAGATTCCGATAATGGTGCCTCCCAGGCAGGCTTGGATAATGTTGGGATTGAGTTTGGAGAGATACAGACCCAACATGGCGCCGACGATAGAGCATGCCGACGCAATCAACGCCACCGGAAGCGCCAGTCTCAGATTGGCCAGGTTGCGGCGCAGGAGTCCGGGACCGGCCGCCAGGGCGCCGGCAAGGGCCACCATGAGTCCAATGCCCCGGACAAAATCGATGTGGAAGGGGAAAAACCCGCTGACCAGCGGCACATAAAGCACGCCCCCACCGACACCGGCCATTACCGCAAGAACCCCGAGAACCAGGCAGAAAAAAAACAGAACCAAAGGCCAGAACCACCACGGTTTGGCCGCGCCGCCAACCGGCATGGCCTCAGTGGCCGATGCGAAAACAGGACTGCTCCATAGCATAAGCAAGCACAGCACACACCATGTACGAAAACGGTAGATAGGGATGTTTAACATTTAGCCATATTCCTTTGATTAAATGTTTACAAATGATACAATATGTAATAGGTGTTTCATATAGAACAGGTTTAGCCGTTCGTCAACGGAAAAAATAGTTGCATTATGAAACGTCGTACTGTATTGATTGTAGACGATGAGAAACGCTACGCGGATATGCTGGCCAGGCGACTCACCCTCCGCGGGGTTGCGAGCCATGTATGTTATGACGGTGGTTCGGCGCTTGCTCTCCTGAAACAGACTCCCATTCCGGTTGTCATACTGGACCTGAGGCTGCCGGACATGTATGGTTTAGAAGTGCTGGGAAAGATTAAAGCGGCACGTCCCGATACAATCGTTATCATCCTGACCGGTCACGGATCGGAAGAAGACCGAGTAAAAAGCATGGCTTTGGGAGCGCATGCTTTCATGAATAAACCATTGGATATTGGCCGTCTATTGGATATCGTAAACAAATGCGATGGGAAAGCGATAGAAAAAAGCCGTTCAAAGAACATCTGAGTTCCGTATGGCCCAGGTTTCAGACTGATGAAGACGCACATCTGAATCCCTATTTCACGTTCCGGGATCACAGGCGGACTTGGATTATGGTAATCATCATTTTGATGACAACGGCGCTATTGCCGCTCGTCGTCATGACGATAACCTATTATCAGCTCGTTCAAAAATCCATCAATACCGAATCCCTGCTCCGCACGGAGCGATTGGCATCGAACGCCCGGCAGGCAGTGACCTTTTTCTTCGAGGAACGCCTGGCGGCGTTGACCTTTACAGCCAGGGAGGTGGGCTACGACCAACTGTCCCAGCATGAGTACCTTGCCGATGTACTGCGGAACATTAAGCTGGGATTCGGCGGGTTAACCGACCTGAGCGTGATTTCACAAAGCGGGAAGCAAGTGGCCTACGCCGGTCCTTTCAATCTGGAAGGCAAGGACTACAGCGAACAACCGTGGTTTATGCAATGCCAGTTGCACAATGCCTGTGTCAGTGAAGTTTTTCTGGGGTACCGTGACGCACCCCATATCGTAGTGGCGGTCAAATCCTACAGCAAAGATGGGCGTTTTTTTCTTTTGCGGGCCACGTTGGAATTGGAAAGACTGATCCAGACCATGTCATCATATAAAACCGGAACACACGTTGACATCTTCCTCATCAACGGTGATGGCGAGATGCAGACACCTTCCGAATATTTTGGGGAAAGCGCCCGCAAGCTGCGCATTCCGGTTCCGATCCATTCCGACAGAACAAAAGCAGTGATGTCATCTGACCTTCAAGGCCAGCCGATGGTTCTGGGCTATGCATCCATTAGCACAAAGTTCGGCCCAACTTCCTTCGTCCTGATGGTCGCCAAGCATAAAGCCGGCATGATGAAGGTGTGGCTGGATCTGCGTCGTCAAATCAACTGGTTTTTCTCAGCCAGTGCGGTAGTTATTGCGGTGGTGGTCGTTTTAACTTCGACGTTTATGGTCAATAATGTTTTTCAAGCCGATCGCGAGAAGGCCCGGAGCATGGTCATGGTGGAGCAGAACAGCCAACTGGCGTCCATCGGACAATTGGCGGCCGGCGTGGCGCACGAAATCAACAATCCCCTGGCGTTGATCAACGAGACGGCCGGCTACATCAAGGATCTGTTTTCCATAAAGGCTCAATATGAACATGACGAGGAGCTGATGGAGAATATTGATTCCATCCTGGAGGCGGTTGATCGCTGCGGCACCATTACAAGGCAGTTGCTGGGTTTCGCCCGCCGGCTGGATGTTCGCACGCAGTCCGTGGATTTGAAGCAGATGGTTGCCGAGGTGATTAATTTCCATGAAAAAGAGGCCGCCTATCGCAATATTTCGGTTCATGTCGACATCCCCGATGAAATTCCGCCTATTGAAACGGATAGAGGGAAACTGCAGCAGGTTATCCTCAACCTGATCAATAACGCATTTCAGGCGGTCGAAAAAGGGTGCTTTCTGGCCATTATGGCTGAGATGGAAGGCAATGATACCGTCCGGCTGACCATCAGAGACAACGGCTGCGGCATATCAGAAGACAACATACAAAAAGTGTTTGATCCTTTTTTTACGACAAAGAAAGAGGGCTACGGCACTGGACTCGGCCTCTCCATAACATTCGGACTCGTTCAGAAGCTGTACGGAGATATCTCAGTGAAAAGCAAGCCGGGCGAAGGCACCACTTTTACGGTGACGCTGCCGGTATCCGGCGAAGGGAAGGCTGCATAATGAAAATCCTGCTGGTGGACGATGAGCAAAAATTCGCGTCAATGCTGAGCAAGCGTTTGGAGCTGAGGGGCTTTCATGTAAAACCGTGCTTCTCCGGCGAACAGGCGCTAGATGCCATGCGGATGGGGGAACGGTTCGATGTCGCCATTCTTGATATAAAGATGCCCGGCATCGGGGGGGTCGAGTTGAGGCGAGAATTGAGCCAATTGGATCCGGACATCCGGTTTGTCTTCCTCACCGGTCACGGATCCAATGATGAATGTATCGTGGATGGAGAAATGGAACCCATATGTCTGCCGAAGCCATTGAAGATCGAAACCCTGATTCTGACCCTTCATCAAATTGTCAAGGTATCCGCTGATTCGGAAAAGGACGACAAATGTATGGATAGGCGGGATGGTTGACATCGGATCGCGCTACCAAGATGAGGCACAGATATGACAACAGCTAAAACGCTATTCAACTACGATAGCCTGGCCTTTTTCGGGCAGGTCAACGCGTCGATCTCCCATGAATTGAAAAACATAATGGCCATCATATCGGAAACCGCGGGTTTGCTCAATGACATCACGGATATGGCATCGGATGGAAAGCCCATGGATGCGGAGCTGCTGCAGAGCAGTACGCGCAGCATCATGGAAGAAATCCATAGAGGTTTCAAAACCATCCGACAGATGAACCGCTTCGCTCACTGCGTCGATACACCTGTGGAATCAGTGTCCCTTGCGGATTTGCTGGATATGGTCATCCACATTGCCGGATACCTCGCATATTCAGGAAAGCCCCGACTGTGCCTGCTTAAAACGGAAAAGGAAACCGTGGTAACATCTCCGCTCATCCTTGCAGAAGTCGTCTACCGGGCATTGACCTTCAGTTATAGAAATTCCGGTCCGGATGGCAAGATTGATATCGAGATTAGTCAACAGTCCGAATCGATGTGGCGCATCACGATCTATGGATTTTACATCAAATCATTCCAGGTGTTTCCCGATGCGCACCTGAAACAAACAGCGGAATCGATCGGGGTTAAAATTCAATGTGATCGCTTCAATAACAGGCTGGATCTTGAGGTTCCGCGCGATGTCGATCTTTTTTTGGCGCAGCATGAATCCCCGGACATGGCGCCGAAGCGCAAACAAGGGCCCGTCTGAAGAGACGGCTTTATTTCGTAACCATTGGCAGAAGATGAACCGAGCCAATAAATTTAAAAGTTCTCATAACTGCATCAGTTATGGATTAAGCAACCTGAACGCACGGAGGGCGTTATGGAGATAGAGAACGCAGTAAAAATACTTTTGGTGGATGACGAAGTTAAGTTTTTGAACGCCATAGCCAACCGGCTGACCATGAAAGGTTTTGACGTGACCACCGCCGATAGCGGCACAGCTGCCATTGAAGCAGCGAAAAAGGGGGGCTTTGATGTCGCGGTGGTGGATCTGCAAATGCCCGGGATCGATGGCGCGCAAGTGCTCAAAGTCCTCAAGGAGAATCATAAATTCATTGAAATCATCATGCTGACAGGGCACGCCACAGTGGACTCGGCTGTCGAGTGTACAAAGCTCGGGGCGTTCATGTATCTGGAAAAGCCATATGATTTCGAAAAGCTCGTGGAAGCACTGATGCAGGCCTATAAACACAGGATGCAGAAAAAGCATGAGCGGGATGAGAAACGAATGGCGGCAATCCAGAAGATCGCCATGGGGCAGTCTCCCCTGGGCCTGATAAAGGCCATGGCCAAAATCGATGACGATCAAAAATAGAAGGCTATAGCAGCGGTTATGGCGGCAAAGGCACCGCGTGGCGGATTAGGCCGGAGGGTAAGAGTTCAATTCCGTTCAGATCGATATGAACTGTGCGGTAATATGATCAATTGAGACAATGGAGGGTTGCCATGGGGCGCTGTTTTCAATTCTGCAAAGAGCGGTTACCGGCATTGTTTCTGCTGCTATTTTGGGGATTGGTTCTTTGCTGCTCAAACAACGCCGGTTTGGCCTTCGAAATGAGCGGGAAATGGACCAGAGACCAGGGCAAAGGGCCCATGGAAATCGATCTGGTGAGCGACTCGAAAACGATTGTTATGGATGGTCAATCCTTCAACGCCGATGTGCTTCGTATCGACAAGATGACCAACACCATACAGGTCGGTATCGATCTTGAAAACGGGAAGTCCGAAATCTGGTCCTTTCATCAGGTATGGGATTTAGATCAAAAGACCTTCAATCTAACCTTCAAACACTCAGATACAACGGAAACCTTGATGCATGCAAGCCAGTCTTAGGCAACGCCATGTCCGTCTTGGAAGATACGGTGGTGCGGTCGCCTGGTTCAACTCGGTTTTTAGCGTGTAGCGCATTACTTTTTCCTACCTTTACTTTGTAGCTCTGAATCTCTCCGTTCGAATCGGTGATGGCGCAGCGGGAGACCTCGCCGCGCCATGCCGCCTTGAGGGTGACACCGATGAAATCGGGCGCCAATTCGGTGATCCCGGTCTCCACGAAACGGGTTCCCATCGGCGGTTCTGATCGGTCTCCATCTTGAAGATTACGAAATCTTAATTTTTTTGAAAGTATTGTGCAAGATTTGTCGGATATGGTTGCGTGGTATAGCCGTTATGGATGGATAACAGTTAATGGCACCGGTATCGGATCAAGTGATTCCATAGCAACAAACTTGGAGATAAGATTGGAGAAAAACCTGTTGCAACTTAGCATCGTTATTCCATTTTTCAATGAGGACGCTTGTGTCTGCGGCGTGTGCACCGAGTTGAATGCGGTCTTGTCATCCGGATTTTCAAAGCGCTGGGAGCTGATCATGGTCAATGACGGGTCCACTGACCGGACAGGTGAATTGATGAATAGCATGATGCACCGCTACAGCCATTTCCGGGCAATACACCTGCATTCAAACAGCGGGCAATCGGCGGCCATGGATGCCGGGTTTCGGGCGGCGCGCGGTGAGATCATCGGCACCATGGACGGCGATGGACAGAACGACCCCCGTGATTTTCCGATTTTACTGCAGGCCATGATGCATGGGCAGATGGATATGGTGTGCGGCATACGCGAGGATCGTTGCGATTCACGGATCCGAAGAATATCCAGTCGTATTGCAAACCGAATGCGAGCCGCCGTCTTAAACGACGGCATTTCAGACGTGGGATGTTCCATACGTGTTTTCCGACGCGCCTGCCTGGAAAAAATCCATTTTTTCCGGAATGCCCACCGATTTTTTCCCGCCCTTTTTCAGATGGCTGGATGCTCGGTTATTGAACTGCCGGTCCGCCACCGTCCCCGTATGGCAGGCGGGAGTCGTTACGGCGGCGGGATTCGCAGCCGCTTGTTCGCCGGTTTGTTCGACCTTATCGGTGTGTACTGGATGAAAAAAAGATCATTACGGTATGAAACCACTGAGCCTGAAAACACATCACCATCAATGATCTCCAACTCCATATCAAAAGATAGAGCTTGCTCCGCATGATATTGAAAGACCGGAAATCGGAAATCGTCGGAGATTTGCTGGGCGTCTTTCTGTTCGGCCTTCTTTTTTTGGGATTGGCGCTGTGGATCCGTCTTGGCGGAACTCACCCGTATATCCAAGCGGTCAGGCAATGGGCTCTCGAGATGGCCCATGATCCGTCTCTCTGGCACCGTCTGGCCGGATTTGCCGGTTTTGTTTTGGCCGGCGGACTGATGATCAGCCTGGGCGTTCCCCGCATCTGGTTCAGTGCAGCCAGTGGCGCAGTATTCGGATTGAGTTGCGGAATCGTATCGGCCACGTTCGCATCCATTCTCGGTGCATCGGTGCTTTTCTGGATGGGCAGGACGTTTCTGAGCGGCATGGTCCGGCGGCGGGCAGGGGGTAAACTGGCCCATTGGCGGTCGGGCCTGCGAGCCAATGCATTTTGGTGGGTGCTGTACCTGCGGTTGTTCCCGTTCTCCAATGGCACCGTGGCCAGTCTGATCTGCGGAAGCTGCCGCATCGGTTTTGCGCCTTTCATCTATGCCTCATTGCTCGGTTTTTTGCCTTATACGCTTGTCTTCGCAGCTTTGGGAAACGCTGGATTCAGCGGAAATCTGTTTCAAATCCTGGGGGGCTTCGCTCTTTTGGGGGCCACAGTCGTACTGCGCAAATGCTTGATTCGCTATCAAGCCAAAATGTCGTCGGCAATCGAATGCTGAGGCGTTGTGTCCGGCAAATTTGCACTGCGGGCGGCAATGACGGCACTTGTGCTAAATTGATCGCATCCGGGTCCAGTACCTGAATAGGGTCGATAATGACCAGTATTGTGAATCGAATACTTGCCTTTTCTCATCCGCCAACTTTTAAAGCTGGAATATGGCTTATCCTCTTGCTTGCAAGCTGGGTAGCCTTTAGTGGTTTAAACAAGGTGCCGTTGGGATCGCATGAGGCTTTTGTCGTTCAGACCGCCAAAGAAATGTCCGATCGCAGTGATTGGCTGGTACCCACGCTTGCCGGGAAATTGCGTCTGAATAAACCCCCGCTCAATTATTGGGCAACCGCCGCCATTGTCCGTATTTTGGGGGCCAAAGATTTTCTTCCGTGGCATGGCAGGCTCCCATCGGCTTTGGCCGGCGTCGGTGTGGTTGCGCTGACAATTTTTATCGGTTGGCGGCTTTGGGGACGATCAATTGGTCTGATTGCCGGTATTTTAACCTTGTCCAACACGGGTTTTTCCATATTTACGCACAGCGCTCGTCCCGAGATGTTATATACGCTGTTTTGTACGCTGCAGGCGGCGCTTTTTCTGCAAGCTTGGCGCGGTAAAACCGGACAAAAATGGGCCGCATGGGGAATGTGGGCGGCGATGGGGGCTGCAACGCTGACCAAGGGCCCTCACATACCGCTGGTCATTCTGGTCGCGCTTATTCTGGTTTTTGCCCGTGGCGATTGCATACGGGCTTTGCGTTTGATTCGTCCAGCTACCGGATCATTTTTGATGATAGCGCTGGCCGCGCCTTGGTGGATATTGTTGGGAAATAAGATCGGCTGGGATGCGCTGGGCGGTTCTCAATTAACCGGATCACGCTATGAAATCAACCTCTTAAACGTATTCGACCCTTTTTTTTACTATAGCGGATGGCAATTATTAATACCGTGGATGATGCTTTGGCCCACCATGCTGCTTCTTGTATTCAAAAATCGCCGGATGACTGCGGGTGCACGTCAGATAGGGATCGTGATTTTAATATCTTTTTTGATTCTTGGCTTTGGCGGGCGTAAACGGCTGCACCATATTTTGCCTTTTATGAGTTTGGCATGCGTTTGGATGGCCTTTGCGGTTCGACGTTTCTTTGGAGCCAGGACGCAACATCAGACTTTGCGCAGCTGGATCGTTCCCGTTCATATTTTTCTTGCGGCAGGATGTATTATTTATCTATGGATCTATCAAGGCGTTGAGCGCTTTGCCCCAGTTCATCCAGTCCAATGCACCCTTTCACTTCTTTTATTGGCCGGCATTTATGGAACGATGGCGGTCATTGGTAAGTTTGAAGGTCTTCCAAGAATTCATCGAAACCGGTTGGATTTTTTGGCGATTGCGTTTTGTTTGATTCTTTTGCTCAGCACGCTTTCGCTCACCGGCATGGGGCATCCCCCCAAACGATGGAACAGAGCCCGCGTCGGCCGATCGATCACGCGATACATCGCCCCCAGCACCCCGGTTTTTACTTTTCAGACGCTTACGCCGGCAATATTAACCTATTATGCTAATCGTCCCGTCGATCCAATCAGCAACACAGATGATTTAAAAGCCCGCGTCGCCCAATCTTCGAATAATCGCATTGCCGTGGTCGCTTCGGAAAAAGATATGAAAAAAATTAATAATGCGCGCTTAAATTATAAAATTCTGGCTACAATAGAAAACTGCAAAGATGGTTTTTCATGGCATTTGTTACTATTCTCCTGACCGTAACGTGCCGTTAAGAAATGAATAGATTCAATTGAATTGGACCACTCAATAATCCGTATCGATGTGTTTGATACAAAGGGAAGCGATGACACGGTTGAAACAGTTCCGATCCGATCACGAATACCCGCCGGATAGGCGAGCGACTTGGTCATCAGATGCAGGATTTGATGCTTTGACTGGATCGAAATTCGTACTAAATAGAAGGTAGATGATTGTCACTAGCTCAGGAGCCGTTGATATGCGCGTTCTTTTGGTAGAGGATGACCTAAAACTGGCCGCTTTCATCATCAAGGGTTTTAAATCCGCCGGCCTTGCGGTGGACCATGCCGCAGACGGCGAAGACGGGTTGATGATGGCCTTGAACACGGATTATGATGCCGCCGTAGTGGATATCATGATGCCGAAAATGGACGGTCTCAGCATGGTCGAAGCCTTGCGCCGCGATAAGGGTGCGGCAACACCCATCATTATCTTAAGCGCCAAGCGTACCGTGGATGACCGCATCAGAGGCCTTGAAACAGGGAGCGACGACTATCTGGTCAAACCCTTTGCATTAAGCGAGTTGCTGGCCCGTGTCCAGGCGTTGATCCGGCGTGCCAGCGGTCAGTCGGAACCCACTCGCCTCGCAGTCGGCCCCCTGGCCATGGACCTGCTGAGACGCGAGGTGCGGCGGGGGAATCAAAAAATTGATCTCCAGCCTCTCGACTTTGCTCTGCTGGAGTATCTGATGCGAAACGCCGGCCGTGTGGTATCCAAAAGCATGATTACGGAACATGTGTGGGATTATAATTTTGATCCTTTGACCAATGTGGTTGAAGTACGGATCTGTCGATTACGGGAACGGGTGGATAAAGGCTTTGATCGCAAGCTGATCCACACGGTTTACGGGGCAGGCTATGTCATTAAAGAAGAGCGTTAGGTTCAAAGGTACACTGGCACTCAAATTGACGCTTTGGTATTCGGTGCTTTACAGTGCTTCCGTTCTGGCTGCGTTTACCATCATTTATATTCTGATCCACAACCTGGTCTATAAACACCGGGACCATTCGCTGGCAGCCGAAATCAAAGAGTTTACAATGATCCAGGCGGATGGCGGACTGGAAAAAGTCGATGCCGGCATACATTGGGAGGTCGGATCAGAGGGGGCCGATCAAATCTTTCTGCGTATCCTATCCCTGGAGGGTGCCGAACTCCTGCGCTCGGATATGACCGCCTGGAAGGGATTGCCGCCGGCCGACCGCAGTGTTGAGCGTCTGCTGGCCGGTGGCGCCGATCATGTTTTTGAAACACTTCGATTATCCGGTCAATCCCATCCGGTTCGGGTGATCAGCGGGCATATTGGCAATGGCCTGATTCTTCAATTCGGGCAGTCCTTGGAAGAGGACGAGTCCTTTCTGGAGATTCTGCGCGATGTTTTTATCCCGCTGATGTTCGGAGCAACGCTTCTGGCCGCCGTGTGCGGCTGGTTTATGGCAAAAAGGGCTCTATCCGGTGTGGAGGAGGTAACGCGCACCGCACTTGAGATATCGAAAGGAGCCTTTGAGCGCCGGGTCACGGTCAATAAGCAGGAAGCTGAAGTCACCTTGCTGGCGTCGGCCTTCAACACCATGCTGGAGCGCATAAACACGCTTTTCTGCGAAATGAAAGAGATGAACAACAACATCGCTCACGATTTGCGCACCCCCCTTGCCAGGATACGAGGCGCAGCTGAGATGGCGCTGACAGGGGACGTATCAGTCGAGGAGAGCAAGCTTGCCGCTGCTGAAATGATCGAAGAATGCGACCGGTTAATGGGCGTGATCAATACCATGCTGGATATCGCCGAGGCCGAAGCCGGCCTGGACGGTCCCAAGCGCCGTCCGGTTGATATGACCCGGGTGATCCTTAATGCATGCAATCTGTTCATGCCGGTGGCCGAGGAAAAAGGCATTGACTTGACCAACTCCTCGGCAGGTCAATGCGTCGTGATGGCCGATGAGCGCATGCTGCAACGATTGGTGAGCAATCTCATAGACAATGCACTGAAATATACCCCCACCGGGGGTAAAATCGCGATTTCCGCTTCAACTCAGGATGAGCACGTGATGGTTCGCCTGCAAGACTCGGGTGTTGGTATTTCATCAAAGGACATGCCGTTTATCTTTGATAAGTTCTATCGTTGCGATCGAAGTCGAGCAGCATATGGAAGTGGATTGGGACTGAGTCTTTCTAAGGCGATTGTCGCTTCCCATGGCGGTGCGATTAAGGTTGACAGTCGGATAGGAGAGGGCACCACGTTCACAGTGAGGCTTCCTCGAGCAGGTGAATCCGAGAATCTAGAAGTGGCCACCAAAAAGTCTTTAGGAGCCGAGATCAAGGCGGGCGTCCGAATTAAACCAAAGGAATAGTCTGCTATTTAGAGGATCTAAACCTGACGCCCAACACAGCGGTTGGGCTCGGAGAGAGGTTTTGATACCGCTTCTAATCCAATGATGCCATATCGACCTATACGATGAGGCATAACCGCCGAGTGTATAGCATTCTTATGGATAAAGTTCGAAAGATCAATGCGTTTTGGCGGATAATTCAGACAATCTCAGGGACAATGACGGCCGGCATGGAACCAATACTATGGGGAGATACCTGCTTCGAATTGTGGCGGCTGTTCTCCTTGGCGCTTTGCTTGCATTTCAGGCATACGCTATCGTTGTGCAGAGAGAGGGACAGCGGCCATTGCCTCCTCTATTCGGCAATTTTCCGGAGAATAGAGCGGTTTTGGAGCGCCAGGAGGAGAAGGCTGAGTTTTCTTTCGCGGTTGTCAGCGATACGAGGAGCGCCGCAACATTTGAGAGGATCGCTGAAGAATTAAGAGCAATGCCCCTGGATTTCGCGGTTCTCTTGGGCGACATCGCTTACAATGGAAATGAAATATATCACCGATACCTGCGCGCAGAGTGTTCGGAAGTGTATGACTTTCCTTACCCCTTGTTCTATGTGGTCGGCAATCACGACGTCCGCATCGACGGCTTTACGGTTCACCGCTTTGAGCAGGATTACGGTCCGAGCATCTTCAGTTTTAATTACCAGCAATGCCTGTTCATTGTGTTGCGTATTCTTCCACCGCCTTTTTCCAATGAGGAAAGCATTCTGTTCCTCAAAGGCTTCATCGGGGACCCTAAAGAGAAGTATCGTCACCGTTTCGTGTTCATGCACATCCCGCCCCCGATTTCTTCGGGCTTCGTCGCGCGCAGTTTTCCGGAACATAAGCAAATTGTTGAGCTTATCGACAAAGTCGGCATCGACTACGTATTCGCCGGTGACTACCACGGGTATGCCAGGACCAAGTTGGGTGACACGACCTACATTGTGTCCGGTGGCGGCGGTGCGCGCCTTAAGGACGTAAATGGCCGGCAGTTCCATCATGCCTTGGTAGTAAGCGTAGGACAGCATTCCGTGGCTGAGCGATTTGTTTATGTGAAGAGCGCTCACGACATGGAGGATCGGCTAGAGAAAATCGCCATTGTTGAAGCATGGCCGTGGATGACCGAGCACAAGGCTGTGACGGTCTTCATTGACGTGATGGCCGTCATGCTTTTCTC
The DNA here is from genome assembly GCA_050302315.1 of Desulfobacteraceae bacterium. Taxonomy (GTDB): domain Bacteria; phylum Desulfobacterota; class Desulfobacteria; order Desulfobacterales; family Desulfosarcinaceae; genus JARRKU01. The sequence continues at coordinate 40,204 of JBNLAV010000052.1, forward strand.
GGCGCTTGTAAAGCCGGTCGCTTCGACCGTGTTGATTAAAAAGAAAAAAAGTTGACCTACTTAAAGAAATTCAACAATGCGTGCAAATTGGTCAGCGGATGGGGTGGACAGCCGGGGATGAACAGGTCCACCGGCAGCAGTGAATCCAGCCCCTCGGAGATCTCCGGGCTGCCGCGGAAAGGTCCGCCGCTGATGGTGCAGCTGCCCACGGCGATGACCACTTTGGGGTCGGGTACGGCCTCGTAGGTCTTCAAGGTGGCGGTGCGCATGTTGGTGGAGATGGGACCGGTGACCACGATGCCGTCTGCGTGGCGCGGAGAGGCCACGAAATTGATGCCGAAGCGGGCCAGGTCGAAAAAGGGTGTAGCCAGCACGTTTAGGTCAGCTTCGCAGGCGTTGCAGCCGGCAGCCGATACCTGGCGCAGTTGCAGCGAGCGGCCGAAGAGCTTCTTGAAGTGCTTTTTGGAATGGGCCGCCAGATCAGGCAGGTCACCGTTGGTGATCAGGTGGTCCTTTTCTGCCACGGAGGTTTCAAATTTACGGCTGAAGGTGACGAACCTGCCTTGGGAAAGTCTTTCGCAGTCGCCGCAGAAGACGCAGCGCCCCATGTCGATGCGTTTGGCCTCGGCGTCAATGGCCTGCTGAGGGCAGGCGTCGGCGCATTGCGATGCCAGTTCGGCCGTCGCCGATGGATCGACGTTGGGGATGCCGCGGTAACGCTCGGGCAGATCGATGGCCGTTTTGGGGTAAGCGGTGGTGCGGTAACCTTGTTCGAATCGGTTTTTCAGCGTATTGAGCATCTGCTTTTCCTACCTTGATCTTCCTTATTTAGCGGGCACTTATTTCATGGACGAACCATGAACCGTTGTTACAGATCGAATCCGCAGTACGACAAATTATAGCTCTTGTTGTTGAGCGGAAAGTCTGAGATGCCGGTGTCCCGAAGGGACATGGCCAGTCCGTTCCAGTTGTGAAAGGACGGGTCCTTGATCTTGTAGCGCTGGATTGCTCCGTCCGAATCGGTAATGATGCAGTGGGAGACCTCGCCGCGCCATGCCTCGTTGAGCGTGACGGCAATGGTATCGGGCGCCAATGCGGTGACGGCCGTCTCCACACATTGGGTCTCTATCGGCTTTTCGAGCAGGCCCATAATGATATCGATGGATTGCAGCACTTCATCGGCCCGCACCCGGGCCCGTGCATAGACGTCACCGCTGGAAGCGCCGTAGTCGGGTATCTCCAGTTGGGAATAGTGCTCGGTGGGAAATACCCGGCGCGCGTCGTAGGAGAGGCTGCAGGCGCGGCCTGCCGGCCCCACCAGTCCGAGGTGATCGGCGTCTTCGGTGCTGACGGTGCCGCACCCTTCGAAACGCGAACGCACGCTGGAGGTGCCGAAGAGCAGATCGATGACGTGGGAGACCTGGGGTTTGAGTTCCCGGATACGTCCGATAAGGGTGCCGCGATCCTCTTCGCTCATGGCAAAACGAACACCCCCGGGCCGTACGAGCCCTTTGCCGAATCGGTTGCCGCACATCCATAAAGTGCAGTTCAGAAAATCACCGCGCATGCGACCGAAGTAGTTGGCCGGCGGTAAAAAGGCGACGTCACCGCTCAGGGCGCCCAGATCGCCGATATGGTTGGCGAGGCGCTCCAGTTCCAGGGCGATGGTGCGGATGATGCGCGCGCCATCATCAGGCGCTGCACCGGTCAGGGCCTCTACGGCCTGGGAATAGCACAAATTGTGTCCGATGGCCGTGTCGCCGGCGATGGATTCGGCCATCACCGGGCGGCGAAGGGCCGGTGCGGTGATCAGGAGCCGCTCCGCCCCCCGGTGCTGGTATCCCAACTGGATTTCCAGGTGCAGCACCCGTTCGCCGATGCAGTTGAATCGGAAGTGGCCGGGCTCGATGACACCGGCGTGCACAGGTCCCACGGCGACTTCGTGGATTTCATCGCCCGCCACCTGGTAGTAGGGGTAATTGCCGGGGATATCTTCGCTGTAATCGTTGCCGAATGCATCGGGCCGGCCGCTGTAATTTTTATGGTAGCGCACCATCTTGAGCCAGGGATGTCCCTCGGGCACAATCCCGAACTGCTCGGCCATCTCGCGCTCGAACATGTGAAAAGGTTCGCTCTGTGATGTCAGGGCGGCATAGCGCTCTGGAGCGTCGCAGCCGGCCATGAGCAGCCGATCGGTTCTCAGAACGGCCAGCATTTTGAGCCCTTCCCCGTCCGGATAGGCAAACAGGTGAACCACCTTGGCGCCCTGGCCGGCAAGGGCCAGTGCCTGGGTGCGAAAATCTTCGAACTTTAGGTGCGGTACCCGGTCCCGGGCAATCGCCTCGCCGTTTTCGATGGAGATGAAATCCGTTTGCATTAAAAACCCCCGCCGATGGTTTGAACTGCCTGGGCAATGGCTTGCGACAGGGTGCCGGGCATCCAGAAACACAGCACCACTGAAGTGAGCAAGAGTATATATTGGGGCCAGACCATGATGGGCTTCTCTTCGATGCGCGATTCGGCCTTGGCGCTGCCGAAGGCCATTTTCATGGCATGGTTGGCAAAGCCGCCGAAGATGGCGCAGATGCTCAGAATAAAAAGTCCCACGGCCACATGATGGCCGCTGCGAAAGGCGCCGATGATGATGAAGAGCTCTCCAAGGAAGATACCGAAAGGCGGAAAACCCGAAATGCCGGCGAATCCGCCGAAAAAGGCCACGAAGGTTTTGGGCATGCGTTTGGCGATCCTGCCGGTTCCCTCGATCATCCGGCTGCCGTAGCCCAGCAGGATATTGCCGGAGGAGAGAAAGAGGGAGGATTTGATCAGGCTGTGATGGATCAGGCAGAGCACGGCGCCATAAGCCCCGATGCCGCCGATGCCGGTGCCGAAAGCGATGATGCCCATGTTTTCGATGCTGGAGTATGCCAGCAGGCGCTTGTATTCGGTTTGTTTGAGGATGAAAGTGGCCGCCGCCAGGATGGAAGCCAGGCCGAAGACAATCAGCACCGTGCCGGAAAAATCCCCGAGACCGGCGGCATGCATGATTTTATTGGTTTTGAGGATGCCTAAATAGGCGCAGTTGAGCAGCACGCCGGAGAGCAGGGCCGACGCCGGGCTGGGCGCTTCGCTGTGGGCGTCGGGCAGCCAGGTGTGCATGGGGGCCAGCCCCATTTTGGTGCCGTATCCCACCAGGATGAAGACGAATCCGGTCTTGAGCCAGAACGGGTCGAGCTGCGTGGCCACCGCTGTCAGGCTTGAAAAGGCAACCGGCGCATCCACACCGCCAAGGTCCATGGAAAGCGATATCAATACCGACCCCAGGAGCGCCAGTGCGATGCCCACCGAGCAGATCAGCACATACTTCCAGGTGGCTTCGATGGAAGCCGCCGACCGGTGGGTGTAGATCAGCGGTGCGCTGGCCAGGGTGGTGGCTTCGATGGCGATCCACATCACCATGATGTGGTCCGAGATGGTGACCATGGTCATGGTGGCCAGAAAAAGCAGCATGGAGCCGGTAAAAATGTGCTCGGATTGGATCTTGGCGGTTTTGAGATAAGCTGTCGTATAAATGGATATCAGGAAGAAGAGCAGGGAGATCACCAGCAGCGACAAGAGACCTTCCGGCGAGATGCCGAAGTAGTCATCCAGCGCCGCAGCCGGACGGAAGATCCAGATGAGCAGGGAGGCCATCAGGTGAATGGCCCCCGTGAAGATCAGCAGCGGCCGCCCGACGGTTTTGGTCAGGAAAAAAGCGATGGTGCCGGTGATCAGCGGAGCGATAAAAACGATTTCTAGCATGAATCTGTCACCTTACTCTTTCAGGGTTCTGAGCAGCGCCGTATCCACATCGTCGAAGGTCTGCTTGATGTTCTGAAGAATGATGGCCATGATCAGGACGCCCGCGAGCACGTCCAGCAGGATGCCGAATTCAACAATGTGATGGGTGCGCATGGTGAAAGCCGTGCCGACCAGGTAGATGCCGTTTTCCATCATGATGTAGCCCAGCACCATGGCGATGGCGTTTCGCCGGGCCATGAGCAGAAACATGCCGGCTACCAGCAGGGTGATGGCCGTGGGCAGCATCAGGGCGCTTGCGTTGGCCTGGGGCAAATTGAACTTGGGGCTCACGAAAAAGGCGGCCACGATGAGCACCAGGCCGGCCAGAATGGAGGCATTGAATCCGACAATCGGTTCGACTTCCCTGCGGATGGCCACTTTCTTGATGGCCATATAGATCCACATCGGAATTGCGATGCCGCGGATCACCAGCGTGGCGAAGGTGAACGTCACGCCGCCGACACCTATCTTGTGGCCGATAAACAGGGGCACGATGGAGACCACCACCCCTTGGAAGGCCAGGATTTTAATCAGCGCCGTCACCCGGCTCGATCCAAAGGAGAAGAGCACCGACAGCAGCACCAGGGCCAGCAGGGTATCAACGGTTTGCATCATTTTAAAAACTCCAGGGTGATAATGGTGGCGAAAAAGGCCAGGGCAAAGGAGGTCAGCACAAACTGCGGCACCTTGTCCATGCGATATCGGGCCATGACCGATTCCGTGACGCCGACGGCGGCATACACGCCCGCCATCACTGTAAAGAAGACCACGCCGTCCAAAAATGGGTTGCCGGTGGTAAAGGGGCAGATCAGACGGGTTGCCAGGGTCGAATAGAAGAACAGTTTGAAAAAGGCTCCCAACTCGATGAAAGCAAAATCTGGTCCGCTGTGATCCAACACCATGACTTCATGGATCATGGTCAATTCCAGGTGGGTCGCAGGATCATCGACCGGCACGCGGGAGTTCTCCGTCAGCAGTACGATAAAGACGGCGATGACCACAAAGATCAGGGGAGCGCCGGCGCTCGCCCAAACCCCGTGCGGCTGCTCTCCGGAAAAGAAAGCCTGCAATTGAAGTTCTCCGGTGAGGGTGTGAAACAGGATGAGGATCATAAAAAGGGTGGCTTCGCAGATAATGGGGAAATAGGCTTCGCGGGCGGCTCCCATCCCTTCGAAAGGCGACGCCGTGTCCATGGCCGCGGCAATGGTGAAGAAGCGGCCCAGGCCTAGAAGATACAGCAGCAGGATGATATCGCCATTGAAGGAAAAGACGGCCTTGTGGCCGGCAATGGGCAGAAACATCAGCACGGTCGCCGCCGTGCACAGGGAGATGACGGGCCCCATCTTGAAAATGACGGTGGCGCTGGTGCTGTAGACCGATCCCTTCTTCAGCAGCTTGATCAAAGTGTAGTAGTTGATCAGCAATGGCGGGCCTTTTTTGCCGCCGAAGAAGGCCTTCACCTTCAGGATCAGCGCCGAATAAAACGGCGACAGGATCATGGCAATCAGGAGCAGGATTACTGAATTCATCGTTTTATCGATCCCCTTTCAGCCTTAGCGGACGAAGAACAGCACCGCCACGATGGCCAGCAGAATATAGCCGATGTACATGTGGATATCGCCGTGCTGCAGCCACCGCAGCCGGTCGAACAGCCAGAGCACCGGATTGACGATCACGCGTCCGAGCTGCTGTTCGGCAATGTCGTGCACCTGGCTGTGGTAGCGGGTCTTTTCCGGCAGGCGTCCGGTAATGGGCGGATGGTGTTCCTCCAACGGCGCCACCGGCTTGAAGAATTCAAGAATGGATGCCGCGTAGGACGATTCCGTGTACTGCATCTTGACGGTGGGCTGGGTAAAGCCGCAGCCCCAGGTGCCGGAGCGGTAGACCGACTTGCCCCGGTAGAACACCATGCGCAGCGCCAGGACCGCCAAAAGAACGGCAAAGAAGATGGCCGCCCCCCTGGTGATGTTGGCGGCCAGGGGCATGAACGGCTCAAGGGGCACACGGGCGAATCCCAGTTGCAGCGCGGCGGTTGCCTTGACGGCCATGACCATGAAGAGGCTGGGATAGATGCCGATGACCACGCAGACGGCCGCCAGTACCATCAGTGGGATGAGCATCAGCACACCCCGTTCGTCCACCTCCCGGGCATGTTCGCTGCGCGGTTCGCCCTGAAAAACGACCCCCACCACTTTGGTGAAGCAGGCCAGCGCCAGTCCCCCGATGACGGCCAGGCTGATGATCGCTATCAGTCCGGCGGCAAAATTGTGTTGGCCCGGGGCGGCTGCTTTGAAACTGCCGATGTAGATCAGAAATTCGCTGACGAAACCGTTGAAGGGCGGCAGTCCGGTAACCGCCAGGGAGCCGATGAGGAAAGTGGCGCCGGTGATTTTCATGCGCTTGATCAGCCCCCCCAGCCGATCGATGCTGCCGGTGCCGGTTTTGTGCAGCACCATGCCGGCGCCCATGAAAAGCAGCGACTTGAAGATGCTGTGGTTCAGCACGTGCAGCAGACCGCCGGTGAACCCAAGCACGGCCATGATGGGCTTGCCTGCGGCCACTCCGATCATGCCGATGCCGAGGCCGATAAGGATGATGCCGATATTTTCGACGCTGCTGTAGGCCAGAAGCCGTTTGATGTCGTGCTGACCCAGGGCGTAGACCACCCCCAGGATGCCGGATACGGCGCCTGCAACCAGCACGATGTAACCGGCGCTTGGCGTGTGCCAGTTCAGGATGTCATACATGCGGACGATGCCGTAGATGCCGGTCTTGATCATGACCCCCGACATCACGGCCGAGATGTGGCTGGGGGCCGCCGGGTGGGCATGGGGCAGCCAGACATGCAACGGGAAGATGCCGGCCTTGGAGCCGAAGCCGATAAAGGCCAGGATAAATGCCGCCATTTTCGCGCCGTTGGGAAGGTCGGCGGCGGCCGCAAATCCGAAATCGCCGCTGTGGGTGTAAATGATGCCGAAGGCGGCAAAAATAAACATGGCACCCGCCTGGGAAAAAACAAAGTAGAGGTAGCCCGACCGTCGATTGGTCTTTTCTTCGTAGTTGTAGATCACCAGAAAGAACGATGAAAGCGACATGATTTCCCAGCACAGCACGAAGGTGATCATGTTGTCCGCGGCCACCACCAGTGCCATGGAGGCCGTCAGCAGGCTGAAGCATAAATAGTTGGCGGCGCTGCGCAACGCCTTGGCGGCATTGCCCATATAATGGTAGCTGTAAACAGCCGCAAGCAAGCACACAGTGAAGATGGCTGCCAGGAAGAAAGCGGCCAGCGTGTCGATCTTAAATGCGATGGTGAAGGCGTTCAGGTATTGGAAGGAGGCCGTTTGGACGCCGGCCTGGACCAACAGGGCGATGGCGTGCTTGAGTCCCACGGCACAACCGGTGCCGATGGCCAGCACCGCAAAGCCCTTCATCATGGAGAACGATCGCCAAAAAAAAAGGGGGCCAATGCCCCCAATCAGTACCAGGATCAACGCGATAGAAAAGGACTGCATATACCCCTCTGCTATGACGGTTTCGTAGACGGTCAATATGCGATTGCACCTACCTTTTTGAAGGCCGAATCCCATTCACCGGTTTCCCCGTTGGAGGGGAATTGCAATTCATATCAGCCTTTTCCAAAGGAAGACGCCTTTTTACGGTAGAATCGAATGTAAGTCAACAGCGAATTTGATGCGGATGATGACGTGTTCAGGATAGAACAGCCTCGCCGCCGAAGGTGGCGAGGCTGTTCTTATTGATGACAGGTCACGATGCTATCCTGTGGTGACGGGCATCCCCATGAGCGGCCACAGAACATATACGGCAAATCCGGTCACGATCATCAGGATGATGCTGGCCGGAATGCCCCAGAGAAAAAATTCTCCGGTGGTGAATTGCTTGGAGTCATATGCGATAGCGTTGGGGGCCGCGCCCACCAGCAACAGGAAGGGCATGCCGGCCACCACCAGGGCGGAAAAGAGGATCACTTCGCCGGCCACGCCAAGATAGGGGGCGATGACCAGGGCCACCGGCAGGGAGATGGCGATGGCGGCCACGTTCATGATGAAGTTGGTCATCATCATGACGAAAAAAGCGATGCTCATGACGAAGACGAACCAGTGGGCCTCCTTGAACATGGTCAGCCATTGGACGGCCATCCACTCTGCCGCACCGGTCTGCCAGAGGCAGAAACCGATGCTCATGGCGCCGGCAAAGAGCAGAATGATGTTCCAGGGAATCTCCTCCAGATCGTTGATGTCCAGCAGTCCGGTGGCAAAAAAGAGGATGGTGGACGTCAGCAGTACAGCTGTTTTATGCGGCGGTACGAAGCCGGGGATGGCGGATTTCATCACCGCGGAAACGCCCAGCACCAGAATGGCGGCGGTCACGATAACGGCGGCGATGATTTCATTCTTGGAAATTTTTCCCATTTCGGCATTGAGCCGTTTGGCTTTTTCCCGCAGGCCGGGGATGGTTTTCTTCTCCGGTTTCATTACCACCATGAAGAAAAGCCACAGCAGGAAGGTCATCAACCACCCGATGGGGAACATGTAATAGGAGAGTTCGAAAAAGCCGACGTTCTTTCCGGCGACTTCAGTGAAAAAGCCCAGCGCCACGGCGCCGCGTGCGGCACCCAGCAAGGTGACGATGGAGCCCGCACCGGCAACATAGGCCATGCCGATGAAGAGCCCCTTTCCGAACTTGGTCGGCTTGTTGCCTTCACCGTACATCGCATAAATGGCCACCAGCAGCGGGTAGATGGTGGCGGCCACGGCCGTGTGGGCCATGATGTGGGTGAGGGCCGATGTCAGGACAAAACATCCCAGGTAGATCATGCTGGTTTTTTCACCCACGATGGCCAGCATTTTGTAAGCGATACGGCGCGTCAGGCCGGTCTTGGTAAAAACCAGCCCCACGACGATGGAGCCGAAGATAAAAAGCACACTCGGGTCCATGAAATCTTTGAAGGCCTCTTTGGCCGGACGAATAAAGAATAGAACTTGAAGCACCCCGATGGACAGGCTGGTGACGCCGATGGGGACCACTTCGAAGACCCACCATGTGGCGGCCAGCAGGAAGACCGCCAAAGCCCCCTTTCCCTCCGGGGAGAGGGCGAAACCTTTGCCCTGTGGGTCGATCGCATCCGGCCAGGGCGGTGAATAGTAAACCAGTATGAACAAAAAAACACCGATAGCCATGAATACGTACTTTTTCCAGTCGAGTCCGCTAGCCGGAATCACTGCTGCGTCGCTGCTCATATATATTCCCCTCCATTATAGATCTGGTTCTGATGGTACTTTAATTAAGTCTTGCATTTCAGAATTGCATCGGAAACCACTTGTACGGCGTCGGTCAGTCTCAATATGCCGACCACCTTTTTATCTTTGGTGACCAGCAAGGATTGATGATGCCCGAGGACAAGCTGGTGAATGCCTTCCCCCAATGTCGCCTCGGGCTCAATCATTTCAGTCTCTTTGTGACTGACCATGAAGGTTTTAACTTTGGTGTGAGCGGCTTTCTCGCAGAGCTGATCTAGAGGATCCTGCCATAACTTGAACGATTCGATCATGGCTCTCTGGTATTTACGGGTGAAACCCATGTGCGTCGGCCCCGAATCGGAGAGCATCTCTTCGTATTTGGGTTCCAATGCCTTTAAGATGCACTGGAAGTTTACCTTGCCGACGATATTGTCATCATCATCCAGCACCAGGATCGCGCGGTGCCGGTACTTGGCCTGATCAAAATTCGCCTGGGATTTCTTCAAGGCCGCCACAGCATCGATGAGGGTGGCATCCTCCGGTACTGTGGCATATTCGGAGAGCGGCACCATGATGTCTTTTACCAGTGTCGTTTTCAATTTAACCTCCCTTATATGTTTTTGTTTTCTATCTTTTTGATATGTTTATTAAAATTTAATGCTACCCCGGCAAATGCGTATTAAAGGGCCAAGCTAGTCCTTCTACATGAACCATGTAACCTTTTCAACGCTTTTTCACGATGCCGTCCTACGCGGTATTGGCGGACGGTTTGGCCGCAGCCGCACGCCTTCCGTCCCCGGTTAATGGCCATCGGTATGATAGATTGGGGGCGCGTCATGGCCACAGCGCTCTTGGAACGGAAAGCGCGGCACAGCTGAGGAATACCCTCACAATGGTACCGCTATCCATTCAGCGCAGCGAGAAAACCGATACGGACTGCCAGGTGCCGGAAAGAGATGGACACGGTCTAAAGTCTGCCAGGGGCGCGCCGATACCTATTTTATCCGGGAGGCAGTGGGCGGTGATGCCATGCCTCTCCGGCCATTGGGCCATACCGATGTCAGACACGTCAGCCAAAGGGCTGACTTTGTAGAATGCAGACGAGGGAAGAAATCCCGAAAGGAAATGATCATGGAAACCATCAACACCGCCGTATCGTGCAATTGTTCTACAGATCTGGCCGCCAATCGATCCTTCCAGGCCGCTCAGACCCGGTTGGCTGCACTCAGCACCAGCCGCTCGATGGACCTGGACTTGGTCACCGAGGAAGGGGACCGGGTGACGCTCTCCATCGACACCCAGGCGTCGGCCATATATGCCGCCTACGGAGAGGTCGGGATGGACGGTGACAGCTTCTCGGGTCAATGGGGGGAGTTCAGCGGGGGGGCTTTCGAACGTGTAGTGGCCTTTACGGTGGATGGCGATCTGAACAAAGAAGAGCGTCGAGAGATCCGCAAGGTGATCAAGACCCTCAATCGCATGATGAACGACTTTGTGAAAGGCAAGCTCAACCCAATGGTTGCCAAGGCCCGCAAGCTGGAAGGGCTGGAGACCATCGAGAGCCTGGAGGTAGAGATGTCCTACGCGCACCAGGCGCTGGTTGCCCAGCAGACCGAGGCGGCAACCGCCTATGATCGTACCGGAGGGGCAACCCCCGACAGCTATAAGCCGTTGAATGTCGTCGAGGTGCCTGTCGAGAAAGAGGCCGAGGTGGTGGCCATGGAAATGGCCGGCGAGGTCGCCGCCAGTCCGGCGCCGCTGGATCCCATGAAAGAGTTGGCCGATCGGCTGTTGGAGGCCTACCGGGACAGGGCCGCGGCGTGGAATGCCCTTGCCGGGCAGGTCATCGACCACATTCGCGACATTTTCGAGTCGGCTCTTGGCGGATTTGAAAGCGCTGTGGTCGCCGGCCCACCGTCCGACGGTGAAACAGCGTAATCAGGCTTGGGCCGTTTCTCCTCACCGGCTTCGGCGGCGACCGGCCAACGCGAAGACCTTTTTTACCTACGCTTCGGAACGGGGCGATGGATCACCATCGTCCCGTTCCTGTCCATGGGAATCCCTTACGGTTTCGTCGATGGAACAGTAGATCGTTTTGAAGGTTTCGGCAAAACCCGTGGGTGAAAGCCGTCCGACTTCAATGAATTTGACCGCAATTTCCTTGCTTGCCCTGAGGATTTGCTCTTCCAACGCCCCTTTTTTCATGACCATACCTTTCTAAAACTGAATGATTCCTGATTGTTAGCAGTTAGAATCGACACTGTCAATTTGGATATGAACAAAAATACGATTCTTGTATAGAAGCTCAGTTGTTTCATTATCAGATGTGGGACCTTGAACAACAGATCAGTTTAAAGTTTAAAGATAAAAGTTTAAAGGGAAGGTATTCTATCGATATTATATTAAAAATAGATCTCATCCACACCTTGAAACCTTAAACTTTAGACTTTAAGCTTGCCCCACCCCATACCGCTTTCGCATTCCCGCCATCGTAGTTTGACACACTTGCGGAAATCTTCTATTAACAGGAAATTTTGAACGAGAATAGGAGGTTCGTCCGCCATGACCAACCCATCGGACACCAAGATTCCATATGAGATTCAACCGCCTGAGACGGTGGACGCCGGGCGGCTTGATCCCATCGACTACGCTTACAAGGGCAGCCGGGACATTGTGATCACCATCCGGCAGCCGGAGTTCACCTCGGTATGTCCCATGACGGGCCTGCCCGATTATGGCGCCATCACCATTCGATACACGCCCGACCAGACTATCGTCGAGCTCAAGTCCTTGAAATTCTACCTGCTGCAATATCGCAATGTGGGCATCTTCTATGAGCACGTGGTCAATCGCATCCTGGATGACCTGGTCGCCAGACTGCACCCCAAATGGATGGAAGTCACCGGCAACTTCTCTTCCCGAGGCGGCATCACGTCGGAAGTGGCAGCCCAATTCAACTCTGATCCGGCAAAGGAGTAGACCGAACATGCGTGGAACCATCCGATTATGTGCCATCCTGATGCTCATTTCCTGGTTTTCCTTTGGCTGCGGCGGATCCGCCGCATCGCTCAAGAAGGTTCCCCCCACGATCAATACGGTCAAATCCAGCGATCGTTATGCCAAACGGGTCGCCTTGGCGCTCACCATGACACCCTCCACCGCTGCAGGGCAGGGGGCGGGATCGATCTATTTCAAATCCCTGATCCAGGCCATCGCCCAAAAAGACAGCCGCTTCCGGCTGGTGGCGCCGGGGGACGATGGATTCCCCGATTTCATGGCGGAACTGGCGCGGGGGGCGGTGGAGGATCCCGATGCACCGGTCCTTTGCCGTCGCGCGAGGGAGGCCGGATATCAGGGGCTGGTGGTCGCCGCAGTGCGTGATATCCGTGTGTCGACCATCCGGACCGGGCTCTTATGGTTCCGCAAGACGCGGTATTTGATCCACTTCAATGTCACAGCGGATTGTTACGACCCCTACTCTGCGGCCAAGATTGTCAGCGGGGTGGCCGAGCAGAAGGTGCGAATCGACGAAAATGATTATGAAGACTATTTGAGCGGACGGGCGACCGCCATCGAACCGCTTGAAGAGGAGATCGCAGAAGCGGCCGAAACCTTGGGCGGACGCATCGGCAAAGCGCTTTCCCATCTGGCGTGGAAAGCCTCCGTGGCCGGAATCGACGGGGGGCGTGTTTTATTGCCGGTCGGCTCGGTCCTCGGATTGCGGGAAGGGGATCGTCTGGCCGTATTCGAAGGCCGGCGCGAACTGACCGGCCAACAGGGCGAGCGCTTCATCGCTCCCGGATACCAGGTGGGAATGGTCCAGGTCACCGCCGTGGCCGACAATGCGGCCGAAGTCCGGGTGTCGAGCACAGGGGACATTAAAAAAGGGGATATTGTGGTCCCCATCCGGTAGTTGGCGCCCATCTGGATATGGTCTGCCAATTCCGGATGGAAATGGATTATGGTGCAGCCGGGTCGGCAGATGCCGCGGGAATGATCTCCCGCGCAAAGGTGTAGATGAGATCCTGCGCCTGGGCTTCCGACGTCAGGTGGCGTATCGCATTGCGAAATCCGCCGGCTTTGGGCATCCCTTTCGCAAACCAGCCCAGACGGCTTCTGAGCATATAACACGCCTTTTTCTCACCAAGATAGCGCACCGACACCCTGAGGTAGCTCGTCATCATATCGATGCGGTTCCGGTGGGTTATCTCCCGGGCCGGGCGGCCTTCCATAAGGTCGGTGATCTGGGAAAAGAGCATGGGGTTGCCGATTGCGGCGCGGCCTATCATGATGCCGTCGCAGCCGGTTTCCGAGCGCATGGCCATGGCATCTTCGGCCGTGAGAATATCCCCGTTGCCGATCACCGGAATGGTGATCTCCAGTTTGATCTTTCGAATCAGAGACCAATCGGCGCAGCCCCCGAAGCCCTGGCGGGCCGTTCTGGGGTGAACGGCGACGGCATCCACGCCGCATTCCTGGGCGATGCGGCACAAGGCCATGGCTTGATCACCGGAAGCATCCCATCCGCTTCTGATCTTGATGGTCAGGGGAACCCGGATGGCGGCCCGCACCGCTTTGAGCAGGCCTTCGGCCTTTTCGGGCTCGCGCATCAATGCCGAGCCGGAACCGCTTTTGAGGATTTTTCGCACCGAACAGCCGAAGTTGATATCGACGATATCGGCGCCCGCAGCTTCGACCATCCGGGCCGCATCGGCCATGATGGCCGCATCGCTGCCGAAGAGCTGTACCGACAGCGGTTTTTCATGCGGTGTGGATTCCATCAACTGGGCGGTCTTGGCCGAACCATACACCAACCCGCAGGCGCTGACCATCTCCGAACAGACCAGCCCGCAACCCGCCCCCTTGGCCATCAGCCGCAGCGGAAGATTCGTAATCCCGGCCAGGGGAGCGAAAACGGTGGGGTTGTCGAGCTGGATGTTGCCGATTTTCATATATGTGGAGCTACTATGGTATTAGATGTAAAAATTTAGATAACGCAATCCTGTCGTTGATTATAGCCGCTTATGACAACTAACATACCTTCCTCATCCTTACAACGCCTTCAGTTAGATGGATCATTCATAGGGCTTTTAAGAACTTGATTCCATCTATTCCATGCCTTAAGCGGCTGGGCAAAGCGTGATCTATACCGTTTGTTCGTTTTTTTGCTTTTTTACTTTTGACCTCGTGGCAGAGAAAAAACAAGCTTGACTATTGCTTCGATATCTGACAGGGTCGCGTCCAATTCAAATCTTTAGATTAAATTTCTTACAAAAACATCCTTTCCGCAGAACAATATTTGCAGGGCATATGGAGAACTGCGCAATAATTGACTGAGCAGTATTGAAGTGGAGCTGGAATTGGCAAATGGCAAAGGGATTCGAATAGGATGCCTTCCATAATATATAACTAATCTATGAACGCAATCCGGATGACTTGCCGGGTGTGTATTGGTATTCGACACACCATTGTAGAATAGCGCAATGAAATTGGATCTTCCGGTTTATGTGCTTGCATGTGCATGAGGCCTGGGACGGATCGCAGTGTAAATCTGCTCGCCTTTGCTTCTTTATCTTCTGCCGAAAGGATATCTATATGTGAAATCCATGAAGTTGAAGAGAGGCGTTGCGTACATGCAAGTTGCTGAATTTAGATCCCTGCGGAATGTTCGCCTCTTAAAAATGAGGAATCTGTGGGAAGAACAGTTTGGTGGTAGATATATTGATAGAATAGAAAAGAAGGATGATAAGGAGCCCAGCTAATGCAAAAAATTATATGGTTCGGAATCGCGCTGGTGATGTTGACCGCCGGTGCGGCGACGGTGCAGGCCGATGGAGCGCCGTGTTCATGGGGCATCAGTACATTGCGGTGGGACGCGAAATACCCGCCCGGTTGGGAATCCATCGGCGGAATGCTTGACATCCGCAACCCCTTCGTGCGCCTTCATTCGGACGGTACCCGGCTCTACATAAAAGGGTTCGAGTTTGACGTGCGTAACAGTACGACTACCGGCCAAAACAACGATCCCAATCCGCTTGTGGAAGGGGTGTTGGGTGCCGTTGCCAGTTATCTGTCTCCGAGCGATGGTGCCCGGCATTTCGTGGCCATCCCTTTTAACCATATTTTTGAAAAAGGCGCATCGGGTTATTACCAAGTTCAGTTTTCGCCTGCCATCAATTCAGGATATGTAAGACTGACAGCCGATATTCCGGTGGGCACCGCATCCGACGAGGAGCATTATATCCCTTCCGACGCAATGGAACTGGTGCTGTCTTTGATATATCGGGGAAGTTTTGCGTACGAAACGCAAGCCGCCGTGGGCTTGGGAACCTATTTTTTCGATTGGGAGCGACAATATAATACCCGCTTGGCTTTTTTCCGCCAATATGGCGGCTTGTCTGCATGGGGTGGTTTTTTCCACCCTAGCAATATTTTTACTGTTCTTCCGTCAGGAGAGGATCTTCGTAGCATTACAGCTGTAAGTTCGCAAATTCCGCAAAACGGGGAGAGCTACACCGCATATTTCGATCCAGCCTGGAGCCCGGATGGCAAACTTCTGGCCATGCAAAAACAACATTGCGGAGAAATAGACGGCGGCATACCAACCGACCCGGCGGTAAGTTGCTCTGAAGAGAACTGGAGTCAGGATATCATTATTGTCGATCATAGCACCGCACCGCCAAACCCTGATATGCCGACTCAATTGATAAGGCTTGAAAAGATCCATGTCTTAAAATCTGAAGTAGGCGCGGGGCGGTGGACTGATTTGGGTGGGCCTGCCTTTTTACCAGACGGCAATAAGTTAATTGCTCAATCTAGTGAACCAGGACCCGGGGATATGTTGTGGTGGTTTGACTTACAGGCCCCCAATACGAACTTCGGTCTTATCGGTGAATTTTATCAGGACGAAAATAACAATTGGCGCACCAATTGGTTCCAAAAACAACTAACTGGAGGAATGGCAAGTGTACACCCAGACGGCAATATCATTGCATATTCATATCATGAAGGGGAGCTCGAGCTGGAAAACAACGAAGTACTCACCGAATTGATGCCTCGCAATATTCATACGATCAACCTGGACGGCACCCAGGATACGGCGCTGACCGATGACGAGTATTTCAACCTGCAGCAAAACTGGTCGCCTGACGGCAACTGGCTGGTTTTTGTCTCCAATCTTAACAGCAGCGATCCCAAAGCACCGGATAATGGTGTAATGGACATCTGGATAATGGATCGTAACGGGCAGAACAAGATTATGATCTATGACGCCGCCGACAGCAGTATGACGCCGTCCTTTTCACCGGACGGGACCCGGATAGCCTTCAGTAACAATAGCAAGGGGCGTATTTGCAGCGTCAACCTTGCCGGTAAGGACCTAAAAGTAATCTACGAGCGCCCGGAAGGGTCGCCGGACCTGATCCATTCGGCAAAATGGTCGCCTTACCTCACCGGCCTTACCCCGACAATTACGCTCCAGTCAGATGTATTGGTGGCGCAGCGCACCGGATCGGGCATCTCCGATGTGACGCTGTCATGGGCAAGCGACAAAGCCGATAGAGTAGTAATCGACAATGGCGTGGGCGAGCAAGCCGCGCTCAGCGGCAGCATCGTTATCTCCCCTTTGGACACGCAAGCCGAAGCCCCATACATGCTGGTTTATACTGCCACTGCATACAATTGGGCGGGCAAATCCTCGGCCAGTGTGTTTATCAAGGTGGTAGACAATTAATTGGAAGATTACATCAGGTAGATTTTCCTGCTGGTCGATTTAACGCGCCTGCAACACCTGCAAGAAGATACACGCCTGCGTGTGAAATCGATCTTTTCGAGTTATCTTGAGTTCATGCATAGAGATGTGGAGGCCATCATCAAATGAAACCGAAAGCCATTTTACTGTTTCTGATTCTGTTTTTTAGCGTTCACCCATGCTTGCATGCGGGAACGGTTGACAGTGCGACTGTCGATCCGGCCTACAACTCGGTAGCGGCGGGGAATTCTTTATCCTATGCCTTTTCGGCGATGAACGATAAGGCTTTTACCCTGAAGAAATACGAAATCAAGATTAACTTCGATGATGGGTTGACCATTTCGAATCTGTCGGCGACGCCAGTTGCCGATACGGCGTCCATTGATACGCGTAAAAAATGCATCAATCTGGTTTGGTCCAATGTCGCTGCCGGCACGGAGATGCTCGCCTCATTCGATGTAACCGGCGATACAGGTGTATACGCTCTGACGCCCACTGAATCCTCATTTACCGACGACTCCAGAGGTAGCTATACTGGTACCTGCAATGCGGCCCAGGCAGAGTTCACGCCTCCGCCTCCGCCGATTGCACCGCATAATGTTCAATCAACCGCCTTTAGTGAGAGTATTTCTATCTCCTGGAGCCATTTGAACGAAGCCGGCATCAGCGAATACCGGATTTTCAGAAGAACCGCCGAAACGCAGTTTGACCCCTTAAATTATTTTACTTCAACGACAACGCAACACACGGACACAGATGCCGATGCCGGCACATTATACTATTACAGCATTGCCGCGGTCAGTGCACAGGGTTTGGTGAGTGATCTCTCCAGCGAGACGGCCGACATGATTTCGGCTATGCCCATATTTAAAACTTACGACATCGCTGACCGGCTCTATACCATTAACACGGCCAGAACGGCGGGTGGTGATTTTAACGGAGACAGCGTCCCCGACCTCGCCATAGGGCTGCCCCAATCCGGAGTTAGAAAAAACCAAAGCGGCAAGGTTTTGATATTTTACGGCAACAGCGCTTTGCCCACACCGGACGTCACCCTCTATGGCGAAGCGCATTTAGATAATTTTGGCGGCGCTCTTGCCGCGGTGGATATGAATAAAGACGGTTTTGACGAACTGATCGTCGGCGCTCCGGGCTATGATGCGGAAAAAACATATCCGGTGGCCGGTACGGCCGTTGATGCGGGAAAAATCTATATCTATGCCGGCGGCTCTCCTTTTAACACTACAGCGCTGAGAACCTTTGAAGGGCGCATGACCCAATACATTATGAGTGAAAGATTGGGGCACGCTCTGACCGCTGCGGGTGATGTGAACGGTGACGGGTACAGGGATGTGGCGGCCGGTGCGCCTTACGGTGGGGACAACCATCATGGTCAGGTGGCCATTCTTTATGGAGGGGCGGATACCTGTGCCGGCAGTGCGACGATACCGGGCCACAAGGTAGGAATGCTTCTGGGGTACACGCTCGCCGGTGCCGGAGATGTCAATAACGACGGTTATGATGACCTCATCGCCGGTGCAGGTGATGAGAACAAATCCTATATGATTCTCGGCGGCAATTCCCCCCAATTGATGAGCGCAATATCGTTTCCCTATGGAAATGCGGCCGGCGCTGACATTAACGGCGACGGATTTTCGGATGTGGCAATTTCCTTCAAACTCTATCTGGGGGCGGTCAGCATAGATAATTCAGTCGATTCGACATTTCAGTCGGGCTTTGGGCTTTTCTACCCATTGGACGACTTGGATTCAGACGGTTATCAGGATATGTTGGTGGGGGATGCCATACTCTGGGGCGGCAGCGGGGCCGTGTCGACCACGCCAATAGCCCATATGAGCAATCTGTCGGGATGCCATGACATGGACGGGGACGGCGCAAAGGAGGTTTTGAATCACTCCAGCACCAAGGAAGAAATAGAAGTCATCCCCATAAAATCTTATATCAACACGCCTCTGATTCATATTGATACACCCAGCGGTAGCACTGCAACAACCGGTACGGAGATCGAAATAACCGGCAGCGTCCAACGCGATTGCGCCCTTTTTATCATCGCCGGTCAGCAAGTTGCTTTGTCCGGCGGGGGGCAGTTCAACCACACCGCAAGCCTGCACCCGGGATTCAATAGGATCGAAATCATTGCCATATCCTCCCAAGGGAACATTGCCAAAAAAAGCGTGGGCGTCACCTGTAATTTGCTGGATCTGGGCATATCCATTGATTCAGCGTTAAGCCTGAATGAAAGCACCGGATTGATGCGCATCTCAGGCAGCGTTAACCGTGCTGCTGATAAGGTGGACGTTAACGGCGTGCTTGCCACGATGAATGGCCTGAACTTCGAGGCCGATATTACCGTCGCCGAACCGGACACCATTATTGTTGCCACAGCCACGGATAGTTTTGGCCAAGTGGTATCCACCAGCATCTCGTCTGCCCTGCTGCACCGAGGATCCGGTTCTGCGGTGGCCGGCACTGTCTTGGACAACTATGGGGAGCCAATGGCAGGGGTTACGGTTACTCTGCAGGACGCGGTGCAATCCTGGTCGGCAACCAGCACCGCAGACGGCGCCTACTCAGTTTCTTCGGCAAATTCCGGAAGTGTCACCGTCACCTACAGCTACCCGGGATATGTTGATCGAACGGTCACATCTGCGCTCAGTTCCGGGCAAACACAAATTGTAAATACTTATATGACGCCGATCCCCGAGCTTACGGTGAACATCACTTCTCCGGAAAACGGTTCAACCCTTTCCGCATACGAAACCACCGTAACCGGATGGACCTCGCACGGTAACTTGACCAGTGTCCAGGTAAATGGTGTCGATGCAACCATGTCCGGTGGGGAAGGCGTACATTTTACGGCAACCATCCCCTTAATCGAAGGCCCCAATACCATCGAAGCCACGGCCATTGACGTTTATGATCAAACCGCCACCGACACCAGCGCGGTCACGGTAGCCTATCCGCCACCGCTGGCGAGCTTCAGCGCGGAACCGGCCGAGATCGATTTGGGCGGCTCTGCGACACTGATCTGGGGTGTGACCGGCGCCGATACAATCAGTATCAACAACGGCATCGGGGAGGTAGCAGCTGCCGGCAGCCGAAACGTATCGCCCATCGCCAACACGACCTATACCTTGACTGCCACCAATGCCAGCGGTACGACCACCACAACCGTGACGGTCTCGATTCTGCCGCCGGTGATTAGCTTCACTGCTGTACCGGCCGAGATCGACCTGGGCGGCTCCGCAACCCTGACCTGGGATGTGACCGGCGCCGACGCAGTCAGTATCGACAAAGGCATCGGCCCGGTGGCCGCCACCGGCAGCCATCCCGTATCGCCCATCGCGGATACAACCTATACTTTGTCAGCCACCAACGCCGGCGGAACATCCACGGCAGCCGTAACGGTTTCCGTAATACCGCCGAACCCGATGGTGGAATTGCGTGCCTATCCCGGCACCCTGAATGTAATCCAAAACGGCAGCATCACCCTGCAGTGGACGACCTCCTTTGCCGATGACGTCATCCTGTTGCGAAACACGACGGGAGAGTTTGTTCTCGTTCCCGACGCAATCGGCCTTTCGGGATTATACACCGAGACACTGGCCCAAACGACCGTTTACCGGTTGCAGGCCACCGGCCCGGGGGGCACGTACACCAAACAGGTCACCTTTACGGTGTTGTCGGGCGATCCGGTAACCGCCACCTTGCAGGCATCGCCGGACACCATCGGCGCCGGTGCCGGCAGTGATCTCACCTGGACCACCACCGGGGCGACCACTGCGGAGATCAATAACGACATCGGTGTCATTGCAACCAACGCGAGCCGAACTGTTACGCCCCCGGCGACCACCACCTATGTTCTCAGCGCTTACAATGAGTTCCTGGCAGGTACTTCAGCCCATGCGACCGTCACGGTTACCGGCGATCCTCCTGCCCCCACAGTGAACTTCAGCGCCGCCCCGGCTACGATCGTCCGTGGTGCAACAGCGGACCTGAACTGGAACACGGCCCTTGCCGACATCCTTGTTATCGACAACGGGATCGGCGCGGTGACCGCTGTCGGCACCCGACAGGTCTCTCCGGCCGACACCACCACGTACACCTTGACGGCCCAGGGGGCGGGCGGCACCACCACGCGAAGCACCACCGTTACGGTTACGGACCCACCGCCGCAGATTACTTTTGACGCCGATCCATTGGCCATACCGGTGGGCGGAGAGAGCATCCTGACATGGACGGTTGACAATGCCGACGCGGTGTCCATCGACAACGGCATCGGCGCCGTGCAGCCCGGCGGATCTCAAAACGTTTCCCCAACCGCCAACACGACCTATACCTTGACCGCCACAGGCCCCGGCGGGACCTCGACGGCCGATCTGACCATCGAGGTATTGCCTCTGCCGGTAGCCATCATCAGTGCCGAACCGGTTACCATCACCACCGGCGATACCGCCACCCTGACCTGGAACAGCGCCAACGCCGACACCGTGACCATCTCACCCGGCATCGGCGAGGTGACGGTGTCCGGCTTCCGTGATGTCACCCCCGGGCGCACCACCGCCTACACCATATCGGCGGTCAATGCCGTGGGCACTGCAGTTGCGAGGCAAATTATCACCGTGGCCGATGCCCCAACCGCAACCCTGGCAGTCGACACAATTTACATTGACAGCGGCGGGACCGCTACATTGACCTGGAATACGGATAACGCCACCCTGGGCGAAATCACACCCGGTATCGGTGAGGTGGGCGTCAATGGCCAGGTGCAGGTAGAACCTGCAGTCGACACCCAATACACCCTCACGGCCACAGGCCCCGGCGGCAGCGCCACGGATACCTTGCATATCTTTATCCGCAGCACGGGCGGATACGGTAACCCGACACCGGCCGAGCAGGCCCACATCGAAGCCATCAATCGCGCCCGGGCCAATCCGGGTGCCGAAGCCGCACGCCTTGGCATCGATCTAAACGAAGGCCTTGCGCCCGGCACCCTTCCTGTGACTGCAGTACAACCTTTGGCCTGCAGCGCCCTGCTCCTGGAAGCGGCTCGCCTGCACACCTTTGACATGCTGTCCAACCAGTATTACAACCACGACAGCCTCGACGGCCGCACTCCGGCCGACCGTCTCGATGATGCGGGCTATGCCTTCCAGATCCAATCGGAAAACCTGTCCTTGCTCGGCGATTACAACCCCATCGACGAGATCTTCACCGCACTGGAGATGCACGATAACCTCTTTATCGACAGCGGGGTCGACGGCCGCGGCCATCGTGTCAACCTGCTCAACCCGGATTTCAAAGAAGTGGGACCGGGTATGCTCACAGGCAGCTTCAGCCCCTATCCCCATGCGGCCATGCTGGGATGCGATTTTGCCCTTTCTTCATCCGAGACCCGTGCCTACCTGTTGGGCGTGGTGTTCGACGACCATAACGGCGACGGCATTTACACCGCCGGAGAAGGCATCGGCGGCGCAGAAATATTCATCCAGGAGACCGCCGACACCACCACCACGGCCGACGCCGGCGGTTACCGCATCGCCCTGGATCCCGGCGACTACACCGTGCGCGCAACTCTGCCGGACGGACGCCAGTTCAGCCGGTCGGTGACCTTCGCGGACCTGAACGTCAAAGCGGATTTCATCCTTACCCCGTTGCCTGTGATTTCCATCAACGCGGATCCAAATCCCTTTGCCCCAGGCGACACGGTGACCCTGACCTGGACGGTTACCGGAGCGGACAGCGCAAGCATCTCACCGGATGTCGGTGACATCTTGCTCTCCGGCAGCACAGAGGTGCAGCCCTACGGGACCACCACCTACACCCTTACCGCCGTTGGACCCGGAGGAACAGCCGATCAAAGCGTCCAGGTCTCTCTGAATGTGCCGCAGATCGATTTCAGCGCCGTACCGGCCGGCATCGCCGTCGGCGAAACCGCCACACTGGCGTGGAGCGTCACAGGGGCTGATACGGTCGAAATCGATCAGGGCATCGACACCGTGAACCCGGATGGCACCACCGACGTGGCCCCAACGGTCGCCACGGACTATACCCTGACGGCCACAGGCCCCGGCGGCACCGCCACCAGGACCGTCACCGTCTGGATTGACACCCAGCCGCCGTCGGTCACCACCATGGACCCCGCCGACGGCACCACCGTATCGACCCAAAACGGCTATTTCGATATCACCGTCACCGTGAGCGACAGCAATTCCGGATTCTGCGGAGCCACCCTGCAGGACAGCCAGGGCACCGATCTAACCCACCTGCTGACCATCGACGGCGATACCATCAGTTGGCGGGCCGACACCGACGGCGACCTGCAATTCACCCTGACCCTGGAGGACTGCGCCGGCAACACCGTTGCCGTCCCGGTCAGCTTTGCCTATCTTGATGTGCCCGAAGATGTGGACCACGGCCGGGACGCCCGTTATGCAGCGGATTTCACCGGCGGCGGCATCCGTATGACCAACGGCAACCTTTTCCGGCAGAGGGTCGATCTGGACCTGCCGTCCCCCAATCGTATGGGGCTCGGGTTCGCCACCTATTACAACAGCCGCTCCCAGCAGGTCAGCAGCCTGGGGCACGGTTGGTCCCACAGCTACTCCATCCATCTGGACGACAACTTCACCGTGGGGGGGCAGTCGCTGATTCGGGTGGAGGACGCCGACGGCCGGGCCGCCTATTTCAGCGGCGCCGGCAGCCATGCCGCCCAGTTCAATGAAAAATCGACCCTTGTCTTCACCGGCAGCCAATACGTCTGGCTGCGAACCGATGGGAACCGGTGCGGCTTTGACGCCGACGGCCGGCTGGACTGGATCGAAGACGTTGCCGGCAACCGCCTCGACCTGACCTATGACGGCGATGGCCTGCTCGAAACTGTCAACGATCTGGCCTCGGGCCGCAGCCTGACCTTCCAGTATGACGACCGGCGCCTCAACGCTATCATCGGGCCGACCACCAGCGCCGTTACCGACGGTGTCTGGGTCAGCTTCGGCCATGACGCCTATGACAACCTGGAGACGGTGTCCTACGCCGACGGATCACAGGTGGCCTACTTTTACACCGATCCCTCCGACCACAACAACCTGACACGGGTCGAAAACGGCCTCGGCCACCTGTGGTCCCAGTGGGAGTACGACGGCCAGGATCGCGCCATTGCCAGCGAACTCCGCGACCCCGTGGGGGTCGGTATCCAGTACCTGGGCGCCGACCAGGTGGTGGTGACCGATGCCTACGATGTGACCCGCACCTACGCCCTGGAGAGCATTGCCGGCCGCACCAAGGTTACGGCGTTG
>JBNLAV010000053.1:0-1540 GCA_050302315.1 Desulfobacteraceae bacterium
GCCTCGACGGCATCCACCAGCTGGCGAAAGCTGAGGGTGCCCAGTCCCACCACAACGTAATCGATGCAGGCGTGATTGAAAAAGGCGGGATCGCAGCTGGCATGGTGGCCGCCAACCACCACCGGCACATCAAGCTTCGCTTTGATCCACCGGCCAATTTCCACCATGGTGTTGGCTTCACAGGTTACACCGGTGATACCCACCAAATCGGGTTGGAAGGCCAGCCCTTGATCTGCAAGTCCGTCGGGATCGGATTTCAGGTCGACGATGGCGGTCTCATGGCCATCGAGATTTCCGGCCAGCGTCTCCAAAGCCAATGGTTCGCCGCGGAATATCATTTTGATCGATTCGATGCCGTATCGTTCTTCGGGGATGCTTTTACCGCAATTGGGTGGGTTAACTAATAATATCTTCATATAACCGTGGTGACCGATCTATCATGGCCATTGCCGCAAGAACCTTTGGAATATTCCTACATCCTGTCACGCGTCTTGTCCAGGAACCATTGAATTTGAGATTCGCGAAGAGCAGTATGTCAAGAAGGCATTGGTGTGTCAACACTCATGGAACGCGGATCGACCCGCTTGCCCCCTCTTTGCCCGACAGATCCCAACCCGTTTCAAGAACCGTCCCCCCCCTGCATGAGACACCCGTACCGCCTCGCCCTGAAAAGCAGGCCGAACCGGCGGTCAATCCCCTTAAAGCAAATCCATTAATTGCCGATCATAAGACAATGGGCTGGGTCTGCTCCGTGCCACCGGTCCATGAAAGTGGGTATCGAAATGAAATACATATGAATTCAAAGGGATGTACATGGGACTGATTGCCGTTGATCAATTGAAACAGGGAATGATGCTGGCCGAAGACGTTGTGGATGTCAATTCACGGCTGCTTCTTAAAAAGGGCGGCACTGTCGAACCCAAGCACATTCGCATGTTCAAAATGTGGGGCGTGGGAGAGGTCCATGTCCAAGGCAAGGTCGAATCCAACGCCGAGACCGGGGTCGTATGCGATCCTGCGCAATTCGAAGCAGTGGCTCGACAGGCCGGCGAACGATTCCGTTTCAATGACCTCAACCATCCGGTGATCAAGCAGCTGTTCACGCTGTCAGTGCACTATCGCAGCAAGTATTTCGACCCAACCGCCGACAAGGCCCCCATCCCCATATCCAAGCACGAAAAGCCCGGGATCACCGCCAATGACATACGGGACCGGTTGAGACGAACGGAGATCAAACTCCCTGAGATCCCCTCCATTGTCTATGAACTGAACGATGTCATCGCCGATCCCTTTGCATCGGCCGACGATATTGCCCGGGTGGTCAACAAAAGCCCCAGCCTCGCATCGCTCCTGCTGCGCATCGTCAACTCCGCCTTCTACGGTTTCCCGGGCAAAATCGACCGTATTTCCAGAGCCGTGGCCCTCATCGGGTCCAAGGAGATCTCCTCCTTGGCTCTGGGGATCAGCACCATGCGCCTGTTCGATGAAATTCCCAAAGAGATCATCGATGTCCGGGCTTTTTTCAAACACAGCCTGGCCT
>JBNLAV010000054.1:0-22302 GCA_050302315.1 Desulfobacteraceae bacterium
TCAGTGCCGCCGCCGCCCAGAAGCCCTTCCGAATATCTTCCAGCACCGCTTGGAAGATATTTGCTTGCGGCATCAAATTTAATTTTTCTCGCATTCACTGCTACTCACGCATTACAATCAGCAGGGTTGCCTGACCAATGACCGTCAATAAAAGGTGAAACTGTCCTGGTCCAAGGCGGCCAGGCGGGTTCCGCTTAGGAATATTTCGTCCCCATTTCCAAAATCCAGAAGAACGCCACCATTCTGTTCTTGAGCATTCGCCAAAACGTCATCGAATGAGCTTATTCCCTCAACATCAAGCGCGATCACATCATGCCCTCCAAAGGAGAAGAACCCGCGACGGCTGGTGGTGAAATCAAAAATCGTATCGGATCCATCACCAGTGGAGAAGAGGAATGTATCTTGACCACTTCCACCGAAGAGCAAGTCATTGCCTTTGCCGCCGCTGATGACATCGTCACCTGAACCGGCCAACAGAAGGTCATTTCCGTTACCACCTTCCAGTTGGTCATTTCCTGAAAGTGATAGGAGGAGGTCGTCGCCATTGCCGCCGATCAACCTGTCGTCCCCAAAGAACGAGATGAGCGCATCGTTGCCATCACCGCCGATCAATAAACTGTCACCAGTTATATCGCCAAGCAGAACATCCGAACCGTCGCCGCCCGTACTGACTGAATCATAGGGCTCGCCGACCTCAATTGTTACAGTCGCACTGGCGGCCTGCTTGCCATCCGAAATCGCATAGATGAACTGATCGGTGCCGACGTAACCATTCTCCGTTACATATGTCAGCGTGCCATCATCTTCCATGACAATAGAACCGTGCCCGGCCTGGCTGTAACCGACAAGACTCAGCGCATCACCATCACCATCGGTGTCGTTTGCCAGAAGATCGGAGATATTGATAGAAAGCGGCGCACCGCTGCGAATTTCAAACCCTGTATCATCATTAGCTACGGGCACCATGTTGCCCGGCTCGAACGTTATAGTGAAAATGTCGGACGTCTGAGCCGTACCATCGTTGGCAACGATTTCAACGTCCATGGTCCCTTCCGTACCATAGGGTGCGGTGCCCGTGATCTGGTTTCCATCAAAGGTCATCCAATCGGGTAGCGCTGTTCCATCAGCAAGGCGAGCGGCGACCTGAAGCGGGTCACCATCCACATCCCTAAATGTTGTTACGGGCACATCGATAACAAACGCTTCGCCAGTGACGATAATCCCGTCTTGCAACGGTTCAGAAACCACCGGAGCATCGTTGACTGGGTCGACGATGAGCTTGAATGTATCGGATGCCTCCAACTGACCGTCGGATGCTGTGATCTTGAGACTGAGCTCCCCGGTGAAGTCGGCCGGCGGTTGGCCGGTAAGGTGCAGGTTTTCGGCGTTAACGGTGATCCAGCTCGGCAGCGCGCCACCGTCGGCCAATGTTACCGAATAAGTCAGCGCGTCACCGTCCACATCGCTGAACAGATTGCTCTGCACCGCAATATCAAAAGCCGTGTCTTCCGTCACATGCCGGTCGGAATAGGGAGCGGAAATGACCGGTGCATCATTAACCGGATCAATAATCAGATCGAAGTCCCGCGTTACCTCAACCGACCCGTCACTCACTGCCAGCGTCAACTTGACGATACCGTTGAAATCGGCCGGTGGCGTTCCCTGAAAATGCAAGGTTGAAGCGTCGAATGTCAACCAGGATGGCAAGACTGAACTTCCCTTGCGCGTTGCGCTGAAGATTAGTGTATCGCCGTCTACGTCGCTAGCAATCGACGGATCGATGGTGAAGTCAATCGCATTGTCTTCAGCAAAATGAACAGGCGAAATCCCGGCGAGTACGGGCGCATCGTTGACTGGATCAATAACCAGATTCACATCACTGAAAACGCTTTCGCTACCGTCTGACGCGGTGACACGGATGGTGAGTTCACCGTTGAAATTCTCCGGCGGCTGGCCCGACAAGGTCAAGGTTTGTTGATCCGTAACAAGCCAGTCCGGCAACGCAGAGCCATCAGACAGTGTGATTTCATATGTCAGAGCATCGCCGTCTATATCAAAGAAGGCACCGCTATCGAGCGTCACGTTGAATGAAGCATCCTCAGTGAGGTGAATATTCGAGTAGGCGTTCTTAAGGACGGGGGCATCATTGACCGGATTGACAACCAGATCAAACCCACGTGTCGCCACCAGTTGCCCGTCGCCAACCGTCAGAGCCAAATTCAATGTGCCGTTGTAATCCGCAGGCGGATTGCCATGGAACCTGAGTTCGTCGGCATTGAAGGTCAACCATGCGGGGAGCGGTGAACCATCACTCAATGTTGCAGCAAAACTCAATGCATCACCATCAATGTCGCTTGCAATCGTTGCATTGAGCGTGAAGTCGACCACGGTGTCTTCGTCAGCATATTGGGTTACGATCTCATCCAACACCGGCGCATCGTTTATGGCATCGACAAACAGGTTCAAGCCATTGGAAACGCTTTCGCTTCCGTCAGAAGCAATAACTACTAGAGCGAGTTCACCATTGAAATTGACAGGAGGCTGACCCGAAATCCGCAGTGCCTGCTCATTAACAGTAATCCAGTCAGGTAGCGCCGAACCGTCAGCAAGCTTGACTTCATAAGTCAAAGCGTCGCCGTCGACATCGGAGAACGCAGCAGGGTTGAGAGCAATGTCAAACTCGGTGTCTTCTTGAATATGAACATCGTCGAAGGCGGTTTCCACCACCGGCGCGTCATTGGTTGCAGCAAATTCGATCGTAACAGACGCTGCACCGGTTGCACCTTCAGTATCGGCGACGACATATTCAAATCCGGCTGTGCCATTGAAATCGGCATCAGGCGTGAACACGATATTGCCGGCATTATCCAGTTCCGCCACGCCGCCGACGGCGTTGTAGATGCTGGAAAGCGTGATCGCGTCACCGTCGACATCGCCGTCATTGGCAAGCAGGTAGCTAATAGCGATTGTGAGCGGTTGATCCTCATTTCCAAAAAAGGCGTCAGATATCGCGACAGGAGCATCATTCACCGGGATGACGACCACCGTTACAGTCGAAGTCACCTCCTGATCGCCATCGCTTATAGTGTATGTCAGATCAATTGAGCCGTTGAAGTCAGCTGCCGGCTCGAAACGTATGTCTCCATTGGCATCGATCGACGTACCCTCTCCCGACGCTCCAACAAACGTCAGCACATCGCCATCTGCGTCATAGTCATTTGCCAGCAGATCCAGCGGACTAATTATCAGAATACCGTCTTCAAAAACGCTAAAGCCCGTATCGGAAACGGCAACGGGCGCATCCTCCACCGGCATGACAGTCAAAGAAACGTTGCCAATCGCAAAGCCGCCATTTCCATCCGAAATCCGATAGCTGAAGCCTGCATTACCAAAATAGTCGGCGGTCGGCGTGAAGACTGCCTTGTCACCTTCAATCGAGACGGAGCCGTTCACCGGATCGAGCATCGAAATGATCGACAGAGTATCGCCATCGACATCGGTATCGTTGGCGAGAAGGTCTGCGAGATCGATCGAGAAGAAGATGTCTTCGTTAATTGTATAACCGCTCTCGGAAACGGCCACCGGCGCATCATTGACAGGCTGGAATGTCACCGAGATTGCGCCTTCGCCAATCGTCTGCAGGCGACCGTCAGTTATCCTATAGGT
The DNA here is from genome assembly GCA_050302315.1 of Desulfobacteraceae bacterium. GTDB lineage: Bacteria > Desulfobacterota > Desulfobacteria > Desulfobacterales > Desulfosarcinaceae > JARRKU01. Next base: position 3,667 of record JBNLAV010000054.1, read on the forward strand.
AAAGCTTGCAACACCGTTGAAATCGCCTTCGGGCATCAATTGCCATGTACCGTCAGGAAGTTTAGACGCGTTGCCGTTCACACCGTCCTGATCGATGATCATAAAGGAGAACTCATCTCCATCCGGATCGTAGTCGTTAGCAAGGATGTCATTGACTGAAACGACAAACGGTGTGTCTTCAATACCATCAAAACTGTCGTTTCCAATGACCGGCGCCTGATTCGTGGAAACCACATTAATCGTTACACGTGCTGTGTCGGAACCATCAGTTCCATCACTGACTGTATATTCAAACCAAGCCGCGCCGTCGTAATTATGATCCGGTTCAAAGGTAATCTGTCCGTTTTCAAACGAAACTGAACCATGCTCGCCGACTGTAACTGAGGTAATGGTCAACGTATCGCCATCGACGTCGCTGTCGTTGGCCAGTAAGTCGGCCAGGTTAATGACCAATGTCGTATCTTCAAGTCCGTCGAGCTGATCATCGTGTGCCACGGGCGGGTCGTTGGCAGGGGTAATCGAGATATTGACCGTGCCGTTGCTGTTGCCCTCATGATCGTCTGTCAGCACATAAGTGAATACGTCAGAGCCTGAATACTCAGGGTCCGGGGCGTAGGTTACCTCAACACCGGCATTACCATCTACCGACAGCGCATAAGAGGTTGTTACACTGTCCGTGCCGTTGGTTGATGTCACGACAACCGTGAGGGTTTCCTGAGCATCAAGAGGCGGCGTACCAAACACGCGGCCTGTCGCTGCATCCACCTGCAACCAATCGGGCAAGTCGGAACCATCCTCAAGCTTCGCGCTGTGAGATACATCGCCCGTCAGCCCCGTCTCGACGGGTAGGTCTTCTGAAATCTCGGGAATGCTGACAACGATCAAGCCATTTCTTGGCTGATTAACGGCGATGATACGGATCGCATCTCCATCGTCATCCTTGTCATTGGCAAGCATATCCGCCAGTGAGATTGTGATGCTTCCATCCTCAACGAGGCTGTAATTATCCGCTCCCGCATCCGGCAGCTCTCGCTGCGCAGCGATATTGATGACAATCACCGCTGGCTCTTCCGAAACGCCACCTTTTTCGTCACTGGCATTATAGGAAACAGCCACCATTCCGAAGAAGTCTTCCGGCGTGGTCAAGACGAGATATTCCGGATCGAATACCAGGCTGAATCCAGACGTGCCGCCGGAAATGATCGGTGCTTCGTCCACAACGAAGTCGCTGATAAGAGCGTAAGCAGGTGTGCCTTCAAGCGCAGATGCGTCAACCGCCAGACGAACCGGAACACTGCCGATATATTCGGCCGGCGCTGTACCGCTCAGCGTCATCGTTTCAGCGTCGAAAGAAAGCCAATCAGGAAGATCAAAACCGCTGGTTTTTTCGGCACTGACAGTCGCGTCTTTCGCGATCGGCAACGCAAACAGCCCTTGGCGGGCAAAATATTCGTCACCGGCCAGCAACTGATTGATTTGCGGGTCAATCGGCGCTGTCGGATCGATGAGAAATTCGACGGCAAATCCCTGCCCGGAAGCATTCGCTGGGGTGAAGTAAACCTGAACGCGTTCCGGTCCATCGTCTCCACCCGGGGCGGCATCACCGAAGGACAGCGAGCGGCTATTTATGTCAAAATCCAGCCAGTCCGGCAGATCGCGACCTGACGCCAACCGCGCACCCCAACTCCCCTCAGATAAATCAACCGCCATGACAGGAGCGTCATACGCAATTCCTGTTGAAAGTGCGGCAGCATTCGCCAACCCGATTGAAAGTGTATCCGAGAACGTGACCGTTTGCCCGGAGGCGTTCAAATCGGTAAAGGTGATTGTGACATCAATACTACCACTCTCGCCTTCCGGCACATTTCCGCTGAATGTCTGCGTAGCGGCATCGAAGTTCAGCCATGTTGGCAATTCGGAACCGTCGGAAAGCATAACCTCAACAGAGCCCGTTGCAGAAACGGGGACCGTCGTTACATCGAAGCTCTCGCTCCGTTCGACCCTGTTTTGAACGTCATTCTCTACCAGACCAAGGATATGTGCATTTTCAAAGAAAATGACATCGCCGTCAGGCTCGATGTCGTTTGCAAACGCCTCAGCCGGCAATATGAATACGGGAACGTCCTCAAACCCTGAGATAACGTCATCATTCACAATTGGCCCGTCATTGTCGGGCTGAATGGTAATTGACACGAAGGCATCGTCTTGACCGCCGCTGCCGTCGTCCACCGTGTAGGAGAACCCCGCAGAACCGTTGTAATTGCTTTCAGGCGTGAAAACGATCATTCCGCTCTCATCAAATGCAACACTGCCGTGTGTTGCAAAACGAGCTAGGGAGGCAATCGTCAAAGTGTCGCCGTTCGGGTCGGTGTCATTGGCCAGCAGATTAGCTGGATCAATAATGAGGACATGATCTTCAAGCGTGGTAAAGCCGCCGTCATCCCTCGCGTTTGGTGGATCATTGACCGGAATAATATTGATGTCCACCGTGCCGCTTGAAGCCGCACCATGCTCATCCATAACCGTATAGGTGATCGTGGCGGATCCCAATTCAGGGCCGTTGAAGTCAATTGACGCAATGCCGTTTTCGTCGCTGACCAACGTGGCTATACCGTTTGTCACGTCATCGATGCCAGTGAACGAGAAATCATCCCCCTCGATGTCGTAGTCGTTCGCAAGTAGGCTCGATATCTGTATTGATGTCGTCACGCCCTGGCGAACTGTCACCTTGTCAGCCACCGCAGTCGGTGCGTCGTTCACACCGATAAATGTGAGCTCCACCGATGCGGTCGACGTTTCGCCATTGCCGTCGCTAATGGTGTAGGTAAAGCCCGCAAATCCGTTGTGGTTTGCCTTGGGCGAGAAGATAACGTAGTCGCCGAAAACGGATGCACCGCCGTTGGAAGCATTGTAAAACTTCGACCCATACAAGGGCTCGCCGTCTGTGCCGGTCACAGGGCCAAATGAAACGATGGAGAGGGTATCGCCATCCACGTCGACATCATTGGCAAGCAGATCAGATATCGCAATATAAAGCGGCGTATCTTCCTGACCGGTGAAACCACCGTCATCACTTGCAACAGGCGCGTCGTTCACAGCAAGAACATCGACTTCGACAGTCGCGGTCGATTGGCGACCAAACTCATCTTCAACCGTATAGTCGAAGAACGCATCTCCCCAATAGTCCTGGTCGCCGGTGAATGTGATGTTCCCATCGTCGTTCAAAATCGCGGTGCCGTTCACACCGTTGGAAACCGAGACAATCCTAAGGTTCTCGGTACCTTCCATTGCATCATTTGACGTCAGCAACGAGGCCTCTATGGCAAGCGGAACGTCTTCGTCTGCAAATCGCACAATATCATCGACCGCGTTGAAGCGACCCGCGCGCGCCATGCTTTGAATGTCGTCGTAATTCCAGACACTACCGTCTTCAAAGACGATTTCTTCCACGCCTGTCTCTTTGCCAAGGAACTGTCCGGCAACAAGGACCGTGTCGATGAGCAATCCGTCGTCATGCTCCAGTTCGACCAACAGATCATCACTTTGCAGAACAAGGCTTACGTCGGCACGGGTAATACCGGTGCCCATTACAAGCCTATCAATATCCGTCGCTTCGCCGTTTTCGCTGAGCGTATCAGCGCCGGAGTCATATCCGAAGAGATAGGTATCCGATCCGTAACCGCCACCAAGCAGATCATTCCCGAAACCACCATCAAATGTCTCATCTTCGGCAGAACCCTGGAAAGTGTCGTCGTAATTGGAACCAATGAGTTTCTCGATGTCGCTCAAGACATCGCCGAAAGCCTCGCCTGCACTGCCGCTGCCCGCATCCAGGTCCACAGCGACGGCTTCCGTCGCCGTTGAGTAATCGGCTGTGTCAAAGCCTTCTCCGCCTTGAATAATATCCGCGCCAAGCGAACCTCGCAGAACATTGTCCTGTTCATCACCGATGATGACGTCATCATGATAACTGCCAACGATCAACTCGATCGATTCAAATGTATCACCTTCCGCATCGCCACTGCCCGCAGAACCGTCAACCAGGTTGATCGTGACACCTTCGGCAGACAACAGGTATTCAACCCTGTCCTGCCCTTCACCACCGATCAACGCGTCCGCTCCGCGACCGCCCACGAGAACGTCATCACCATCACCGCCGTTGATAATGTCATCGCCGCGGCCACCGATCAGCAAATTGTCTGCTTGATTGCCGGTCAGCACGTCATTAAAATCAGTGCCGATCAGGTTTTCGATATTTGACAGTTGGTCGCCTTCAGCGTCTCCACCTGTTGCCATTGCATCCGCCAGCGATACAAAAACCGCTGTTTCGGAAGCAGAATAGTCCGCAGTGTCCACGCCTTCACCGCCGTCGAGCATATCCGCTCCGGCACCACCAATTAGAGTATCGTTACCCTCCCCGCCGGCTAGCGTATCCTCGCCACCTCGACCAACGAGTATATCTGCTCCAGCGGCGCCTCGCAGAACATCATCTGAACCCTTGCCCCTGAGCGTATCACCAAAGGCGCTGCCTATCAGTGCTTCTATATTGAAATAAGTGTCACCCTGGGCATAACCGCCCTGCCCCAAAATGGATTGCAGATCTACAACGACGCCAATATTGGACTCACTGAAATCGACTGTATCAAAACCATCGCCGCCGTCGATCCGATCGGCGCCATCGCCCGCCAGGATAATGTCATCGCCTTCTCGCGCATAAATATCATCGTCTCCGGCGCCATCAATGATGGTTTCCTGGAGATACGAGCCAATCAAGAGGTCACGCACTTCGCTTCCAGTGATTGTTTCCGCCCGGATCGCAGAAATAGAAGCCGTTACAGTGCCGTTGTCTTCGGCGCCATGTTCATCAGCAATGGTATATTCCAGGGAAACGTCCCCGGAGAAGCCACGGTCGTATTCTACAACGACAAATTCGTCGCCGTAGATAGAAGCAGCTCCATCAGAAAGTCCAGCAATACCGACGAATTCGAGCAGGTCGTAGTTCTTCGGCCACAAGTCGACATCGCTATCGTTGGCAAGAAGATCGGAGATGCGGAGCACCAGAGGAACATCCAGCGTTGTTGAGGCCGTATCAGGTGCGGCAGTCGGTGCATCATTGACCGGGATGATGTTAACCCAAACTTCGCCCGTATCGGTCCCGTCCGCATTGTCGGTTACCGTGTAGGTAAACTTGGTTCTCGTAGTTGAATTCGGCGATGGCGTGAAGAGAATGTTGCCGTCTTCATCAAGCGATACAGTTCCCGAATACCCCAGTGACATGGAAACCGAAATAATTTCCAGCTCGTCGAGATCTATGTCGGTGTCATTCGCCAACAAGTCTGCCGAAGAAATTAGCGTCGGAATATCTTCATAAATTTCGACGGAATCATTGCCTGCAACCGGTGGCGCATCACCTACGGGGTCAAAATAGAGCGTTACCTTGGCATCGTCGGCAAGACCTTCAGCATCCGTAATGACATAATGGAACGACGCCTCACCCCAGTAGTCGGCATCCGGCGTGAAGCGAACGGTTCCATCCCCAAGATCTTCGACAACACCATTCAAAGCGTTGCTCACGGTTGCAAACGCGAAACTAGAGCTGTCGATGTCGTGATCGTTGCCAAGTAACTTGGCGAGATCAATGATAAGCGGCGTATCTTCAGTGCCGCGCAGATAATCGTTGCCTGCATCGGCGTAGCTGTCGTCAACGGCAGTCGGTGGATCGTCTACAGCGCTGACATGCACATCGACGCGCGTCTCCACGAGACCGCCCTGACCATCGTCAACGGTATAATAGAAATACGCATCACCGTTGAAATTGCTGCTAGGCGTAAAACTGACCGTCTGGTTATCAAACAACTGAACACTGCCGCCTGCACCACGGCGAACCGAGTCAATGACCAGAGGATCACCGTCATGTTCCACATCATTCGCCAAAAGCGTCGCAGCTTCTATAAGGATCGGCGAATCTTCAGTTGTCGACAGCTCATCGGGCATAGGCTCCGGATCGTTGTTGACCGGGTTTACCGTCACCGAAACCGTAGCTGTGTCCTTAGCGCCGTCTGGGTCTTCAACTGTATATTCAAAGGATGCCGTGCCAAAGAAATAGGCCGTTGGCGTCACCAACACATAACCGTCGTCAGTGAGTTCCACGCTAAGGTTGGCATTTCCGGAGACGCTGACAACCTTGAGATTGTCTCCATCAATATCAACGTCATTTGTGATCAATGCCGAAGCCAGGAACTCAAATGGCACGCTTTCATCGGTTACAAAGCCGCCATCATTTTTGGCATCCGGGGCGTCATTTTCTGGTGTTACTGTGATGTAAACCGTTGCTTCGGCCCGCCCGCCTTCAGGCGTATTTGCCACATATTTGAATGAGGCAACACCATTGAAGTTATCATTTGGTGTAAAGCTGATCTGACCGTTGCTCGCCAAACTGACGTGACCGTTAAGGGCATCGAATACCTGCGCGACGATCATCCGATCACCATCAAGGTCATTGGAAAGGAGTCTTTCCGAACTGATCGTCAGGAAACCATCTTCGGCAACGGTAAAGCCGGTATCGTCCTTGGCTTCGGCGATAGGCGAAACCCGAACGCTCACGGTACCTGTCGCGAGGCCGTTCCTTCCGTCAGATGCCGTGTAGTTGAACACAGCAGAACCTGTAAAGCCTTCAGTCGCGGTGACAACAATATTGCCGTTTCCATCAATCTCCGCCACGACATGACCATCACCTTCCACCGAAATAAGGGTAAGGCTGTCACCATCGGCGTCATGGTCGTTGATCAACAGGTCTACGGGCGCCAGCAGCAAGGTGGAATCTTGTCTGAACGAATAGATGCCATCATCTTCGGCAATCGGCGCATTGTTTTCCAGAAGGTCCAGAACCGTTGCCTTGGTCCAGACGACGCTGTCAGAAAAGTGGATCTCCTCCACGCCCGAACCATCATCGGCCAGCATACCGTGAATCGTAATTGAATCCTGACCGGTCGCGAATGTCAGAACGATATCATCACTTGCTTTAAACAGACGTGAAACCGTTGTTTCTACAGACAGAATATCTGTGAGTTCCAGGACATCGCCGTCGCTCGTAGACCTGTCATTAATGACATCCTGCCCATCGCCCTGAGAGAACCGGTAAACATCCGATCCCTCATATCCGATAAGGGTGTCGTTGCCGCCGGCGCCCACCAATATATCTGCACTTTCAAAGCCCCGGATTGTTTCCCCCTCGCTGGTCGAGGCGAACTCAAGGACGGCCGCGCGCATTTCTTCCAGAGTCCAGACCACCCCGTCAGAAAACTCGATTATCTCGATCCCAGCAAGATCGCCGCCGAGCGTATCAGCTAGCGTAATTCTATCAAGGCCCTCACTGAAACGAAGTACAAGATCATCACCCCCTGCGGGGCTGCGCCAAACGCCAGCAAGATCAGTAGAGGCCCGATCCTCAAGCACCAGCCTGTCGGATGAACTGTCGGCACCGTCGGCGATGCGATCATCGCCGCCGCCCACAGCATAGAGATAGGTATCGTCACCTTCACCGCCAACGACCAGATCAGCACCTAAACCCCCGCGCAAAACATCGGCCGTATCACTGCCGACAATCTGGTCGTCATCATCACTTGCAGCGCCAAATTGTAATGAAGAACGAATTTCTTCGATTGTTATTGTCGTACCTGTATCAACGAGTGTTATTTCCTCAATTAGATCGGCGCTACCATCCAGGAGGCCGTTCACGACGACAATTGAATCTCCGTTTTCGCCCAGTCGGATAATCAGGTCTTCACCATCCAAACCCCGACGTTCGAAGGTTATCTCGCCCAGGGAATAACCCGATACTTCAATTCTATCCGTACCATCGCCCGCATCGCGAATGGTGTCAGCACCGTCGCCTTCACTAAACTGATAGACATCTGCCCCGCCGCCGCCGGAGAGATAGTCGTTACCCTTTAGTCCGGAAAGTGCGTCATCAGCGCTCGTACCGGTCAAGCGGTCGTCCCCGATGGTCGCAACATTGCGGATAACCAGCGCTTCGAACATGTCACGGGTCCAAACCGTTCCATCGTCGAACTGCACCGTCTCGATCCCGGTCGTGGCTGATGCCAACAGAGAGTCGCGTATGGTTATGCGACCGGCGTCTCCTGCATCAGCCGAAGACTCGGAAATCAGAAGTTCAAGATCATTGCCGACACCTCTGCGAACCTGCACTTCGTCTTCGAAAATGCCGTGCAGCAGAAGTGCGTCACCGATTTCAGCGGCACTGTCGACGATAACGTCATAACCGTCACCGCGGGTATATTCATAGATATCCGCCCCGCTTCCGCCTTTCAGAGTATCGTCGCCGAGCCCACCGGAAAGCGTGTCTGCACCATTAAACCCGTTGATGGTGTCGTTACCATCTGTTGTCCTTGAGCTGAGCAACATTGCCTTCACATCGGCAATGGTCCAGACAGTCCCATCTTCAAAATGGAACTCCTCAATCTGGTCTGCAGCACTTTGATCGAGGGTGTTGACGATGGTCAGCTCATCATCACTGCCAGCAAAGCGTATCAGCAGGGAATCCGCAGGATAAAGGCTCTCGCTCAGAATGAGGTCGGAAGGCGCATAACCATTGATAAGAACGACATCCGCATCACCATTCCCATTGTCTTCAATGACATCACGCCCGTCTCCCTTATTGAAGATATAGGTGTCGCTGCCGTCACCACCGTAAAGGTGATCATCACCCTTACCGCCTGCCAATCGATCGGCAGCATTGGAGCCGGTAAGCGTGTCTGGTCCTGCGGTGTTACCCTGTTCGACAACAATGGCGCCATACTCGCTCGACGTAACGATGGAACCGTCAGCAAAGACGATGATTTCGATGCCCCGTTCATAATTTGCAGATACGGATTCCAGAAGGCGGATGACCCCACCGTCACCGGCACCTTCAGAGCTTTCCTGCACTTTGACGATAAGGTCATTGCCTTCGCGCAGGAAAGCAACTTCGTCAAAGAGAATATCGGTAAAGACCAGCTTGTCCGCCGTTCCATCGAACGTACCCGTATCCGAGATGATATCGTTGCCGTCACCACGGCTGTAAATGTAGCTGTCATTGCCGTCGCCACCATAGATGACATCGTCACCAAGTCCGCCTTCAAGCGTGTCGGACGTGTTGAACCCGCTGATGATATCGTTGCCATCTGTCGAGGCATTGTCAAAAAGCATCACACGGACATCACTCATCGTCCAGACCGTGTCATCGGCAAAGACAATACTTTCAACACCACGTTCATAAGATGGATAGAGCGTATCCTGAATACGGACCTGGTTGCCGTCACCAGCACCTTCAGAACTCTCGGCAATCGTCAGGATCAGCGCGCCGCCGTCCGAAGACACAGACACTTCGCTGGCCAGAATATCTGTAAATACCAGCTTGTCCGCCGTTCCATCGAACGTACCCGTATCCGAGATGATATCGTTGCCGTCACCACGGCTGTAAATGTAGCTGTCATTGCCGTCGCCACCTGAGAACTGTTCGTTAGATGCCGTGCTTTCCAGAATATCGGGACCGCTCGTCCCAGAGACGACAGTGATATCAGTCGCAACCAGCATCGATTTGACAGTGGACATAGTCCATGTGGTGCCGTCATCGAAGACGATCTGTTCGATCTGATTGGCCGAACTGCCGTCCAGCGTATCGTTGATCGTGATGCGGTCATCTGTGCCATTGAAGCTGATCTCAAGACGGTCGCCAGCGCCAACGCCGGTTGAAAGGATCACCTCGGACGGATCGTATCCGACAATGCGCACAACGTCCGTATCGTAGTTGCCGTTATCAGTAATCGTGTCGTGGCCATCTCCACGGTTGAAGATGTACGTATCGCTGTCATCGCCTCCTGAAAGATAATCGTCGCCTAAGCCACCTCCCAAAACGTCTTTCTGCCAGCCAAATCCGATGACATGGTCATCGCCGCTTGTCGGCTGCTGTGCCACAAGCATTGTTCGTACATCCGACATCGTCCATGTGGTGCCGTCATCGAAGACGATCTGCTCGATCTGATTGGCCGAACTGCCGTCCAGTGTGTCGTTAATCGTGATGCGGTCATTTGTGCCATTGAAGCTGATCTCAAGACGGTCGCCAGCGCCAACGCCGGTTGAAAGGATCACCTCGGACGGATCGTATCCTACAATGCGCACAACGTCCGTATCGTAGTTGCCGTTATCAGTAATCGTGTCGTGGCCATCTCCACGGTTGAAGATGTACGTGTCACTGTCATCGCCACCTGAAAGATAATCGTCGCCTAAGCCCCCCTCCAACGTATCCGAACCGTTGAAGCCACGCAGGAGATCATTGCCCGCAAGCCCAATGAGCGTATCGCCTGAAGAATTGAACCCATCTACCGTATCATTTTCGCCCGAAGATTGCTGCGCGACAAGCATCGCCCGAACGTCGGACATCGTCCAAATGGTTCCGTCGTCAAACTTGATTTGCTCAACCTGGTCCGCCGAGCTTCCCTCAAGCGTTCCAACAACGGTTATTGCGTCGTCGCTGTCGACGAACCCGACTTCAAGCGTATTTCGATAAAGAACCGACTTTGAGAGGATTACTTCTGAAGGTGAATAACCGACAATCTGCAGAACATCACTGTCACCATTTCCGTTATCGTCAATCGTGTCGTGGCCATCACCCTTATTGAATATATAAGTATCACTGCCATCGCCACCTCTGAGGGTATCATCCCCCAGACCGCCAGCGAGTACCTCACCGCCGCCATAGCCGTCCACGACGTCGGAACCGTCCGTCGCAGTGTCATTGACTGCGCGGGCGAGGATTTCGTCATGCGTTATGATATTACCGTTGTCGAAATGAATTTCCTCGATGAGGTTGGCAGACACGTCGATGCCACCGACAACGTAAATCCGGTCATCGCTATTGGAAAAACTAATGACAAAATCGCTGGGAACCGCTGCGGAACGCTGAATAATGATCTCGGAGATGTCATAGCCTTTAATGTCAATGACATCGATCTGGGATGATGAAGTCGACCCGGCTTCATTGATTGTGTCGGAGCCATCGCCTTTTTCGAAGACATAAGTGTCCGCGCCACCACCGCCAGACAGGTAGTCATCGCCACCCTCCCCTTCGAGAATATCCGCGCCGCCAGTGCCGATAATCGTCTCGGCCTGGTCAGCCTGCCGGGTTGCCGCGAGCGCATCCAATACCTCGCTCATGCTCCAGACGGTTCCATCCTGAAACGCGATGTTTGTAATGTGGCTGCCGTTTTCGACAAAACCGCCAACAACAACAATTTCGTCTCCACCTTGCAACCGCAAGATCAGATCGTTTGGTCTGTCATCATGCCTTACAACCGTCACATCGGTGGGGATATAGCCCGAAATGGTCAGCGTGTTTTGATCAGACGAATTACCTTGATCATCGATTATGTCACGACCATCACCGCGCGAGTAAACATAAGTATCATCACCTGCCAGACCGGATAGAATGTCATTGCCCTCAAGGCCTTCAATAATGTCATCGCCATCCGTTGCGGCAATCACATCTTCAAATACTGTTCCCTTGCCGACAACGGATGCAAACAGGAATTCCCGCGTCCAGATCGTTCCGTCCCCAAATACAATCTGGTCAACGCCGCTGCCCTGCCCCATGCGGAGCAGGATTTCGTCATCAGTGCCTTCGAACCTGACCAAAATATCGTCCCGGTCCGAAACGGGTTTGGAGACGACAACATCTTGCGGCCGGTATCCGGTTATCGACAAGGTGTCAGATCCCGCCGTGTCGGCTATCACATCACGTCCATCACCTCGCGCAAACTTGTAGTTGTCGTCGCCTTTTCCGCCCTGGATGACGTCATCGCCAGCCATACCGCTGATAATGTCATCATTGGAGGAGCCGATGATAATATCTGCGTTCTGACTGGCCTGGTCTTCCATTGCGGCCCGCAAGAACGCCACTTTGTCCCAAACAACGCCATCGGCGAATTCGATCACCGGGATTTCGGCGTTGCCAAGCGCACCCTGAATGCGAACGATGTCCCCCGACTGCGGGAAAGTAATAGCCAGATCCTCTCCAACCAGATCGAGGCGTCTGACGACGGCATCGGTCGATTCCAGATCGTCGAAAATGATGCGGGTGTTTTCGCTGGCGCTTCCTGTTTCGATCAGATCAACGCCGTCACCCGCCTGGAAATGAATTTCAGTTTCGCCACCCGCCACGATGATATCGTCGCCACCTTGACCGGAAACCTCCAGAAGTCCGCGGTCGCTGGCATCAATAATATCGCCGCTATTCGTTTCTTGCGACGTGACGAGCAGATCGAGAACCTGATCCAGCGAAATGACTGTTCCGTCCGCGAAGACGAAAGACTCCACCTGCCCGGAAGTAGTCCCCGTCAACGCACCGCCGAGAATAACGAGGTTGTCATCGTAACCGGACAGACGGACAAGGAGATTGCCATTCTCGTCGGAAAATCTCACCATGTCAGCAGTAACGAGATCGCCAAAGACGATGCGATCCACCCCACCGGATTCCTTGACTGAATCCTGGCCGGATCCTACAGCAAAATAGTAGTCATCGTTGCCTGTGCCGCCTTCCATTGCGTCGGAACCTGCGCCACCATCGAGAACGTCATCACGCCCGGCAAAGCCAACCAGGACATCGTCCCCACCGCTGCCGATGAGCATTTTGCTGCGGATTTCATCAAGGCTCAGCGTGGTTCCGTCTGCAAAGATAAACTGCTCAACAGGCTGGGTTGTCAGTCCGTTGACGATCGTCAGACGGTCTTCGCCATTACCGAGGTCAAAGATTAGATCGTCACCATCGCGCATAACGTTGATGAGATCAGGGTCCACAGTTGAACCGAACACAACCCGGTCGATTGCGCCTTCTGCGCCATCGTTGCGCTCTTGAATCGTGTCGAGATCGTAAGACCCGCCAAAGGCATAGGTATCCGCCTGTCGGCCACCGATGAGGATGTCGTCACCCTCTCGCCCATCAAGCACGTTTTCAGCATCAAGCGCACCTTCGATGAGGTCGTCACCTCTAGAACCACCTACAATTGCCAAGCGCTCTTCAATATCGGAAATATGCCAGCGCGTGCCATCCGTGAATTCGAACCACTCAATTCCGTCTTCAATCGAGCGGAACTGGTTAGAGACCCGTAATGTATCCGTATGGCCATCAATGGAAATGAGAAGATCGTCACCGTCCTTGGTGAAAACTGCATTGCCGGTCGTAATGTCGTCGCCAAAGCGGATCGTGTCGTCTGTCTCACGACGACGCCCCCCTTCGCTGCCCCACCACGCTACTCTTGTCTGCCGATCCATAATGACGTCTTCGCCATAACCAACATCGAATAGATAGATGTCGCCATCACTGCCGCCAATCAGGGTATCATTGCCACCCAAACCATCAATGGTTTCAGAAAAATCCGTGCCGACAAGAACATCGTCCCCCGCCGTACCTACAAGGTCGATGTCTTCCGGATTGAGATCGGTATATTTGACTGTTCGGTCGGAAAATACAAAGGTTTCAATTGCATGCGGCTGACCGATTTCACGATCATATTGCCCCTCAAGGGTCAAGCGCTCGCCGGTGTCTTTAATGACTATTGTGAGATCGTGCCCGCTTCGCTCGAAGGTCACATCATTCAATGCGATGTCGGTGAGGACAAGCTTGTCGCCTGCCCCATTGGAAGATGAGTCATAAACAACATCCTCTCCATAACCGCGCGCAAAAATGTAGGCGTCGTCCCCACCAGCGCCTTCAATTCTGTCATTTCCAGCACCGCCATCATGTGTATTGGCAATGTCGAAACCATATATGACATCATCACCATCGGTGCTTGCGAGATCAATAACGTGCTGTGCAAGTTTGATATAATCCCAAACCGTTCCATCCGCGAATTTGATCTCTTCGATCATATTGCGGAAGCCAAATGGGAATTCGGATTTGTACTGGTCTGTCAATGTGACCGCATCATCGGTTCCGGCAACGCGCATGGTAATGGTGGCGGACGCACCATCGCGTTCGAAATCGAAATCGGTCCAGCGTAGACCGTCGATAAATGTTAGAGTGTCGTAACTATAGCCGAAGAAGTCATCGTGACCATCGGACACCACGTCATGTCCGTACCCGGAACCGAAAATATAGGTGTCGTCTCCCGCCCGCCCGACAAGGACATCGTCTCCAGCGCCGCCGTCGAGTGTATCATCGTTATTGAAACCATAGATCAGATCAGCGCCATCGGTCTTCATATCCGACAACACGCGTGCCATAACATCGATCGAGCTCATAAACGAGCCGTCACCAAAACCTATTGTTTCAATCTGATAAGGACGGACCAAGCCAAGAATAAACAGGTTGGCCCAATGGAACTGTCCCTGGATTGTCAGGCTGTCGCCTGTGGGATTACCATCCGCATCCAGCATGGTAATCAGGAGATCGTCACTTTCGCCGGAGCGCGTAAATTTCAAGGTGTCCGCAGTGATCCCACCTGTGAACTGAAGGAAGTCCTGCTTTTCTGCGCCCTTATCCGTCCACCAGTCGTTGTTGTCGTAGATTCTGTCCTGACCGTCGCCTTCGTTGATAATGTAGATGTCACCGTCACGCCCCCCCAACAAGACGTCATTGCCTGTGCCGCCTTCAAGCCAATCACGAGACTCACTGCCAAGAACGAGGTCATCGCTGTCAAGCGGATGGCTGACTGCCCGCGCGATTTCGAGCTCATCCCAGATGACGCCATCGGCGAACGTAATGGAGGCAATCTGTGTCGCGGGAGCAAAATTATAGCCGAAAAGCGGATCGATTTTGTCGCCAAGAAACTGGTTATTGATCCGTAGAACATCGTCTGTGCCGACGATCTCAATTACGAGATCCTGACCATCTCTGGTCGCATGGACATCCGTTGATTTGGCCTGGGTGAAACGCACCTGATCCGGCTGTTCGCCGCGAATGACATTATCAACATCGGCGATAACATCTTCGCCAAAATCCTTGCCAACAAAATAAATGTCGGCACCCTTACCGCCATTATAGGTCTGACTGGTTTCAGACGTTACATAGATATAATCCTCGCCTGAAGTACCCGCGACATCTGTATCATCTGCGGAATGTTCAATGAGTTTGGTCTCATCGACACCAAACGCATGCAGAACACCTGCCAAATCGAGATCGATGCCAACATTCTCGAAAGCCGGCAGCAGCATCTGGAAGACAAATTCGCGGTTGCGCGACAGCGCGCCGGTCACAAAGTTGACACTCGCATCGACATGATAATCTGGATAGACGACCTCGAGAATTTCCTGCCATCCAGCCAGGTAATCGTAAGCTGCCGCGGAACCAGCAGGGGCGTGTTCGAAAATTGCCTCAAACATCGGCGCCATTTCGCGGTCGGTCGTCGCGTAAAACTCATCATTTGCTGCATCATAACCTAGGCCGCGCGCGTAGTCGCTCAAGCCCCCTTGCAAGGCGACCCGAACGGCGAAGCCTCGGTTTTGGGTAATATAGGCCTGCATGACTGGATCCATAAGGCCAATGGCCAGATCGATCGCTGAGTTGTAAGAGCCGTCTTCGTTGGTGTCGGAAAAGCTGGAATCGTTATAGCTGCCGGTCGAATAGGTGATGTAATGTGTATCAGCATCAATGGTCGCGGCCATGATATCGGGTTGGAAATCGATACCGTATGCCGATGTTGCAAACTGGAACTGGCCCGCAGTGAGTATCTCTACACGGTAAGCGCTGTCATCCGTTGAGCCCACCTCGTCCAGCGTGTCGAAATCAACGGCATAGGAGCGCAGATTGAACTCGCCAGCGGTTCCAAGCTTATGCTGCAGCTCCAGCGCCCGATCCAGGTTGCGCGCCCACACGTCGAACGAACCGTCGGCATCCGTCACCCGAACCGAGTAATCGACGACCTCTCCATCGATCAGGTAAACACCCATCCGGTTGACTTCAACGGAGGCAAACGGATTGTATTGCAGGGATTCAATTCGCCATTCGGCGCCGTCGGCCACCGCCATGGACAGAATGTCTTCAACACCCGGTGTTGCAACCGGATTGCCTTCGCCGTCGGTAATCGTCGTACCGCTTGCCAGCCGCCAGCTTCCGTCCCCGTTTTGAATGCCATAGTCGCGTACAACAACCCGGCCATCGACAACCTGTGCCAAATAAGGCGCTTCTTGCCGCTCCTCCAGCGCCGCCGCGCGAGAAGACGGTGAGAACATCTGCTCCAAGCGCCAGTTTCCGCTGTCGGCCGATTGAGCTAGAAACTGTTCAAGTGTCGCATGCGTGATCGGATTGCCTTCTGTGTCCAGAACAGCCTCGCCGCTTTCACGTTCCCACCATCCGTCGTTTCCGTCTTCCACCCAGACACCGCGGTCGGCCAGTGCAACGCCGTCTCCATCAACGACAAGAAGGACAGGGGTGAGTTCGCGTGACGTTTCCAGCGTCTGCGACCATTTCGCATATATAGGCGCTATTGCTTCACGCAAAGCGGCCAAATCGGGTGTGTTAGCTGCCGCGGCGGCTTCGCGCACAACATCGGCCAGCTCGAAATCATTTGAAGCGCCAACACGCAGTGACATGTTTGCGCCAAAACCCTTGGCATCGGGCACCGCGGCATTCTTCAGCCACTCAGCCGTGCCGCTTTCCCCGAGGAAGCGCGTCTCGATTTCAATCGAGTCGAATGCGATATCGTAAAGCGTTCCCGTGGAACCATCGGCACGGGTGAATTCGCCTGAATGCAGGAGATGATTGCCCTGCGGGGTGTCGTTGCCCACGTCCGTATTGGCAAGACCGAGCGAGGTAATCCCAACCTCATCCAGCGTGAACAGTTCGCCGTCGCCGCTCACGCCGTCCTGATCGAGATCGCGCCAGATGCGGATTTCTGAAAATAGCGCGTCGTCGGCATTGATCACGCCATCGGAATTGCTATCGAGCGCTGCAAGCTCGCTGAAACCGGAAACGTCCGGCGCGCCGAACATTTCGGAAATATCGTCAATCTTGCCATTGCCGTCACGATCCATGACGACAAAGCCGTCATCAGAACTGATCCATCCGGTTTTCTGCGCAAAGAAATCGCCATCGAGATCAAAGTAGACACCCGATTGGCTTGCCGACGACGTTTCGATGCCATCACCATCAAGGTCGATGACAAGCGGGTCGTCGACCGGCTGCCACGCGAGCGCCTTGGCAAAATGCATCAGCGCATCAAGATGAGTGAACAGGCCACCCCACATGAACTTCCAACGCGAAATTTCGACGCCATCAGGTGCGCCAACAATGCGGAACGTCATGCCGAGATCGCCGGCTGCCGGCCGGCCCCATTCGGCATCCTTCCAGCCGCCGAAATCATAATTTTCGACCACCATCACATGGTCGACCAGACCGCCTCCCTTGTCCTGGCCATTATTGGCAATGCCAATCGCTGCATCCAGAAGCGCATTATAGATGAGGAGCTGCCCACCCTTGGAATAGCCATAAAAGACGAATGGCAGAACCCAGTCGATCGCCAGCGAACCATCACCGGCATAAACGCCCGCAAACGAGTTCGAACCGCCCGTCAGCGGCAGGCCGAAGAACTGCAGAATATCATTCGGCTTGGCATCCATGATGAAAGTGGAAGGCCAGAACCAGAAAACATCAGAATCCGTAGCATCGGCAGAAGACGGATTCTGTTCAACCCCCTGTCCATCAATCGTGTCGCCGTAAAGCTGACCCTTGTAAGACGTGTTGAAGATAAAGTCGCGACCAACCCCGCCAATAGTGACGGCACCGGTGCCACCGATGGCAAGCACCCAGTCATCGCCTTCGCCGCCGTCGAGTGTGAGGCGAAGATCTGTTTCGGCAGTGGGCTTCGTGTCTTCTTCTCCCCCTGTGGGCTCAGGCCCATATTGCTCACCGGCGTGTACATATTGCGGCTTGAGGCCAATCAGGACATCGTCGCCTTTGCCGCCAATCGCTTCGCCAAAGCCTGAGTGAAAAAGCCAGTTGTTTTCGTCACCACCGATAACAACACCGTTATCTTGCCCCCAAAGCCAGACCTTTTCATCATTGTATGTGTAACCAACTGCATCGGCGCCAACCAATTCAAGCTGATCAATTGGGATTTCCAGAAAATCTGTGGCGGCTTGAACCGCTTCGCCCAAGAAGTTGAAAGCAACCTCAACGATGTGTAATGCACCCGCCTCGAAACTATGAAGTTGATCGGAGACCCATTTCGCGGAGGTGTAGATAACCGAATCCTGATCATCCTGGTAAGCCTCCACAAGATTGTCTGCAACAGATCGCACGCCAAGATAGAGACCACCGGCTGCGAAAGCCAATACGCCCACCGTTCCCCAAAGAGGTGACGCGGCGATGGCAAAACTTGCTGCGGCACCTGTAACAGGAATGGCAATGGCAGCTGTCAAAGCTGACTGTCCCGCCCATTTGAAGAAATCTTCTGTGAAGCCGCCAGCTTTCTTGTATTCGGCAAGACCATCCAGCGCGGTGAGCAGAACCCCAGCCGCCGCACCTGTCAGCTTGGCAGCATAAGCAGAAGCGCTTCCATTATATTTGAAAAGGCCAATAGTATCATCCCAGTAGTTTTTATAATGTTCAAGGACAGTCCGTCCGACCTTCGATAAGGCTTCAGG
>JBNLAV010000055.1:0-2660 GCA_050302315.1 Desulfobacteraceae bacterium
TGGATTTGCTGCTGGATGCCGGCACTGGCGCCGCGGCTGACATTGATCATGATGATCACGGCGCCGATACCGATGATAATGCCAAGCATGGTGAGCAGGCTCCTGGTTTTGTAGGCGATCAGCCCGCGGACCGCCAGATGGAGGACGGTGATCCATATCCGCATCTTAT
The DNA here is from genome assembly GCA_050302315.1 of Desulfobacteraceae bacterium. Taxonomy (GTDB): domain Bacteria; phylum Desulfobacterota; class Desulfobacteria; order Desulfobacterales; family Desulfosarcinaceae; genus JARRKU01. Next base: position 170 of record JBNLAV010000055.1, read on the forward strand.
GCTCTTTCCTCGCTTTCGATTCGGCCGTCGCGCAGGATGATTCTGCGCCGGGCCGTCCGCGCCACTTCGGCGTCGTGGGTTACAAGGACGATGGTGATGTTGTCTCGGTTCAGTGCGTGCAGCAGGCTCAAAATCCCGCTGCCGGTGGCCGTGTCCAGGTTGCCGGTGGGTTCGTCCGCCAGGATGAGAGCCGGATCGTTCACCAATGCCCTGGCAATGGCAATACGCTGCTGCTGCCCGCCGGACAGCTGGCGGGGCAGGTGATCGGCCCGATCGGTCATGCCAACCATCTCCAGGCAGGCCATGGCTTTTTCCCTGTGGCCGGACACCGGCGGCCTGCGGTACAACATGGGCAGGGCCACGTTCTCCACGGCACTGCAGCGCGGCAGCAGATTGAAGCTTTGAAACACGAAGCCGATCCGCTGATTCCTGATCTCAGCCATCTGGTTTCCGGTCAGCGACGACACGTCTTTGCCTTCAAGGGTGTAACGGCCTTCGCTCAGGTAATCCAGCAGACCGGCGATGTGCATCAGGGTCGACTTGCCGGAGCCGGAGGATCCCATGATGGCGGTGAACTCGCCGGTGTCGATCTGCAGGCTCACGCCTTTGAGAGCCATCACCGTTTCGGCCTCCATGCGGTAGTGCTTTTTGATTTCCGTCAATTGGATAACGGGTATGCCCATGATCGTTGCCCTTTAAGGTTTCAGCCTCGAAAAAAGAGAGGCAGACGCTTTGCCGCGCCTGCCCGGCGCCGACGCTTTGCCGACGATCACCCGGTCGCTTTCGGCCAGGTCGTCCCCGATGAGCTGGGTTTCGGTTTCGTCGGTGATGCCGATGATGACATCGACCGGTTCGGGGGCGTTATCCCGAAGCAAGTAGACGCGCGCGCGCCGCTGTTGGCTGGCGGCGCGATGTTTTATGGATTGGCTCAAACGCTCCCGGAAGACCTTGAATCTGGCCAATTGGCGTTGATCCAGAACTTGAGCGAGTTCTTTCAGGATCTGGCTGAAGAACGCGTGCCATGCCAGTTGCGGGTCCCTGTCCTGCTCGGGCAGAGCATAAGCATCTCTGAGCTTCCGACGGGCGCGCTCGATGATGTTTGCCAGTTCATCCGATTGGTCGGGACTCAGTTCCAGGGCGGCCGCGGTTTTTTTAAAGAATTCACCTTCGCGCACCGGTCTATGTCCCCGGGTTTTCGATACGCCGGCGGCGCCGGCTTCCGGCTTGTAGCGCAGGGCGGCATTCGGCACCAATAGGGCGTCCCTGACCGTGGACACCAGGATGGCCGCGTTGGCGGTCATACCGGGCCTGAGCAACAGCCGGCTGTTGTCCACTTCGGCGACGACCTTATACGTAATGACATTATTGATGTTGGTGGCCGAATTGCGGACTTGCCGGACAGTGGCGCTGAAGGTTTTGTCCGGATAGGCGTCCACATTGAATTCGACCGTCTGTCCGGTTTCGACCCGACCCACATCGGCTTCGCTGACGTCGACTTCGACCTGCATGCGTTTAAGATCTTCGGCAATCGTAAACAGCAGCGGCGATTGCAGCGTGGCCGCCACGGTCTGCCCCTGGTCAACATTACGCTGGATGACAATGCCGTCGATGGGCGATTTTATCGTGCAGTAATCCAGCTTGGTTTGGGCCAGGTCCAGGCCGGCCTGCTTTTCGGCGACATTGGCCACGGCGTTTTGATTCTGAGCCAGTGCCCGCCCCAATTGGGCCTTGGCGCTCTCGATTTGGGCTTCGGCCATGCGGACGCCGCCGCCGGCCTGATCCCGCCGGGCAAGGGCGGTATCTCTTTCCGCACCGGCGACGATGCGCCGCTCGGCGAGCGTATTGAGGCGGGTATAGATCCGCTCCGCATCGTCAAGGGCGGCCCGCGCGGCGAAAAGCTGGGCCTCGGCGCCGTGAAGAGCGCCCCTGGCGACCGCCACCGCATTGCGGGCCTCTGTTTGCTCGGACATGGCCTTTTTTACTTGTGCCGCGGCCTGATCCACCTGGCCGGCGTACAGGGCCGAATCGATGCGCGCCAATATCTGGTTTTTTCTGACTTCGCTGTTGTAATCCACGAGAATGCTGCGAATATTTCCGGAAACCTGGCTGCCCACTTCCACCGTGTTGACCGGGGCCAGCCGGCCGGTAGAGGCCACAGTGGCTTTGAGATCCCCCCTGCGGACCGGGATTGTGCGATAGGTCTGCCGATCGGTTCGGCTCCCGCTCTGCAAAATGAAGACGACGCCGATAAAAATCAGGGCGGTGACGGCGCCTGCCCACCATTTAATCCGCTTCATTTCGAAGTGCCTCCCTTATGGGGCGATACCCGGTCAAACATATGATGGCGTGTATTTTCCGACATACGGGCCAGAAGATTATCGACAGAACGTTTCTCTTCCCCGGTGAAACCGGCGGTCAGGATATCCGTCCAGGCGCGGATGGTTTGCTTCAGCATGGGCATGATGTCACGGCCCTTGTCGGTCAGGGATAT
>JBNLAV010000056.1:0-18358 GCA_050302315.1 Desulfobacteraceae bacterium
GGGATCCTTTCGCCGGATCTTCGACACTTTTTTTGATGCTGTCCGGATCATAACTCGGAAATCTAGTGCGATGTTGAGAAAGCTGATGGTCGCCATGCTGATAGGTCTGTGTCTTCTGATAGGCGTGGTTGTCGGCATCTGGGTGCTGCTGACCCGCCCGGTGCTGCAATGGGGCGTTGCGGGGCAGAGGGCCGGCGTGGCGGTCGATCCGGTCCGGTTGCGGCAGCACGTGGAAAAGCTCTCGGAGGCGTTCTCCCCGAGAAGCTACGCAAATATCGAGAACCTCAACCGGGCGGCTGAATATATCCACACACAGTTCATCGCATCGGGCGGCGCGGTCCGGTTGCAGCCCTTCAGCGCAGCGGGCAATAACTACCACAATGTCATCGTGGAATTCGGACCGGAGAGCGACACGGTGATCGTGGTGGGCGCCCACTACGACAGCGCCGGAGAGCTACCGGGTGCGGACGACAATGCCAGCGGGGTGGCCGGATTGATCGAACTGGCGCGGCCGCTGGGGAGAACCCCGCCGCGCCAGAAAACAGTGCTCGTGGCGTTCTGTCTGGAAGAGCCGCCGTTTTTCAATACGGCGCAGATGGGCAGCGCCGTTTTCGCCCGGTCCCTGGCGCAAGCGGGGAAGAAGGTCCGGATGATGATCGCCCTGGAAATGATCGGATATTTTTCCGACCAACCGGGCAGCCAGGCGTACCCGATACCGCTGTTGAAACTCTTTTATCCCACCAGGGGCAATTTCATCGCTGTGGTGGATCAACTCTTCTCCGGCCATGCGCGGAAGATCAAAAAGATCATGCGCGCCAATTCCAATCTACCGGTCTGTTCCATCAATGCGCCGCCGGTCATTCCGGGCATCGATCTCTCCGACCATAAAAACTTCTGGGATATGGGCTATCCTGCCGTTATGATCACGGACACGGCTTTTTTCAGGAACAAAGCATACCACACGCGACACGACACCGCCGATCGCCTCGATTACGAACGCATGGCCCAGGTGGTCTCCGGGGTTTATGCCTGCGTGAGGGAAATGGCCGACCGTCCATGAGAATGACCAACGCATCGGCGGACGGCGCATTGCGCCGCCGCTCCATCCTGGCAGCGGGGGTTGCTGGCCCGATGCCATGTTGATTGCGAAAGAGTACCGTCTTGTATTCCACCGCCCGACGCAGACGCCATTGCATTGCCGGCGCCGGGCAGCGGCATGGCGATTCATGCTATTTGGGAATGCTCAACACCGAGCCGTCAAACGTAATTTGGTCGCCGGGAACCGGGCTGCTCTGGATGTCCGGAAGCAGGGCGGTTCCGGCGTCGCCTTGCGTGTAGGGATTCGTTCCCCGCGGTATGGTGCGCACGACCTGACTGGGCGGCAGGGTGTTTCGTTCCCCTTTTAAATAGGCGTTCATCCAGTCCAGGGCTTGAAAGAGATAATAGTGCAGCGGTATGAATTGTGCCCCACCGCCGGCCTGATCGAGCCACAGTGTGGAGATGAACGCTTCGAAGTGCTGGGCATTGGTCACTTCGATGTAGGATAGACCACTGTTTTCTCCCTCTGCCAACTGGTTGAGGCCGTAGTAGGGCCGTGCATGGTAGTTTGGAAAAACCAGGGCGTCGCTGCGTCCGGCGAGCACAATGGCCGGTGTGCCGTGCAGGTCGCCGGTGGTGCGGGTCTGCTGAATGCCGTGTTGTACGCGCCAATACCGGATAAGGTCTCGGAAATCGGGGTGGTCGTCTATTAACGAGACGTCTCCGGTGGCCAGGAACCGGAAGCAGCGCGCACCGTCCAGGTTCAGGTCCTGTAGGCCGGAGGTGGGGGATACGGAGAGGTTTTCGAGAATCGGTCCGTTTGCCGCCTGATCGTTGATCAGGTTGACGCCGCCGGTGGGCGGAATACCGCCGCTGAGGGAGAAAAGAATGGCCGCACTCGCAACCGGCAGCGGCACCGGCAATCCATCGACGTCGGTTGCGGCAAAGCTGACGCCGCACAGGTTGTCCCAAACCGCGAAGCGTCCGTGGGCATTGGCGTAGGTAGGATTGAGCGACCGCCACAGGTTGAGCCATTCGTGGGCACCCAGCAGTGTCTCCTGCTCTTCATAGTAGCCGTTGGCGCGCAGGATACCGAGCGCCTCCTCGGCCTGTTCTTCCAGGGTTGGCGCCTCCAGCAGGCCATATGCCGCCAGGGCTTCGCAGCGGTTGGCGCGTGCGCCCGGTGGAGCGCCGATGGGATCAAAATTGAACGGCGTGCCGGCCAGCGACGGACTCAGGGCTGCGCATGGGGCATAGATTCCCATGAGGGTGTGGTTGTCGTACAGCGAGGTGCCGTGACCTTCGAAAATGTCACCGCCATAGTCGATGGCGAATTTCCCGGCTGAGTCCGGATTGATATTCGGTTCGATGACCACCAGACCGTCGATGAGGCCCTTTCGGTCTTTTTCCAGGGCCCTGAGCGACGTACCGGCGGCGTTGGATGTTCCCGAGGCAATCACCCGGGTGTTGTCCGGTGTAAATCCGCAGGGCCGTTTACCCTTGTCGTGCTCTCCTTGCGCCTCGCCTTCCGGGGATTTGCAATCCTGCAGGTCGAAGTGATGGTTCAGCGTCCAGAACGCAAATGAAATTCCCTTCAGTGCGAAGTCGCCCCAGAGGCGTTCGGGATTGATACGGGAGTGGGCGTGTTTGACCGCCACGCGGTCCGGATGGTCTTCCATAAAATTCTGCAGATGTTTGTTGTCGCGAACCGCGAACTGGGCGTACTTGCCGATCTCGGCGGCTGGCGTCAGGACGCCGTCCCGGTCATAGACCGTGTCGCTTTCGAGGAGGTGAAATCCGGTGCCGGTGGCCTTTCCCGGCAGAACCACCGCACAGCCGTTGAACAGCCCCCATTCTCCCACGGCAATCCCGCCGTAGTACCCCCGGGATCCCGACGGGGGCGCCAGAAGAATGCACGCATCGTCCGGATTGAAATTGTCCGGAATCTGTACGGCCACGGGTACGTTGTTCACGTTGCCTGCCGAAGGCCTGGCCTTGATCAGCGCCTTGTATTCGACGCCCGGAATAAGCCCCGGGGTGGCGCCGTCGAATTCGTCGGGGGCCAGCGCCGGTCCCCAGAAAAGCCCGTAGCCGCCCTCCGTGGTCATGTCCGTGATAGCCCGGAAATTGGTATAGATCGCAAGACGACGCAGCTCCGCCGGGGTCGGGTTGAGCGGATCGGCAAAGCCGGGTGGTACCGCGCTTTGAAGCCCTGCCGCATTGAGACCTCCGGACAATAAATCATCGGTAACGCCGTCATAGTAGATGGCTTCCATACTGCCGGGTACGATGTCTGCCGGGACGCCGTGACCTCTGTTGGCCAGTGCTCCTCCTGAGAAGACCAGTAGTGCAAGTATTGCCATAACGATGGACGATTTACGCATGCCGCACCTCCTCTTTGTGGAATTGATCTTGTTCCTTTTCAGCCCCCACCATCGCGGGATGCGGCAGCGCCGACCGATGAGAGACGCAGCACGCCTGGCGAGCCGCATACCGTTGATGGTGGCAATACGGATAACAATGTTGCTGGCAATGTGATGGGTGGAACTGTCGGACGATTGATGCGACACCCGTGTCCGGTCGGGCGCAATTCCGGAGCAGGCCGATATCGGAGCATCAGTGGGGATGGGTTGTTGGAAAGCTGAACCTTTAATGGTCGCACCTGGTTCGCACTGAAAAAGGTTAAAATGCTGCTCCCAAGCCTGTCAAGTTAGTTTTTCATTGCGGTCGCCCTTCCGGGAGGCGGGTTGAGAACTGCGGCGGAAACGGCCGCAACCATGTCCGAAAACGGCTTGCCTAAAGGCACAAAAATGATCAATATGGGACCCTGCATGAAATTGGGTATTGACCATCCGCACCATCGGTGTGGCGCCTGCGGACGACGGGCGTTGAATTCAGGATGATTTCGGCATGAAATTGGAAAAAGGCATTTGTGACCGGGCGCGCATGGCGCGGGACCCCAGATTCGACGGCCTCTTTTTTATCGGCGTCATGAGCACCGGCATTTACTGTCGGCCGATCTGCCCGGCTCCGGCGCCCAAGCCGGAGCACATCGTGTACTATCCCACCGCGGCGGCTGCTGCAGCGGCCGGTTTGCGGCCCTGCCTGCGATGCCGGCCCGAGGCGTCGCCGGGCAGCCCGGCATGGAACGGAACGTCGGCCACGGTCTCGCGGGCCATGCTGCTCATCCGGCAGGGGGTGTTGAACGAGGGCAGCGTTGAGGATCTGGCGGCCAGACTCGGCGTGGGGGGGCGCCATTTGCGGCGCCTGTTCAAGTCCCACGTGGGCGTTTCCCCTTCGGCCCTGGCGACGACCCAGAGAATTCTGTTTGCCAAAAAATTGCTCGGAGAAACGTCCATGTCCATATCCGAGATTGCGTTTGCCTCCGGTTTCGGCAGCATTCGCCGTTTTAACGCTGCGTTCAGAAAGATCTACAAAGCGTCGCCGTCGGACCTGCGCCGGACCGCAGCAGGAAGGGGGGCGGGGGACAAGGCAATGTTCCGGTGCGAGTTGATGCTCTCGTACCGCCCGCCGTTTGATTGGCCGGCCATGCTGGCCTTTTTCGGGGACCGGGCGATACCCGGCGTGGAATGTGCTGTAAATGGCGTCTACCACCGGACGATCCGGATCCACGGCGCCGGCGGTAAGATCTCCGTGGCCCATGCCGACAAGGGGCATGCCCTGGTGCTTGGCGTGGAACTGCCGGACGGCCGCGACCTGATGCCTGTGGTCGAGCGCGTGCGCCGCATGTTCGACCTGGATGCCAACATGCCGGCCATCCATGGGGTGCTCGCAACGGATCCGCTGCTGAAAAAGATCATCAGGCGGCAACCGGGGCTACGGCTGCCCGTTTCGTGGGATCCTTTCGAATCGGCCGTTCGGGCCGTGGTGGGGCAGCAGATATCGGTCAAGGGTTCCCGCACCATCATCGGCCGCATCGCCGAAAGGGCAGGCCTGCATGCCGCATTTGAGGATCGGCCCGAGTTGACCCGTTTCTTTCCGACCCCGCAGGAGTTGAGGACCCGCGACCTTGGCGTCATCGGCATGCCGGGCAGGCGTGTTGCCACGGTCAAGGCGCTCTCCGATGCCGTGGCGGATGGGGAGGTTGACCTGCTGGTCAGCGGTCCCCTGGATCTATTTGTCGAACGGCTGACCCGAATCCCCGGCATCGGTGACTGGACCGCCCAGTATATCGCCATGCGGGCCCTGGGGGAGCCGGATGCTTTTCCGGCTGCCGATCTCGGCATCATCAAGGCGCTGCAGACCGGGGACCGACGGCCCACCCCGACGCAGGTGAGGAAACGGGCCGAAGCGTGGCGGCCGTGGCGTGCCTATGCCGCCATCTACTTATGGCGCGCATGAAGGAGAAGAGACCATGATGTACTTCGACATGTTTGACACCGGACACATCGGCACGCTGACGCTGGTGGGGGATGAGGCCGGGCTGCGGCACATCGAGTTCGAAAAGAAGCGGCATCCGCTCGTCATCCCGGCGGAGTGGAAACAGAACGCCGGGTTTTTCAAGCCGGTCAAGGCGCAGCTGAGCGCCTACTTCAAACGACGGCTCAAATCGTTTGATCTGCCCCTGGCGCCGGTGGGCACACCGTTCCAGCTCAAGGTGTGGCGGGCGCTGTGCGACATTCCCTATGGCGAACTGGTGAGCTACAAAGATATCGCCGAGGCCGTCGGCAGCCCCAACGCCGTGCGGGCCGTGGGCGGCGCCAACGGGAAGAATCCGATTCCCATCATAGTTCCCTGCCACCGCGTCATCGGCAGCGACGGTTCCCTGACCGGATTCGGTGGCGGACTGGAGTGCAAGCGGCGGCTTATCGATTTGGAACAGGCGCAGGTTTAGATGCAGCTGCTGGCTTCGGCCATAGCATGCGTTGACCCGGCGTCCATTTGATAGACGACATTGCTATGCCCCTGTATTCAGGGCGTTCAAAACCGCATCAATCATATCCGTGAGACCGTTTCGGTTTGCTGTGATAATATTGCCGTCAACGGTTATATTGTTATATGAGATCTCTCCTCCGTTGTCGCGAATGATATCAGAGACCATCATTGCCGTGACCTTTCGACCCTCCAGAACACCTGCTCTGGCTAAAATTGCAGGCGCGTTTCACAGCGCGGCAATTATTTTATTGCTGCGAACCGCAGCTTTGACAATTCGGTGGGCATGGGGGTTGTCGACATATTCCGATTGAATCCCAGAAGTCCCTCCGATAAATATCAAGGCATCAAATTCTGCCACATCTAATTTGTCGATGGTCAATTCGGTCTGCAAAGTTCCACTTTGAGGGGTAACCGTGGCTTTGCCGAATTTGGTGGATACTATCTTGATGAGGAGGCCTTTTGGTTCAAGCGATGTTTTGATGGTGCTGTACTGTGCATGGCTGTAGCCTTCAAAAGGCAAGATCAGGGCTACTTTTTTTGGCGATGTATCGCTGAGTTCGGCCCTCGCCAGATGATCCGTGCCTGGAGTGCCGAACACCGAGGCGATCACTGCAAAACAGATAAGAAAAGTGTTCATCCGCATGATTCATCTCCCTTTGCTTTTAGTGAAAAAGAAATCATTCCGCTGTGCACATATGGTGATCCGGCCACTGCCATATCGTCGGCCATAACGTTTCCGGTATCCCGAGCATAGAACGGCTTTCACCCAGTGTTTGGCGGGCCAGGTTTCGATTGTCACGCGCTGTGAACGGCTTCAGGAGCGCATTGGCCTCACCGGCCGACGTCCGTTGCACCGGCAAGGCCATCACCGGTCCGCCGCAGGCGAAATCTATCTTTTTCAGATCGAGCCACCGCAGGGGGGTGTCGGGGCCGGTGCGCCAATAGGCCCTTCGGGCGTCCTGATCGTAAACCACCCGCCACTGGGTGTAGGCTCCGGCCGACACCTGATTCAGGGTTTCCATGGCGTATGTGACGGTTGCCGGGGCGGCCGTGCCAGTCCGGTATTGTTTCAGTCGCCGATGGATGGTGCGGATGCGATCACCGCTGCCGCCGATACCCAGCGCGTCCATGGTTGGACGGCCTTGCAACCGATGCATGCTTTTTTCGTAGAACTCATTGATCAGAGCCTTTATCGGCAGGTTTCGACCGCGGAAGACCAGGCGCCGGCCATCTACAAATGCGATGACCGCGCAGTCGCCGGTGGCATCCGCCACCAAAAAGTGTACACCGGGAACCCATGGGTATGCAGCGACGCGAATGTGACGCAGGCGTTCAACCACATCTTCCACGTTGGCGCAGGTATCGAGCAGGTACTGCTTGAACAGGCTCGTAGACCCGATGTAGGGGCGTTCATCGGGAGGCGGATATTGGGTATCCATCATCAGCAGGCCTTCGATGACCAGGCCGGCCTCATTGATCCCGCCCTTGGGGATGCCGCGGCCGTATTGCACGAAAGTCACGCTGCCGTAAGCTGCCTTCCAGCGCAGCGGCCGGCCGGGATCGTCGGGCAGCGCCCAACTGGTCTTGACCAGTCCGCGCTGGTTGACCATCAAATAACCGATACCGGCGTGCCAGTCATAGTTTGAACCGTAATAGTGCCGTGGGCCGTCATCCAGCACGAATACCGAACAGGCGTCTGCGGGACCCGAAACCACCGATACCACCATCAGAAAGATGAAAAAGAATGGTGCGAAGCGCATGATTGTCATCTTTACTGTTGATTGCCGAACCAGCGCCAGCGACCGTCAGGTTCGCGGATCAGGTCTTCCACGATCAGCGGTGTCCGATAGCTTTTGCGGTTTACGAAGCCGTCGATTTTGGCGCGGTCGCCATCGATTCGCAGACGTGTCAGGATGATGTCGTAATGACGAACAGGGCGTTGCTGGTAGGTGTGTTTCAACCAACCCATCACCATCTGGCGGTCCCGGCCGTTGAACAGATAGCGGGATGAGTAGCAATCCGACAGGGCGGCGAAGTCCTTGTTTTTCATGGCGTCGCCGTAGCGGTCTAAAAAGGCCTGAACATCGGCGGGCACTTTGATTCTGTGGCGGGTCGCATCAAGGTCCTTTTTGGCAGGTTGGCGCTTCATCGCCTCCTTCCCATTGCGGATGAGCCGGCTCCGTTCGGCCGTGTCAGGCACTTCGGCGAGAACGATTCTCAAAAATTCAGCTATTTTGCCGCTGGCGGCGCCATTAGACTGCACCAGGTACCGTCGGGCCAGATCCACCGGTCCCAGGTCGGAGAGGAGGGCCAATCCCCGCAAATGGACAAAGGCCTCCAGCTGTTCAGGATCGATTCCGAAGACATAGGGCTCGCCCCTCTGGGCAACGAAATACACGGTACGCCGGGCACCATACGGGCTGTAGTCCGTTCCCTGCACCACATCTTTCAGCATATAGTCGAAGACGATGCGGCTGCCGGGGGCCGAGTGCCCGGCGACAAAGCGCAGGGTGCTGTCCACCCCGGTTTCGGAGATGAAATAGGTCACCCCCTCCCAGACATAGAACGTCTTTTCTTCTCGAGAGAAGCCGGCTTTTCCGAGGACCGCTTCCAAGGTCTGGGTGTTGAAGTCAATGGAGACGTACGTGACCCAGTCCGGATTGCGCCCCAGTATTTTTTTTACACGTCGCTGTTTGTCCCGGGAGGTGGCCGGCAGATCGATTTCGAAGAAGCGCACCTTCGGGAAGGATTCGTGAAATCGATAGGCCCGGCTGTCGAACCCCGCACCCATGATGACCACCTGGGTCATGCCGGCCTTCAGGGCTTGGGTCAGCATGGCGTCCATATGGTGGGTGCGGGCGTTGACATAGTAGAAGACGCCGCTGTCCAATCGGTCCATGGCAACCCTGGCATCCTCGAACGCAAGCCCCAGCCCGGGAAAATTGTGCAGAGAACCGGAGGTTGCGAACAGCTTGGCCATGTGATCCGGATTGCGCGTCATGGGATCCGGGTCCTCGGCAGCGATGGCGCGAAAGGCGCACACGGCTTCCGCCGTGTAGGAAGTCTTGCCGGGTTCAACGGCGCGGGCTGCTTCCGGCATGGCAGCCAAGACCAGGGCGGGGATCAGTATCATCAGAACTCTGTGCGAAAGGGGGAACCGCATTCTTCTTCTCCTCTCTTTTTTAGTCTCGCGATACCGTGAGAATTGCTTGCCCGGTCGGCACGGAGGCCGACCCTACGCTTTTGATTCGTGCTCATGCGCGTACGCGTCATCAATACGGCAGCGTGGTGCCGGCGCGCTTGCGTCTTCTGATGTAAAAGGCCAGGTAGGCGGCCACGCCAAGGCCGATGGTGGCCAACCCCATCAGCGAGGCGAAGGGCCGGCTTTTGACCGCGTGATAGATGATCCAGGCGTTGCCCATGATGAAAACCAGCGGCGTCAACGGATATCCAAGGGTTCGGTAGGCGGCAGGGGCATCCGGCTGCCGCCTTCGAAGGATGATCAGCCCGGCCACGGTCATCAGGGCCGAAAGACTGAGGGTGAACCCGATGTAGATCAGCAATTGGTCGAAAGTGGCCGTCAGCACCATGATCATGGCGATGGCGGCTTGCAGGAATATGGCGGCCGCCGGGGTGTGGTGCAGTTGGTTGAGCCGGCCGATGCGCCTGAAAAAGACCCCGTCCCGGGCCATGGCAAAATAGACCCGCGGTCCGGTCATGATCATGGCGCTCAGGACGGAGAGCAGGCCGATGGCGATGGCGCCGCCCACCCAGCGGCCGGCCGCGGTACCGAACAGGGCTGTGGCCGCTTTGGTACCCACATCGATGGCTTCACGCATATCGGCCAGAGGCAGGGCATAGAGGAAAACAACGTTGAGCGCCATGTAAAGGACGGTGACGATCACGGTGCCGCTGATCAGGGCAAGGGGCAGGTTGCGCTGGGGCGATCGGATCTCGCCCCCCAGGTAGGCGGCGGCATTCCATCCGCTGTAGGCGAAGGAAACGAAAATCAGGGAGACGGCCCATTTCTCGTTGATCAGATCCTGCCACCGCAAAGCTGAGGCAAAATGCGCCGTGTCCCCACGGCCGACCCAGACGGCCGCCGCACCAAAAAAGATGATGATGCCCACCTTGAGGAGGGTCAGGCTGTTCTGGACGCGGGTGCCGGTGCGCAGGCTGTGGTAGTGCAGAAAGGTAAAGCAAAGGATGGCCCCGCAGGCGATGGCGGTTTGAAGGGATACCGTCACCAGGGGGATTCCTGCGATGTGCAAGCGCCACTGCGGCAGCGCTTCACTGCCGCCCAGGCCGGTCGTATAGGCGGCGAACGCCATTGCCGCCGCCGCAATGGGGGCTGAGAAGCCGACGATCAGGGAGATCCACCCGGAGAGAAAGCCCATCCATTTGCCGTAGGCGTGCTTCAGGTAGACATACTCACCGCCGGCTCTGGGAAGGCGGGCTCCCAGCTCGGCGTAGCACAGGGCGCCGCATAGGGCAAAGACGCCGCCGACGAGCCAGCAGAGCAGGAGCGCCGTCGGACTGCCCAGTTCGGCCATGATGAATCCGGAGGTGGTGAAGATGCCGGTGCCGATCATGTTGGCGATGACCAGCGCCGTGGCCGAAAAGGGACCGACCTCGCGTCTCAGTTCCTGGCGGTTGTTGTCGAGATGATGCTTCATGGCCCCCCCGGGGCTGGGTAGGTTCAATGTTTGCGCGGGCATCCGGCTTCGGCTGCCGAGATCGTTATGGTGACGTCCACCTGTGCTACTATAAGGCTTCATTCCTCCGGTTTAAATCTGACGTCCGCCTTGATCTTGGGCCCGAATGAAGGTTTTGAAACCACTTCTAAACAGACGCGGGCGGGCAATACCACCGGCATGTCGTAAAAAGACCGACTTGTTCGTGAGTGGGCCGGCTGTCGCCAATGGCACCGCCACTGCACAACTGAAAAAATATTTATAATGTAATGTGTTCCGCAATGGGTGGGCCGCAAGGGGGGATCATCGGTTTGTTTTAGGTTGCCTGGCGGGCGCCATTTTTATATATCCCCAACATCCTTCGAGTAAGGCATTGGTCTTTTGTCAAAACCACATTTTAATCCATTGACCGGACGACGCGTCACCACCACGGCCGGGCTGCGTGCACTGCTGGAGCGATCTGTATGGCGGCATCCACTACATCCTTTGGGCGTCAACTGGCGGAGCGTATTGGCGAATACCTCGATGCCGGACTGGGCGATTTTTATGTGAGTTCGGCCCATCGGTGGCTGGCTTATGCGGTCACCTTTTTGATGACCGGCCTGTTTACCTTCATCAGTCTGGAGATCTATGCTCACAGCGCGCCCATCATCAATGTTGAATTGACATTCAAGGGAATGTACGCCTGGCACACCGCCATAAATTTTACCCTCAGTATGGCAATTGTGGATCATCTGGCCGCCTGGCTCTCAAGATCGTGGGGGGCGTATGAAAGCCGTACCGTGGGCAAAACCTGGGTGGTTTTAATCGTGACCTATCTGGTGGGCTTTATATGCCAGCGCCTGCTGGTCTATCGACTGGTAGCGCTCTACGCACCGGTGCTGCTCTGGAAATACGAAATGGACCCTTCCTTGCGGCCCGGCATCGTTCCCATGTTTCTCTTCATGCTGCCTTTCTGGTGCCTCATCGGTGGCGTGGTGATCCATCTCATGCTTCGAAAGCAGGTGCAGGCGCAGGAGTTGTTTCGGGTCAGAATCGATACCATTCTGGAAGAGCGGCAGCGTCAACTTTCGCCCGGACCCGATGGTGGACGGGAAGGGGCGGCGGATCGTGTCAGCCAAGCGGAAGGATACCTTCCGCTGCCTCCCGGAGAAGGCCTTGCGCCGGTGCGCATGTGCGACATCAGCCATGTCACTGCCGAAGATCACTACCTGCGGATCTTTTACAAGGGGGAGCACGGGATGAAAAACGCCCTTGTCCGGATGGCATTGAAGGAGATTGTCGCAATGCTGCCGGCCCGTCAATTCATCCAAATCCACCGATCCCATATCATCAATCTCGAACAGGTGTCGGGTGTCAAACGTTCCGGAAGAAATATTCGGGTGAAGACCAAATATGGCGACTTTGAACTGCCGGTCAGCCGTTACCGGTTCCCCCGGCTTCTGCCGGAACTTGAGAAATACCTTCATCCCGCCTGAGCGGGCTGCCGGCCAGGCCGCCGGGAAAAATGATACCCAGGCATATCCCGGATCCTGTCTTACCGTCGATCTCTGCGGGTTCGTTGGCCAGATGGCTGACGGTTCGTCCCTGATAGCGATCTTTGAACTCGACCAGGCTGTATTCAGCGGCCGCCGTGATGAGGTATGCGCCGTCGGGTCCACCTGGGTCGATGGAAATCCGGCTGACAGGAGGAGAGGGTTTCAGAGCGTATTGATGGTTTTTTCAAGGACATCGCACCGTGATGATCGATTTTGATAATTGAGCAACGTGCATTATCATATGCGGATAAACTAAATTTCGAGTCAAATATGCGGTATCTAACTGCTCCTGAAATTTGGATTAGACGTATTTGAGCTCAGGGGGAAAGTACGCTACATGGAATCGATTATCAAATGGTTGCGAGAAGTAGAACATTTGGCGGGTGAAATTTATTCCCTGGCGGCAATCAGGTATGCAGATGATAAAAAATTAAAAAAATTTCTGGAGCGCGCTGCAGAGGAAGAAGCCTATCATTACCATGTAATGGGGAGTGCGGCGGAGTTTCTGTCAACCAAGCCCGATTTTCCAACGGCTATTTCGGTTGATGCTGACCTGAGGGAGAAAATAATTAATTATTTTCAATATTTAAAAGCGGGAGTGGAGGAGCAAACGCTTGCCAGGGATACGTTTATAGAAAAAATGGTCGAAGCGGAGTTTTCGGAATGGAATGATATTTTTCTTTATGTGGTTAATTCCTTGAAAGAAAAATCAAATGAGTTCAAATTCCCTGCCGCCAAAATGCAATCTCATATTCGAAGCATAGCCGAATATATTGAAAAGGTTGAAGATAAATCCGGAATCATCGATAAAGTCAGAAACCTGCCGCCGGTTTGGATTGAGAAAATCCTAATCGTCGACGACATGCCCATTGTCGCCAAAATCGTAAAGAATATGTTAAAGCGTGATGGTGATATTGATATCGCCGATAACGGTAAAAATGCGCTGAAGCTGATAGATAAAAAATATTACAAACTTGTCATATCCGATATCGACATGCCGGTAATGGATGGGATCACCCTGTTTGAGGAAGCCGTCAGAAGATATCCAAAACTCAAAAACAGGTTCTTGTTCATGACGGGTGATCTTTCCCCCGACAGAGACCGATTCTGCAATTACAATAACTTAAAATGTTTGAAAAAGCCCATCAGCGTGAACCGACTTAGAGATGAAGCAAAAAAAATCATGCTATCTTAAATGAACGGGCTTCGCTACCCTTGCATGCAGATAACAATACCATGCACATCTTAACGACTACATGTTTTGACCCATGGTCGGTATAAAAGGCTTTCCTTTTTGAAGGTAAAGTGTTTAGATACCGGATAGTTAAAATCAATGTGAGCCGCTGTAACGAACCCGACCATGACCACTATGGATTCGCAGGTTAAATACCGCAGAATGAAGCGAGGAGATGAAACCAAAGTCTCTGAATTTGTGACCGCCGTGTTTAATGAATACGTGGCCCCAGGATTCTCGCAAGATGGTATCGATGAGTTCATGAAGTATATTAAGCCCGATGCAATAGAAACCCAGCTAAGGGAAAATCATTTTGCGTTTATCGCTGCACTTGGCACAGAAATTATTGGCGCAATCGAAGTTCGTGATAACAACCATATCGCTCTCTTTTTTGTGGGTGGTCGCTTTCAACGAAAAGGAGTAGGCAAAAAGCTTCTACAAAAAGCTTTGGAGTTTTGCGGCATCAATGATTCAAAATTTTTGAAAATAACAGTCAATGCATCACCCAACTCAATGATGGCATATAAAACGCTGGGCTTCAAACCTACTGACATTGAGCAATGTATCAATGGCATCCGGTTTGTCCCTATGGCTTTGCGCCTATAACAAAGTGGGGCGGCTAACCTCAGTCTTCGGGCGACTCGGTTCCCTCGTGCCTGAGGCAAATGTTATGATTAAAAGAGTGATGTGGTATGAAAGATATTTTTGTTGAACGGGATGATTCTTTAGAGAGTCTTGCGACGATTGGTGAGCTTTTAGGTAATGCCGGCGTAAATATTGAGGGTCTCTGCCTGAGTACGCGCAACGGACGAAGCGCCATTCATCTTGTCGTGGAAGATGATATAACTGCCACGCATGTTCTTGAAAGTTCAGGCATCAACGTCCTGAAGGTATCGGAAGTATTTGTTCTGCACAAAGATAATTGGCGGGTTACCGGAAAACCGGGCTCCTTTGGCGGAATCTGCAGGTTGTTGGCAGATCATGGCATCAAAATGGAATTTGGCTATCCGGCAGAGAACAACCGGTTTATTTTTGGAGTGGATAACATCAAGAAAACGCAAGAATTGTTGGAGTAGTCGCTTTCAATAAAAGTTGCCGAGGGTTACGTCCCTGGTGCGCTTGGACGCATTACTGAACTTCACGGCGCCTGCTACCATGATTACTGGAGATTTGGGCTTTTTTTTGAAGCTAAAGTTGCGGTCGAGCTTGCAGCGTTTTTAAAGTGGTTTGACGAGAGTCGGGACGGCTTTTGGACTGTCTCCGTAGACGGACGTGTTGAAGGCGCCATCACGATCGATGGCATTCATGACAAAAGCGAGGGCGCTCATCACAGGTGGTTGATCATGTCAGAGGCCCTGCGGGGAAAAGGAGCAGGGAACCGGCTTATCGAAACAGCCATGCGCTTTTGCAGGGCCAAGGTTTATAATAAGATATATCTGTGGACATTTGATAGGCTCGGCGCCGCAAGGCATCCTTCTGAGAAGGCGGGATTCAAACTCGTTGAGGTGCATAAAGGGACTCAGTGGGGCACGGAGGTGATCGAGCAGCGATTCGAGTGTTACTTGACATATCCTGCATAGCCTTTGGTGCGGATGCCAAGGGCCGTGTTGCACAGCTCAACCGTTAACCTTCGATCACTCTGATAAAAATAAAGGGAAGAAATGTATTTTGAGAAAATTATTCCGATTCTTCAATTGGCAATCGGACCTGTGATCATTATTTCAGGCGTAGGATTGCTGCTCTTATCCATGACAAACAGATTTGGGCGTATCATAGACCGTTCAAGAATTTTGGCTGAATCTGCAGAAAACGACTCCGCCAACATCACGCATCACATAAAAGAACAAATTACAATTATGATGCGCAGGGCTCGCCTGCTTCGGTTGGCAATTGCCTTCATTTCTGTCAGCTTATTATTTGATGCGCTTCTCATAATCGCATTATTTCTCTTTGCGCTCATAAATTATGAGGGAACCATCATCATTATATCATTATTCATCGGCTGCATGCTCTCATTAATTGTCGGATTACTCTATTTCATTGTCGACATAAACAGCTCTCTATCAGCATTAAAAATAGAAACCAGCATCGATGGCGTCGCAGTTTATAAATGTTAGAAAGGTTATCATCACTTGTCCAGGGCCGTTTCGATTTCCTCCTGAACCCATCGGGATGCTTCCCTTCGCAATGCCACCGACAACGCCATCCTCGCTTTTCTGCCGCCGAGGCGGCCCAGGGCCCAGGCGGCATGGCTGCGAACGGTTTCATGCGGTGCATCAAGCGCTTCGGTCAGGGCTGGAATATATCGGCGGTCTCCGAGATTGCCGAGGGCGATGGCGGCATTGCGCTGAAAATATTTTTTCTCCCGGATATAGTTGTACATCAGCGGCTGGACGGTTTCCCGAAAAAAGTCATCCGTCATGCGCAGCATTTTCACCAGGCTGAACTCCTCGGCCACGCGCTCCAGGAAGGGATCATCGGGCAGATTGCTTTTCAATCTGAAACGGTTGCGCGGGCATGCTTCCTGGCAGACATCGCACCCATGAACCCGGGTGCCGATTTTGCTCCGCAGATCGTGCGGAATACAACTGGTGATGCGGGGAGGTCTGCCGTCCTGGGTCCACCAGTTGTTGAAGGCGATACAGCGCCGGGGATCGAGCTTGAGCCTGGAATAGATTGCGCCGGTGGGGCATGCATCCATGCAGGCGGTGCAGTCTTTCGGGCAGTTGATATCGAGGGTGGGGCTGTCGCAGTCCAGTTCTTTGTCCACCACGATTGAGCCGAGCACGATGAATGATCCGCTGCCACGGGCATAGGCGAAGTTGTTATTTCCAAAAGTGGTCACACCGGCCCTGGCTGCGGCGCGCCGTTCCGGAATAAACAGGTCGCGTGCAACCTCGCACCCCTTTCCCCTTACAAAATCAACCATAAGTCGATACCGCGCTCCATTGATTCGATGGGCCGGCGGTGCGTAACAGCGGGCCTGATAAATGCGGCCGATTTTACCCAGGAGAAGTTCAGGAAAGGCATTGCGGGCATAGTCCCATGCCAGACAGATGATGGATTTTGCATTGGGCAGGGCGCAACGGGGGCGGGCGCCCTTCATGAACCCGCGTGGATCCTGGACATAAAAATCATAGCGATCGCCTCGTGATGCGACCTCCGCGATGTGGCCATTGAAGTCGTCGGCCGGTGCGATGCCGACATGGGTATAACCGATGTCCATCGCATAGGCCTTAATCTCTTCGGTAAGGGTCATGACCGCGCTCCTTTATTGGGTTTGAATAAATATGTAGATACATATAAAAGGTCCAAAATATTCATCAGATCAGCTTTAATGCGGCGCATCTTCCAGCGCTATGGCGATGAATGCGCTATAAAGAGGTCAAACGCTGTAACGCATCGACCAGTACTTTGGTTCGTTTTTCCCCGAGGGTTTGCGTCATGTTGCTTTGGGCTGCTTCCCACGATGAGCGGGTCAATTTCAGAAGAGACCTGCCACGTTTGGTGATGCTGATTCTCCTGATACGCTGGTCGGCATGATCATGATCGACGGAGATGGTGTCCATTGTCTCCAGAACTTTAAGGTTGCGGGTCACGGTGGTTTGATCCATTCGCAGCAGTTCGGACAACTCAGACACGGTCACGCCTGGATTTAACCTGATATTCATGAGCATGCTGTATTGCGTGATGCGCAGTCCGATACCTTTGAGGTGTCCGTCATACGTTTTTGTGACCACACGTGCCGCCTTGCGAAGCAGGGCGCATACACAGGGGAGATCCACTGTTGTTTGATCATGGGCGGAGGGATTGTTTTTCATTAAACATGTATATGCATATAAAAATGTTCCGGTCAATATATTTCCAGCCAAAGTATGATGGCACTTATTTTGGACGGGACCTTGGCCCGCGGCTTCGACGGGAAGTCCGCATGTTTAAGGCGATTGATGCCAGGTTGGAAGGCCATGTTTGACATGTTCCTGCCTTTTGTCTATCTTGCGGTGCACCGATCGGATGTTTGCGACACGGCGTTATGGGTGAAACGCATCGGGTTCGACCACGCCTTCGCTCCGATCCGGATTCAGGAGCCATGTTAAAGACCATCAAAATAAAACGGATCACCGAAGAGATCGTATCCCAAATCCGTGATCATATTGCCCATGGTGAACTGCAGGCCGGCGACCGGTTGCCGGCCGAGCGCGAGATGGCGCAGCAACTCGGCGTGAGCCGCCCGACTGTGCGCGAAGCACTTCAGGTGCTGGAGCACACCGGGTTCGTGGAAATACGGCAGGGCAGCGGCACCTACATCAAAGACATCAGCAAACAGGCGCTGATCGATCCCCTTCAGGTTCTGGTCGATGGATCCGACCAGCGATACCAGGAGGTATATGAATTTCGTTCCGCCATCGAATGCTGGGCCGTCGGTCTGGCCGCCGAGCGCGTCGATCCGCAGGCGCTTGCCCGTCTGGAAGGGATAGTCGCCCGGATGAAGGCGCGCCGTGCTGAACAACAACCGGTCGACGAACTGGATGCCGAATTCCATCTGGCCATTGCCCGCTCCTGCCATAACGGCATCTATTACCATGTGGTCAAAACCCTTCTCCATCTTATCACCCAGGTCACCCACATC
Source organism: Desulfobacteraceae bacterium (assembly GCA_050302315.1). GTDB lineage: Bacteria > Desulfobacterota > Desulfobacteria > Desulfobacterales > Desulfosarcinaceae > JARRKU01. The sequence goes on from JBNLAV010000056.1 coordinate 18,031, forward strand.
TCCCACAAGGAGCTTTTCAGCACAGAGACAGATCAGGTGGCGTTGATGTCCGATCACGAGGCGATTTATAAAGCCATCAAGGCCGGGGATGCGCCCAAAGCCAAACAGTTGATGGCGTTTCATCTGAATCGCGTTACCCTTAAGATTCTGCCGGCCGCCTTCGAAGTTCGATAGCGTCACCCGATCTATACCGAACGTCCTTGTCCACCTTCCACGGGTCGCGGCGGATTACCGTATTCTGCGCATCGACAAGAGGTGCGCGACCGGCGCCGGGGTCGATTGTCGTTTATCTTCCAATCTCTGAGAACACCGCGTCAACGACCACCCG
>JBNLAV010000057.1:0-51118 GCA_050302315.1 Desulfobacteraceae bacterium
TCAAATCTGACGCGTATTGTTAATATCAGGAAGATTAAGATTGAGCCGACCAAGGGCAAAGGTGTGGGCGGCACCGAACTGAAAACCACCTGCCAAGCCGTTACATATCAATTCATAGAATCAGCTCCAAATACGACCACAAATACAGGTCGTAGAGGGCGAAGACAATGATGGGTGTACAGGGTATGAATAGGAAAACAGCGATTTATTACTTACTAGCGGTTTTTGCTGCGGTGATTTTCGGCCTTGTATCCTGTGGGGAAAAAGCACCGCCCACGCCCGTCCCCCAAGTGGTCAAAAAGAAAATTGGGATGGAAAATAAAAAGGCCGAACCGGCGGCGAATGCCACGCAGGTCAAAACATCGGCAGCCGGCGAACAAACTGCCAATGCAAATGTAAAGCCCGTACAGGTTCAGGATTCCGAAAATTCCAAACTGGTTGAAGAGTCAATGGCGGCCACCAGCACATACGACCCAAAAGGACGATTTGATCCTTTCGAGCCTTTGCTGAAAGACGATGCTGAAAAAAGCGTCACAATGGCAAAAAGCAGAAAAAAGAGAAAGCCGCAGACGCCGTTGGAGCGTGTCGCGATCAGCCAGCTCAAACTGTCGGCGATCATGAGATCGAGCAAGGGCAACAGCGCCATTGTCGAAGACGCCACCGGAAAGGGTTATGTCATACGAAAAGGGACCTATATCGGTTTGAACTCCGGACAAGTGACTAGAATTTCCAGTAGCAGCGTATTGATTGAAGAAGAAATCGAGGATGTAAGCGGAGAGTTTCGCGTCCAAAATACCGAGCTAAAACTTCAGAAACCAGCTGGAGAGCTATAAAATGACAACAAAAAACAGAAACATAGCGGCCGTATTCTTTCTATTGTTAGGCGTGATCATCGTGATGGGAGGGTGTGCTTCCCAGACGGAGCCCACAGCAGCCCCGGCACAACCTCAGGAAGAGCCGTTGGTGTCCATCGGGTCAATCGAAGCCTCGGAAACGGACAAGGCTACTTTCGTCACCATTTCCGGCAGCGGACCGCTGACATTTTCCTCTTTCAAAAAACCGGACCCACCCTCGGTGGTGCTGATCTTCCCGGCCACCACTGTGAGCCAACTCCCGTCCGCCCCAGTTCTGGACAGTGAATTGATCGAACAGGTCGAGGTCAGTGACGGTAACGGCGGAAGCACAGCGCGGGTCGAGTTTAAATTGGCGGCCGATGCCTCCTATTCGGCAAGTCAGGTAGACGATAAAGTCTTGCTGACCTTTGAGCGTTCCGAGGCCGGCGCAACCGAAACCAGAATGGCGGCCGCATCGACTCAACCAGCAGTTGAGGCGGCATCTGAACCTGCGGAAACCGAGACCGCCAAGCCGGCAGCCGATATACCCAAGAGCACTGCCTGGGTGAACAAGATAGACTTCTTGAGTGAATCGGCCGGCAAGTCGACCCTGGTGCTGGGAACCACCCATGTGGTCGATTACCGGATCAACAAAGTCGGCCCCGCCAAAATCGAGCTCAAATTGCTGAACACCCGAATTCCCGCTTATCGTCAGCGCGCGTTGATTACCACGCGGTTCGACAGCGCGGTAGACCGAATTGTCCCCTACCAGGCGACCCAACAGAAAAACATCACCATGGTATCCATAGAGATGCGTCAGCCTGTTCCGTACTATGTCGAGCAGGCCGACAACATGCTGCTGGTTCATTTCGAGTCTTCTTCAGTGCCTCCCAAACCAATGGAACAGGCGCAGCTACCGGCTTGGAAAAGGTCGCTGATGGAAGATGGCCAGATGGAAGGCCCGGGTGCGGCGCTTGAGGCTCCCCAGGCAGGCGGCATGCAGCCCGTCGCGCCTCCAGGTGCAGCACAACCTGCCGATGAGGGGGACTATTATGCCGATGCGAGTTTAGAAGATGACATAGAGCTCCGAACCATCCTGGCGCCGCGCAATAAGGTCTATACCGGCGAAAAGATTGCATTGGACTTTTACGATACCGATATAAAAAACGTATTCCGCATCCTGAGAGAGGTCAGCGGGAAGAACTTTGCCATCGACAAGGATGTCACCGGTAAAGTGACCATGACCCTTGACAAGCCGGTTCCGTGGGACCAGGTGCTGGACCTCGTCTTACGGATGAACCAGCTGGGGCAAAGCCACGAGGGGGACATCGTGCGCATCGCCACCTTGGAAACCCTCAAGAATGAAGATGACTTGCGCAAGGCAAAATTGGAGGCTTTGCGGAAGTCCCGAGAAGAGGCCAAGGCTTTAGAGCCGCTGGTAACCAAATATATCGCCGTCAGTTACGCCAATGCGGATGGGGAGATTAAGCCGCATATCGAGAAGATCCTGACCGAAGGACGCGGGAGCCTGAGCGTCGATAAGAAGAACAACCAGCTCATCATCACCGATACTGCGGCAAAGGTTGCCCAGGCATCTGACATCGTACGTCGTATTGACAAGGTAACGTCCCAGGTAATCATCGAGGCCAAGGTCGTGGAGGTTTCCAATGACTTTGGAAGGTCTTTGGGAATCGATTGGGACTTGAGCGTAGGAGATGCCACAGACCCGTTCAATACGGCCAATACAGATTGGTCCATGAATTTCCCGTCCTCAACGGCAACTTCAACCATCGGCGTAACCTTTTCCCGTCTTTCAGGTGTGCCCTATGTTATCAGTGCACAACTGAATGCTTTGGAAACAACCGGCGAGGGTCGAATCCTCTCTTCCCCCAAAATTCTGACATTGGACAACAAGAAGGCGATGATCAAGCAGGGGTTGGAGTACCCCTATTTCGAACGTGACTCCACAGGCGGATCATCCATTAAGTTCAAGAATATTGATCTATTGCTGGAGGTTACGCCCCACGTGACACCGGATAATCGGATCTCGATGGCCATTTTGCTCACCAAAAACGATGTGGATTCATTAATTGGAGGCGTCCCGGCGCTGGCGACCAACGAGGCGGAGACCGAGTTGCTGGTCAACGATGGCGATACGGTGGTTATCGGCGGGATTATCAAGGCAACCGAAAATAGCAGCACGGCCGGTTTTCCTGGCCTGTCCAGTATTCCATTGCTGGGGTGGTTGTTTAAAACCACCAACAAAAGTACTGAGAACAATGAGCTGTTGATTTTTATCACGCCGCGTATTGTGCAATTGGAGCAATCTGTTTCGGATGTCGTTCGATAGTTCCTATCCATTTTGAAAAATCGTCCCTAACCGGACGTTAGTTTGCGCCATGAAAAAAACCAATGCCTGCCTATCAGATTTGATGGGCAGGCTTTTTTTCGACCCACTATGCTTTTTCCCGATGTTCTTCCTATAGCTGGAATGGTTTTTCAGTTGTTGCCTTGTGAAGTTGCGATTCTGAAGTTTGAAATGGTTTCAATACCTCCCTCAGATCCCAACTTGAAGCCTTGGACGGTAGACTTAACTCCTGGAATTCGCCGACGATTGATACTCTGACGTCCGCAGTATCTTAGGCCCGGGTCAACGTCCTTGACCCTCCGCACGGGTCGGGTGGTTTGGATTGAATGCATACGCATCGCTTCGCACCTAACCAGATGCAGGTAAAAAAGCACGCCAGCGCGCGCTTCGGTCGACCAAATTGTAACCGGGTGCTTCGCACCCTGTTTGAGAATCCAATGAAGGTTATGAAACAACCATTAGGGGCGAATCGACCGCAGCCGCCGCTTGGCCTTTTCGGAGATATCACTCTCAGGCATAGCCAATTCGATGGCGCTTTCATAAGAAACGATGGCCTGACGCGTTCGGCCGATTAAAAGATTGGCTTCCGCCAGTTCGAAATGAAGATCGGGAGAATTGGGAGCGGCTTTGACGGCGCGGCCCAAATATCTCAACGCCATTCGACCGTCGTTGAGCGCCAGATAGCTTCTTCCCGCACCTCTCAGGGCGTTGACAAAGTTTTCTTTAATCTTGAGCGCCTCTTTATAATATCGCAGGGCGGTTTTGTACTCGCCCTTGTGGTAGTAGGCCAGCCCGATATTGGACAATGGATAGTGCGGTGTGCCGTATAGCACGTCCTTGGAAATGCCTTTGAAAATTTCGATGGCCGTGTCCCACTCTTTAAGCGCCAGATAGGCGGTGCCCAGGTTGTTGCGGGCGGGCGCGTAATTGGACTTGATGGCCACTGCCTTTTTAAAATGGGCAATCGCATCCGCCATTTTCTTCTTGTTCATATAACAGATACCTAAATCGTTCTGGACGATGTGGTCTTCCGGATATAGTTTTTCCGCCTCAAGCAGCTCCCGCAGCGCGGCCGTGTAATCTCCCTGGCGCATATACGCTTCGCCGATGTCCCGCTTAGCGGCCGCAAGCCGTTTGTCTTGGGTCGGATCCTGTGCGGCGCAGGAGGCCATCATCAGTACGATCGTCAGCAAAAGCGGCCACTGTAACAATAGTTTCAATTTGCTATTCATGATTTTCCAAGCTTTTTCCATTATAGGTGATGATGATTTTGGCTTATCATATCATAAAACCAGCCGCTTACCAAACTACCACATCGATGCCACGATCACTTAACATATCGGTAACCGCCGAATGCAGTGTGGCGCTGGTGAGCAATACGCGCTGGTTTTGATCGTGGTCAAAGAGCAGACCGTAGATGGTGATGGCGGTATTGAATTCCGGTGAGCGTTGGGCCGCCAGGAGGGTCGGATGCTGCTCATAGGTGATGGCCAGTGCGGTTAACAATTTCTGGGCAATGGCGTCATAGCTGTCCTCAGGGACGATTTGCACCACGTTCAGGCCGGTCTTTCCGATGGCGGTAACGGCATCCCCATACAGGTCGCCAAAGTCCACCAACGCCTCTCGACCGTCTTTCGTTGAGATCAGGTTGGCATATGCCTCCACTTGGATGCCGGCGTAGGGAAAGGTTATGTTGGTGTTGGGAATATAGGTAAACTCAAGGGTCTTTGCCAATACCTGGACAAAATCCTTCTGGCTTGTCGGTGTGATCGCCAGGATGTTTTTAATGTGGTGACGCTGAAGCCCTCCACGGTCGAAGCCCAAAGCGCTTCCATCGGGGAGGATCTCTTTGAGGACCACCCCATTCTGTTCGAGGTAACGCCTGATGGACTCCGGTGTCTGCTCATCGGGTGAAGAGATGGGGGTGATGCACAATTGCCGCCCCTCACTTTCGTTCCGTATCCATTTGGCCCTGACAGCGATATGCACACCTTGGTTTTCGAAGGTCACTTCTTCAGTCGCGTTGTCTTCTTCTTCGACCGCATTGAAAATCGCGGAAACATATTGTTCCGTCGTCGCTTCATTGTCGACCGTTACGGGTTTAATCCCGGGCCAGTTGGTCTGGAAGCGGTCTTTGTCCATGTTCATGACGGCATCATTTGGCGTGAACACCAGTTTCTGTCCCTGACCGAGTTCGAGCATCGGGTGTTTCGAAAGATCCAGCTCATAATCGCCGCCCTCTTTGCGCGGCAGGTAATAGGTACCTTTGGCATTGAGCTTGCCGCCGACGAAATTCGCCGCCTTTGCCAGGTTGCTCTCTGGGGCCTCCTGATCCGACGGGGCGGTCACCGGCAATTGTGATTTGATCGTCGTCTGGGGTTCTGCTGTGGGCGGCTTGGCGTTTTGATCGACGGTTTTGCGCAGGTTGCCTTCTGCATCATACATAGAGGCGTACCACGATTTCTCTCGAATGGTCGGATCCGGCATGTAAAGCTTCTGGCCGGCATAAATCACATCCAGGTTTTTGACCTGCGGATTGGCCGCTTGGAATAATTTTACGCCTTCCTGATAGGATTGAGATCCGTAGCGTCCATATTTTCGGGCAAGCAGTTCGGAGACCGTATCGCCTTTCCGAACGGTGTAGGATTCGGAGTGCTGTTTGACGACCTCAGTGACCTCGGTCAGGGTGACGAATGGAATGGTCACCACACCGGATGCCTGTCCGGGCAGGGCGCCATGTTCAAGTTTTCGCAGCGGAATGTCGATGCCCTGGCCCGGGCGAATCATATTGATATCTTTGATGTGTGGATTGAGTCTTTTGAAAATGCCCAGAAAATCGCGGAAGTCCTGGTGCGCAATCTCACCTTTTTGCCGAAAAATCTTCAGCACCCAATCGTTTTTTTGAACCACGTAGGGCTCACAGAGAATATCCCAGCCGCGGTCATATCGGATAATGTAGTTTTTGTAGACCATGCTGCTGCCAAATAGCGGGGAGGATAGGATCAGTACGATGACCGCTGCCAGGGACGACCATTTACAGTTGAAGGCTAATTTCGCTTTTGACTGTCGCATTGGATAGCACCTGTTCCTTATGGATTATCGACTGATTGCAAATCATGCCCCACACAACCGGAGCGTTTTTCGACCCGGTATCCGGTATGATACGCTGACAGCTACACAGCATACGGGTCTATACCGCTGCGGTCTTTTTCGTAAGGTTCAATTGGTCGGCAACATCCTGGGTCACCAATTGGACGAACCGATCAAAAGCTTCACCTTCGAGTGGTCTTCCCGGCGCCGGCACCTGGTCGAGGCTGTCTGGGTGCATGTAGACCGGCGTGTTAATGAGGCGGTGATCAGGAACCACATTGAATTCTTCAGGCATTTTTCCACTAAAATAGAGATCTTGAAACCCGGCGAACTTTAATGCGTGGGCGGTTGAATCCACGATGGCCACCTCTTGATCGGAGACCCGCCCCTGCTCGATGGCCCGATACAATCCGGCAAGGCATTCTCCGCCATGGGTGCAGGCGATATGCCCATTTTTATTGGCCTTGAGCTGCCAATCCATGATTTCCTGTTCCGTGACCTGAACGAAGAAGACGCGTTGGTCGCCGGCCAGCTGATTATACGCCTGCTCAAGCTGGATGACCCGTGGCATTGAGACCGGGTTTCCAATCATTGCCGCCTGCGCGACGGATGGCCTTACCGTCTGGGGCACGAAACGGCGTTTAGCGTTGTCCGCTTCCCGATAATATTGGAAAACCGGATCGGCATGGGCGGATTGGACCCCAAGAATTTTCGGCAAATTGTCGATGATGCCCGCATTGAAGAATTTGATAAACCCGCTCATTACCGCTGTAATATTGCCGGCATTGCCAATGGGGACCACAACAACCTTATCATCGAGTCGGTATTCGAACTCCTGGGCGATCTCGTAGGAGTAGGACTCCTGCCCCAGAATCCGCCAGGCATTTTTCGAATTGAGCAGGGCCACCTCATACTGCTCGGAAAGCGCTTCCACCACTTTCATACAATCGTCGAATACACCTGGAATTTCAAAGACCCGGGCGCCGCTTCCCAATGGCTGGGAGAGCTGTTGGGGTGTCACCTTGCCATGCGGCAGGAGCACAGCCGATTTGATACTGGGTTGCAGGTAAGCCGCATACAAAGCTGCCGCAGCGGAGGTATCTCCCGTCGAAGCGCAAACGGCCAGGACCTCTTCCGCCTGACCTGAACGGATCAGGTAGTTGATATAGGATAATGCGCTGGCCATGCCGCGGTCTTTGAAAGAAGCGGATGGGTTCTGTCCGTCATTTTTATAGTAAAAGCGCGTTCCAACAAGATTCTGCAGGGGTTGATTGGCTTCGACGATGGGGGTGTGGCCCTCTCCCAGATAGACCACCGCATCCAATGGAATGACCGGCCCGATAAATTCGTGGAAGCGGTAAATTCCCTTGAGCGCCGGAATGGTCAGCATCCTGCGGTAATCGAAAATCCGATGCCACTGCGAAGCGGACAAAGATTTGAACCGGTCGATCTGCTGATCGTATATCAGCAGGACCTGACCGCAATCAGGGCACGTATACAGCAGTCGATGGATATCATACTCGGCACCGCATCCCAGGCAGCGATAGATCAATTCGCCGGCTGGTTCCGGAATAAGATGCGGCTGAATCTTTTCCGGGAAATCACTTGGCTTCATTGCGTATGCGATCCTTTCCGCCCATGAGCGGTCTCAGCGCTTCCGGGATAATCACCGAGCCGTCCGGTTGCTGATAATTTTCGACAATGGCGGCAAGGGTGCGCCCTACAGCCAGACCGGAGCCATTCAAAGTATGCACCAGTTGGGTTCCCTTCTGGCCTTTGCGTTTAAATCGAATATTGGCCCGCCTTGCCTGGAAATCTTCGAAGTTGCTGCAGGATGAAATCTCGCGATAGACCCCCTGGGCCGGCATCCACACCTCTATGTCATAGGTCTTGGCGGCGGAAAAGCCGAGATCGCCGGTACATAGCGTCACGACGCGGTAAGGCAGCTCCAACCGCTGGAGAATGGATTCGGCATTCAGGAGCAAGGTTTCCAACTCATCATAGGAGGTTTCAGGAGAGGTGAACTTGACCAGTTCGACTTTGTTGAATTGGTGCTGCCTGATCAGGCCGCGCGTGTCCTTGCCGTATGAACCCGCTTCGGATCGAAAACAAGGGGTGAATGCGGTATAATAGGCCGGCAGGCGTTCCTCCGCCAGAATTTCCCCCTGCAGAATGTTGGTTACCGGAACTTCGGCCGTTGGAATGAGAAAGTAGTCCCAGTCCTGGATCTTAAACAGGTCCTCTTCGAATTTAGGCAGTTGGCCGGTGTTGGTCATGGATTGCCGATTGACGATAAATGGTGGTAGTACTTCCGTGTACCCGTTTTCCGTTGTGTGAATGTTGAGCATGAAATTGATCAGGGCGCGCTCCAGCAATGCGCCTACGCCCAAGAGAAGCGGAAACCGCGCGCCGGTAATTTGGGCGGCCCTGCCCAGGTCCAGGATGCCGCAAGCTTCCCCGATATCCCAGTGCGCCTTGGGTTCAATCTCAAACTCAGGCGGGGTGCCGTGGGTCTTGACGAGCACATTGTCGTTTTCATCCTTACCAACGGGAACGGATGCATGGGGTATATTGGGTACCCCCATCAGCACGGAGGTGATGACCGCATCATGAACTGCGATTTCCTTTTCAAGTTGTTTGACGCGTTCTCCCACTTTGCGCATTTCCAGCACCATATCCTGGGCATCCTGGCCGCTTTTTTTCAGAGCGGCGATTTCGTCGGATACGACATTGCGTTTGTGGCGAAGCTGTTCAAGTTCGGCCAGAAGGGTTTTCCTCTGTAGATCGGCATGCGTAAAGGCGTCCCAATCAGCGGTGCCGCCTCTGTTTTCGAGGGATTGCCGCACAAGGTCTAAATTTTGTCTTACAAACTTGATTTCTAACATTGAAATCCCTATATTTATAAAGTTTTGCTTTCTGAATTTGGCATCAGCGGCGACAGACAGCGGTTAACCACCTAATCTTGTTGCTGAACCAGGCTGAATTCTATGCGCAACTTTACTGAAAACGCCTGATTTGGTCAATGATTATTGTACGTTGACTTGAGTGCCGGGGGGGACACGAGGCAAAAAAAACGGAGGTGCTGGAGACACAACATGGAGGAAATCCGAGAAAAGAAGCAAGAAATTCGAGACGAAATCATACGGAAAATCACCGGCATTGGGCAGTCGCCTCTTGCCGCCAAGACCAAAGCCATCGAGAATCGTCTGTTCGAATTTGCCAATTACCTGGAGGCACGCATCGCACTGGTCTACACGCCGGCTTCCGTGGAAGTCGATACGCGCGATATCATCAAGCGAAGCTATATGTACAATAAAATAATAGTCCTGCCTGCCTATGAGCAGGAGACTAAAAAGGTGACCCTGCACAAGGTCGATGACCCGGACAGGGATCTGGTCGAGGGTCCCAGAGGTAACCTGGAGCCGAATCCCGAGCGGTGCAAGACCGTCCCCCTCGACTGTCTGGACATCGCAATTGTTCCCGGCTTGGCCATGGATGAAAAAGGCGGACGCATCGGATTGGGTAACGGCTATTATGACCGGCTCATACCGGAGCTGCCCATCACGACGCGGAAGGTGGGGCTGATCTTCGAAGATCAGATCATCTCCATGGTGCCCATGGAATCCCACGATAAACATGTCGATATCGTCATAACGGATGAGCGGATTATTTATAAGATATAGCGGAATTGTATCAGGCGATTGGATTCAACTCAGCTTGCAGCTTGTATAAGTTGGCCGGGTCGCCCACCGCAATTACCGTATCGCCGACATCCAGCCGGGTCTCGAAAGAGGGATTGAAGATCATGCGGTCATCTGGTTTCTTAATGGCGATGATGATCAGGTTGTACTTTTGGCGGATACCTGAATCCTGCAATATGATGCCGCTGAGTTTGGACGATTCGGCGACGGGGATCTCCTCCATGTGGATGTCGTTTTGGTTGCTCGCAAAGGCCAGATCCAGAAAGCTCGTCACGGTGGGCCGAATGATGCGATGTGCCATTGAAGCGGCACCGGTCTCATAGGGCGCTTCCACTGTGTTGGCGCCTGCTGCCGCCAGTTTGGCCTTTGCAGCATCATTACCGGCTCGCGCAATGATGTTGAGATCTGACGACAATTGGCGACCGGTGAGGACCAGAAAGACATTGTCGGTGTCCGTTCCGAGGGCGGCTATCAAGGCCTTTGCCTGCTGAATGCCTGCTTTGAGCAGGATCGTCTCGTCCGTTGCGTCACCGCATATGTAGATGAAACCCAGGCCGTCCAACGTCTGGGCCAGGTCCGGATTCTTGTCGATGACCACAACATCGAAATTCTCATGGAGCAGTTTGAGACAGATGACTTTGCCGATGCGGCCGTAGCCGCAGACAATATAATGGTTTTTCAGTCGCGATATCTTTCGGTCCAATCTTTTTCTCCCCAATAAAATACGTACGCGGCCCTCGACCATGAATTGAATCACCGCACCGATCACATAGAGAAAAAAACCCACTCCGGTAATGATCAGGACAATGGTATAAAGGTGGCCGGCATCGCTGAGCGGATAAACCTCGCTGTAGCCCACCGTTGTCAGGGTGATGATCGTCATGTAGAGGGCATCGATCAAGCGCCATCCCTCAATCATCATATACCCTGCAGTGCCGCACAGGATCAGAAGGATGGCCAGCATGATGGAGATAATGAAATGTTTGGTCTTCTCCATAAAGAAATATAAATAACGTTTCCGATGGGTTGTCCAAATGTACCATCAATAAGGGGGATCTCGGAAAAATGCAAGTGGAATGCGCGCCAGGGGAGCTGAGAATATCAAGGTTGGGCATCCCGTTGGGCAATCCGGCAATGGATGTTATGCTCTTGACCGTCCATACGGCCTCTGGTAGATGGAGAGCGGGAGTGTCGTTAAGATGAAATATGATCGTCTCCGCCAGGAAATGGTGGAAAAACAAATTGAAGCAAGGGGCATCACCGATGTGCGGGTGCTCGATGCCATGCGGCGGGTGCCTCGCCACCTGTTTGTCAGCGAGGCGCTGATGGACCAAGCCTATAGCGATTTTCCGCTCCCCATTGGTGAACAGCAGACCATCTCCCAGCCGTATATCGTAGCGGAAATGACCCAGGCACTCCAACTCTCCCCTGATGATCGTGTGCTTGAGATCGGAACGGGGTCAGGGTATCAGGCGGCCATCCTGTCGAAAATCGTCTACCGCGTGTACAGCATCGAGCGAATCCATTCGCTGTACGTTAGAACTCGAAAATTGTTTGATAAATTGGGATATCACAATATCGTCACACGCTATTCGGATGGAACCACCGGTTGGAAGGAGCAGGGACCTTTCGACGCCATCATCGTCACGGCAGGTTCGCCGGAGATCCCGGCCGTCCTGGTCAATCAACTGTCCATCGGAGGCCGCATGGTGATACCCGTCGGCAGCCAGCATTCCCAGGATTTGATCAAGCTGGTCAGGGACCAAAGTGGTATCCATCAAACCAATCTGGGCGGGTGTCGGTTTGTGAAGTTGGTCGGCGAACACGGCTGGCGCCCCAATTGAAAATGCCTGAGGGCCCCATCTCCTGTGTTGCCAAGGGCTTGCAGTAGATAGACTACGGCGGCGCCCTTGGACGCCTTGAAGCTGGAGCCCTGTTAAAAATGGCTAAGGACCCCAGATCCTGTGTTGCCGGAGGTTCGCAGTAGTTATACTACGGCTTCATCTCCGGACGCCTTGGCTCTGGGGTCCTTAGCCATTTTTAACATTTATCCCAAGCCAATGGATCTTGCGTTGCCGGAGGTTCGCAGCAGATGTAATACGAATTCACCTTAGGATGCCTTGACGATGTTATGATGAAATAAAATCGTAGGAGGTTGATCAAATGGACGTTGAATATCCAACTATATTAAGAAGGTATTTCTCAACTTTTATTGATGGATTGTTCATACTCAGCATGCTTTTCGTATGGGCATATCTTCTGGATTCTGATAGCTCAGCCGCTACAAATATTAGAATTGGGATTATCCTTTTTATGTTTTTAGTCTATGAACCAATATTTACAACCTATTTTTGCACCTTGGGACAGAAACTCACTGGAATTCGGATTCGGAAGGTTTCAACAGGCAAAAGGATATCAATATTGCAAGCCTACATGCGAATCATCGTAAAGATTTTTTTAGGGATATTATCCTTTTTTACGATACCGTTTACGAAAAATAAAAGAGCTATACATGATTTTGCAGTTGGTTCTCTTGTGATCTACGAAAAAGAGGACGCCTGACCAAGGTCATTCAGGGCGGCCTCGATTCTCTCGCCGCTGAAGCCGAACGATTGTTTTAATGAGTCATGATTTCGCTGGAGAATCACTTTGATTGATTATCTGATTCCGTTTTTGGAGGAGATGGCGGCGCTGGGGATGACATGGGGGCCGCTGCTGGTTTTCGTGTTTATGAGCGTGGAGAGCTCCTTTATCCCTTTCCCCAGTGAGATCGTCATGATTCCGGCGGGTTTTATGGCGGCCAGAGGGGAGTTCTTTCCGGCCGAACATGTGGGGGCAGCCGTTTTTCTGGCCATCGCGTGCGGCATCGCCGGGTCTTTGGCCGGAGCCTGGATCAATTATTCCTTATCCCTATGGTTAGGGCGTCCCTTTCTTCACCGATACGGCAAGTATTTTTTTGTTGCACCTGAAAAACTCGAGCGGGCTGAAGAACTATTTCGTAAGTACGGAGACGCGACGACTTTTATTTGCCGCCTGATTCCGGTGGTTCGGCAGCTTATCTCCATTCCGGCCGGCGTTTCCCGCATGAACTTTTTGAGATTCTCCACCTTTACCGGCGCCGGTGCCGGCATCTGGGTGATCATCCTGACCTTTCTGGGCTACTGGTTCGGTACCACCACCGAGGGCATGGGCTATGGCGACCTGGTCCATAAAGGGAAAGACATCGTAACGGCCAACCTGATATGGATTCTACTCGGTTGCGGCACCCTGCTGGCCATCTACATACGGATTCACAACCTGGCGGCCGGCAAATCACCAAAAGAACCCGGAAAGTAATCATATCTACTGCAAGCCCGCGTCAACTCAGGATCTGGTGTTTTGGGAAAAATACTAAAAATGTCTAAGGGCCCCAGAGCCAAGGCGTCGAGGGCGCAGCCGTAGTCCAACTACTGCAAGTCCTCGACAACAAAGGATCTGGGGCCCTTAGACATTTTTAGAGGTCTTTGACGAGTTGGTTGGCTTTGCTCCGCTCCATCTCTTTGCGAACATCTTCCACCGCTTTGGAGACAATGGCGAAATCTTCGTCGTTTTCTACTGGGAAACGTTTTTCTCCCCGTTTGTCCAGAGCTTCCATCACCGAGGCAATGGTGATGGTGTGGATATCCCTGGCGGGTTGGTAGGCAATGGGGCCGTTGTTTTTGTTCCCTGCCACTTTGGATATAAGACCGCCCTGCAATAGTTGCTCGATTAAATCTTCGACCAAAAGGAAAGGCGCCTTCAATTGTCTTGCGATGCCATCGATGGACAGAGGCGGGTTGCCGTTCTGGAATCGCTGGATGATCAATCGCAGGATATGCAGAGCGTAGCGACGTCGAAAATCAGGGCTCGTTCTTCGGTAGTCCGTTGCCATGGTGTAGTGGCTTACGTGTTGGTGGGCATATGCGATTTCGGCGCCCAGCAGGACTATCATCCAGCTGATCTGCAGCCAGAAGAGAAAAAGTGGCAGGGCCGCAAAACTGCCGTAGATGGCATTGTATTTTGATACCAGAACCTGGGCGCTGATATAAAAGCCCTGGGTCAATTGATAAATGGTGCCGCCGATCACACCGGCGATAAGGGCCGATGAAAGGCGAACCTGGGTATTGGGCATGATGATATAGATCATAAAAAAAAGCAGCCAGACCAATCCGAAGGGCAAAAGTTTCAGCAAGGTGTAAATCAACGGGCTTGCCGCTTCAAGCAGGGCCAGCTTCCCGGTAATGGCTTTGACCTGGGTGGTGATGAAGACATTCGCGCTGCTGGAAACGATCACCAGCAGCGGGCTGATGATCATTATCGTAAGGTAGTCCGTGAATTTGCGCACAAAGGATCGCGCACTGACCTTCCAGATGTGGTTCAAAGTGTTCTCAATGTGGTTCAGCACTTTGATGGCCGACCAAAAAAGCAAAACCACACCAATGCCGGCGATCAAGCCTCCCTTGGTGTTTTCAAGCAGAGAATTGGCGAAGCCGATTACCCTGGCCAAAACTTCTTCCTGTCCTGCGAAACGAAGGTAGAGCTGGCTCTCCAGGCGCTGTTCCAAACCAAAGCCTTTGGCGATGCCAAACGCCATGGCCACCACCGGCACGATAGACAAAAGGGTGTAAAAGGTCAGCGCGGAAGCCTGAAGCGCACAATTGTCCTTCACATAGCCACGAATGGTCAGCAATACAATGCGTATCGGTTTAAGAAGCAGACCCTTTGGTCGGTTCAGATCTTCTTTGCTCAGCTGCCAGATATCATGGATGAAGAAATTGGCGAGCTTCTCGGCGGCTGATCGGGGCATTGCTGAACCTCCTCCAAACAAATCCAATCCACCGGCCAGGCGGGTGGTCGTTGACGCGAGCGTGTATCCGGCTGGCGGGTGATGCGATGGCGCCCATTGTAGGATGGGAGCGCCCCGTATGGCAAGCAATTTTGCACAGCTCAACCCGGGGGTGGAGGACAGCAGTATCCCGATGGCAGAGATGTTGGCGCCTCCAGAAAACGATTACGCCCGAACCTGGCCAAATCGTCAGCGGCTTCGATCCGCAGGATGCTTGAGGTTGTCCGGCAGTTGAACGGCGATCACCTCACCCTTGGCGCAGATTTCTCCTTTGGAGCTAAGCGTGACGGCCACTACGACCTTGCGTCCTTTGATCTCTTTTACTTTACCGCGCAACTCCATGGGCGCATCGATGGGGGTTGGGCTCAGGTAATCGACATGCAGGGAGCCGGTGACAAAGCGGAAGTCCGGTTCGCTGCCCATCGGGCGGCCTGCTGCGCGGAAAGTAGCCGCGGCCGCCGTTCCGGTGCCATGACAATCAATCACCGAAGCGATTAGACCGCCGTAGACATATCCTTCAATGGCCGTGTGGTACGGCTCCGGCATAAACTGGCACACCGACTCATCGCCATCCCAATAGCTTTTGATTTGGTGGCCGTTGGGATTTAAACGGCCGCATCCGTAACATACACTGTATTCATCTTTGTAGTGGTCCTGAAATGCCTTTTGATCCATAATCTTTTCTCCCGGAAGTAAACTGCAGAATAATAAAAGTTACCAGATCCCATCGCCTGGAAGGGGGGCAGTTGACAAGCGGCAGATGAGGCCTGCAGCGTGATTGGATGGTGATGACCACAAGCAGACCTCACCCTGAAGGATGATTGGGGGGTAAGGGGTGATATGGCTTTTCTATCGGGCAATGAACGGCCTAAAATTGCTTCTCTTCAGTGGAACCTTTCAGCGCTTGAACCGATGATTCCCCTTGGGTGATGGCATTCATGACCCTGTCGAAATACCCGGTACCCACAAATTTCTGATGGGTGATGGCCATATAGCCGTCCTGTTTACCGTGGGTAAATTCTACGTCCTGAAAATTGGCATAGGCGGACATCCCCGATTTCTTATAGGAGTGGGCCAAATCAAACATACCCATGTTCAGGCTGTGAAAACCCGCCAGGGTTACGAATTGAAACTTATACCCCATGGCGCCCAACTCGCTTTGAAATTTAGCGATGGTGGTGTCATCCAGATTGGCATGCCAGTTGAACGAGGGAGAGCAATTGTAAGCCAGCAGTTTTTCGGGAAATTCGGCGTGGACGCCTTCAGCGAACTTTTTGGCCTCATCCAGGTCGGGGCGCTGGGTTTCGCACCATACCAGGTCTGCATACGGTGCATAGGCCAGAGCGCGCTGGATCGCCAGGTCAATTCCGCTTTGGATGTAATAAAATCCCTCCGACGAGCGTTCCTGGTCGAGAATAAAGGGTTGATCGCGTTCGTCGATATTGCTGGTGATCAGGCGCGCGGCCTCGGCATCGGTTCGCGCAACCAGCAAGGTGGGCACATTGGAAACATCCGCAGAGAGACGCGCAGCAACCAATTTGGCAATGAATTCCCGGGTCGGGACCAATACTTTTCCGCCCATGTGGCCACATTTTTTTGCCGACGCCAATTGGTCCTCGAAATGTACGCCGCCGGCGCCCGCTTCGATCATCTCACGCATCAACTCGAAGGCGTTCAAAGGGCCGCCGAAGCCGGCTTCCGCGTCAGCGACGATGGGAGCGTACCAGTAGGGGCCGTTTTTTCGGCCGTCCAGCACCTGGATCTGGTCGGCTCTTCGCAGGGCGTTGTTGATCCGCCGCACCACCACCGGTACGCTGTTGGCCGGGTAAAGGCTCTGGTCCGGATACATCTGGCCTGCCAAGTTGTTGTCTGCGGCCACTTGCCAACCGCTGAGATAGATCGCCTTGAGCCCCGCTTCGACCTGTTGAACCGCCTGGTTCCCGGTAAGTGCGCCGAGAGCGGGCACGTAGTCTTCGGTGTTGAGAAGATGCCAGAGTCGTTCGGCACCTGCTTTCGCATAGGTATGCTCTATTGTCAGAGTTCCGCGCAGTTTCAAGACCTCTTCAGCATTGTACGGCCTCGTAATCCCCTTCCAGCGTGGGTCATTTTCCCATTCGCACTCCAAGGCCGATACCTCATCTGGAAAAATTTCATGGCACGATAGTCGATCACAAAGAGCTTTGGCTTTATCTGCAATGGTTTCCATGCATCTCCTCCATGTTAGGGTTGGCGTGAAAGGCGGGGGGCAGCGGGGAGATGGGAGGTGTTTACATCCCGTCCACCTCTATCTCCCCAATAGTTGTAGCTATAATGGTAATCGATGGATCATGGATGTCAACTCTTAACCTGCCAATCTAAGGGGGGTCGAATTTTTTGTCGTCTGCCGTAGGGCCGGATGTGCGTCCATGCGCCGGCTTGCAACTGCGATTGGGTATGTCGCCAGAAGTCGATCTCCAACAGGTCGCCGTGGTATTTCATAAAAACCTGCCGCAAGGCGGGCGATAATCCCAGAAAGGCGGAGAACTCCTCAGGAAAGACATCGTTTTCGCCGATCGTGAACCACGGTTCGTCACTGAGTTCATCTTCATAACGCCTGGCCTGGGGTATTTTTCTGAAATTGCACTGCAACAACGGGCATATCTCGTCGTAGTCATAGAAGACCACGCGTCCCAGGCGCGTCACGCCGAAGTTTTTGAGCAGCATGTCGCCCGGGAACACATCGATTCTGGCCAGATCTTTAATGGCGTTTCCATAATCGATGACCACCGCCTCGGCATCTTTTGCGGACGCGGTTTTCAAGAACAGGTCCAACGGTGTGACGCGCCGTTCCACATATGCGTGGTGGAGGACAACATATCCATTTTGCACGGTGGAGGTATTCGATGCTTCCGCTTGAATCTCAGTGAGTAATTCCGGGGTGAAACAACAGTCTTCGGATTTCAAATTTTCAAATGTCTGGACATCCAGCAGGCGTCCGGCGCGATCGTGTTTGAAAACATAGTCGTACTTTTCAAGGACCTGCCGAAAGGTCGTCTTTTTGGGTGAATCGAATCGATCTCGGATCAACTTGTAGATCAGGTCGTCATTGGGCATGTTGAAGGCGATCATCACCATACCGTGTTTGCCGGGTGAAAAATCAAATTGGTCCTGGCTGCACACCTCTTGATGGCGGAGCAAATCGCGGTAGAGCTCGGTCTTACCGTGTTTGTGATACCCGAGGCTGATATATAGTTCGGCGATGCGCTTATCGGGGATCAATTGTTTTAAAAATGCCACCACCGGTCCCGGTGTGGTCGTTTTGACGTGAAAATACGCCCTTGAGAAGCTGAACAGGATGCGCATCTCCTCCTGGGTCGTCAACATGGCGTCCACGCGGATTCCTGAATCGTCGTTATCCAGGGCAAGGATAATCGGGTACTGGCCTTGCGGCCAACGCAGCCGTCCCACCAGATACGCGCTCATGCCTCTGAAAAAAGGTGCCTTGATCATGTCGATCTCCGCAGTTCCGCCTTGGGCGACGATTGGGTCGATCAAGCGGCCGATCCTTGCGGCACACAACCGGGCGTCTTCTTCGATATCGATATACGGTGTGTTAAAGGGGTATCGCTCGATAATGGCGCGCATCGTCTGCGGGGTTGCACTGTTGAGCGTGTCGGTGAAAAAAAGATCAGGCGACTCCTTGATCACCCTATGCGGCGGCGATTCGATAAAGGTGAGCAGCGGATCGATCCCGATGGGGTTGAACAGCTTTCGATTCACGGAATTGAAGAAGGTGTAGGCGATTTCAGCATTCTGGTGCGCATCGCACGCTTCGGCATAAAAGGATTTGATATCCGGCCACAGATCGTGCCGGTGCGCATTGGCCCCCAACTCCCGGTGCAGCATGCCCACGGTCTCTTCCACGATTTTCTGATAGAGGTCAAGCCGCTCAAGGGTATCATTGCGCATTCCCTTCCAGTCCCGATGTTCGAACCGCAAGTAGGCGCGCTGGGTAATGGTATCGAATGCCTGGCAGTAGTCATCAAATCCCGTGAGAATATTTTGGGAGGCCTTGAGTGCCATTGGTTCATTGATGGTCGATTGGGTCACTGTTCAGATCACTTTCTCGCGGGCGCGCAGCGGCCGGAAAAACCATTTGCGCATACGATAATCACAGTTTTTCGATTGGGAGAATAATATTGAACGCCGTACCTTTTCCGAGTTCGCTTTCAACCGATATTTGACCGGCATGAAATTCAACGATGCGTCGGGTAATGGCCAGGCCCAGTCCGGTGCCTTGCGGGCGACCGCGGTCCGAAGCGGGAACTTGTCTGAATTGCTTGAAGATCTCATCTTGATCGTCTTTGCTGATGCCGATCCCGTTGTCCGTGACGTCGATGTGCAGTTTATTGTAGCGCTGGCGGAGGCTGACCCGAATCTGGCCCGTTTTCGGTTCGCAAAATTTAACGGCATTGGAGATCAAATTGACCATGGCTTGAATAAGCTGGTCTCGGTCACCCGTTATGGAGGGAACTTCTCCAGGCATGTGTACGGTCATCAGCATCTCTTTGTCGGTCACCAACTGCCGCGTGGCATCCACGGCATCCTGGACGACTCCGATGATATTTAATGGTCTGATATTCCAGTGCATCCTTCCTGATTCAATCTTCTGAAAATCAAGGACCTGGTTGATCAGGCGCGACAGGCGATGAATCTCGTTGATCATGATTTCAAGGAAATTTCCCTGTTCCTCTTTGGCGGTGTCCGGGTAATCCCGCAGGATTTCGGCGATGGATTGAATGGCCGTCAAAGGCGTGCGCAGTTCGTGTGTCACGGTGGAGATGAAATCGTCTTTGAGGCGGTCCAATTCCTTAAGGCGTTCGTTGGCGGCCTTGAGTTCATCGGTGGCTTTTTCCAACTTTCGGCTGTAGATGATGACTTGGCGGGTTTCGTCCACGATATCCATAACTTCCTGGATGCCCAGCAGCTCTTCCTTGACAACCGAAGCCACCATTACCCGGGCCGAGGCCGAACCAATGGCGCCGGCCAGGAGTTTTTCGGCATGGGCCACGAAGCTGGCATCGGCATTGGGCGATCGTGCCCAGTCCACCTGGTGAATTTGGGCGTATTGATTCAAGGCTTCCTCGGTGCGTTCTTTGCCCAGGAATCGCTCGAGCAATGACTTGAGATCGGGAATGAACGCCGTACCCCGCCATACCAGCGTTTCCTGGGTCTCCTGAGACAACCGATAGACATCCACGAACATGGTGGCCTGGGTGTGCTCCAGCGCTGACTGCCTGCTGAACAAGGAAACGCCGACATAGGCACCGGTATTAAAAAGCAGGCTCCAGAAAACGCCGTGGGAAATGGAATCGAAGCCGGTCAGCCCGAGCAGATGAAATGGCCGCAGCCATTCCACGCCAAATGGGCCCAGTTGAATAAATGTTGTGGGAATCAACCCGGTTTCCGTCATGGTAGGCAGGACCAGTGTGTAGAGCCAGATTGCAAAACCGGCAATAAGCCCGCTCAAGGCGCCGGTCTTGGTGCCGCCCTTCCAGAAGAGACCGCCGAGCAGCGCAGGGGCGAACTGCGCCACGGCCGCGAACGAGACCAGGCCGATGGCCACCAGCGGATAGTATTCGGCTGTTTGGCGGAAATAGATATACCCCAGCAGGATCGTAGTC
Organism: Desulfobacteraceae bacterium; assembly: GCA_050302315.1. Lineage (GTDB taxonomy): Bacteria > Desulfobacterota > Desulfobacteria > Desulfobacterales > Desulfosarcinaceae > JARRKU01. The sequence continues at coordinate 20,520 of JBNLAV010000057.1, forward strand.
ACGATGGCGGCGTGGCGGATGGCCACCAGCCAGGAGCTGAGGTCGCTTCGTTCGTTGAGTTTCAATGCGGGTATGTGCAGCAGAATGGGCATGACCAGGTTGTTGCTGATCATGGTGGACAGGGCGATGGTTTCCACGATGACCATACCGGTGGCGGCAGACATGCCGCCCAGGAAAACCAGCAGAGCGATTTTGGATTGAGCGTGGATCAGCGGCAGCTGCAGGACAAAGGTGTCGGCATCGATGCCGTAGTCGGTGAATTCGATGGTGCCGGCAACGGCCACCGGTAGAACGAAGATATTGATGGCTAACATATAGAGCGGAAAGAGCCATATCGCCTTTCTCAGATGATCCTCATTGACATTTTCGATGACCGTCACCTGGAACTGGCGGGGCAGCAGCACGATGGCCAGCATGCTCAGAAAGACGTAAACGGTCCAGTTGGTATAGATGCCGGGCCCCTGTTCGAGGGTAAAGAGTCGACTGACGGCCGGCATCTTTTCGGCACGGGCAAAGAGGTCGCCCAATCCATTGTAAATTCCGTATGTGACAAATATGCCCAGCGCCAGAAAGGCGATCAGCTTGACGACAGATTCCAAAGCAATGGCGGCCACCAGTCCTTCATGGCGCTCAGTGGCTTCGGGCTTACGGGTGCCGAACAATACGGCAAATGCAGCCAGAATAAAGGCGACATAAAAAGCCGTGTCTTTGAAGATCGATAGATTGCCGAAATGAACGTTGGCCGGCTCTCCGCTGTAGGTGCTGAGCAGCAGAAAACTGGTGGATATGGCTTTGAGTTGCAGGGAGATATACGGGACGATCCCCAGCACCGCAATGACCGCAACGACACCTCCAAGCGTCATGCTTTTTCCATACCGTGACGAGATAAAGTCCGCGATGGAGTTGATGCGGTGGATGCGGCTGATACGCAGGATTTTTCTCAGCACCAGCCATCCCATGGTCGCCATCAGGGTCGGCCCGATGTAAATGGAGAGGAAGCCTGGTCCGGATCTCACGGCCCGGCCGACACTTCCGTAGAACGTCCACGCCGTACAATAGACGGCCAGAGAGAGCGCATAGACATACGGCGAGTTGATGATGCTGCGCCCCTTGTCCGCCCGCTTGTCGCCATAGTAGGCCACACCGAATAGAATACCGATATAGCACAAGGAAACAAAAAGAATGGTTTCAGTTGCCGGCATGTTGTTTTCCCGATGATAAGGGCTCGTTTTGCTGGCAGATCGACAAGGTGTTCCTCTACTCTACTGGGCCCGGGAATCCCTGCTTGAAATCAGTGCGACTAAAAAAATGATCAGAATCCAGGCTCCAAAAATATACGCGTAGAGCAGCGGGATACCTCCGATCCGCGATGGAATGTTCACAAGGGATATCAGGGGGTAATTGAAGAGTAAATACCCCAACAAAAACAGTCCGATGAGCCGTTTGGTGCGAACCGTCTCACCTGTCATAGGGGGGCTCCTTTTGCCTGATGCCGCCGCCGGCAACCGGTTGGCTGCGCTGCTGAACGGAATTTAGCGATTGTGCAGCAGGCGGATTTCTGTTATTTCTAAAATAATAACAACCGATTGCTTAATAGCATAAATCAGATGGCAGGTTGCGTCAATGAGGGAAACAGCTTCACCTGCACCCCCGGTGGCAGTCGGCCATCCCGTCCAACAGAACCTCCGTAGCGGAGCCGGTCCCATGGATCAAAAAAAAGTGTTAATTGTCGACGACGAACTGAGCATTCTGGTGCCGCTCAAGTTTTTGCTGGAGAAAAACAACTACCAGGTGGATCTGGCCCAGAGTGGAAAGGATGCATTGGAGAAGATAACCCAATCCAAACCGGACCTCGTTCTACTGGATATCATGCTGCCTGACCTGGACGGGTACGAAATATTTCAGATGATCCGGGAAAATTCCGAATGGGACGACATCAAGGTCATCTATTTGAGTGCTAAAAACAGGGATGTCGATATTGCCAAAGGCCTGAACCTCGGTGTGGACGCCTATGTCACCAAACCCTTTTCCAACACCGAACTACTAGAGAAAATTCACAGCCTCATCTCGAGCAACTAAATCATTTTCAGAACAGATTTCATACCGCGGTGACCTGCCTGGATTTAAACGCTGCACAATCGGGGATGACGCCGCGGTTGAGAGAAAAAGATACTTCAATGGTGAAAGGCGGCCATGATCTCTTTCGACCATGGCCGCCTCGGGCATGAGGCAGGTTGGAGGAATGGCTATTTCCGGTGAGCATCAACCGTTCAGGTGGAAAGGCCCGCTGGGCCGCTAATGGTAGGGCACCCAGGTTCGCTGCCTGGACCAGCGGCCCGGTTCGACTTCGATGTCAACCCAGCGCCCCGGAATCCAGCGTCCCCGTTGGTTATAGTGGCCAGGATTCCAGACCCGCTCATGGGTGGCGGGCACCCATCGCTTTTCGACTTTCCAGTAGCCCTTCGGCGCACGGTGGGTTCGATGTTGGCCATAATGGTGCGCTGCCGGGGTAACGGACGCTGCTTCATGGCGGTGGTGATCGATGATGGCTTTGGTCAATAACAGAGCGCCGATGCCGATGGCGACACCTTCAATCCGATGCTGAGCAGGCGAACCGGCCCATGACGCCGGTGCGGCGAAAGCAATGGCAACAGATACAATCAAGATGATACCGACGATACGTTTTCCGTTTACATCACAGGCCGCACCCTTACAAAAACAAGGATGAACAGGAGCGTTGAAATGAATGCGACCCACAAACCGCATGGTGATTCGAACACACCGGATCCGAACCTGATGCAACACGTTCTACCTTTTGCCGAAGAAAAGATTTGCCGGAAAGGGGAAGGGCTGATTGATACCGGCGATGCAGCACAATCCTTTTATTACGTTGAAAAAGGGACCTTCGAAGTCTCTTATACCAGCCGGCAGACAGCTATCGTGGTCGCCATCATCGGGCCGGGAAATATTTTTGGAGAAATCGGTTTCTTCGATAAGATGACGCGTACACGCAACATTCAAGCCGTGGAAGATGCGCGGGTGCGTGTTTTCAACCGGCGGGTGATGGATGCCATCAAAACCCGCGATTCAATGGTTTATGCGGAGTTAATGGAATTTTTGCTTCAGTCGGTATGCACGCGGTTTCGACAGATTTTAAGCGATCGCGGTCCACTGACGGCCTATGCTGCCGCACTCTCCTCCGGCAAGGAGCAATTCCAGGGATTGCAGCCGCTTCCGGCAGACCTGCTCGGCTCTTCGGGCTGGCAGAAGGTCAATCAGCAATTGGAGCAATTCAAGGCAGCGCTTTTCGATCTCTCCTATCGGCTGCAAAAAGATGCCGATCATGAGATTGCGGAGGATTTAAAGGCAGAAGGGGCCCAGATTCTGGATAATTTCCAGCAACATGTACGCCGGTACGAAGACGGCATCGCACCGGGTCACATCCCATTGGTATGGGGATACGCTTTCAAGGAGCTGTTTCCCTACTTCATGCGCAGTCGCCTGGCTGAAATGGCCTACTACAAACCCAAGGGGTACGCCGGTGACTTTAAGATGATCGAATACATCTATCGTAAAGAACCGGATGGCGATGGAAAACTGGGGCGCTTAATCGACGGGTGGCTGCTCGACCAGGTCCCGCCCCGGGCAGTGCGCAACCGGCGCCGGCTGCTGAGCGGGCTATTGGATCGTCTCTTCAGGGGGCGGCTCGACAATGGGCGGCAGATCCATGTGATGAACCTGGCCTGCGGGCCCTGCCGGGAATTCTTCGATCTCATGTCCCGATGCGATTACAGCCGACGCATCCATGCCCTGTGCATCGATATCGATGCCGAAGCACTCCACTATGCCGATCGTCATGTCAATACCGTCTCCCACCAGGCATCTGTGCGTTTCATGCGGGAAAACGTCATCAAATGGGTGCTCGGACGTGCGCGGCACGACATAGGACCCCAAGATATCATTTATTCATCCGGTTTGTGCGATTACCTGGACGATCGCATGATGGAGCGCTTGATCGCGCGTTGCCACCAGCAATTGGTGCCCGGCGGCGCCCTGATTATCGGTAATTTTTCGCCCGCCAATCCGGATCGGCAATTCATGGACAACATCATGTATTGGCGGTTGATCCACCGCGGAGAGGACGACATGCGCAAGCTTTTTGCCGCCTCTCCGTTTGGCGACAGGGTGGAACTGGTGGCGGAGGAATCGGGCGTCAACCTCTTCGCCATCGCCCTGAAATGAGCTGAGAGGCCCAGATCCCGTGTTGCCGGGAGCTTGCAGTAGATGGACTACGGCAGCGCTCCCGGCGCCTTGGCTCTGGGCCTCTCAGCTTATTTCAGGGTTGTTTGGAGATGGGGCTGTTTATTTATAGAATGATGGGGCCAAGCGACTGCATTCTTCGACCTTCGGCGTTGGACGTTCGATGTTGGACGTTCAGATGTTGGAGGTTGGACGTTCGGCAGTCAGATATTTCAAGAAGTCCTCGCCCTCGGTCAGTTGTTTCCCGGCGGGGTCTGCTTGTGGACGGTGAGCAGTTGGCCGCTCAGGGCTTGCCGGATGCCGTTGGCCAAGTGATAGATCGTGATGGGCTTGTACAGTACGCCCTTGATGCCGGCTTCGATCAGGCGCGTCTCACTGAGCCTTTCGCTGAAGCCGGTGCAGGCGATGATGGGCATGTCCGGTTCTAGTTTCAGGATCTCATTGGCAAGCGCCTCTCCGGACAAACCCGGCATGATCAGGTCGGTGATGACCAGGTCAAACGATTGGGCCGCATCGGTGAAGCGCTGCAAAGCGGCTTGCGGGTCTGTTTCGGTAACAACGCGATAACCCAATGTGGTGAGCAGTTTGCCTCCCAGTTCGGCCAGTGCCGGATCGTCATCCACAAAAAGGATGTGCTCGTTGCCATCCGGAATGGTTTGCAGTGTCTTGATTTCGTCCTTGTAGTCGCTTTTGATCCGCGGGAGGTAGATGCAAAAGGTGGTCCCCTCTCCGGGCCGGCTCTCCACCTCGATTTTGCCGCCGTGGTTCTGCACAATGCCCTGTACAACCGCCAACCCCAGCCCGGTTCCGACATCTTTTTCCTTTGTGGTAAAATAGGGATCGAATATCCGCCCGATCTGGTGGGAAGGGATGCCGTGCCCGGTGTCGGAGACCGTCAGGCAGGTGTAGCGCCCGGGTCCCAGATTGGGCGGGCATGGGGTGGACGAAGATGGGGCAAGATCCTCTACTGAGACATCCAGCGCTTTGAGGCACACCGACAGCGTTCCGTCGGAGCCTTGCATGGCATGGGCTGCGTTGGTGCACAAATTCATCAGGATCTGGTGAATCTGTGTCGCGTTGCCGATGATGATGTTGTCTTTTTCATCTATGGTTTTCTGGATGTCGATGGTGGTGGGTAGCGTCGACCGGATGAGTCGCAGCGCTTCTTTTATGATCGTACTGATCTGCAACGGCTTGAGCTGGCTGTCATTTTGCCGGCTGAAGGAGAGGATCTGGTAGACCAGGTCCTTTGCACGATCACTGGCGTGGAGCACTTCCGACAGGTAACGCTCCGCTTGCGATTTATCGTTGATCTGCATCAGCGCCAGCTCGGTGTGGCCCATGATGGCGGCAAGGATATTGTTGAAGTCGTGGGCGATGCCTCCGGCCAGGGTGCCGATGGCTTCCATTTTTTGGGCCTGCCGCAGCTGTTCCTCCAATTGCTTTTTCTCTTTGTCCAGTTGTTGATAGGCGTCAATTTCATGACGGAGATCCTCATTGGCAGCGGCCAGCATGGCGGTTCTTTTTTCTACTGTTTGCTCCAGTTGCAGGTTGGCGGATTCTACTTTGTTTCTCTCCAATTCAAGCAAATGGGACATGAAGTAATCCCGCCTGGCGTAAAACTCCAGATTGTAGCTGGCCAGCATGCCCACCGCCAGGGCGGACAGACAGAAAAAGTTGCTGATCACAACGGCCTCGCGTCCCATAGCGCCGCTGGTTATGCTTGCGACAAGGTAGACGGCGGCCAGCAGTAATCCCGCGGAGGCGGCGGATACAAACCGGGCGCGTACCACCGAACAGCCGATCATCAGCACGAGCATCAAACCCGCAAAATAGGTGCGATGGATGATCGGCGGCCCGGTGACCGCCATATAAATAATGCCGCCGCCTGCGATGAGAATCAGCATGGCTATGGCCGGCTGCATGATCCTCTGGAATTCGGATTTGAAGGTGGCCAGCAGGACAACCAAAATGGTGGGGCAAACTATGGCGAAACGAATTAACCAGAACCTCGACCAAAGGTCCGGCGCAAGGAGATAGTCCAATACGCCAAACACCGAATAAAGTAAAAGGGCCAAGCCCAGGGTGAACCGCAACTGGTTCAGAGAAGTACTTGCGTAACGCTCCAGGAACGGCTTTTCAAGCGCTTTAAATTCGCCTGAAAATGACAGCGTGACGGGATGGAGCGCCAGAGCAGACGGCTTTTCGCGGTCCTGGTGCTCTTTTATGGGATCGGAAACAATCGTCATATTCCTCTTTCGTTGTCGGCCGAACCATTCAATATCAAACCGGCAAGGGCAAAGGAAGACTGCTGTTCAGATTGATGAACGAAAAACCGCAAGTGCATTGCACTGTCTTTGCTGCCGGTTTAAATTAAACACGCTGATCAATGTGTGCTTGACTGTCTGGAGCCCCTCAAAATTGCAGAGCCCTAGAAAGGATCTTTCAATCAAAACAAATGGCAAGCACAATTTATGCCAATAGTGTCAATAGCGGCAGATGGATATGGCAGAACTGCTAAGGGCAGGCATTTAAGGCCACAGCGATTAAACGATTTCATTCCCAGGTCGATGAATTGAACTCGATACTGGAGTGTGCTGATCAACATTTTGCATCATAAGTGTACAAATTTGCAATGGAAAATTATCGGGACGCCTGCTTTTTCCTCCTCCTTCGCGCGGTGATCGCCAATCTTCGCCGACCGGCCCCCCCGGTGGGAAGCCCTCTTGTCGATGCGATCGGATCCTGTCGATACGAATACAGGAGACGGGTTGCCGCATTGTAAGCTTTGAACGGCCTCTTCGACAAATCGGCAGCAGTGTGTTATAGTAACAGGCATAGGAACTTATAGCGGTGCCCGCACATCCCCCGCTCGTGTGTGCGCCTGCTTGTATTAAATCGGGACTGTTACATCAGGACCGAAGCGCCCCGACGATTTGGGTCGGGAGCGCCCCGCTGGCAAAAGGAAGATTTGGTGATGATTGCTACGGCTGATGCCATATATCTGCCCGTTCCGATTTCCTACCCGTCGCTGTCTGAGAATTGCAAGGGTGATCAAAATACCGGGGTGGATTGCCAGAGACCTGGACGTCATCGAATATACAGGCTGCCGCGGCATGATCAGCAAATGGGCGCCTACGCCCGAAATGGAAGCGCATCCGGCCGATCCATCGTCGGAACCATCATCGATATCCGCGTTTAGATCCTCTCATCAATAAAGATCTATTTCCGATCGAGCTCGCTGGAGCGGCGTGTGCAGCCATGTTCTGGATCCGGTGTCCGCTTTTCGCACCGGCACGGCTGGATTTGGTGGCATGGGTGTTGTGGCGGTCGGGATCGGGTGCGTTTCTCTTTAATCATCATGACGAGCAAAAAGAGGCCGAAGGCGACCATCCCGATCACATATGGCAGCATAGCTTTCATTATATAAAGTAAAACCCCAAAGTAATATCATCGCTGTCGGCCCCTTCGAACTTGCATCCCACTTCATCACCGATCACCGATATGACCCTCGCCGGCTTATGGATCAGAGCGCGATTGTAATTGTCCAGGTGGAATCGGACCATCAATAGGTCGCCGCGTTGAACCAGATTCGCATTGCTGGAGGAAAAACGCAGGCCTGCCTTGGACAGATCCCTTACGACCATGACGCCATAGACGCTGTCTTTGTCGTTTTCCGGGTCCATTTCACCTTCCAGTGTAAAATGGCCTGCCAGATTGACCCGCTTCCTGTGCGCGCGGCGCTTTTCAAGAACAGCGGTAAAATTTTTGCCGCAGGTACAGGTTACGCTGAGGGCGTTGCCGAGTTCCTCGAACTCCCGCAGCGACACCGAGTCCTGAAACCCGCATTTATCACAGGTCAACAGAACCAGGCCGTCGTCCCTCGGGTAGACCGGCTGTTCATCCATTAATTCATGGTTCGGCCGCTTTTCCAGCTTCATGCGTCGGCTGATAGCGGATGCCCCAAACGACGTCTCATATACCGGGGTCGGCTCGGGGCTATCGGGACGCTTGAAAACGGCAGCATGTTCAGCGGCAGGGCCGGGATTGGCCTTCGAATCGATGAGGTCGTGGACCATCTTTCGGAGGGGCTTTGACGACGCCTCTTGAAGCAGATGGGGTCTTCGGTTCGGGTAAGCGGTGGAATGCTGCTCACCTTCAAACCGCAGTCTGTCAGATAAAAGCTGCCCCAGGAATTTGACCAATGCGATACATTGAGGCGGCCATTGTTCTTCAACCTGGCGTTTAACAATCCCGATGATGCCGACAGGGCGTTTGGCGGCATAGACCAGATGGCAGACTATAGCCCCTGTGCCGGATGGGTGCCAATCGGTTAATTCCCTGCGCTCATCCGGTGGCAGTTGGGCCACATCGTTGACCACATAAGCGCTTTCCTGCCGCAATCGAACAATAATCTGCTTTATCGTCTTCAGCGAAATCCCGTCGAATTCGGGCGCCGCATTTTCAGATCGCTCCTCTTTTTCCCACCGGTAAGCCGGCACCAGACGTTTATGCCGCCGATTGAAACGATGGATAAAACATCGGTCCGCTTCCGTAACCAGACATATTTTCTTGAGGGCATCTTGGATGGTGCTTTCCAGATGCCGGTCGGATGCGGTGTTCACACTATCTGTGATGGTGAAGACAAGGTTCAGCAGATCCTCCTGAAACTGCATCTGGGCTGAAGCTTTTCGGCTGTCCGATATTTCATTGAGCACAACCCGGATCTCTTGCGGCTGCGCATCCGTCTTGGTGTCGAGTTCAAATTGCAGCCTCAGGTAAATATCACCGCCGTCCTTGTGTTTTAATGCAATTTCGAAAGGTTGTTGTTGTGTGTGGTTGCGGAGCTCATTCCAGTGTGAAAAATAGACCACGAGGTCATCGCGCCGGACGAAGAGGGAAATCGGTTTATTCAGGATTTCGACATTTGCATAGCCAAGGAGCTCCAATGCTTTGGAATTGGCTTCCTTAATCAGTCCGGAGGGGGCCAACAAGATGGCCCCTGATGAGGTCATATTGGCGCCGCACTGTCCGCAATATTGGTATTTAGGCGGGTTGGGAGCGCCGCAACTGGGACATTCCGCTTCGAGCTTTCGGCCGCAGTTGCCGCAAAATTTCTGCCCGACGGGATTGGCGGTATGGCAGACAGGGCAATCCATGCCATTATTCTATAGCCAATCAACCGTATTGAGGCAAGAAAAGATAGAAGGGGGCAAGAAGCTGGACAAACGCCACCTCCGGCGCCATCCCCGGATTTCTCGAAGTGCTGCGATGGCTTGCAGCGATGCTTTCTTACCTTCAAGCGCGCGAAATGTTCGTATACAACAATTTGTAACCAGGTGTGCAATTCTGGTAACGCAGTACCCGCAAAGTCTGTGAAGGTTTTTTCGGAAGGCAGCTTAATCACCGTGAATTCTTCTTTTGGCACAACCGTTGCTTTAAACCTCACTTGTTGAATCAAGAAAGCACCGGGGGATGCAACCCGGCGCTTTTCGGGATTCATGCGGGACGGGAGTCCTGCACGTGCAAGCAATGATTATGCGAAAGCATTTATCTCTCCCGGACCGCAAATGAAGAATGCGCATTAGGAGCTCATTTCAATTCCAATAGTGGAGGTAATTCCGAATGTACAACATCAGATTGTGTTTCCTTGTAGTCCTGTTCTCTTTTTTCCTTGTGGGAAATGCTTTGGCAAAACCTTCCTGGGGGCCGTCCTGCAGCGCGGCGAGCTGCCATGGCACCCCGGTTGTGACCGATTTTCAGTTGCCGTCGTCCCATGACGCGCTGACCGTACCGATTAACAGTTTTACTGCTACGGATGGTGATCCGCAGAACAAAACCAAGGTCGATGGCTACATGCTGACCACGTCTCCGACGATCCCGGGTTCGGGTGACGCCGGATGGCAAAATTCACCGCCGACCGAGTATACCTTTTCGGCCGACGGTCTGCAGACCCTTTATGCATGGGCCAAGGACTCTTTTGGTGGTGTCTCCGGGGCGGTTTCCGACGCGGTTGAGATTATCATCGCCATTCCCAACAAACTGCCAACGGCTGATGCCGGACCGGATCAATCGGTTCAGGAAGGGGATGTGGTCACCCTTGACGGCACCAACTCCATTGACGATGACGGCAGCCTTGTCCAGTTCTTCTGGGAGCAGACCGGCGGAGAAGTCCTGGTCGCTCTATCCGATCCGTATGCCGAACAACCTTTCTTTGACGCACCTGTGGTAGGACTGAACGGCGCTTCGTTGACCTTTACCCTGACCGTGACCGATGATGCCGGCGATACCCACAGCGACACATGTATTGTCAATATCTCCAACGTGAATGTACAACCGGTGGCCGATGCCGGTCCGGATCAAACCGTTGCCGAAGGGCTGCAGGTTCAATTGGATGGCTCGGGATCGTCCGGTGTCGATGACGCAATCGCCAGTTATCTCTGGCAGCAGATTAATATCACTGGCGCCATAGTGACTCTGAATGACGCGACCATCGCTAATCCGTACTTTGTCCTGGACGGCGTAGGCGCCCAGGGAGAATCCGTAACCCTCCAATTGACCGTTACCGATGAAGGCGGCTCGCAGGCTACCGACACCGTTGTGATCAATATCACCAACGTCAACCAACCGCCGGTGGCGGTTACGGGTGGCGATCAAAGTGTGATGGCCGGGGATCTGGTCTCCTTGGATGCTTCCGGCTCCAGCGATCCTGACGGCCCGTTGGCCATCGATGCCTACACCTGGAAGCAGACGGCTGGAACCGCCGTGACCCTGTCAGATCCGGGGGCAACCAATCCCGCCTTTACAGCGCCGGCCATTGCTGCCGGAACCACCGATACGTTGATCTTTGAACTGACCGTGACCGACGGCCTGCTCCAGGCTACCGCGACTTGCAATGTGGTGGTAGCCGCTGTAAACGAGCCGCCCGCAGATGATCCTCCGGCAGACGATCCTCCGGCAGATGATCCTCCGGCAGACGACCCTCCGGCAGACGATCCTCCGGCAGACGATCCTCCGGCAGATGATCCTCCGGCAGACGATCCTCCGGCAGATGATCCTCCGGCAGACGATCCTCCGGTAGATGATCCTCCGGCAGACGATCCTCCGGCAGATGATCCTCCCGCTGACGATCCTCCCGCGGACGATCCGCCCTCTGACGGGGACAATGATGCCGGGGAAGGTGAAGACGGCGATCACGATGACGGCGACGATGACGGCGACAGCTACGACGACGATGACGATGATGAAGAAGATCGCGAGCATCATAGAAAAAAACGTCGATTCAAGCGCTGGCTATGGAGTTGGTTGTTCAGCCGCTTCGACCGTGACTAGTCCCGACTGATCCGAACAGCAAAAAATGAGAGGTCTGCCCGATTTCTTCGGGCAGACCTCTTGTCCATTTCCGTTTCAAACCGATGTCCGATATCCCGATACCGCCTTTGTCGCCACCTGTCCAGACAGAAACCGAACTGCGCATTGCCGGACCTTGAATTCATCGCCTCCGGATGTTAAGCAAGAGTTCATAATCCATACGTAACGCCACTTCAGAAGGGAGGACAGGATCATGCCCCTTCCCATCTATTTAGATTACAACGGTACCACCCCGCATGCGCCGGAAGTCATTGCGGCCATGCGGCCTTTTTTAGAGACCGAGTTCGGCAACCCGTCGAGCTCTCACTGGTACGGCACCCGTCCACGGCAGGCGGTGGAAACGGCCCGGCAGCAGGTGGCCGCTCTCATGGGGTGCCGGCCCGAAGAAATTTTCTTTACCTCCGGCGGGACCGAGTCCAATAATCACGCTATCCGGGGAATGGCCCGCGCCTTGAAAAGCAAAGGCCGGCACATCATCACCAGCGCCTTCGAACACCCTGCGGTTTTCGAAGTCTGCCGCTCCCTGGAAAAACGTGGCTTCACCACCACCTTTGTTCCGGTGGACCGGCAGGGCATGGTGGACCCGGCGGATGTCGAGCGTGCCGTGCGTGAAGACACCATCCTGATCACCATTATGCATGCCAACAATGAAGTGGGAACCTTGCAGCCCCTTGCCGAAATTTCTAAAATCGCCAAATCGTATGGCATTACGCTGCATACCGACGCGGCCCAGTCGCTGGGCAAGGTGCCGGTGAAGGTCGACCATCTGGGGGTGGATCTGCTTTCGGTTGCCGGGCACAAACTCTACGCGCCCAAAGGCATCGGCGCCCTGTATGTGCGAGAGGGGGTATCGCCGGAAAAGTTCTGCCACGGCGCCGGCCAGGAAAGCGGATGGCGGGCGGGGACAGAGAATGTCCTGGAAATTGTCGGTCTGGGCAAAGCCTGTGAGATCGCGGCGGCCGGACTGCAAGCGAACATGAGACACATGACCGCCATGCGGGATCGGTTGCACCAAGGCATTCTGAACCGCGTGGGAGATGTCCATCTCAACGGGCATCCGGATCACCGTCTGCCCAACACGGCCAGCCTGGCCTTCAAGGGGCTGGAGGCCAACCGCATCCTGGAGGCCATCGAGGACCGGGTGGCCGCATCACCCGGTGCGGCATGCCATTCGGACTCGGTCGCCGTCTCCCACGTGCTGGAAGCCATGCAGGTGCCGCTGGAGCGGGCCAAAGGCACGGTTCGCTTTTCCGTCGGCCGCATGACCCGACCTGAAGAGATCGACCGCGCCGTCGAGATTATCGCCGACGCCGTTCTTCGATTGCGCGACTCGCAGCCGTAAGCCGCCCGGTCAAGCCGCGACGTAAGGATCGCTTTTGGCCGCTATCTGATCGATGGCGCCGCGGAAGAATCCCGCAATCTCAGCGCAGGCGTCGTGGTCCACGGGACCGCCTTTGTTCTTCGGCAGATCATAAGGGCTGCCGATCACGAAGATATTCTCATCGTTGTAATCGTTGGCAGGGGCCGTGTAGTTGAAACTGCCGCCTACCACGATATCGTTGTCGATCACCATCAGCTTGTGGTGGAGTTTCCCGAATCCCGGTTCATTGCGGGGTATGAAGACCTCAATGCCGGCGCCGTGCAGCCAGTGGGTGGCCGCCCAATCCCTTTTGCCCTGCCCGGGGTCGAACACGCCCCGCACCCGTCTGCCGGCAGAGCGCAATATGGCCATGGCGTCATCGATGCCGGAGGAGGTCGCGAAGGTAAAGATCGAGAAGTCCAGGCGCGTACTGCATTTGAGCATCTGCTTGACGATTTCCAGTTCGGGGGAATCGTCCGGAGAAAAGAGGATGCGCACGGGGACATGGTTCAGGTTGTAGGTGGACGGTATCTTCTCATTCCTCAGGTTCAGCGCACCGAAATTACCGGAGCGGATCTCTTCGAACTCCAGCAGATAAGCCCGGCAGATGCGGTAATCGTTGAAGACCACGATGTGGTTGTAATTCTTGTGGGTGCCCGTCCAGGTAAAGTTGGTCGAACCGGTCAGCACGGCGGAGCCGGTGCGGCTCTTGCCCTCAAAATCTCTCACGATGAACTTCTGATGAAAGATCTTCGGATTGTAATCCGCCTTGACATCTACTGCGTTGCGAAGCAGCGCGGCCAGTATATCCCGGTTGGTTCTGGCTGTTTTGGGGCGGCGGTACTCTTCCCACTGGACCCTTTTAACAGCCTGGTCTTGGGTCTCTCCCTGCTTTTTCGTCGCCTTGGGCGGTTCGTCCCGGGAGATGTAGTCCTGCTCGATAATCATGTGCACCGTCACCCCGCGCCAGCGGGCGTCGATGATCGCCTGGGCGATGGGCTCGGAATCGAGTTCCTGGACGGCGATAAACAGGGTATACCTGGCCCCGGCGATGAAATCGATGATCACCTGTTCCAGGTCGTCGGGCGCGCCCAATTGAGTCGGTCCTGCATAGGCTTCAATTTTCCCTCCCGCAAATTCAGCCATTCTGCTCTCCTTTCCATTGAAGCGTTCAGCCGTCTATGGCCTGGGTATGATCTGCGCCCAATAGGCCAGATGATCGGAAGCGTCCCGATAGCGGTCTTCCGCAAGACCCGCATCAGCGACTGTATAAAAATTCGGGTCCACCAGGATGTAGTCGATACGCCCGATGCCATAAAAAGTCCCGAGTTTCCTCGCCTCCCGGACCGTGGGGGTGTCAACCGTCCTGGCACTGTCCACCAGGCGCGGCTTCAGGATTTTCAACCGCATGTCATAGGGCTGCATGTTCAAGTCTCCGATCAGGACCGCCGGACCGTCTATTGTTTCGATCTTTTTCATGATGTTTTTGAAGGAACCGCCGTCCTTGAGATCCTTGTCTTTGTGGACGCTGATGAAATGCTGCATGCGCCCCCCAACGTCGACGGTGCACAGCAGCGCTGTCTTGCCGTTGCCGCGACCCGTGCTGATCGTAAAACCTTCCGAATTTACAATGGGATACCTGGACAAAAGGGCCACACCCCACCACGGACCGTAGGGGCTGGCGGTGGGGTGGCCGGCGAAAGCCACATTCATGTTCAGTCGTCGCGCCAGTTCCAGGGCCTGCCCGTTGGCCAGCACCTCCTGAAGTCCGGCAATATCGGCGTCGCAGGAGCGAATTGCTTCCACGATTGGGGTGAGGCTTTTTTTGTGGTTTTTTAGATCGTAGGGGCCGGTGTAGATATCTTCTGTCCCGTAACCCACCCGGATATTGAAGCTGACCACCGTCAAGGCCTGTTTGCCGTCATAATGGAAGGCCGGCGAATTTTTACGGATGTTGGACGTGGTGGCATTGCAGCCCCACATGAAACCGGTGACGATGAGCACTGCCGGGATTATGGCGGCTAGCAGGCATAATTTCTTCATAAACGCTTCCTTTTCAAACATCACTGACAGTTGCCTTTTCGCCTGAAGCTCGGGAAAAACATGGGCGTCCTGGAACGATACGCAGCATAGGCGCTGCCCAGCCGCTTTTCGAGTTCGGGCTCTTCGATATATTTCAGCTCCAAATAGTTTAGTGCGATAAAGAGCGGCGCGAAGACAAGCAGGAGAAAAACCGATCCGAACAAAACGCCGAATCCGGCGAGCAGGGCAAAGACACCCGTGAGCATCGGGTTCCGGGTATACGTATATGGCCCGGAGGTGACCAGTCGGGGCGGTGGATTCAGCGGCACCGGCGACCCTTTTGCTTTTACGAAATGGAACACCGACCAACCGATCAGCAGGACACCCGCTCCGAAGATCGGCGGGGACAGGATCATGCCGATGCGAAAGGGGAGCACCGGTCCGATGCCCGCCAGCCGGTCGGCCTTCACGCCGGCAAAGACAAAGGCGCAGACCACCAGGCCGTAAAAGGTCGCGCCGACCGGTGTGAAGAAGTTGCGTAAGCTTCGGCTGCCGGTGGCCACGCGGTAGATATGGTCAATGAGCCTGGTTTGAAGCGTCATGTTTTCGATTTCCGGTGCAATGGGCGCCAAGATTGACCGGGTAAAAAAAGGATTTGATTAAGCCCCTATGGTTGCCGCCATCGGAAAACCCGCAGGTGCGGCGCCATCATCTCGATTATTGTAAAACGTATGGAGGAACAGATGAAAACCGGGGACGATGGGGCTATTGTGATGCCTAATGATCTCCGGGTCAACGATTTAATGCTCAGCCGGGTGATCGCTTTCACTCATCGGTGACGCAACCCTCCGATGCGGATTTGACGCTCCTGATATACTTGAAGAGCGTTCCGCGTGTGGCTTTGTAGGGAGGAGGTTGCCACGCCTTGCGGCGTCTGGACATCTCAGATGCGTCGACTTCCACATCCATCTTGTTGTTGACCGCATCGATCGCTATCGTATCGCCGTTGCGCACCAGGGCGATGGGGCCGCCTTCCTGGGCTTCGGGTGTGATGTGGCCCACGATGAAGCCGTGGGAGCCGCCTGAAAAACGGCCATCGGTGAGCAGGGCCACGTCCTGGCCCAGACCGGCGCCCATGATGGCCGACGTGGGGGTCAGCATTTCGGGCATGCCGGGCCCGCCTTTGGGGCCCTCGAACCGGATGATCACCACATCGCCCTTCTTGATCTTACCTTTCTCGAGGGCGTGGAGCATCTCCTCTTCCGAATCGAAGACGTTGGCGGGGCCTGTAAAGGTCAACCCCTCTTTGCCGGTGATTTTGGCCACAGCGCCGTCGGGGGCCAGACTGCCCCTCAGAATCTGAATGTGCCCCCGCGGATGCACGGGCTGGTCCAGGGTGCGGATGATCGTTTGGCCCTGGGAAAGGGGCGGCAGATCGGCCAGGTTCTCCTCCACGGTTCGGCCCGTGACCGTCAGGCATGAACCGTCCAGCAGGTCGTTTTCCAGCAGGTATTTCATCACCCCCGGAATGCCGCCCACTGCATCCAGGTCCTCCTGAACGTGGCCGCCGCTGGGCTTCATGTCGGCCAGCAGCGGCACGCGGTCGCTCACCCTCTGAAAATCATCGATCGACAGCGGCACGTCCACGGCGCGGGCCATGGCGATCAGGTGCAGGACGGCATTGGTGGAACCGCCCAGGGCGGTGACCACCACCAGTGCGTTCTCAAATGCTTGGCGCGTCATGATGTCCCGGGGGCGGATGCGCCTCTCCAGGAGCAATCGAATGGCGTCGCCGGCCGTTCGACATTCCGCATGTTTGGCCTCGGATTCGGCCGGCCGGCTGGCGCTGTAGGGCAGGGACATGCCCAGAGCTTCGATGGCCGATGCCATGGTGTTGGCCGTGTACATGCCGCCGCAAGCACCGGCGCCCGGGCAGCTGTTCCGGACAATGGCCCTCCGGCGGTCGTCGTCGATGGCGCCGGCAAGATATTCGCCATAGCTTTGAAAGGCCGATACGATATCGAGTTTTTCGCCGTCCAGTCGGCCGGCCCGGATGGTGCCCCCGTAAATCATCAGGGCCGGGCGGTTGACCCGCGCCATGGCGATCAGGCAGCCGGGCATATTCTTGTCACAGCCGGGCAGGGAGATGTTGGCGTCGTACCACTGGGCGCGCATCACCGTTTCGATGGAGTCGGCGATCAGGTCTCTCGACTGCAGGGAGTAGCTCATGCCCTCGGTGCCCATGGAGATCCCGTCGCTGACG
Source organism: Desulfobacteraceae bacterium (assembly GCA_050302315.1). GTDB lineage: Bacteria > Desulfobacterota > Desulfobacteria > Desulfobacterales > Desulfosarcinaceae > JARRKU01. The sequence goes on from JBNLAV010000057.1 coordinate 37,796, forward strand.
CCGATGGTATTGAATCGCAAACCGACCAGTCCGGCGTCCACCACGCCCGCCTTGACCACCGCGGCCAAGTCGTTGAGATGCATGTTGCAGGTGTTGCCTTCATACCAGACGCTGCTGATACCCACCTGCGCCTTGTCCATGTCCGCATCGGTCAATCCGGCGCCATACAGCATGGCCTGGGAGGCCCCCTGGGATTTGGGGGCCGTGATGCGCGAACTGTAGCGGTTGAGGTCGTCGCCCATTTTGGACTCCTTTGTTCCAAACGGTTTATTAGGACGCCACTTATCGACATGAAGCCGCGTACCGGGTCGAACGGAATTTCGAATATCGAACAAGGAACCGCAGAATTTCGAAGTGTGGAATCGCTGCGCTCTGCCATACTTAAATTAGGCAGAATACATTCCTTCTACATTCGACGGTTGATAACACTGCTGCGGGTGTCATCACTCGTATGCGATTATGGCACTTTCAGTCTTCAAAACGATGGGCCTCACATCTCGAGGGCCGTGAACCCGGACCGGGCCACCTCGACGATCCGGTCGTCGCCCAAATCGTTCAGGAAATTGTCGATCAGCTGGTTGGTGCCGGCCAACTGGACGATATAGACGTCGCTGCTCTGCCGATCGAGGATTTCAAACGTGTAGCGGCTTCTGAGCGCTTCCAATCGGTCTTCATCGCTCTCCAGCTTGATGACGGCCACTTCCCTCCAGAAGCTGTGGTCGATATCCAATTCCTTGGCCGAGACCACCTCGGTGATCTTTTCGATCTGTTTGACCACCTGCACCATTTTTTCGTCGCTGTCCTCGCGCAGGGTCAGGGACATCCGGCTGATGCCGGGCGTACGGGTCTTGCATACCGTAATGGTATCGACGTTGTACATCTTGCGGCGAATCAACATGGAGACTTTGTTCAGCACACCGGGGCGGTCCTGCATGTAAGCCAATATGGCGCGTCGCTTCATCTGCTGCTTCGCATTCATTTCTTTTCGTCCTTTTGTACGGAAGTGATCATGTCGGCAATACTGCCGCCGGCCGGCACCATGGGCAGGACAATTTCGCTGGGGTCGCACAAAAACTCCACCATGCTCGGTCCTTTGTGGCCGGCCGCAGCTTTCAGGGCCGCATCGATCTCTTCCACCCGGGAAACCTTCCGGTAGTGGATGCCATAAGCTTTGGCGATCATGCCGAAGTCCGGATTTTTCAGCGGCGTGCCGGCATAGCGGCCGTCATAAAACAGGGTCTGCCATTGCCGCACCATGCCCAGGTAGCCGTTGTTGAACAACAGGATATTGATGTCGATGCCGTGCTCCATGATGGCGCCCAGCTCTTGTATGTTCATCTGGAATCCGCCATCTCCGCTGACGGACCAGACGCGCTCGTCGGGGCGCACCAGTTTGACCCCCACCGCCATGGGCAGTGAACAGCCCATGGTGCCGGCCCCGCCGGAAGTAAACCAGGAGTTGGCGGTCTGGAAATTGTAAAACCGGGCGAGGATCATCTGATGCTGGCCCACATCCGCCACGATGATATCCTTTCCGCCGGTAAAGTCGGAGAGTTTGCGGGTAATGGTCTTCATCAGCAGTTGTCCTTCGGATCCCACACCCGCCTCGATTTCGGCGCGCAACGCATCGGCGACTTCCTCGCGCCATTGATCGATACGCGTCATCCAGTTCTGGCGCCGCTTTGGACGAAGCTCCGGATCGCGGCTGAGTCGGTTGAGGGCTTCGGCCGCGTCGGCATTGATCGCCACCGAGGCCTTGACGTTCTTGTCGATCTCCGAAGGGTCGATCTCCACATGGATCACGTCGGCGTTGACGCCAAACGTCTCCAGGTTGCCGGTGACGCGGTCGTCGAACCGCATGCCCAGAGAGATAATCAGATCCGCATGCAACAGCGCGCGGTTGGCTTCCACGGTGCCGTGCATTCCCACCATGCCCAGACTCAGCGGGTGGTCAACCGGAAAGGCGGACAGGCCGTGCAGGGTGAATGCGACGGGAATGTGGGTTTCTTCCGCAAAGCGGCGCAGGCGGTCGCCCTGATTGCTGCTGATCACACCGTGACCGCATAGAATAATGGGAGACTCGCTGCGATTGATCAGGGCCACAGCTTTTTGAATCTGCTCCCTATCGGGCAGCGGTGAGTAGAAGAAGCCGGGCAGATCGGGCTCGTATCCCGCCGGATTGAATTGGTAGGACGCATCGGTCTGTTGAATCTGGACATCTTTGGGGATGTCGATGACCACCGGCCCACCCCGTCCGGCGGTGGCCAGGTAGTAGGCGTCGTGGATCGTCTCTTCGATCTTGTGGACGTCCAGCGGCATGTAGACTTGTTTGGCCAGCGGCAGCATCACGCCCACCACGTCGCTCTCCTGGAAGGCATCCGTTGCGATGACCCCGGTGGGCACCTGGCCGGTCACGGCGATCAGCGGCACCGAATCCATTCCGGCGTCCGCGACCCCGGTCACCAGGTTCATGGCGCCCGGCCCCGATGTGGCCATGCAGACCCCCACCTGCGGGGTGGCGGTGGAGATCGATGCCCGGGAGACGCCCTGGGCCATGAAGGCCGCTCCCTGCTCATGACGGGACATGATAAAATCGAAAGCCTGCTGTTTCTCCATTTCGTCGAATATCGGCATGATGGCGCCGCCGGTGTACCCGAACACATACCGCACGCCCTTGTCCTGCAGGGCCTTGATGACCAGTTCGGTTCCTTTCATCTTGTCGGATTCCCTTCTATGTTTGCGGTTTACATATAGATAAGCTTGATTTCGGGTAATGCACCCTACGAGCGGTAATTAGTTGACATGAAGTGGAGGCGATACCATTTTTAGCGCAATGTTTTAATCCACTACCCCCATGCCGGTGCGGCCGGGGGCTTTGGATACAATTCGGACGAAGCGCAAACCTGGAGAAACCGACCATGGGGAAAACCTTGTTTGAAAAAATATGGGACCGGCACGTCGTCAAAAAACTTCCTGACGGCTCCACCATGCTTTACATCGACCGCCATCTGGTCCACGAAGTCACCAGCCCCCAGGCCTTTGAAGGACTCCGGCTGGCGGGGCGCAAAGTGCGCCGTCCGGATCTGACCTTCGCCACCATGGACCACAACGTTCCCACCACCGCGGATCGCATGAAGATCAAGGACCCGCTCTCCAAAGCCCAGGTGGATGCCCTGGAGATCAACGCGACGGCATTTCAGGTCCCCTTGTACGGGCTCGGCCACCGGCGGCAGGGCATCGTGCATGTGATTGGCCCTGAATTGGGCTTGACCCTGCCCGGCCTGACCATCGTGTGTGGCGACTCCCATACGTCCACCCATGGTGCTTTCGGTGCGCTGGCCTTTGGTATCGGTACATCGGAAGTCGAACATGTGCTGGTGACCCAGACCCTGGTACAGCCCAGACCCAGGACCTTCAAGGTCGAATTTACGGGTCGGCCGGGGCCCGGAATCTTCTCCAAGGACATGGTTCTCAAGCTGATCGGCACCATCGGTACGGCCGGCGGCACCGGCCATGTACTGGAATACTGCGGAGAGGCCGTGGCCTCCCTTTCCATGGAAGCGCGCATGAGCATCTGCAACATGAGCATCGAAGCCGGCGCCAGGGCCGGGATGATCGCGCCGGACGAGACCACTTTCCAGTATGTCGCCGACGGGGACCGGCCCTTTGCGCCCAGGGGCGAAAAACTGGAGCGGGCCATCGCCGATTGGAAGACCCTGCCCAGCGACCCGGACGCCCGGTACGACCGCGCCATCACCATCCCCGTGGACGAACTGGCGCCCCAGGTCACCTGGGGAACCAATCCCGGCATGGTCATCGACGTCGATCAGCCCATTCCCGAACCGGACCAGGTTGAAGGGTACAGCCGCGCCGATGTACAAAAGGCGCTGGACTACATCGGCCTGACGCCCGGCACCCGGATGACGGACGTAGCGGTGGATGTGGTCTTCATCGGCAGCTGCACCAATTCGCGCATCGAAGACCTCCGGTTGGCGGCTGAAATTATCAAAGGCCGCAAAAAAGCAGACCACGTGAAGATGCTGGTGGTGCCTGGTTCGGAGCAGGTGCGAGCCCAGGCCGAAGCGGAAGGGCTGGACAAGATATTCAAAGAAGCCGGAGCGCAATGGCGCTATTCAGGCTGCAGCATGTGCCTGGGCATGAATCCAGATCAGCTGCTGGCCAAACAGCGCTGCGCCTCCACCTCCAACCGCAACTTCGAAGGACGCCAGGGCAAGGGAGGGCGCACCCACCTGGTGAGTCCCCAGATGGCTGCTGCGGCAGCGGTGGAGGGCAAGTTCGTAGACATCCGCAAGTTATAGCAAGGAATACACCATGAAAGCATTCACCACCCACACCGGCGTCCTGGCCACACTGAACCGTTCCAATGTGGACACCGACCAGATCATCCCCAAGCAGTTCCTCAAATCCATCCAACGGGTGGGATACGGACCGAGCGCCTTTTATGACTGGCGCTACGATGCCGATGGCGAGCCGTCACCGGAGTTCGAGCTCAATGCGCCGCGATTCGAAGGGCGCTCCATCTTGGTGACGCGCAACAACTTCGGCTGCGGCTCCAGCCGCGAACACGCGGTATGGGCGCTGCTGCAGGACGGGTACCGGGTGGTGATCGCGCCCTGGAAGAAGATTAACGGTGAACGCGTCCCCGGCTTTGCCGATATCTTCAGAAGCAATTCCGTGAAAAACGGTCTGCTGACCATCGAACTTACCGAAGACGATGTGGACCGGATTTTCACCGCCGTAGAGGCAGCGCACGGCCTGGAGGCCACCGTGGATCTTGACGGCCAGCAGATCATCCTGCATGCGGCAGAAGAGATCGCCTTTGGTTTTGAAATCGATGCGCCCAGCAAGGAGCGGCTCATCAAGGGGCTGGATGACATCGCCATCAGCCTTTCCCATGAAGCGGATATCTCCCGGTTTGAACAAGCCCACGAAACATTTATCAGGAGCTGACACGCATAGGCGTTTCATTTGACATTCGACAGATCCAGTTCCAGGTAGAGTGCGCCTTCGATGGGGTTGGGCCGGTAGGGCGCAATCTCGACAAATCCAAGCGTTCGATACAATTGGTTGGCCCGTTTCATGGACTGAAGGGTGTCCAGCCGCATAAACCGGTAGCCTGCGGCCGTGGCGGCTTCAATGGAGCGCATGGCCAGCCTGAGCCCGGCCCTGTTCCCTCTGTAATCCGGCTGCACGTAGAGCCGCTTCATCTCGCAGACGCCGTCCTGTAGATATCGGAAACCGATGCACCCGATGGACCGCTCCTCGGAGCGTGCCACGTAGAGACCTCCGGATGGCGGCGTATACTGGCCGGGAAATTCCGCCATCTCCTGGTCAAAGCCTTGAAAGCACAGATCGAAGTTCAGGGACGCCGCGTATTCTCTGAAAAGCGCTTTGGCGTCGGAGATCAGTTCGGTTGTGTCGGCGTCTACAATTTTAATCATTTCTGCCGCCTTCCACCCTGCGCTATCCCAACGCCACATCGAGAATCATCATAACGGAGAAGCCCAGCATGGTGGCCATCGTCACGGTGTCGATATTTTCGAGTTTTCTCTGGGACTCGGGAATCAGTTCTTCAACCACCACGAAAATCATGGCGCCGGCCGCAAAACAGAGCGCATAGGGCAGGATGTTCTGCATATTGAGCACGAACAAGGCGCCGATGACGCCGGCGGCCGGTTCCACCATGCCGGACGCCTGTCCCATCATAAAGCTTTTCATTTTCGACATGCCCTCCCGCCTCAGGGGCATGGACACCGCCGTACCCTCGGGAAAATTCTGAATCCCGATGCCGATGGCCAATGCGACGGCCCCGCCGATGGTGGCCGACGGGAGGTTGGCCGCCACGGCGCCGAAGGCCACGCCCACGGCGAGCCCTTCGGGGATGTTGTGCAGGGTGATGGCCAGCACCAGAAGCGTGCTCCGCTGCCACGAGGTCTTGACCCCCTCGCTTTTGTCGCTGCTCAGCCCCGGATGGAGGTGGGGCAGGAACTTGTCGGTCAGCCGCATGAAAACGCCGCCGGCCATGAAGCCGATGGCAGCCGTCAGCCACGGTATCTGCTGCAGCTGCCCGGCCATCTCGATTCCCGGTGCGAGAAGGGACCAAAAACTGGCTGCGATCATGACGCCGGCGGCAAAACCGAGCATGGCATCCAGGAGTTTGAGGTTCAGGGACCGGGTGACGAAGACAAGCGCCGCACCGGCGGCGGTAAGCCCCCAGGTAAAGAGCGTGGCAATGAGTGCCTGAAGAACCGGATTAAACCCCAGTATGAAATCGATCATGGATTCCGACCTCAGTGCAGAAGAAATGATGGACAAGATAGAGCGACACTGTTGGACCTACTGTTTTTTGCCCGTTCAGATCAAGGCTTTTTTCTCATCGCCAGACAGTGAAAATATAAGAATTGTATTCCATTGAATTTGGCATCCGCGATTCGATTATCGGCAAACTCTGATGTGCGCGTTAAATCGTTCCAAGAATTCTGGATTTTCGGATAAAAATTTCTTCGACCAGTATACACCCAAGGGTTTATCTTTATTTGAAAATACCAGAAACTGGCTGGGGGACAATTTCATCTTTTGTAAAACTTCTTCCACCACCAAATCATTGGCCAGCATTGCATCATAGCGCTTTTTTAAAAGCGCTTTTATTAACCCTTCCGTATCCTTAGGGGTACCCGAAACGTTGTATCCGTTTTCATACAGCCATGTCAGCATATTGGAGCCCAGCATGGCAGCCACTTGTGCCTCTTTCTTAAAAGAATCATGCACTGGCGTCAAAGAGCTTCCTTTAAGAACATACCAATTCCATTTTTGCTCCGCTATGCTTTCCGAAATGGTGGCATACGAATCACGCATCTGATTCCGGGATGCCGAAAAAAAACCATGCGCCTTACCGGACGCCACTATTTTCTGTGCCCGTTTCCATGGATATACATCGATCTGATAGGGGCGCCCCATTTTTTCCAATACACACGTCACGACCCGAACTGCAAACCCATCCAAAACGTTATTTTCATATGTCTGATACGGCGGCCAAACCTGGGTGGTGAGTAATATTTTTTCCGTGGAAAATGCTTCAGGGCATTTTATTGTGAATGACAGGCATATAACGATTACAAACGTAATTTTGTTCATATGTCGCTCTTATCTTTTCGTAAGCAATGCCGATTGTTCAACCGGATAAGGGTTTGGAAACTGTCGATTCCAAAGAAGTTTTTTGTCCACTTCAGTGAGCTCAGCCTCTCCACATACGACTTCCCAATGCTGTTCGATTTCGGCCGTCAGGTCGCCGAATATTTCACGGACTTCTGCCCTCGAAAGCAGGAAGCCGCGTGCGGTTTCAAGGCATGCTTAGAGTCGGCTCAAACAGTTGTTGTCTGAAATGCGCATAGCCCGCGAAGCATCATTACCTGGGCATCCTTGAAGACAATTGTCATAAACCGGTGTCAGGGTCAACTCTTTACCGTCCCCAGATGCCGCATGGTTTCGCGCATGATCGTCTGTGTAGCCCAGCGGCGCTAGCCGGATTTTGGCACCAGGCGGCAGGCGACTCCGGCCCTGACCAACTTCACATCAACGAATAGGAGGCAATGCCAAAGATGTTCGCCAGTTTCAACGGCTGTCGCATGGTGGCGATCTTCCCGGAAAGCACCCTTTCTTTTTTTGCGCTGGTGATTTTTGATACCATCCATTTCAGATATAAACCCGACAAGATGTTCTCTAAATCATTCAATGAACCGTATAGAGGATGACCATAAGAAGTTACAGCCGCTGAATCAAATAAACAAAAACCGGCAGGCGGCTTTGCGCCTTAATCTTGTAAAACCGTGGTAGAAGTTCCCTTTTTCTGGGAGTTTCCTTTAGCGGTGACAAGTACACAGCGCCTTTCATCTTTTTTCTCGAATTGGCATGTTTCAAAAGGTCCGCCAAGGAGCCTTCATGCTCAGGCGATAGATGATCACCTGCAACAAAATTACCGGTGATTTCCAGTTGATTGAAGGCCGAATTGATTTCCATCATTTTTTCAAAGGCTTCTTTTGCCTGTTCGGATGTAATCGGTTTGCCGATGAGGGAGAGGGTCTCTGAATCAATGGATTCAAATCCAATATTAATAAAGGTGTAATAGGGCAATCGATTCAAATGTTCAAACAAAGCAGGCCGCGCCTCTAAGAGAGATCCCACACTGCCAAAGAGATATAAAAACGGTTTTTGATCCTTACGCTGCCTGAATCCAAAAGTTTTATAGGCCTCTTCTGCGGCAAAACAAATCAGATCTCCACCTGCGGCAAGGGCGTCGTGATTGCCAAGGAATAGCGCATGATAATTGACCATATCGTCACCAAAATGGTTTTTCAAAGCCCCGAGCTGTTCATGGATATTCTCTTTTGATCTTGCATGGAATTTCTGGTCTGTTTTCACACAGCAAAATTTACAATGATAAAGGCATCCGTCGGCAATGGTCAAAGGAATGATATCATAATCCACATGCCGGGTATCAGGCGGAAGGACTGAAACCCGGCCGCCGATGATCTTGTTTAACTGTTGGGAACGTTCATAAAGATTCCGCTCATCATGAACCAGTATCCTTTTTATAAGATCCTTTGCATGCGGGTACAATCCTTTTGAATTTGCCATATACAGGTTGGCAAACAACTGCGACCATTCAGCTAAAGCGCTCATAACCACGGGATTGGAAAAATAGTCGATTTCCCATACCGGGTTGCTGGCATAGGGCAAACAAGGCAGATAATATTCTCCCATCCAGGAAATGATGCCATCATTGCCGCTTTTATCACCAACCGTATAATAGACCCAATCGTTCCCGACGGTTCGCTTAAATTGCTCGGATGGATGGGGCCAATCAGGTTTTAATCCTCGAATTGATTTAATCTCACCGTTCAGATTAAAGCAAAACTCAAAATCCGGTGTCCTGATTTCCGAATACTTGCCGAACCGCAAAGGAAAGCTTTGTTTGATCAATCTGTCAGTGCCGCATTTTTCGACACTGATCATTAAATGCTGCTGGGTAAAATCCATTTATTGCCCTTTTATCATAATTTTCGATAACCGATGCCCAACGAGCTGTCAGAAAAAGCATTTTCTAAAGACCTATTTCCTGAGACAGGATTTGAATGATTATTGTTTTCAGATCTTGAGGATCAGTTTATTCCTCGACGAACGAAGGCCTTATAGAGGTTATGCTCTTATTCTTTTTCTTCAAATCGTACATCAATGATTTCAATCCCATAACCCCCAACAGATCTCTGGATTTGTGCTTTTATTTTATCACGTGCGATGCGAGCTAAATCTGAACCGGGATCCTGGCTCTCATATATTTTTTTATGCCTCGCTCTATCTCAGCACAACATGTCATGGGCATCGATTGGTACAATTATAAAGGGCATTATATAGGCGCCTCTAAAGGCGCTTTTCAGCTAATCCCATTATGATCCGGCCGGTATGACGGTGCTGATGTATTCGCCGATAATTTTACCGACTTCTATGGGTATAAAGGCATCAAGGGTTCCCACAGTCATTCTGGTCCAGGATATGTCAGTATCCGTATTGATGACTATTTCATGAAAAACTGTTTTTGACGCAGCATCTGTAAATTTAATCCGTACCGTCATAAAGGGTATTTTTGAAATCGGCCCAAATAAGAGCCTGGTGGCTTTGCTTGAAATATACATTTCCTCTATGAAGCCATCGACCAAGCAGGTTCTTCCAGGATAAGAAGGTGCCGGAGTATCCGATACATAACCATAAGCACCCACTTTACGCAGATGATTTATTATGGATTGTTTGCAATGCGCTGCTGCATCAGGATAACGCTTTCTTAGATTGTCGGCTATTTCAAAATTGTTGAGAACGATGGCACGATACGAAACGTTTAGCGGTTTAGCCGAGCGAACGCTCTCAATGTTGGCCTCCTCTATCCGATTCCCGGCAATGGCTTTCGTCGAGGGTTTTATCTTCGCAGCAACAGCGGCGAAAAACTCAGGATCTGGATTAGTTATCATCTTAATAATATGTTTATTGTGAGATTTCTTTGCATACCATCGAGCATCCCGGCCTTTATCATTTTTTATCTCAACATCGGCGTTGTGCATCATCAGCAAGGCAACAACGTCTTCATATTCATAGGAAACGGCGTACTGTAGCGCCGTCCAGCCATTGCCATCCTGAACGTTGACGTCAGCCCCGCTTTCGCACAAGTTTTTTACAATTAATGCATTGCCATTATATGCGGCATACAATAAAGGATTAAAACCACTTTGGGTCTTTGCTTCTATGTCGGCGCCTGCCTCAATAAGAATGGAGGCAGTGCTGGAATGGTTTTCGGAAACGGCGGCCAGTAGCGCGGACATGCCATAATCGTTGGCTGTCAAGTTTACATTTGCACCTTTTTCAATTAATAAAGCAACCACCGGTTCGTATCCTCTGAAGGACGCTTCATAGAGCGCAGGTCCCCCCCCATTCCATGTCGCATCAACCTTTGCACCCGCATTAATCAGAAGTTCGGCCAGTTTTGCATTATTATGCCAGGCCGCTGCAATCAGGGGAGAGTAGCCGGATTGATCGTGAGTGTCTGCCGTTGCTCCGCTTCGTATCAACAATTCGGCCAAAGATAGATTATCGCGCCCCACAGCATGCAAAAGGGGAGAGACACCGGCCTGGTTTTGGACGTTGGTATTTGCACCGTTTTTAACCAGCGCTTTAGCCAGCTCTATATCCTCACATTCTACGGCATGTAAAAGCGGTGATGATCCCGTTTTTGGATTACGGAAATTTGCATCTGCCCCGTTGGAAATCAATAGCATCGCAACATCCGCATGACACCGATATGCTGCCCCAAGAAGCGCACTGTCACCATTGCCTGAAAGCAAATTCACGTCAGCTCCATTTGCCAGGAGGAATTTTACCAAAGCCAAATGCCCCTGGGTGGCAGCGGCGCTCAAAGCCGTCTCGCCCCAATCGCCGCCCCTTGTATTCACATCCATACCTTCGTCCAGTAGCGCTTTTGTGCGATGAACATCGCCTTCATACGCCGCCTTTATTAGCGGCGGATTCGAGGCGCATCCTGAAAAAAAGGAAAATACCAAAACGGTCGTAACGATAGAAATAAATAAACGAAACATAACAATGGCCTTTCTTAATCGCAGGAGGGGGGATAGGGGGCAGGTCTCCATTTGTGACATTTTTATTACTTTCTCAATCTTACGGATTTTCGTCTGTAGTTTTTTTTCATACTCAATTTTCTGTCTCAATCTTCTTCAGACCTGAGAAACCGCAGAATCTCCGATCCCGAATGTATCCCCTATTGTTTTTAGTTTCCGCCCAGTATATCTTTGGCAAAGAAAAATTTTAATATTTCTTGCCACTTTCGCTTCCTTTCCCATAGTGTCATCGACAATATCGGATATTTTCTGGATCGAGACTTTATTCATAAGCGCTCTAACCGCCTGCACATCCCTGCTTTCTTTAAATCCGGTGACATACCTATCCTTGATTAAATCCACAAAATTCTGCGCGCCAAGCAGAACAGAGCCGACCGTTTCATCTATCGGGCTCTTGCATTCCTGACCAACCAATCGCTTCACGAAATTATGATATCGCCTTTGCGCAACGGACGGGCCATATATAATATCTTACAGAAAATGTCTTAGCTTAGAGTTATACATAGCAAATGCCTTGCAAGTATGTCATTTGTGGAGACCTGACCCCGATGTCGATTTTTTCGCTTTTAGATATTTTTGTTGAATACTTGAACGAATCATCCAGTTGCCCTGAGCTTTTGTTGGCAGAGCTTTTTCCATTTGAGCCACTATAGTATCCAGATCATCGGACGAATTGCAGAGTTTTTTGGCATTTTTGTCAAAAGTAATTAGATAATCCTTCATATCAGAAATATCTTTTTTGTTGGAAAGCGGCCCGTGACCGGGTATGATTTTATCTACATCTAACCTTATTATGTAATCCAGGTTCTTTTTCCAACCGTCAAGATCAGCACTACCGATATACGAATGAAAGTTGGTGAATAGTATATCTCCGGTAAATAAAACTTTTTCTTTTTGAATATATACTATGATATTATCGGTTGAGTGGTTTGGGGCGATATAGTATAGATCTACAACTATATCTCCTAAGTCAATCTGAAGTCTATCATTAAAGGTGACAGATGGATATGAGATTTTTGTCCCTTCAAGTAGTTCATCGGTCATGCCCATATTTTTTACTATCCCGATGAGCTTTTCCCCCCATTTCATTAAGCTTACTTTGCCGTTCTCGTGCGAAATAATAATTGCACCCTCCTTAGCAAATTCGCTGTTTCCGAAACAATGGTCGAAATGAGTGTGACTGTTGACAACATAGCGGATGGGCTTCTTTGTTATCTTCCTGACGTCATTGATCATTTCCCGTGCTTCTTTTGCCGTGGCCAGCGTGTCAACGACAACTACGCCTTCCTGACCAACGATAATTCCTGCGTTGGCTCCAAAGCTGTTTGACGGTGAGGCATTCTGAGTGTCGGTATAGGCATAAATATGACTAGAGATATTGGATAATTTCTTTTCTGCAAACGTTGAATTAGCAAAAATCAAAATTGACACTAGTAGAAACAATGCGATTGAAAAAGATTTGTTCATTTCCAATTTCCTTTTTAAATGTTGTCAATGACAAGTCTTATAACGTAAGTTTGAGGGGCCGGGTTCGCTTACCACATGATTATTTAAAAGCAACAGAAGGCACAATAAATGAGGCTTTACAAAAATCCCACGGTTTACCCGGTCCCTCTCCAAACTATGGTTCGACGCTCGATTTGAATGGCCGAATACGTACGCCCCACCTCGGCACGGCACTTTTATAGGTTTCCCATTCTTTACCGAAAAGACGTTCCATCTCTCTTTCCTCGTAGAGCACAACTCGAAAGTGGAAAATTATGGGAATGAACACAGAATATGTATAGTTCCAGAGATTGCCCGTAAGAAACGCCCACCCGAACACCAGCATGACGACACCAACATACATCGGGTTGCGATTAAAGCAATATAGGTCCTGGACGACGAGATGCTTTGGGGGATCCCATGGGGCAAGCGTGCCTCGTCCTCTACGGTAAAACGAAACTACCGACGACAAAAGGATGCTCCCTCCTACTACAATCAACGCCGCACCAAAATGGGATTTGAAAACCCTTGGCGAGGGAATCCATGCGATAAGCAAAGGAAACACTCCTGCTACAAGAGTTGGCAAAGCAAGAAATGATAGTATAGCACGCAATATCATCTTTTGTGTCGAACGGCTGCG
>JBNLAV010000058.1:0-3169 GCA_050302315.1 Desulfobacteraceae bacterium
GATGGCAGTGTGGCCGAAATGTGCGGCAATGGGGCGCGGTGCGTGGCGCGATTTGCAAATGGAAACGGCATCGCGGATGCTTCCATGGCATTCGAGACCCTGGCCGGCACAATCAGCGCCCAGGTCATCGAAGATCGGGTCAAGATCAAAATGACCGATCCCCATGATCTGGTGAAGAAGGCCGACCTTCCAATGGAATCGCAAACCATTTCCTATAGCAGCCTCAACACCGGCGTCCCCCACGTGGTCGTGTCGGTGGACGATATCGAAACCGCCGATGTGGTGGGAGCAGGGCGCCGGATTCGGCAACACCCGCATTTCTCGCCGGCCGGGACCAACGTGAATTTCATGGCATCCCAGGGCAACGGCGTATGGGCGGTGCGCACTTACGAGCGCGGGGTTGAGGATGAAACCCTGGCGTGCGGCACCGGCATCGTGGCGGCGGCTCTGGTGCTATCCATGAAAAAGGGTATCGGTTCTCCCATCACCCTGAAAACCAGGAGCGGAAGTTTGCTTAAAGTTTACTTTGCAAAAGACGGCGAAAGCTATTGCGAGGTCTTTCTGGAAGGCGATGCGCGGATAATTTATGAGGGGCAATTGCTGCCGGATGCCTGGCAATATGGAGAAAACATATGAGCGGGCACCTGGCCTATATCTCCATCGGATCCAATATGGGTGATCCGCTGCAAAATTGCTGCAACGGCATTAAGCAGCTCTGTCATGATGGCACGGTCGAAATGGTGGCCAAATCCCCTTTCTACAGGACCGAGCCGGTGGACTACCTGGCGCAGGATTGGTTCCTCAACGCCGCCCTCCAGGTTCGCACGGCCCTCTCTCCCCATGATCTTCTCTCCAAAACCCAGGGAGTGGAAAAAGCCGTCGGGCGAAAAAGCGGCGGAGTGCGGTTCGGCCCCCGCATTCTGGACCTCGATATCATTTTCTATGACGACCTGATCCTGGACACGCAGCGGTTGGTGATACCCCATCCGCGTATGGATAAAAGACGCTTTGTGTTGCAACCCATTTGTGATATAGACCCAAATGTTACGCATCCAGGGCTCGGTCAGACTGTGCAAGAGCTGTTAAATCAACTGGTTATAGACGAGCAAGGGATGAAACCATGTTCCTTCGAATGCTGATTCTGGCCATTGTGGGTGTGGTGGTCTATCGGGTTCTGAAATCGTTGTCAGGCGGCAGTGGAACGGGTCGGTTCGATCCGGTCAGCCAACCGCCGGACCGGGTTGATGATGTGATGGTCAAAGATCCTGAGTGCGGGACCTATTTCCCCAAACGCAATGCCGTAACCGTGAATACATCGCACGATGTATTATATTTTTGCAGCAACAAGTGCCGTGACCGCTATGTGGCACGACAATCAAAGCGTTCATGACCATCTGTTGAAACGAGAAGGGGTTCCATGCAGTTTCAGGAGCGATTGAAGACCCTATTGGGCAAGCCCAACACCCTGACCTTGTTCCGTATTGTGGCGGTGCCGGTGATCATCGCCCTGATGAGCGTGCCCAACCGGCTCACCTGCTTCCTGGCAGCGTTGGTCTTCAGTGCAGCGGCCATCACCGACTATTTTGACGGCCATCTGGCCCGTCAAAAGGGGATGGTATCCAATTTCGGAAAAGTGATGGATCCTTTGGCGGACAAGCTGTTGGTCTCCTCAGCCCTGATCATGCTTTGCGCAGTAAACTGGGTGCCGGCCTGGGCCGTCTGCGTCATCATCGGCCGGGAACTGGCCGTCACCGGACTGCGCAACATCATTGCCCAGCATAAGCTTGATGTCTCGTCCTCCTGGCTGGGAAAATACAAAACCGGGTTCCAGATTGCCGCCATCATTCCGCTCCTGTTGCACTACGCGTGGCTGACCATTGACATGAATGCCATCGGGATCTTTTTTTTCTGGGGAGCCGTCATTTTTACCATCTGGTCAGGTGTCGATTATTTTGTTCGTTTCAGGGGGTTGTTAAAACCATAAGCGGGTGGCCACGGGCCATGAATTCCGCTAATCGGTTTTAGTTCCTGGTTTGTGGTTTCTGGTTCCTGGTTAAGGCAGAAGCGGAATCCTGGCAGTGGTTTAAATCGGTGCTGACAAACGATTATCGCTTGCAATTAAGTGTTATCCGAATAGAGGAAGGATCCTCTTGGACTAAACCAGAAACCAGGAACCAGAAACCAGAAACCAATTTAAAGATCATATTTTCTGTTGACAATCCGACAGGAAATAGCTAATTACGGCAACTTACTGAGCGGGAATAACTCAGTGGTAGAGTGCGACCTTGCCAAGGTCGAAGTCGCGGGTTCAAATCCCGTTTCCCGCTCCATTTTTTTTTCTGGCGGCATAGCCAAGTGGTAAGGCAGAGGTCTGCAAAACCTCCATTCTCCAGTTCGAATCTGGATGCCGCCTCCACTCCAAAAATAAAAAACCGGCCTTTGGCCGGTTTTTCGTTTGGTCTTCCGGTTCCCGTGTCAGGATCTGGACTCGTCTCAGCCCAAATTCCGAATTTGAACGTCCAACATCGAACGCCCAACATCGAACATCGAACTGAGGAAGTCGCTCCGCTCCATCTTTAGATAGATCGGCAGAGTGCCTTGTTCAGCGTTGGACGTTCGATGTTCGGTGTTCGACGTTCAATGTTTACAATGTTCATCCATTCCAACGGCCGATCCGTTGCATGTGTCCTCAATGCGTGTTACATCCAACCGTTGCAACGATAGGATGCACAATCGATAACCTACAAATGGATGTGATAATGATTGCTGAGATTTTGGCCACAGGTGACGAGATTCGGAGCGGCGCCCTGGTGGACAGCAACTCCGCCCATATTGCCGAAGCCTTGGAGCGCTGCGGTGTGGCCGTCGTTCGCCACCAAAGCGTCGGCGACGATCTGGAGGCGCTGGTTCCCATCATCGGTGAAATCAGCCACCGGGCCGATATCGCGGTGGTGACCGGCGGGTTGGGGCCTACGGTGGACGACCGATCAGCCGAAGCTGTCGCCAAGGCGTGCGGGGTGCCGCTGGAACTCGATGCACGGGCGCTGGACGACATTGAACAGTTTTTCAAAGAGCGAGGCCGACCGTGTTCCCACACCAACCAAAAGCAGGCCATGCTTCCCCAGGGAAGCGACGCACTATACAACCCCGTGGGCACAGCACCCGGATT
>JBNLAV010000059.1:0-10741 GCA_050302315.1 Desulfobacteraceae bacterium
GTTATGGGTCCAAAAATAAATACCTTTAACCAGAAACCATGAACTACACACCCGTCACCTGCCCGATCAACTGCCACAGATCTTCTTTCCCCAACCCTGATTTGGCTGAAAAGAGCACGAAGTCCGATTCGTCCACGCCCAGGATTTCGGCGGCTGCGCGGCGCTGTTTAGGTCGCTTGGTTTTAGAGAGCTTATCCGCTTTGGTCAGCACCAGGATGGTGGGCGTTTTATGAAGGTTGAGCCAATCGAGCAGATTGAGTTCCTCTTCCCGCGGCGTCCGCCGGAGGTCCATGAGCAGCACAACCCCTTTGAGGGAAGGGCGGTGGGTGATATAGGCCTCCACCATGGGACCCCATTGCTTCTTTACCGCAGCCGGCACCTTGGCATAGCCGTATCCCGGCAGGTCCACCAGAGACAACTGACCGTTCACCTGAAAAAAATTGATCAACTGGGTCCTGCCCGGGGTGGAACTGGTTTTGACCAGGTGTTTGCGGTTGACCAGTTTGTTGATCAAGGAGGATTTGCCCACGTTGGAGCGCCCGGCAAACGCCACCTCCGGCAGGTCGGACGGCGGATACTGTTGTGGTTTGACGGCGCTGGTGATGAACTCTGCAGATTTAATATGCATGGAGAGGATACCCTTATTCACTGCAGCGGTAGAACTGAACGTCGGCTTTTTCAAGGGTGGCCAGCCCTTCGCAAATCGCCTCGTCGATGTGCGCCAGGAATTGGGACAGCTTCTCCTGGGTATCGACGATTTCGACAATAATGGGCAGATCCTCGCTCAGCCTTAGAATTTTTGAGGTATGGATGCGGCTGTTGGCGCCGAAACCCATGATGCCTCGCAAAACCGTGGCACCGGCCAGTCCGGTTCGTTTGGCCTCCATCACAATCCATTCATAGAGGGGACGACCATCGTACCGGTTCCGCTCGCCGATAAATATCCGCAACAATTGGCCCTGTCTGGGTATTCGCATGGCTTATCTCCAGATGACATAAGTTGACAACCGGCCGGCCAGCACGGCGCCGAGGCCCAGCACCAGGTGGGCCGCCATATACAGCACCGCCAGATTGAAACGGCGGTCGTTGATCAGGTTCATCGCTTCATTGCTGAAAGTCGAATAGGTCGTAAAGGCCCCCAGCAACCCGATGAGCACGAAGAACCGCGCCTCCGGAGAAAGCAGGCCGCGCATTTCATCCAACCGGGTCAGCATACCGATGACCAGGCAGCCGATCAGGTTGACCGCCAGAGTGCCGTACGGAAAATCCACGCTTTGGGTCCACTTCTGGACGCCGCCGCTGACCAGGTACCGCAACATGGCCCCGATAAATCCACCCATACCGACAATGAACAGGTTGCGCATCAAAAGCCTCACTTCCGTTTAACGCATCACAGGGCTGTCGTGCAACGATGCGCTGCTATCATGTCATTTTATTTGGCTGAAGGCAACACGACGGGTCAAAGCGGCGCGCCATGCATTGACCCGCATGGGCATTTGGGATTATGAGCTTAAATCATGGGGATATTTCGAAGTTATAAGGCGCTGTCCCGATCCGCACAGCCGGGTAGAGATTTTGTCATCGAGGTGCGCAGGGGCAGCAGCGGAATTGTCGTGATGGCACCGCACGGCGGCGGTATCGAGCCCGGTACGGCGGCGATTGCCGATGCCATCGCCGGTTGCGAACACGGGTACTATGCATTCAAGGGAATCCGCGCAGCCAACAACCGGCAGCTTCACATATCCAGCATTTACTTCGACGAACCCCAGGCGATGAAAATGATCCGGCGCTGCCATACGGTCGTCACCATCCACGGGTGCAGGAGCGCCGATCGTGTCGTTTATGTCGGCGGACTTGACGCTTCGCTCAAAAACCGTGTGTCCGCCAAACTGAACCGATTCGGGTTTAAAGCGCAGGCTCCCTCCATGATCGCATTAAGAGGCGAGCATCGACGCAACCTGTGCAATCGCGGGCGTCTCGGCCATGGCTTGCAGTTGGAGATATCAACAGCGCTTCGGGATCTTCTGACCGCAAGCGGCATGGAAACCAGCTTCCGTCCGAACCTGCAACTTCAATCCTTCGCCAACTCAGTGCGGATGGGCCTTCGCAGCGCGTGAGCACCGGCAACACCTTTACCGGTGCCCATCGGCCACAATGCCGATGATATCAGAATGATGGGCGGCGCCTGATTTAAAGTTTGAACTTGTATATGATGGTATCCAGCTCGCTTGCCAGACCGTTGAGCGCTTCGGCCTGTTGATTAATCTTGTCGCAACTGAGGACCATTGTGCGGGCTGTTTCATTGACCTGACTGATATCCCTGGCGATTTCACTCGACACATCGGAGCTTTGGTTCATATTTTCGGTGACCACATTAATGTCCTCCAGCGTCTCGGCCGCGTTGCTGGCGCTGGCCTGGGTGCTCTCTCGCTGTTGCTCGATCGATCCGGAGACGTCTGCCACGATCCCGTTGATATTTTTGATAATGGTGGAAATGCCCTCCATATTGCCCACCAGATCGGCGGAGCGCTGCTGAATCCATCTCAATTTTTCATCGGCCTTCTGGGTGGCCGATGCGGTCTGGTGGGCCAGATCCTTGATCTCCTGGGCGACCACCGCAAAGCCTTTTCCGGCTTCGCCGGCTCGCGCCGCTTCGATGGTGGCGTTGAGCGCCAGCAGATTCACCTGTTCCGAAATTTCGCGTATGACATCGGTGACTTCGTCAATTTCAACGGCCGCGTTTCCCAATTCGGTGACGGTCTTGGAGACCGCTTCCATCTCGGTGACGGCATTATCAGAGATCTGGTGGGCCTTGTGGGAATCGTCGTTCACCTGGGAAACCATGGCATTTACCCGGGTGGCCGTCTCGGTCATCATGTTGACTTTCGAGGTGGCCTGTTCGGCTGCCCGGGAGACCGAGCCGATATTGGCGCTCATCTCCTCAGCGGCAGCGGCCACCGTATTGGATCGGTTGGAGGTTTCATTGGCGCCTTCGGACATCTGGTGAGAAATCTCCACCAGATCTTTGGAGGAGTTGGACAGGGTATGTACCCCCTGGGCCACCTCCTTGAACATGGTCGCCAGGCTCGACACCATCTCATTCAGAGCGTCTGCCAGAACGCCGATTTCATCTTTCTGATCGATGGCCAGGGTCTGGGTCAGATCCCCTTTGGCCATTTTCTTGGCAAATTCGACGGCCTTCCACACCGGCCGGGTGATAATGCGGGTGATGAACAATGCCAGGGCGATGGCCAGGCCGACACCGGCAACGGCCGACCAGAGCAGCAGATGCTTGGCGCGCTTCGATGCGTCTCTGGCATCGGTGGCGGCCCGCTGAATGACCGCTTTGGCGATCACTTCGATCTCTTCCATTTTGGATGAGAGCTTTTTGCCGTCCTGGGTTGCCAGATTCGGCAAACTTTCAGCCATATTGTAATCGAAGCTTTCGGCATTTACTTTTTTCACCATGAGGTCGTAGATCTGCTGCAGCTTGGGTACGAGTTGTTCATTGTAGTCGGCGGACGCCTCTTCGACAATTTTTCTTAACGCCTGATCACTGGTGGGAAAGATTTGGCTGCCATTGACCCGGGCGCCGGACAAAATCGCCTGCGCGTATTGATTCAGCGTTTTTGCGTGCGCCTCGTGCACAGTCCACACCTCGGTCAGTTCATCAGTGTCCAGTGCTGTGGTAAGCGCCATGACGACCTGCAGGTCCTTGGCTACCGCGACCTTGATCTCCAACACCGCCTCCACCAGGGGGGTTGTCTCCAGAATGGTTTGCATTTTGGCGTTAATGGTTCCAATGCTTCTGAAACCCACAAACACGACGACGATCAATATCAGGGTAATCAGGAAAAAACCGATCAATTGTTTCACAGGTAATTTCAAATTCTTGAACATAGGGTATCCCCTCCTCGATTCCGCTGCTGAGGCATCGTGAGAATGCGTCGAGCGGTATGGTGAATACAGCCGGTCGCTTCGAATACAGGTCTTTGACAGGGCAAAAGCAGGACATGCCCATCTTCGTCGCCTTTGCAGGTCTCCTCTAAACCACTGCAAATGGCAGCTCCTGAAAGTACCACATCCTTAATATCGTACGCTTTAAAGCAAACTTGAGCCGTCCTTGAAAAACCGGAAACCATACCGACAATGTCGGCGATTCAGGGGACCGCCCCCCTGCCGGCGCTATTCCTTCGGATCGGTATAAAGTTTAAACGGCAACGTCCGATGACTTTATTGGAGACAGAGGGAAAGGCGCGATGCCTTATGAACCGACATAATAGATGGCTGGACTTTTTGTGGAGCTTTTGGGCAGTTGTTGTTGGATGCGTTGTCATACCCCTCCCTCTGTGCGCCCAGGCGGTAAACACCCCCGACAAAGCAACGCATGGTAGACAGGAAATCGTCCTCCGGGCCGGCCGGAACGCGTCAACTTATCGATCCGAACAGTTTTTCTATCGCAATGGTCGAATGACCGGCAAGCTGGTCTTCTGGAACAACCAGCCCTGGGAGCGCACCCTTTTCGAATACCGGGACGACCTCTCCCGCTACAGCGTCCAGACCATGGTCTACCATGGCCAAAGGCTCGCCCTGATGCGCAAGGATGTGTTTAACATGCCTACCGAAGGGGGACGTTCGGATCAAAAAATCGAGTCCTGGTACTATCACTTCGATAAAAACCGGGCCAATGGCTTGCGCCAGGTCGATACCTACTGGCCCGATTCCACCCTGGTCAAAGAGCGCCAGCTCTTTGACGACACCGGCGGTCTCATGGCAACGGCCTTTTTCGAATATGACGCCCATAGGGCGCAGGATGCGGACGAAAACGGAACCGTCGACGCACTGGCGCACATGCGGCTGATCAACGACGAGGGAGAGGTCGTCAGTGACTACCGCGAAACCACCGATGTCGACCTCCGCCGCCTGTTGGCGGATCAAAACCTTCCGGATCATGAGATCCTTCGCCGCCTTCATCTCTCAGAGGACACGTCGCGCATCCCCGTGCTGGTGTTGGATGGCGGTATCGATATCAGCCATCCGGATCTGGCCCACAAAATCTGGAGAAACTCCCTGGAATCGGCAAACGGGAGGGATGACGACGGAAACGGCCTGGTGGACGACATCTTCGGCATTTCGGACAATCCCCGACTGGGGCATCCGGTGCAGGACCTGCGGTTGCCGCGTTACGGGATGCCGCCCTTTTCCCATGGCACCCTGGTGGCTTCCATCGCCGCCCAGGGAAGGGATAACGTGGCCATCATGGCGGCGTCGGAAATCACCCACATCAACTCATCGACGCTGTTGCCGCGGATCGAAAAACTGATCAACAGCCATGGGGTGCGCTTCACCACCATGAGTTTTATTTTTGACCGGCAATTGCTCACCATGGGCGTCGGCGCTCAAAGACCCCATCAGATCGACCGCCTCATCCGGAATACGCCCGACACGTTGCATGTGGCGGCGGCCGGAAACGGCGCGCCCATTAACGGCCGGGGGTTCAATGTGGACCGATTCCGCCGGGAGAACGACCTGGTGCCGGTGATGCTGCCTTATGACAACCTGCTGGTTGTGGGCGCCCTGGAGACAGACCGACTCGCGTTCGAAGATTATCCCGCCTATCGGTTGGCCGATTTCAGCAATGTGGGCGAACTCAGTGTTGACATCCTGGCCCCCGGCGTCCGGCTTTGCGGGGCTGGAATGGGCGGGGGCATGGTCTGCGAAAGCGGCACCTCCTTTGCCGCACCGTACCTCCTCAACCACGGCGTGCTCAGCGTAGCCGAGGCCAATCCCGATCTGACCATCTATGAAATCAAAGAGATTCTGATGAAGACCGCCTATATCCCGGACCTGGACCAGCCATTTCCGGTTCGCTCCGGCGGTATTCTGCACCCCGGCAGAGCCGTGGCAGCCGCCCGATGGCTGGCGGCCCATCCCGGAAGATCGGTGCAAAACGCCGTGCTGGCCGTCCGCAGGGCGGAGGTTTCGCCTTTGAGGGGCGAGGGCAACGATCCTGCCTATTTCAAGTCCCTGAACGCCTTCTGGCGGCTCCGCCGCATCGACCGCGCCGCCGCGCTGCACGCAGAAAGCAAAAAGTAACCGCCCACCTGCAACAGCAGATGGGCGGTCGGATAATGCTTCAGCTAACGCCTGTGTAGGCTATACGGATACGCCGGCCGAACTTTGGGCCGCTACCCGCGCGGCCTGGGCGGCGCGTTTCTTTTCCAGGGATCCATTGAAGAAATAGAGCCAGTGCAGACTCAGGAAATAGGAGTATGCCCAGGTGCCTACCGCGATGAGGATAAATGCGAGGATGATGTCCCTGGGCGAGCCGTTCAGAGAGAATCCCGGCACATAACCGAACAGGAACGGGCCGAGGTAGAGGAACTTGGCAAATTTGAAACTCGAAAATGCGGTGCGCCACATGTTGGCCTTGGCGATGGTGGCGCCGGCAAAGGCGGCGATGCACACCGGAGGCGTGATATTGGAATCCTGGGAGAGCCAGTAGACGATCATGTGGGCGGCCACTTCATTCACCCCAAGATGGGTCAGGGCCGGCACGGCCACCACGGCGGTGATCAGGTAGGCGGCGGTGACCGGAACCCCCATCCCCAGAATCAGGGAGGCCAGGGCGACCAGCAGGATGGTCAGCCAGAGTCTTCCACCGGCCATCTCAATCATGATGTCGGCAAAGGTGAGCACCAGGCCGGAATAGGTGAGCACGCCGATGATGATACCGATGACGCCTACGGTGGCGCCGATCTTAAGGCTGCTCTCGGCCCCCTTGCGGGAAGCGTAAACGAAGCGTTTGAGTTCCATGGTGATATCGGCGCCCTTGGAGTGCCGCACGAATGCCACGATAGCGGAAATGACAACGCCGGCAATCACCAGAGTATTTTCCGACAAAACGTGTTTAACGGCGTTGACCGATTCCGCAACCATCATCTTTTCCAACAGGCTCACCGTCCATCCGGCGATCAGCACCAGCACCATGACCCAGACGATGGTCAGGTCGATCTTGGTATCCGCGGTCTTGTGGCTGATGGCCACACAGGTCGCCAGACCGATGATGGCCGAATAGGCGGGCGAATACCCGGTCAGCATAAAATAGGTGATCACCACCAGCGGGGTGGCGTAAAGCCACTGTTCTTTGAAGATCTGCATGGCGCTGTGTTCGCTCTTCTCGCCCTTGATCCCGTGGATCTTGGCCTCGTAATGGACCATGGTGAAGACGCTGAACACATACATCAAAGCCGGAAAGATGGCGATGAGCATGATTTGGGAATAGGGAAGGCCGGTGAGTTCGGCCATGATAAAGCCGCCGGCGCCCATGATGGGCGGCATGAACATGCCCGAGATCGAGGCCGCCGGTTCGACACCGCCGGCCACATGGGGCCGGAACCCGGCTTTCTTCATCATGGGAATGGTAAACATGCCGGTGGAGACCGTGTTGGCGATGGCGCTGCCGGAAATAGAGCCGAAGAGCCCTGAGGCGATTACCGATACCTTGGCCGGCCCACCGGTCTTGTGGCCGACTGCGGCCAGCGGAAAGTCGATGAAAAATTTCTGGGCGCCCGACGACTCCAGAAAGGCGCCGAAGAGCACGAAGAGGATCACATAGGTGGCCAGCACGTTGGCCATGATGCCGAAGACGCCGTCGCTCTTATAGAAGATGGAGGTGCACACCTGTGGAAAGGTGTCGCCGGCGTGGGAAAACAGGTCCGGCATATAGGCCCCGAAGACCCCGTAAAGCAGCATCAGCACACCGATGACCACGAAAACCTGGCCCACCACCCGGCGGGCGGCCTCGATGCCGATGAGCACGCCGATCATGGCCACGTACTGATCGAATACGGTCTCCGCCCCTGTCCGATAGTTGATGGCCTCGAAATTGAGAATCCAGTACCCCACCGAAAAGACAGACAGCAGGATCAACAGGTAGTCCACCGCTCGCAAGATCTTGCTAGTGCTGTTCGCCGAAAAGCGGTATGCGAGGAACACCAGAATATAGGTGATGATCACATAGATTCCTCGATGGTACTGGGTTGCCGCCGGTTTCACGACTGCCGAATAGGAGTAAAAGATCACCAGCGCACATGCCAGTATATCGAACACAATTTTTTCATATTTATTTAATTTCTCGTACACTTTATCCCTACCTGTTCTAAGGATTGGCATGGTCGGGTGGAAACGCCGTTCCGACAGTCACGCGATCCGACAATTTTGAGATACAGATCAGATACCGATGCGCTGTATTTACGTTAGCACAGAATGGGGGCCAGGGGCACCCATATTTAAAAGGCGATGGAAGAGTCGGGCGACGGCCCGGAGGCCACCGCCCTTCTCCTCGAATACAAGTATTTATTTTTTTTAGTACAATGTCACTTCGACTATTTCATCATGCCTTTTTCTTTCCAGAACTTGGCAGCGCCCGGATGAAATGGCGTTACGATACCGTCGGTGCCGGTCTTGAGGCTCATGTTCTTGAAGGTTTTCTTCTGGGCCTTCATGTGGGCCAGACCCTCGTCGGTATAGATGAGGGAAAGCATCTCGTAGACCACGTCATCGGATACTTTGCTGTTGGCAACCCAGAGTGCGCTGTCCTGGAATGACGGGGTTTCTTTTTCCACTCCACGGTAGGTGCCGGCGGGTACGGCCAATTTGGCGAAGTACGGATATTGGTCAAAGAAGCCGGAAGCTTTGGCATCGGCAGCCAGATCGATCAGGTCGATGTCGTTGGTCTGGGCGGCCATGATCACGGCGCCGCTGGGGAAGGCCGTGAACAGCCAGAAGGCGTCCAGTTGTTTGTTACCGAATGCGTTGGCGGCATCGTTGTAACCCATGGCGTTACGCTCGATCTTGTCCCAGACACCCATGTGGGTGAAGAAAAGTTCGCAGTTGGCGAAAGCGCCGGATCCGGCATTGCCCACGCCGACCTTTTTGCCGACCAGGTCTTTTACGCTATTGATGCCGGAGCCCTTGCGAACCACCAGTTGGGCGGGGGCGCCATAGAGCCATGCCACGGCCATGACGTTTTCATATTTCGTGGGGTCGTTTTTCATCCTTCCGTTGCGTCCCAGGTAGACGTGACCGGAGTAGACGGTGGAGAATTGTTGCTTGCCTGCGTCGGTTTTCCTCAAGTTCTCCACGGAGCCGGCTGAAGTCTGGGCTTTTACGGTGAAATCCTTAATCGCTTTTACCGGTTTGTAGGTTTGAATACCGTTGGCCACAACCTGAAATGTACCGCCGGCCGGGCCGCCGCCGAAGATAACGCGCTTCTTGGCGAAGGCGCCAGGCGCAAACGTGAATGCGATGGCAAGTGCACAAAGGGCGATGAGGCCAATCTTAAAGGTACGTTTCATGTCTTTTCCTCCTTAACGGGTTTGCAGTGAGTTGAATCCGGCTGTTGGGAACAGCCAAAACCTAACCTTTTGGTTTGTTGATTGCTGTATACCTCCTCTCTCTCTCTGTCCTGCAAGATTGAAAAGATGTACGGTACCGCCGCCCGGGTAAAGGCGGCGATACCGGCAACCACAATGATTCCCCTCTCCTTGTGGATTCAGGTTGAAAGAACCAACCTATGCTGGAGTTCCAACTTACGTTTTTCAATCGCTTTCCGTCAATTGGACGATTTCTGATTTTCTTGTAAGACTTTTTCTTACAGACGGCCCCAAAGGTATATAAAAGCATATAATTTGCAAACAATTATACAACGGTGCGACCATGGCCCCTGAGGCGGCGAGGAGGGAAGGTGCCGATCGCCCCCGGATCCCTCACGCCATCATCGCAGCCATTCATTTCGGCATCGCAGCCGTATGTTAAGCGGATATCGCCAAAGCGCAGTGGGCGCCGCCGTAGTCCATCTACTGCAAGCCCGCTGCAACGCGGGATCCGGAGTCTTGCGGTGTCTTGCGCGTTGAAAACGCCGGAGGGCTTCGGAGCCAAGGCGCAGCGGGCGCCGCCGTAGTCCATCTACTGCAAGCCCGCTGCAACGCGGGATCCGGAGTCCTCCGGCGTTTTCAACTTAGGGTTCGATGAGACCGTTCTGTATGGCAAACCTCGACAGCTCGGCGTTGTTCCGCAGATTGAGCTTTTTGAGCAGCCTGAAACGGTAGGTATCAATGGTTTTGATGCTGATGTTATAAGCTGAGGCGATTTCGCGGTTGGTGTGCCCCAGCGCCAGGCGGCGCAAGACCTGAAGCTCCCGGGTGGAGAGGCTGTCCAGGGCCGACCGGTGGCTGTCTCCCTTGGCCACGCGCAGCACCAGGGATTCGGCGGCATCCTCGGTCAGATAGCGCGAACCGCCGTGGACTTTGCGAATGGCGTGAACCAGCTGCTCCGGCGCGGATTGCTTGGTAATGTACCCCATGGCGCCGGCCTCGATGGCACGCACCACGTACTGGTTTTCGGCATGCATGGTCAACACGATAATGGGCAAATCCGGGAATTCGGGGTGAATCTGATGAATCACCTCCAGGCCGTCGATCTGGGGCATGGACAGATCGATCACGGCCACATCCGGCCGGACGGTCCTGATCTGGCTGATGGCCTCCCGTCCGTCGGCGGCCTCTGCCACCACCTCCATGTCGCCGCTCTCCTCCACCATGCGGCGAAGGCCTGCCAAAACAATACTGTGATCGTCCGCCAGCAATACTCGGATCATTCTGCCCTCCTGGTCTATCTGTAATGCAACGCTATCGGAACTGATCTGCCGTTCGTTCAACCCCATTGTTGCAAAAGTCTG
>JBNLAV010000060.1:0-11274 GCA_050302315.1 Desulfobacteraceae bacterium
CTCGTTCAGTGGCTGGACCTTTGTCGGGCACCCTGCGC
Source organism: Desulfobacteraceae bacterium (assembly GCA_050302315.1). Taxonomy (GTDB): domain Bacteria; phylum Desulfobacterota; class Desulfobacteria; order Desulfobacterales; family Desulfosarcinaceae; genus JARRKU01. The sequence goes on from JBNLAV010000060.1 coordinate 39, forward strand.
TTATCTGGCGTGACGGTATTCCTTACGGCTATGCATCGTTTTACGTGCTGACCATTCCGTTTACCGGTGTGTTGTTCCTTAAACGGCAATGGTTGATGGGTAAGCGCTACGGGTTCGTTACCCCGGGCGAGATGTACAGCACTTACTTTAACTCCGAGGCCATGCGTATCCTGACGGTGATCGTGGCCATTTTCTTCAGTATTCCCTATCTCGGCATTCAGCTCAGGGCATCCGGCGTGTTGTTCAATATTCTCACCGACGGGCTCTTTTCGGTTAATGTCGGCATGTGGTTGCTGGCTATCGTCGTATTGCTCTACGTGGGTCTTGGCGGGCTTAGGTCGGTGGCTTACGTTGATACCGTCCAATGTGTCCTGCTTTGGCTGGGCATCATCTCAATCGGCCTGATCTCCGTCAACTACGCCGGTGGTTGGGACTCCCTGACCTCCAAGTTCGGCGACGTCGTCGCCTGGATCCACAGTGGAGGCGCCAGCGTGCCCGGCTGGGCAGACCCGGAGGCCGCAAAGGTTTTCCTGGCCAACAAGGGCTCCATCATCAAACTGACACCCGACGGCTACAGTCATCTGGTGGCGGTTCCCGGCGTGATCCAATGGGTACCTTCCGGCGGCCAGGCCATCGGCGGCACCTGGACCGGTGTGATGATCCTCACCTACATGTTCGCCTTGATGGGCATCCACGCCTCTCCGGCATTCTCCATGTGGGCGTTCGCCAACAAAGACCCCAGGCCTTTTCCGATGCAGCAAGTGTGGGCTTCCACCCTGGGCATCGGTTTCGCCCTGTTCATCTTCACCACCATGCAGGGTATGGGAGGATGGGTGCTGGCTCTGTTACGACCGGAAGGCGCCAGTGAAACCATTCTACCGCTGGCCAACCTGGTGGGCGGCAAGCAAGCCAACCTGGTGCCGTATTTTATTCATCTCATGAAGGACACCGCACCATTCGCGGTCGGGTTGCTGGCCATCTGTGCGCTGGCCGCCATGCAGTCCACGGGCGCAGCCTACATGTCGACCTGTTCGGGTATGCTCACCCGCGACATCATCAAGCGCTATTTCGTTAGGGACATGACCACCGGGCAGCAAACCATGTGGGGCCGTCTCACCGTGTTGTTCATTGCCGTATCGGCTCTGATCTTCGCCACCCTTGTTCCGGGCGCCATCGTTATGCTGGGCGGCCTGGCCGTTTCCTACGGCTTCATGATGTATCCGGCGCTGATCGGATCGCTGTACTGGCCGTGGCTGACGCGCCAGGGCGTCGTTGCCGGTCTGGCGGTCGGTATCGTCGCCGTGACACTGACCTTCAAGTTCAAGTTCGGACTGCCGTGGGGCGCTTATCCGCTGACCCTGCATTGCGCCGGATGGGGCATCTTGTTCAATCTGCCTGTTGCCATCCTGGTCAGCTTCTTCACCCAGCCGGAATCCGAGGAGCTGGAACGCCGCATGTCATTCCACACCTTTATTCGGACACATGCCAGCCTGCCGGCTGAAAAGCGCCATCTGATCAAGATCGGTTGGATCATCACCATTGGATGGTTCCTTTTCGCTATCGGTCCGTTCGCCGTGATCGGCAACACCATCTTCGGCGATCCCATGCAACCGGCCAACTGGCTGAATGGCATGCCGTCGATTTGGTTGTGGCAGGTCATCTGGTGGATACTGGGTATAGCGATGATGTGGTTCCTGGCCTACAAGTGCGAAATGTCCACCAATATCAAGGGGGACTTCGAGGTCTTGAAGCACGATATCTACGACACCTAACCCTCTCGGCGCGGCGCGTTATGGTGGATCGCTCTTGAACGGCCACAACCGAAGCGTCGATTGGACATGAAAATCAGGAGGGGAGCGCTTTGCTCCCCTCCTTTTTTAGGTTGTTTTTCCAATGTAAAAACTGGTAATATAATCACATGAAAATACATCATATCTTCCTGGTTGGATTGGTCATTGCGATGGCGGGGTGCGGACTGACCGTAGAGGATTATGACTCGGCCATCATGGACGGCGTTTCGGAACAAAACCTGGGCAATCCGGAAAAGGCCATTGGCCATTTCGAACGCGCCATAGAAATTGATCCCAAAAAGGCCGGCGGCTACCTCGGGCGGGCCAACAGCCTCAACTCCATGGGCAAGTACCGGCAATCCATCGAGGACTACGATCATGTATTGGCCCTCGATCCCAACCTGGCCAATGCCTATGTCAATCGCGGTATTGCCTACGCCAACCTCGGTGAAAACGATAAGGCCATCGCAGATTACGAGAAGGCAATTGAACTCGATCCAAAGATCGACGATGCGCCAGGCTTCGTAAAGCGCCTGTTTGACAACGTCCCCAACAAAGACAAAGGGATTCGCAAACATCTGGAAGCATTGAAAGCGAAACAAAAGTCCTGAACAGCTGATCCGACAGCGGCATCGGCTATCGGTCTGCCATGCTGCGCCTGCTGATCCGTAACGGCACGGAGGAACCATGAAGCTACTCTTTGCGCGAATGTTCAGAGCGATCAAGCTGGACCAATCGTTTTTCGAAGAGGTCGCCGCCGAATCTTCTCTGCAGCCCCATTCCGTCTGGGCCGTGGCCATTTTCGCCATGGCCACTTCGTTCGGATTCTTCAGCGCAGCTGGCGGTACGGCGGTCAATATCGCCCTGATCACCACCATGATTGCATGGTATGTTTGGGCTTTCAGCATTTTTTATATCGGATCACGGTTTTTCAGTGTCGAAAAGGAGAGCGCCGACCGGAAAACCGTCATGCGAATCGTCGCATTTGCTGCCGCGCCCGGGCTGATTAGGCTTATGGGCATCATTCCTCAACTCGCCATCGTCGTGATGGTTGTCAGTTCGGTATGGATTCTGATCGCGGCCGTCCTGGGGCTGCGGAAGGTGTATACCCAAACCAGCACCGCCAATATCGCCGCCGTGACCATCGGTGCATGGCTCGCTGCGACGTTATTTCAAGCGATCATGATGGTAACTTTGCTCAGCGTGTTCGGTATTTCTAAAAGCGGCCATTGATGAGCTGCTTCCAAACCGGGGACGATGCACCCGGTTACGACTGCAACCACCGAAGCACTGGTACTCTTCCCGGAATTCCGGCCATCGGCCTGGAGAGAAGCGGTGTTTATGCATTCAATCCACGCCGCTCACTGTTCGGGTGGGCATTTATTCCGCGAATTGCAACACTCTCGGAGGTAATATGTCTCACCAGCATCGGGACCCTTTGGGATGCTGTCCATGGGGATAATTGCTTGAGCGCCGCCCCTCACGACTCCGCTTAATATTGATCCCGCTGATGACCAGTCCATTGCGCCCGGGCGCCCACATAAGTATGGGAAACGGGGCATGGAGCGCTTCCGGAAAGGTCCTGGAAGGAGTTGAAAATATATTGATATTCCATTATGTGAATTAAAATAACTTGACAAACAAGATGCAAAACAATTACTATGTCCTAAACAAATAAATTATATTCATTTAATGTTTTGGATGGGAGCCGGCAGCGACAAGTGGCAACGGTCTACAGGTGCGGCGGGTCGTATTCTCCAACTGGTCTTTACAATGCTTTGGATGCGGGACAACCTCCGGCGAACGAAACCTGGTCATCAACAACAGATGCGTCACAGGGCAGAGCAGCAGGGAAATGCTGATTTTCAAGGGTGTGACCGAAGCAAAGCGCTTCTCGAAAGCATGGTCGACCGCATGACGCAACGCCGTGGCAGGAGACACATCAGATAACCCATAACAAGGAGAGTTGCTATGGCAGAAAAAGAAATTGTCGCCACTTCGGAGGCAGAAATTGCCGTCCACTGGCAGGAGGAGGACTACTACTACCCATCCACTGATTTCATCGCCCAGGCCAACATGACGGACAAGGGAATCTATGAGCGGTTCAGTCTGGACAACTTTCCCAACTGCTTCAAAGAATATGCGGACCTGCTGGATTGGTTCGAATATTGGGATACCATTCTCGATACAAGCGACGCTCCTTGTTTCAAATGGTTCAAGGGTGGCCGGATCAACGCTTCTTACAATTGCATTGATCGTCACCTGGCCAAGAACAAGAACAAGACCGCCATTCACTACGTACCCGAACCCATAGATGAAAAGTACGAGCACGTCACGTACCAGGAGCTCTACGTTCGGGTTAACGAGTTTGCAGCCGTACTGCGAGACTTCTGCGGTTTAAAAGCCGGCGACCGTGTCACCCTCCATATGCCCATGTCGGTGGAACTGCCGGTCACCATGCTGGCGTGCGCCCGTTTGGGCATCATTCACTCCCAGGTGTTCGGCGGCTTCAGCGGCAGTGCCTGCGCAGACCGCATTATCGACTCAGGCTCCAACGTGCTCATCACCATGGACAGCTACTATCGCAGCGGTTCCCTCATCGACCACAAGGAAAAAGCCGATACCGCCGTAGAGCTGGCCACCAAGGAAGGGCAGAAGGTCGACAAAGTACTGGTATGGCAGCGCTATCCCGGTAAATACTCCGCCGAGACTCCCATGGTGGAAGGGCGCGATTTCTTTGTCAACGAGGTGCTCAAAGATTTCTACGGCGCGCGCGTCGATCCGGTGCCCATGTTGGCTGAAGCCCCGCTCTTTCTGATGTACACCTCCGGCACCACCGGCAAGCCCAAAGGGTGTCAGCACGGCACCGGCGGATATCTTTCATACGTGGCCGGCACCTGTAAATATGTTCAGGATATCCATCCAGAGGATGTCTACTGGTGTATGGCCGATATCGGCTGGATCACCGGACACTCCTATATCGTTTACGGCCCTCTGGCACTGTGTGCCTCCACAGTGATCTACGAAGGTGTGCCGACCTACCCGGATGCGGGACGATCCTGGCGTATCGCACAGGATCTGAACGTCAACATCTTTCATACCGCTCCCACGGCCATTCGCGCCCTGCGGAAGATCGGACCGGACGAGCCGGCCAAATACGACTATCACTTCAAGCACATGACCACTGTCGGCGAGCCCATCGAACCGGAGGTCTGGAAATGGTATCACAAGGAGGTGGGAAAGGGAGAAGCCATCATCGTGGACACCTGGTGGCAGACTGAAACCGGCGGATTCCTCTGCAGCACGCTGCCGGCCATTACTCCCATGAAACCGGGCAGTGCCGGACCCGGCATGCCGGGCATCCATCCCATCATCCTCGATGACGAGGGCAACGAGGTGCCGCGGGGGTCAGGCAAGGCGGGCAACATCTGCATCCAGAACCCGTGGCCGGGGATGTTTCAAACCATCTGGGGCGACCGGGACCGTTTCGTGACAAATTACTTTGCCCGTTACAACAAGAATCCCGACTCCAAAGACTGGCGTGACTGGCCCTATCTCACTGGTGACGCCGCCGTCGAAGCGCCGGATGGCTACTACCGTATCCTTGGCCGTATCGACGACGTGATCAATGTTTCCGGACACCGTCTCGGTACAAAAGAGATCGAATCCGCCGCTCTGGTGGTGGAAGAAGTGGCCGAGGCAGCAGTGGTGCCGGTGGCCCACGAAATCAAAGGCAAAGAGCCTGATCTCTACATTGCCCTCAAACCCGGGTATGATGCCAGCGATGGTTTGGCCCAAAAGATCTCCGATGCCATCTGCTCGGAGATCGGAAAGATCGCCAAGCCGAGAAAGGTCTGGATCGTTCCCGATATGCCCAAGACCCGATCCGGAAAAATTATGCGGCGGGTTCTGGGGTCGATCTCCAACAAAAAGGACGTGGGCGATGTAATGACCCTGGCCAACCCGGAAATCGTGGAGCATATCACCAAGATGGTTCAGGGATAAATCCACCCTGACGGTACATAAAAATTGGCGTGGGACGACGAATGGTCGCTCACGCCATTTTTTTTCATACGGATTGCCCATGATAAAGCCTAGCGCGTTAGCGCCGATCAGGGGACAGACCAACCCGTTGCACGGGTAAAGTCCTTATATTATTTTTCGGGAAGACCTGCATCTGTGCCCGGGCTACTCAAAATCGAAATCGGCATCGAAATCGCGATCGGATCCTTCAATACAGCTTTTCGACTTCGATTTCGATAGCGAATTCGATTTCGATAACACCTCAAAGGCGTTCAGCTGGAATTGCTGCAGGGTTACAAAGGTTTTTGCAATTGAGGTGCATTCCAGCGTATAATCTCTCAACCTCTTGTCCGGGCTGATAGATCATTCATCTGTGAGAGAGAGCGGCACCGCATTGAAGACCCAAAAGAAATACTGGCTCATCATCTTCGTGGCCCTGTCCGTCACCGTGCTGTTGTTCTGCGCCGTCGTGGTGCTCTTCTGGTACCAGATGACGTCTGCGGAGCGGCAGTTTGTGCATGATTTGGTTCTGGCGTATTTCGGCTATTTCTTCACCGCCGGGTTTATCATCTTCGTGGCCTTTGGCTTTGCCGCCGATTGGATCTTCCGGGCTTATGTCGTTCCCATCAACCGAATGGCCGAAAAAATGGAGGTGATCAATACGGTCAATCCCGACTTGAGGGTGCCTGTCAGCGGCAGCTCGGACGTGCGGCAGCTGGCCCACATCCTCAACCAGAGCGCCGAGCGGATGGCCGGCCTGGTTCATGGGGTTGCCAGCGAGGCCACCCGGGACCGGGGCACGGTGGAAAGCGAAAGGGCCATCCTGGCCGCGCTGCTTTCGGATCTGCCCCAGGGGATTCTGGTGTGCAATCTCAAGGGACGCATCGTCTTCTATAACCGAAAGGCCAAAAAGCTGCTGATGCCGGGCGGCGAAAACAACGCCGGATCCGGCGGCAACAGCGCCCAGTGGGTGGGATTGAGCCGTTCGGTCTACCGTTTCATCGGCAAGACCCTGATCCAGGATGCCTTGGAGCGTTTGAAAGGGCTGCTGGGCGAATCGCACGGCATACCCGCCGAACGCTTCCTGGTCAGCATCGGCAAAGATACCGTGCTGCCCACCGAACTGCGCCCGGTACTGGACAGCCACTTGCACATTACTGGATTCATTCTCTATATTGAAGATATTGCGGCGAAAATGAAAGCGATAGAAGAAGAGACGCAGTACCTTCAGTCGTGGCAGCACCAGTTGACCCAATCCATTTCCGTCATCAAAGCCGCAGCGGAATTGCTCCGGGACGACGCCATTCAGTCGAACCAGCAATACCGCCAGATGGTGGATATCCTGGCGGAGCAGTCCGAGCTGGCCGCCAGACTCTGGACCCGGAAAGAGATTGCCGGAAAATGGTCTGAGAAACCGGACCGGCCACTGACCACCATTACGGCGCAACAGTGGGCAAAAATGGTGGCCGAAAAGGCAGCCCCGCACCTCAGTATTGACTTGAGCACCGAATCCGAAGAGCTGCCCGCCCACATCAGCATCGACATCTTCCACTTCACCCAAAGCGTGATCACCATCCTCGCAAAGGCGCAATACCATTGCGCCATCCAAACGGCCCGCATGAACCTCTACCAGCGCGACGCATGGCTATATCTGGATGTGGTCTGGAAGGGGCGGGGATTCAACGAAAGCCTTTTAGACCAGTGGAAGGCGCAACCCGCCGCCGGGGATGAGGATCTGCCCCTATTGTCCGTGGATCAGATTCTAAACCACCACGGCGCCAATCTGTGGACCTTACGCCAGGCGGACCAGCCGGATCATGCAGGGCTGCGCCTGCTGATTCCCACCCTGGAAGACATTGCACCGATGCAGGTCGAAAGCCGCATCACCATCCTGCCCGGCGCACGGCCTGAGTTTTATGACTTCGACCTCTTCCACCAGGCCGGCCAGTCGCCGGAGATGGACCAGTGTCGGCTCGACGAATTGACCTTCACGGTGTTCGACACTGAAACCACAGGGCTGGATCCGGCCGGTGGAGACGAGATTATCTCTATCGGCGCCCTGCGCATCGTCAACGGCCGTCTGTTGCAGGACGAGGCCTTTAACCAGCTTGTCGACCCAAAGCGTCATCTGCCATGGGCATCGGTCAAATACCACGGCATCCGGCCCGAGATGCTCGTCGATCAGCCCACCATAGAGGAGGTGCTGCCCAATTTCCAGCGCTTCGTCCGAGACACCGTACTCGTCGGTCACAATGTCGCCTTTGACATGCGCATGTTGCAGATCAAGGAGACCATCACAGGCGTCAGATTCATCAATCCGGTGCTTGACACCATGCTCTTGTCCTCCCTGGTCCATCCGGCCCACGAGAGTCACAGCCTCAACCGGGTGGCCGAACGGGTGGGCGTCCAGATTCGTGGCCGCCACACCGCCCTCGGGGACGCCAACGCCACCGGTGAAATCTTTCTCAAACTGTTGCCGCTGCTCGCCCAAAAAGGCATCCAAACCCTCGGCCAGGCTATCGACGCGTCGAAACAATCCTATTACGCGCGCATGAAATACTGACGTGATATCCCTCTTGTCTTTTACCCGGACATGACATACCTTCGGCAGCGATTGTCCAAGGATCCTGCACACCTGCGAGGCGAAGCGTGAAGGTCATGATTGCCAATAAATTGCGGCTCTCCAACATTCCCGAAGAGATTCGCATCCATCTCATGGAGCAGATGCAGTTCCTCAATCCCAAATGGATCGAAAACAACCGCATGGGACGCTGGAACAAAGGCACGCCCAAAACCCTCAAATTCTACCGCAAGCTGCCCGGCGGCGGACTGGCCATCCCCCGAGGATTCATGCGCCAGCTCATTCTCCTGTGCCGCCGACATGAAGAGCCCGTCGAAATAGAAGACCGGCGCCGCAAACTCGACGCCTTCGACTTTTCCTTTCAGGGCGTGCTCAAGCCGTTTCAGCAAACAGCCGTGAACGTCATGCTGGCAAGAGACTTCGGCACCCTTAGCGCACCCACCGGCAGCGGCAAGACCGTCATGGCTCTCTACATGATTGCCAAACGCAAACAGCCGGCCCTGATCATCGTGCACACCAAGGACCTGGCTCTCCAATGGATGGAACGCATCGAGACGTTCCTGAAGATTACGCCGGACGAGATCGGTCTGATCGGCGGGGGGAAGATGAAGCTGGGTCGCGCCATCACCGTCGCCATGGTGCAGTCGCTCTACAAATGCGCCAAAGAGGTGGCGCCCGGGATCGGGCATCTTGTGGTGGACGAGTGTCATCGCGCCCCCAGCCGCACTTTCACCGAAGCGGTCATTGCCTTTGACAGTCGGTACATACTGGGGCTTTCCGCTACACCCTGGCGCAGGGACAAACTATCCAAGCTTATCTTTTGGCACCTGGGAGACGTTCATCATCAAGTGAGCAAATCCCACCTGGTGGCAAAGGGCCACATCCTCGACATCGATGTTATTGTCCGCCACACCGATTTCAAGCCCTACTATGACCCGGTCAACGAATACAGCAAGATGCTCTCCGAACTGACCGCCGACGACGCGCGCAACCGGATGATCGCCGCCGACATCGCCCGCGAACTGGCCCGGGGAAAGGGAGACGACGGATGTCTGGTGCTTTCTGATAGAAAGCACCACTGTGATTCCCTGCATGCCCTGTTAAAGCACAAACACCACATCGAGGCCGGGCTGATCACCGGAGATATCGGCATCGTCCAGCGCCGCGAGGTGCTCCAGCGCTTGGAGCGCAAGGAGCTGCGCGTATTGATCGCCACCGGCCAGCTTATCGGTGAAGGCTTCGATCATCCAGGGCTTTCCACCCTCTTTATGACCACCCCGGTGCGGTTCAGTGGCCGGGTGCTCCAATACCTCGGCCGAGTGTTGAGACCCGCCAAAGGGGTCGAGAAAGCGCGCGTGTACGATTATGTGGACGTCCACGTACCGCCACTGGTGGTTGCGGCGAACGCCCGTCAGCGAATCTATTCGGGTGCACAGTAAAAATTGTGCAATGCAAAATAAATATGTTGACAAAACGAACTAGTCCTTTCATATGAATACATAGATCCTGCCTTTACAATTATGCACTGCAACATTAACCATCCCCATTAAATGGAGGACAAGATGATGGAAACCAAGCAAATGACCAAGAAAATCCTGGATTTTCAAAGGGGTGCGATATCGCAATGGTACGATGTGATGATGTCCGTGCAGAAACAGGCGGCCTCATCGGTGACTTCGGTGCTGGACCAATCGGATTGGATTCCTAAAGAGGGTCGCCAGATGATGCAAAACTGGGTCAATGCCTGTCAGAAGGGGTGTCGAGATTACAAGGAACTTATGGAAGAGAGCATTTCCGGCCTTGAAAAAGTCCTGGTAGTGCCTTCCAGGAAACCAGCCGCCACCGGAAAAACAGATGCCAAAACCAACAAACCGCCGGTGTCCGCCAGAATCAAAGCAGAAACATCGGCCGTTACGGCGAAGCCTGTCAAGCCTGCAGAGGCTGCAGGTTCACCGACGGATGCAACCGTCGAAATAGCGCCCGACCCGGCCGCCGACAATGAGAAGAAAACCAAATAAACATTTTGAGAGGGGGGAATCCAATGGATCAAAAAGTGATGGTCAAACAGATGATCGAGTTTAACCAAACCACATTCAACAACATTTATGAATCCATGGTGCTGCTGCAGGATCAATTCGAAAACATGACCATGAAAGCGCTGGATCAGTCCGGCATCATTCCGGATGAGGGTCGCAAGGCGCTCCAGAGTTGGGCCAAAGTCTTCAAAACCAGCCGTAAAGACATCAAATCCCAAATCGACAACAGCTTCCAGCAGGCGGAGAAGCTGTTCGACATTTAGATCGAAATTTAAAATCAGCAGAAACCATCAACGGAAACACGGTCGTCGCATATGGCAACCGTGTTTCCGTTTTTGATTCTGACCCAAGCATTAGCAGGCATATAAAAACGGACCTATAACCCCAAACAAGGTAACGAACGTTAGAGCCGGTCTTTGAGGCCGGCCAACCCGGCGCACGGGCAAGAATGGCAAGCAACCGTAAGATGCGCTACGGGCGGGCCGCAAACTCGCTGCGCTCAAACAGCTTAGGGCCCGCTGATCCTCCGCTGCATCTAACGGTTGCTTGCCACCCTTGCCCAACGTGCGCCGGTCCGCCCCCTGACCTCAGTGTTTAAAAAGCCTTAGGGGCTGAAATCCAAGCCGGAGAGCGCGCAGCCGTAGTCCATGTGCCGCAAGATCATAAATACGATATGAACCAATAAATTTGTAAGCGTGCTTGCCATGGTTTCTTCTGTCACTCCTTCGGAGTTGATTTTATTTATCATATGAACCCCGGGTTGACACCCGGGGCTATAATCATTGGCCCCTTCAGGGCCGTATAAG
>JBNLAV010000061.1:0-16617 GCA_050302315.1 Desulfobacteraceae bacterium
TGTTTCCATGTACCGGTTCCACTCATGGGGCCCCCCCACACCTTTACCGCGGTATTTCTCGAAAAGCTCCGGTGTCGCCAGATCCAGGGCCACGCCGACTTTGTCGGCTCCGGCCGCTTTGAAGGATGCCAGATCCTCCCGAGTGACGATGGTGGGCGAGACCAGCAGCGACACCGGTATATCGAAGCTCGAGCGCAACCGCTCGCAGATATTGCGCGTATCGGCGATGGACCGTTTGTTGGTGATCATGGAGATGCAGATGCGCTTGACCCGGTCCTGTCGTTGGGTGATGCGTTCGATGATATCGTCCAGCGCATAGTTGGGCCAGGTCACCCGAATGAAGCTTTTTTCGCCGTATTCCCCCTTGCGTTTGTGGGAAAGACCGCAATAGGCGCACCGGGCGGCGCAGCCGTTGTTGTAGTTCAACAGCAGGTTGATGCAGTAGAGCTTGGCACCGCGATAAAAAATCCCGGGCTTAAACCCCAGGGTCATGGCGGCAGCCAGGCTCATCCGCAGGTATTCAGGACTCTCTTGAATTTCATTGGTTGTGTTTTCCATACCCATATCTCCTTTGGGCCTGTTATTTCGGCTCAAGGCATCTGTCTCAAACCTCGAACTCTGAACTTTGAACTTTGAATCCAGGTATCAATGCCAACTCTCCGTCATGTGCGTCCCGGTCACCGAACAGCAGGTCGGCTGATACGCGATTTCCAGATCGTACGCCTTGGCCTTGGCCAGCGCCTCTTCGGATGGCAGCGCCATGCGATTGATGCCGGCGTCTATGGCCAGTTCTTCAAGCCGGCTGCTGCCCCGCTGGCGGGCGCACCCCAGACTCATCAGCGTGTCCGGCATCCGGATTCTCGCCTCGGCGATAATATCCGCCACCTTTTCCGGCTCGGGCGGTACGGCACGGGCCGTAGGGGTGCCTGGAATGCGCATCAGAGAAACAATGACCAACTGGGCGATCTCGAACCTCGATACCATTTCCACGGCTTTGTACTCTCCCCGAATATGGCCGTAGCCGATGCCGCAAACAATGTGCGGCACCATGGGTATCCGGGCGGCGGCCAGCGCCTCCATGGCCGTTTCGATGCGCTCGACCCCGAACGGGACATGGTAGATGGTCTGGAAGGTGGTATCGTCGCCGATCACATCGATCAGGGCCTGATCGGCGCCGGCCTGCTTGAGCCGGCGGGCGGTCCCTTTGTCCACAAGGCCGCAGTGGACAGAGACGAACAGATCGGTCTGCTCCTTGATGCTCTCAATGGCCGGAATGAATTCATCCCACGGCATCGTCCCATCCGGACCGCAACCGCCGCTGAGCAGCACTCCCAGGTGGCCCTGTTGCTCAAGGTCCCGGCATTTGGACACCAGCTTCTCCGGAGTGGTCGTAGAGACCATACCGGACAGGATCTTGCCCTGACAGTGGTCGCACTGCAGGGAACATTCATCTCCGGTGATGGAGAGCGCCGGGTAGCGGCCGGTGTGCCCGTTGAGTCTAAACATCCCCGGCAGGAAAAAGGTAATGCGCTTTCCCATGTGCTGCCAGGAGAGCTCACGCGCAGTGGTCAGTCGTTGTTCGGTATCATGCATAGTAGTCACGGTAGGCCACCCAGCATTTGCGCACGGTGGCGTCGAAATCGTCCCAATTCTCTTCCATGTGGCGACGGCGCCGATGCGCCCGGTCCAGGGTGTCCGCCATAAGATCCTGCCACTCGTCGTCATATCGGCTCAGCAAGCCGAGGTCGTTTTCACCGATGGCGCGCCCGGCCCATTTACCGGCCATTTTGCCCCCTACGACGGCGGCAAATATACCGGCACCGGTAATGGGGTGGGTATGGCCCGCTGCATCTCCCACCAGCGCGATGCAACCGTAGACCGTCCGTCGAACCGGTTCGGCTGGAATCCAACCGGCCGCATATCCCACGGGATTGCCAATGATTTTATTTTTTGATGCCAGGTCGCCCACGAATTTTTCCAGAATCCCTCTGATGCGGCCCGCTTGCCGGCCGTTTCGCTTCAGTCCCAACCCGACGTTGGCGAACCTGCCTTTGGGGAAAAGCCACCCATATCCGGCATAGATATCGGGGTGGAAATAAACTTCGGTGTGGTCCAGGGGGCGGCTCAGTTCCAACGTCATCTGCGCCCCTGGCAACAGATGGCGGTTCACCGAACCGACCCAGCGGCCCACGGTCGAACGGGGACCGTCGGCGCCGATGATGATGCGCGGCTGAATTTTGATATACCGGCCGTTTTTTTGCTTGAGAATCACGGCACCCGATTCCCACCGTTCCATGGCGCGGGTGGCGGTCAAAAGGACAGCCCCTTCCTCTTGGGCAGCACGGACCAGGGCCTGATCGAACCGATCGCGGTGGATAATATAGCCCGGCGCCCGGGTCACGGTTTCGGACGCATCGGGTCTGAAGGTTTTCATCCCTTTGACGGATTGGGCCACAAACTGACGCCCCAAACCGACCTTTCCCATCAGCATTGCGGGGATATACTCCGCGCACTGAACCGGTACGCCGACGGTGACCCGCCGTTCAACCAGCAGGACTTTGGCGCCTCTCTTGGCTGCAGCGCGCGCCGCAACCGCTCCGGCCGGTCCGGCACCCACCACCAAAACATCGCACGGCTGCTCATGCATCAGGCGCCTCCTTCGTCTTCCTTCAATGCAGCGCTTGCATTGAGCACCGTCTCCAGCAAGTCCAGGTTCAACTCGGTCTGGCTCTCAAATTTCCCGGCATAGGCCTCTCTGGCCTGGTCCAGATCGTAGCAGGTGGTGTTGTCGATATCGAGCAACAGGCCCGGCATGCCACTGCGGATAAAATCATCCAAATGCTTGGCGTAAAAAGGTTGACAGCAACAGCCGATGTACGACTGTACGCCCTTGGCCTTCATCTTGTTCAGCTCCGCCCAGAGATCTTCGAAACTGGTCACCGTCACCACTTTCATCTTGCGCTTCAATCCCATGGTCCAGGCAGGCCCGATGGTACACTCATCCTGACCGCAGGTCTTGCAGACTTTTTCATACCGCAGTTCGCAATCGGTCAGCTTTGCGCAATAGGGCAGCAGCAGCACCGACGGGTCTTTTCGCAGAATCTCTTCAAAAGAGCCGTTGGCGACGGATATCAGGTTGGCATGCTCCAGGTCGATGCCGAATTTGGTAATCTCGATCTTCTCAAGGGCCTGCTCCAGCGGTTTGACAAAATTCGCGACGGCCATTCCGGGAATGGTGATGCGGCCTTCGTCGAAATGGCGGGTAATGATTTGTACCAATTGATCGCGGTCCAGGGTCATGCCCCGCAGGCTCGATTCCAGGTCATAGAGCGCCCTGCCGGGAAAGGATAGAAAATCTCCGGTAATGTAAATATCCTTTATCCGGCGTTGGGCCAGGTTGACCACGAGGGTGTAGCGCACCATGCCGGCTTCCGACTTGTAGGAAGATTGCACGGCCTCGCGCCTTTGAAATTTGGGTTTGACGCGGTCGACCCACTCCCAGGTGTGGTAACGCTGGCGTTTGCGCTCGAAAAGGTGCTGTTCTTCGGCGGTCAGACCGCCCGGCTCCAGGGTGATCTCAAGATGTTTCTCGAAACCATGGATGATGGACGCTTTGATATCTTCCAGTGACGGGGTGTATCCCAGTTCCCATTTGAGACAGGTGACGCGGTCCTTGACCGAATCGATCTCTTTGGCCTTGAGCTTTTCCACCGGGATGCGAAGGGCGCGCAGCATGGTGTCCACATCGAAATCCACCAGCATGGTGCCCTGAAACATGAAAGCATCCTGGGATTCGGTACCGCCGGTGCCGGAAATTTTGCGACCGTTAATCTCAATATCGTTGCGCGGACGGAACTCGGCCTCCAGCCCGAGTTTCCCCAGGGCGGTTGCCACCGGGGTGCACAGCGCCTTGAACAGCCGGTTGTTGGGAATGACGATGTCGAAGAACCGCTTGTCGCAATAGATTTCCCAACCCAACTGGTTCTCATCGAAAAAGATGGCCCCGCCGCCGGTGATGCGGCGATTGATATCAATCCCCTGCTCCCGGCAATACGCCAGACGGATCTCTTCCTGTACCGATTGATGATAACCCACCAGAACGGTGCGCGGTGTGAACTGTAAAAAACGGATGGTGTTGGGAGTGCGCCCCTCACCTTTGAGTTCAAGCAGGGTTTCGTCCAGGGCCATATTATCCGCCGCGGACATAGGGGGGGTATCGAGTAATCGCCAGGTTGTCATGTTGCTGCGTCTATGTTGAGTTTCAGAAAAATATTTCAAATTGTAGGAGCGGCTTACAGCCGCGATCAATCTGCTTTACCATCGTCAGCACATTCGCCATTCCATTCGCGGCTGAAAGCCGCTCCTACAGTCATCGGCCTTGGGCCATCTCTTTTGTTTCGGTTGTCCCCGCCAGGGCGTCGTCCAGTAACCGGTAATCTATCGCGACATCCCCTTTCAGAACCTTTCCCACGTCGCAGATGCGTGCCGAGTGAAAAAGAATTTTGCGCTCACGGTCCGAAAGGCGGCTGTCCAATTTGAGATCCACCAGAAACCGCGTTTCACCGCTCTTGGAATGAGCATAATCCAGACAGACGCCGGAATCCCCCATATCGATCCCCTTGTGCTGCGCAACAGCATTCAAGGTCAGCATGATACAAGCCCCCAGGGCTCCCACAACCAGATGCATGGGACAACTGGAGATCGCATTGACACTGTTGCGCCGGCACACGTGAAAGCTTCCCGACGCCGTTGACACCAGCGCCTGATCATGGTCCATTCTCACTTGAATGCGGTTATGAAATCCCACAACGATATCCTGTACTGTTTAGAGGAGATCGGCCCGCGCCGCACCTTTGCCGCTGAAAGCATCCAGGCGGTGCAGGAGCGGAATGCGCCGCTCCTGCACCGCCGTCAAAGGGATGCGTTGCCGGGCCGGGACGATTGTTCCTCTACTTTAAGGCCCGGTGTACGAGCTGGGTAATATCCAGTACGTCAATGGGAACCTTGTTGCGCTTGGCATAGGTCAACATGGTGCGAACACATTGCTGACACGACGTCACGATAGTGTCCGCGCCGGTGGATACGGCCTCTTCAACCTTGTTCTTGGCAATACCGGCCGACAGTTCGGCATCGACCATCTCGAGGTTTCCGCCGCCGCCGCAACAATTGCAGTTCTCCCGATTGTTGGGCAATTCCACTAACTTGACACCCGGAATCGATTGAATCACCTGCCGTGGGGCATCAAACTCCCTGGCGCCGCGGCCCAGATCGCACGGGTCGTGGTAGGTGACGGTCATTTCCAGGTTGCCAAACGGCACGCTGCCGGCCTGGATCAGTTTCTCCAGGTACTGGGTGCTGTGATAGATCGTAAGGCCGTTCTGCTTGTACGGATAGTGCTCTTTCCACATCTCATAGCAGGAGGGGCAGGCGAAAACAACTTCCCTGGCCCCTTTTTCCAGAACGGCTTCGATGTTATGTTCGGCAAACTCCTTGAACAGATCCTTGAGCCCGGCGCCCAGCAGCGGAAATCCGCAGCACCATTCGTCTTCTCCCATCAGCGTGAAGTCGATATCCGCTTTGACCAGAATATCGGCCAGCGCCAGGGGAATCTTCTGGGCCACGGGGAAGTAGGCCGCCGTGCAACCGGTGAAGTAGACCACCTCGGCTTCGTCTTTGACAAATAGATCGTCGGGCGGATCGTCCATGTCCTCGACCCACTCCGCGCGCTCTTCGTTGTCCTCGTCGAAGACGTTGCGGCTCGACTCCAGGTTGTTCTTGATCATATTGATCTTTTTGGGGAAGTGTTTGGTGTCCACCAGGTCTTCCCGCAAAGAGAGCCACAGGTCCTTGAGGTGGATCCCCACCGGGCAGACCTCCTGGCAGTTTCCGCACAGGGTGCAGCGGTAAACCGTCTCGGAATAGGCCTTCCACTGTTCGTCGGTCAACGGTTTGGCGCCAAACAGCCTGGACAGAATACCGCCGCTGCGGCTCTTGAGGATCTGCTGCAGGCCTTTCATGCGGTGCAATGCCGAGAGCTGGCCGTCGCCGGCGGCCTTCACCGCCGGACAAACATCGGCACAGGACTGGCAGTTGGTGCATGCGGCCATCTGCATGCATTGCTGCATGCTGTATCGTGCGTTGGCTTTATTCTTCGGCATATTTTTCCGCTTCTTCGTTAATCCAGGCTTCGATGGCATCCGCGCCTTTGATCAGGTCGCCCATATCGCCGGGATCATTGGGTTTGATCTTGTACATCCAACCTTTGCCATAGCAATCTTCGTTAATGAGGCCCGGATTTTCTTCCAATTCTTCATTAACCGAATCGATAACGCCGTTCACCGGGGCATAGACCTTACCCAGCCATTTACCGGATTCGACCTTGGCGAACTTCTTGCCGGCTTTGACCTTTTTGCCGTCTTCGGGAAGCTGTACGTACACGATCTCCCCGGCCAGCTTCTGGGCGAAATCATCCATGCCCATGACCAGCAGGTCGCCTTCTTGTTTGATCCAGTAGTGATTTTTCTCGTAAAGCAGGTCTTCGGGCATGTTGTAACCCTGAATGTCCATGTTGTTTCCTCCTCGTTGAATGCTGTAGTTATAATAAGGGTTATTCGGCGTCTTCCATCAATTCATTGATAAACTCGGTGGTGTTGCAGATCCGAATCTTGTCTTTGCGCAGCTTGGCATTGGACAGGTTGTGCACGCAGGAGTTGCATTCGGTGACCAACACATCGGCTTCGATATCCAGAGCTTCCGCCAGGCGGCGTTTGGCCATGGCCAAAGAGTTCTTGGCATAGGCGCCGCGCGCGCCGCCGCCGCTGCCGCAGCAGAGCGAGGTAGCGTGGTTGTGGGCAAGCTCGGTAAAATTGGGAGCGATCTTGCGCAGGGTCTCGCGGGGCTCTTCGTAGATACCGCAGTGGCGCCCCAGGTCGCAAGGGTCATGATAGGTGACCTTCAGATCCGTGGTGACGCCCAGATCGAAATCCTTCAGGAACTGGGAGATATGGACCAGGTTCAACCCCTTATCCCTCAGCTCGGCATATTCGTCTTTGTTCTTGAAGGTGCGGTAACAGTACGGGCAGCCGGTGATGATGGTATTGGCGCCGGTGGCCAGAATGGCCTCGATGTTCTTTGCGGCCAGGTTGCCGTTGAGCTTGTGGCCCACATCCTCGAGAACGCCGCTGCAGCATACTTCGTCGATCAGGGTGTAATCCACATCCAGGCGGTCGAGCAGGTCCAGGGTGGCCTCGGTGGCTTCGTCTTCGCGGTATTGGCCGACGCAGCCGATGAAATAGACATATTCGGCCTGCTGGTTGCGCTCGCGGTCGAAATCCTCGGGCTCATCTTCGGCATAGATGTTGGTGTGCTTCTGGAGCACTTCATTCATGCCGGTGAAGGCCGGATGACAGGAACCGATGTTGACCATGTCCTTGCGGGCCTGCTTGATGATTTCGGGTACGTTGACGCCCGAGGGACAGTTCTCGTGGCAGGCTGCGCAAGTGGTGCACTGAAACAGGGTGTCGATCATGTCCTCGTTCAGATCGATCTTGCCGTCCATGACCTCTTTAAGCAGCAGCATTTTGCCGCGGGCATTGAATGCCGGTCGCATGGTGGCGCCGTATACCGGACAAACGGCTTGGCAATATCCGCAGCGCGAGCATTGCAGAATCTGATTGCGGTATTTTTTTTCAAAATCATATTTGGCTTCCATGTTAGTTCACCTCCAGGGCCATTTTGCCGGGATTTAAGATATTGTTGGGGTCGAATGCGTTTTTGACCATCCGCATGGCGTCCATTTCCACTTCATCGTGTTCCAGCGTCATGTAAGGCGCCTTGGCGATACCGATGCCGTGTTCACCGGTCAGGGTGCCGTTCAGATCGACCGAGAGTTTAAACAGATCGGCCACGGCCTTTTCCACACGCTCCACCTCTTCGGGGTTGTACCCATCGTAGAGGATCTGCGGGTGCAGGTTACCGTCGCCGGCATGGCCGAAGGTGGCGATCTGCAGTTTATACTTTTCTGAAATTTCGCCGATGCCGCGCAACAGGTCGGCGATTTTGCCCATGGGCACGGTGACGTCTTCGAGGACGAAGTGGGTCTGGATACGGGCCAGTACGGCGTACGCTGATTTACGCGCCTTCCACAGGTCCAGGGATTCCTCTTTGGAAGAGGCTTTCTTCACTTCCAGCGGGTTGTTGGCGTTGAAGACCCCGATCACCTTTTCAAGCTGGTAGTCGGTCTCGGCCTGGGTATACCCGTCGGTTTCCACCAGGAGCATGGCGTCCACTTCCGGCAACCCCAGATCGGTGTTCTGGTTGATCGCCTGGATGGTGGGGCGGTCCATGATCTCCATCACCGCGGGGATGATGCCCGAAGACATGATTTCGGTTACGGCCTTGCCGGCATCTTCCAGTTTTTCGAAGGTCGCGACAGCGGTGCTGCTGGCCGTGGGCCGGGGATTGATCTTCAGGGTGATCTCGGTCACCACGCCCAGACTGCCTTCGGAGCCGACCATCAAACGGGTCAGGTCGAAACCGGAAACGCACTTGATGGTGGAGGCCCCCGTTCGCATGACGCGGCCGTCGGCCAGGACCACTTCCAGGCCCAGGACATAATCACGGGTGGTGCCGTATTTGGCGCCTTTTACACCGCCGGCATTGGTGGCCACATTGCCGCCGAGGGTACACACGGTGCCGCTGCCCGGATCGGGCGGGAAACAGAAACCGCTGGGTGCCAGGGCTTTATCCAGATCGGCGTAGACCACACCGGGCTCGACAACGGCGAAACGGTCTTCGATGCTGATCTGTTTGATCGTGTTCATGCGGTTCAAATCGAGCACAATACCGCCTTTGACGGGCACGGCCATACCGGACAGACCGGTGCCGGCTCCGCGGGGGATCACCGGAATACGGTTTTCATTGGCCAGCTTTAGAATTTGGGAAACCTGCTCAGTGGTGGTGGCCCACACAGCACAATCGGGTCGATGGCTGTGTTCCGACGAGTCATAGGAGTAGGACACCATGTCGATAAGCCGGTCAGTCAGGTTGTCCTCCCCCACGATATCGATGAGGGCTTTTTTGATATTGTCGTCCATGTTTTGTTTCCTCCTAAAGGCGTTTATTTTCATCATTTCCGTAAGTTTGGATGGTCCTGTTAATGGTGCTCCTCTTTTGTAACGGCGTTCATGGCCATCACCACCGGCGACATGATGATGTGCATCATGCGACTGAACGGCAAGTAAGCGACAAAGGCCCCTGTCAGGATGGCGTGCAGGTACCAGAAATAGCCGTATACCTCGCTCAAACCTTCCATGGTGATGAACAGTTTGCTCAGGGCATATCCGATAAAGGCGAAGGCCGCCGCTCCTTCGGCCCCTGTCAGTGCGATGCGCATCCCTTCCAGCACGAATCCGATCACGGCAATTCCACCGATCAGCGCCAGTGCCAGCCTGTCCTGGGAGGGCAATCCGGCGGTGCGGGTTTTGTCCTCTTCGCTGCCGCGCACGTAAGCCATTACAATGCCCGCGACGAGCAGGAGCCCTGTCAGATCGAAGACAAAGGCGGTGACCGGGTGGTTCTTGTTGATCAGCGTCCACACCAACGGCAGGTCTTTCGCCCAGTTGGTGGTGATCAGCGCGATGAGCCCCCAGAAAAAGCGAATCACGAACGGCCAGAAGATCAAAGCGTGGATCGCCCAGCGTTTCGGGGAGCGGGCATAGAGGCGGCGCTGCAACAAGACATCGTACCAAAGGGTTTTCAAGATCGTGCCGAACTTGGCGGAAAAGAGTGTGCTCGCAGCGTTGCGGACGGCTCCGGTCGCATTGCCGATCAATCCTCCGGAGACGCCGCCGGCGAAGCTGCCTGAAAACCAAAGGGTCATAAAGCCCAGCATACCAATGGCGAAAATGGCCAATGAGACCACAGTGGTGGTATCTCCGGCTGTGAACGTCGCCGTATGACAGGGCATGCACAAGACGCTCTTGGGCGGCAGAATCATGGCGGCCGCTCCGATATCGTTCCCGTCGAAATGGCATCGCGCACACCCCTCACCGTCGGGCTTGGTCAGGTTGTGCAGCGTCGAAACGGTGCCCGGCAGGAAAGCGCGCTCCCAGACCACGACATTGGTCTTTTCATCCCGTGCAGGGGCCACATGGCCCAGGTGACAGGCCTGGCATGAAACACCGGTGTGGGCTTCATGGGCGACCGACTCCTCATGGGGCTGGTGGCACCGGGCGCAATCCGCGACGGTCTGGTTGTGATGTTCGTATTGGACAGAACCGGGATGGCAGGTGAGGCAGTCCAGTTCAGCGTGCGGGGACGCGGCCAGCTGCTCCGGGTCCATCACCGGTACGCTGGCCGGCATCTGCTTGCCCACCGCATGGCAGGCGAAACAGAATTCGCGATTTTTTTGCACCGCTTCGGGATCGTCGGCCGCAACCGTCTCGTGGCAGTTCATGCAGGAGGCGTTGTCCTCTGAGATCTCCGCGGCATCTGCCGCCGACACCTCATCAGGAGCGCCTTCATAATGAGGATCGTGGCATTCGATACAATTGAGGAACACCTCGACGTCGGTTACCTCTTCGCCGCCGTGCTCGGCATCATCTTCGATCTGGCCCTGCACATCATCGTGACATGCAAGACACTTGTCCTCCGGATTGAAGAAATCCTCCATTTTTTTAGTGACATTGGCCGGTTCGGGATGCCGTACCGCGTCCTCGATGTCAGAGTGGCATTCCGTGCAGGCCGTATCGGCATGAACCGATTGCATGAAACGCGCGCCGTCGATACGCCACGCCGCCATGGCATCGCCGTGCCCGATAATGGTGATCCATACCAGCGCCAACAACGCGCCGATAAGCTTTGCGCTTCCGTCTTTTATTGTTCCGGCGTTTCCAACCCTTCGCATTAGTCGCTTTTCGCCCCTTTCAATCATCTGAATTCTAACCAGCGGTTCGACGTTCGACCTGGACCACGACCCTACATAGGTCCTATGGTACGACCAATACGACTACACTGGTTTTTCGAATTCGTCAACTTTAAATTTGTACCTGCACCGCACCGATTGAGTGATTATGAACTTAGTCCACTGTTCTTATTGTCTATTTTTCGATCCTTGCCCTCTTACCGATACCACGATTGGTAAGACCTTTGGTACATTGCCAGCAATAACCATACCAACAGCCAATGCATTTGTATCGACACAGAGGTTTACTTGGGAGACAGCAGCGATTTCAATAAGCAAGGAAACATGAGGAGACGAACCGGAACGGAAGGCGCAAGTGCGTCAGGTAAAAGTACAATCCAATCAAATCGCTTGAGCATCAATGCGACCGATGAAAACATCAGGCGCTATCCATGCGGGGATCAGGTTGCTTTCAAGGTGCGGCGCATGGCCTCGGAGAGGTGGATCACCTCCAGATCCATACCGCGCCTAACGGCGCCGCCCCGCAGTTGCATGATACAGCCAGGGCACTCGGTCACCAGAATATCGGCCCCCGTGGCTTCGACATCGTCCAGCTTCCTGGCCAAAATTTCGGCTGAAATGGATGGAAAATTGGCGGAATAGGTGCCGCCAAACCCGCAACAGGTCTCTTCCTCGGCGGCCGGGGTGAACGGGTATCCCGATCTTTGGATCAATTCGCGGGGGGCCGTTTTCACACCGAGCCCACGACACAAGTGGCAGGGGGCATGATAGGTGGTTTTGGTGTCGGCGCGATCGAAGAGGGATGCATCCATCTCCAGCACATCGTGGCAGAAGCTGCTGAACGGCAGGACCTTGCTTGCCATCTGTCGTGCCTTCAGCGCCAGAGAGGGGCGCTTCGCGAGCAGCTTGGGATAGGCGTGCTTCAAGTGCGAGGCACACGAGGCGCAAAGTGTGATCACGAAATCCACCTGACCGGCCGACATGGCCATGACATTCTGGGCCGCCACCTGCTCGGCCGCCGCCGGCTCGCCCATCATTTGTACGGGCAGCCCGCAGCACGACTGCTCCATTGGGAAATGCACCAGGACCGCTTGCCGCGCCAGCATATCGACGGCCGCCGTCAGCTGTTCCGGATAGACAAAGTCCTGAACGCAGCCGCTGAAAAGAGCGACGCGGTATCTGGGCTGGTCCACTGGTCGGCGAAGCGCCGGCCAACGTTCCCGAAAAGGTTTGGCATCTATGGCAGGCAGTTGCCGAAACCCATGCTCTTTGGAAAAGATATGCGGCAGGTGGCGCAGGTATCCTTGTTCATCCGCGATGGGCTGCTGGGCTTTTTGTGCGTACCGCAACAAAGTATGGAACAGCTTGCGGCTGCGCAGCACCTTGGAGAGCAGCGTGGATTTGAGCGGGTGACCTTCTTCATTGAGGATCTTGGCGTGCACCTGTTTGATCAAACCGGGCAGATCGATGCCCGCAGCGCACACATCCTTGCAGGCCCCGCAGTTGATGCAATTCTGTATCAGATTCCTCGCCTCATGGCGGCCGTGAAAAAAATAGGTCAGGATCAATCCGATGGCACCTATATATATGTGCCCCATGGAGTGGCCGCCCACCATTCGGTAGACCGGACAAACGTTGGCACACGCTCCGCAGCGTACGCAGCGCAGCACCTGGCTGAAGGCGGTATCCTTTGCCAGCGCCCTTCGGCCGTTGTCCAGGAAAACGATGTGCAGCTCTTTGGGCTGGTCCGCATCCCCTTTCCAGAGCGGTGTTCCGGTAATCCAGGTGATGTAGGAGGTGAGGTTCTGTCCGGTGGCGTTTCGGGGTAAAACGCGTAAAATGGCCTGGGCGTCCGTCAAGGTGGGCACCAGCTTATCCAAACCCACCAGGGCGACATGCACCCTCGGCAGGGTGGTCACCAATCGGGCGTTGCCCTCGTTGGTCGCCAGGCCGATGGTGGCTGTATCGGCAATGGCGAAGTTGGCCCCCGTGATGCCCATATCGGCTTCTATGAATTTGCGACGCAGTTCCCGGCGCGCCACCTTGACCAGTTTCTCGATATTGTCGTCCTGCCGGTTGCCGGTGACATCGGTAAACAGGTCCGATACCTGGCATCGGGAGAGGTGGATGGCCGGCATCACCATGTGAGAGGGCCCCTCACCTCGCAACTGGATGATCCACTCCCCCAGATCGGTTTCGGTCACTTCGCACCCCTTGAGCTCCAGGTAGTGGTTGAGGAGCGTCTCTTCAGCCGTCATGGATTTGGATTTTACGATTTTGCGGGAGTTGGTCATCTGGGCGATAGTGGCAATGATCTCATTGGCGTGCTGGGCATCTCTGGCGAGATGAACGAATATGCCTTTCCGCCGGGCCACATCCTTGAATTGCGCAAGGAGTTCGTCCATGTGGGAGATGGCTTCGTCTTTACGCCGCACCACGTCGTCGATAAGGCGGTCCCGGTCGAGGCCTTCGAAGGCCTTCTCCCGCGCTGCACGATAGGCGATAGCAAATTTATCCATTGCATTGCGCAGGAAATCATTCCCCAGTGCCACACGTACTTCTTTCTGATAATTCTTCATTTTACTGCGATCAGACATGGGGCTCCTTTATCAGAACAATGTGCAGCTCGAGGGGGCCGTGGACTCCCAGCGCCAAAACTCGCTCGATGTCGGCGGTTCTGCTGGCCCCGGTCACCATGGCCAGATAGTGGTCATCGTTTTTCATTTGATCTTGAAGCTGGTGAGCGAGGTCGGCGGCACTTTCGACGATCCCGGATACCGGCAGGAAGGCGATGTGGATTTCACTCACCATGGTCGCCAGGCGCAGATCTTCATCGGTCGAGTCGATGACCAGCGTACCGGTTTCGGCAATACCAAATTGGGCCCAACTGATGCCGATGTCGATCCCGCCGAGATGGTTCCGAAGTCCGTCCCTGATCGTTCCAATGCCCTCCCTTTCACAACCGGCCACGAGCCGGTCCCAGTGATGCCGGCTCAAATCGGGAGCCGCGATCAGCTTGGCGGGCTTGCCATCGCACAGTGACTGAGCGCTTTCGGAGATATCGAGTTCGCATCCGGACGGCAGAAGCGCACAGGCCTCTTTTTGATTGCAGATGTCCAGCGCGTAAGCGATCGCGTCCTCGACATCGTCGACCTCCGTCACGATAGTGGATACCTGTTCCGCTCTATACCGGAACAGCCGATTCAGATTTGTGACTTCCTGCACGTCCCCTCCCCTTCTGCACTGAAAGTTGCTTTTTTCATACCATTTCTGTGCATCGTTGTGAATCAAGGCCCAAGCTGTCAACCATCCATGAGGAGATACAGTTTTTAATTTTAATTCAGTATGTTATTTGCAAATATAATCTCATGGCCGCCAACAGGTAAGTTTTGTTTCCAGACAGCGCACGCCATTCAGCCTGCATTGGAAGTGATCACACCGCACAACCACCTATTATTCTATTAAATTTCAATTGTGCCGACTAAGCTTGAATATTAAGTACAATAAAAATTTTTTTGAGGGCGGATCAACTACCCACCAACAGCCTAAAGGCCTCAAAGTCAGGAGGCAAACATTCAAATAATGGGCAATATAAAAGCACCTTTCTTGGCAGATTGAAGTACAATTCCAAAGAAGCCATTCAACTTGAAAATAATACATTAAAATTTATTTAATTTTTTCTGATACTTTCGTGCATGGGACCGCGTGGCTCCAATTATCTCTTGACAATTCAGATATGGTAATATTTTATTACCACTAAATAAACGTGATGGGACCAGCGTTTCCAGACTGGTCACACATAATTGGTAAACAAGCGCCCTTGGCCAGAAAAATTTCGTTCAGGAGGACCCCCATGAAAACCCATATTCTTTGCGGATCGCAGGAAATTGATGTCGAAGTCCCGGATGGTGCCGTTGTGATCAACCCCAACCCGGCCCCCCTGCTTGAAAACCCTGCGCAAACGGTACGGAAAGCAATTGAGAATCCCATTGGTTCAGCCCCATTATCGGAGCTGGCCAAGGGGCGCAGAAATGCTTGCGTGGTGATTTCCGATGTCACCCGCCCGGTCCCCAATAAAATCATTCTTCCACCGATTTTGGACACCCTTGAATCCGCCGGCATTCCGCGAGAGGAAATTATTATCCTGATCGCCACCGGCATGCATCGTCCCAACCTGGGTGAAGAGCTCGAATCGATGGTCGGCGCCGAGATCATGAACAATTACCGCATCGAGAACCACTATTGCCGAAAAGACGAAGACCTGCGCAAAATCGACGAGATCGATGGCGCGGACATCGAACTGAACAAATACTACCTGGATGCCGATTTGAAGATTCTCACCGGGCTTATCGAACCTCACATGTATGCCGGATATTCCGGCGGCCGAAAATCCCTGTTGCCCGGAATCTCGAGCTACAAAACCATGACCTTCATGCACTCTTTCAAAATGATCGACCATCCCAACGTGACCAACTGCAAACTCGACGGCAATCCGTTCCATGCCGCCGGCGAGAAGGTTGCGGAGCTGGCCGGCGTCGATTTCATCGTCAATGTGGTGATCAACAAACAAAGAGAGCTCGTCGGCCTTTTTGCCGGCCATCACACAAAGGCGCATCAGGCCGGCTGTCAGATGGTGTCCACCATGTCGGTCCATGAAATGCCGGAACCGGTCGACATGGTGGTCACCTCGGCCGGCGGTTATCCGCTGGACGCAACTTTTTACCAGGTCAGCAAAGGCCTCATCGCTGCCAGCGATTGCCTGCGCGAAGGGGGATCAATCATCATCGCCTGCGAATGTCGCGAGGGACTGGGGTCCGAGGAATATTGCGAGATGGTGCGCGAAGGACGATCTACAGACGACTTTGTCTCCCACTGCTGCAGGCCCGAGAATTTCAAAATCGATCAATGGTGCCTGCAGACCACCTACCAGGCCCTCGCCAAGGCCGCCAATATTTATGTGTACTCTCCCTACCTGGACGAGGACGAATTGAAGGCCATCGGAATCACCAAGATCGATGATGTCCAGGCGGCCATCACCAGCCTTCTGCCGACCCATCCAAAGGTCGCCGTTTCCCCGGAAGGCCCCTATGTGGTCGGATTGGTTAAAGAAGATAAGGCTGGCGCCCGGCGCGAAACAGCCGCCCAAAGCCCTGAAATGACAGCCTAGGGAAACCGCACGATATTGAACAGGCAATTCCAGATACCGGACAATGGCTGCATACCCTGGTTCGGCATTCCAGAATTACTTGTTCGATATCTGAAATCTCCATGCGATGCCACGGCGCGATTGCGCCGTCAAGAAGAGCATGTGATTTATTGAATTGAAGCGTTAAAACCAATCGGAAAGATTGAATTCCCAACCGGGACACCGCCCCCCCCCATCCCCCGGGAATTCGGCGATTCGGGGTTAAGACGCTTGTTCCACCGAAGGCAATTCGGATGAAGCGTGCCGGTCCTCAGGGGCCGGCTCTCCGTCCTCTCCCCCCTCCGAAGCCAACGATACCTGCTTCAGCATGCGGCTTTCATCGCACATAAAATTGATGAGAAAGGTGATGTGCCGGCGCATGGCTTCATAAGCGTTGTCCGGGTCCCGCTGGCGAATGGCATCACTCACCCGCTGGTGCTGGATCAGGATGGTTTCAAGGTTTTTCGGATCCATGTAGAGCTGCTTGAGGCTCTCTTCGATGCCGAAA
>JBNLAV010000062.1:0-10491 GCA_050302315.1 Desulfobacteraceae bacterium
GCCGTGGCCAACACCATGGGCGCCTTCGCCATCCTGACCTTTCTTGTGGTCCATCTTTACATGACCACCACCGGCCACAGCATCTTCGCCCACATCAAGGCCATGATCACCGGTTGGGAAGAGGTGGAGAAAGGGGAGGCCGTAGAAGATTGGGAGGTGGCCCACGAGCGCAAGCCGTCTGCCGCCTGAGCCTTTCGCTTCATCCATTTGTTGAATCGAGCCGTTCTCCATTGCCGGAGAACGGCTTATTTCATTTGTACTCATCCCTGCGTTACCGGTTCCATCATTTCCTGATGCGCTCAGGGATCCATTGAGCCGTCAGGGCTTCCCAATGCATTATCAAATATGATATTGTGGTGGTTCAAATCCCATTGGATAATCCGCAGCCAGCTCAAAACCCAATTTTCTGCCGGAGGTATCGTCCCGACCGGCAGAAAAAAGCCTACCAAAAAGCTCAAGTTTGATTCGAACAAGCCGAATTGAAAAATGGGGATTGATGCCAGTGGCCGTTGGCACTGTCTATGGAACGTATTCAAATGCTCCTACCAACGCCCTATTGTAGTATACAGTTTTTTCTTTATTCACAGGGGGTAAACCAATGTTCTCCAGACTGAGTCTCAAACTCAAGCTAATGATCGCGTTTCTTTGCGTCGGCATCATTCCGTTTACCGTTATGACCGCAGTTGCACTGCACAAAGCGGAGACAGCCCTGAATGATCAGGTCTTTGCCCAGATGAAGAGCATGCGGGATGTCAAAAAGGGAGAGGTGGAGCGCTATCTCCAAACCATCAAGGATCAGGTGCTGACCCTTTCCAGGGATCATATGATGGTCATGGCCATGGTCCATTTTTCCCACGCTTTCGATTCGTTTCAAGCCGAGAATTTGATGGGTCCCGATGATATTTCCGGTTTGCGCAATCAACTGGCCGGTTATTACCGGAACGATTTCAGCGCGGAGTACCGCAACCAAAATGAAGGTCATTCACCGGACGTCGACGCCATCGTCAGTCGGCTCGATGACGACGCCGTGGCCCTCCAATATCATTACATCCAGGCCAATCCTAACCCACTGGGTTCCAAAGATAAATTGGACCGTGCCACGGACAAATCCCAGTACAGCCAGGTCCATGGGCAATACCATCCCATTGTCCGTGACTATTTGGACAAGTTCGGCTACTACGATATCTTCCTGGTTCATCCGGAAACGGGCAGGATCGTCTATTCGGTGTTCAAGGAGCTGGACTATGCCACCTCGTTGTTGGACGGACCTTATGCCGGCACCAACTTTTCCGAAGCATTCCGCAAAGCCAATGCGTCCGGCTCGGCTGATACAGTGGTTTTTACCGATTTTAAGCAGTACTTTCCCTCCTACGAGGCACCCGCCGGGTTCGTGGCCTCACCCATCTACCGAGACGATCAAAAGCTGGGTGTGCTCATATTTCAGTTTCCCATCGACAGGCTCAACACCATCATGAAAACCCGGGCCGGCATGGGCGATACCGGCGAGACCTACCTGGTGGGCAGTGATCTGCTGATGCGTTCGGATTCATACCTCGATCCGGAGCAACATTCGGTGGGAGCATCATTTCGCCATCCGGAAAAGGGTATGGTGGACACCGCAGCGACCCGGGCCGCTTTTGAAGGCAAGACCGAAGAGAAGATTATCATCGACTATAACGGTAATCCCGTGCTTTCGGCCTATACCCCACTGGATTTCGAAGGGATGCGCTGGGCTTTCCTGGCCGAGATTGACGAGGCCGAAGCCTTCGCCCCGGTCAGAGCGTTGCGATGGGTGGCGATGGTGGTGGCGGTCATTGGTCTCGCAGCCATTGTCGCCGTTGCCCTGCTGGTCACCCGCGTTATCGTAAAGCCCGTACTAGGCGTGGTGGCCAGCCTGACCGATCTGTCCCAGGGTGAAGGCGATCTGACCACACGGTTGCCGGTGGTTAGTCAAGATGAGATCGGGCAGCTTGCGGAAAAGTTCAATACCTTCATGGACAAGCTGCATGACATGATCAAGGATATCTCCAAAGGGGTGGATACCCTATCCTCTTCTTCCACCGAGCTTTCGGCCATATCCCAGCAGATGTCGGCGAGCGCCGAACAGACATCGGGTAAATCGGACAGGGTGTCCGCTGCCGCCGAAGAGATGAGCACCAATATGGGCTCTGTTTCGGCGGCCATGGAGCAGTCGGCAACCAACACCAACATGGTGGCATCGGCCGCCGAGGAGATGACGGCCACCATCAACGAGATTGCACAGAATGCCGAAAAAGCCAGGGGAATATCGGAACAGGCCGTTGCGCAAACCAGAAACGCAGGTGAGCAGATGTCCGAGTTGGGGCGCGCCGCCCAGGCCATCGGAAAGGTGACCGAAGCAATTACCGAAATATCCGAACAGACCAACCTGCTGGCGCTCAATGCCACAATTGAGGCAGCCCGGGCAGGTGAAGCCGGCAAAGGCTTTGCCGTGGTGGCCAATGAGATCAAGGAACTGGCCAAGCAGACCGCAGAAGCCACCCTTGACATCAAACAGCAGATCGACGGTATCCAGTCCTCCACTGGAAGTACGGTGGAATCGATTCAGCAGATCGGTCAGGTGATCGACAATGTCAACGAGATTGTCTCCACCATCGCCACTGCAGTGGAGGAGCAGTCGGTATCCACCCAGGAGATTGCCGGCAACATCACCCAGGTCTCCAGCGGCATCGGTGAGGTGAACGAAAACGTCGCTCAAAGCTCCCAGGTGGCCGGTGAGATCACCGAATCGATTTCCGAAGTCAATCAGGCCTCCGGAGAGATGGCCAACAGCAGTTCCCAGGTGCGTTTAAGCGCCGAAGAGCTCTCCCAGCTGGCCGAACAGCTCAATGGCATGGTGGGTCGCTTTAAAATATAACCTTCTTTGTGTCGTGTCCGGGAGCAGCGTCCGGCCGTTGTGAGGCGGTCATGCGCTCCTGCCGTCTTCTTCCGTTTTTTGCTGCCGTCAAGGTAGATCAGATCGCGTCATTAAAATTATATATCGGCTGAGAAAGGCGCCGATATTGGCCCACAGGACTTTCAGCTTGAAATTGAGCGGAAGGCGGGGGCGATAAGGGCGTTTTTGTGCCGCTCGGGTCTTGATGACCAACGCTTTCGACCTGCTCCGTAAAAAATACGTCATGCCGCGGATAAATTCTATCGGTGGATGCGTCGGGATTGACCCGGCCGTTGTTATTGGATACACCTCCCATACCGTGGTAAATGTGACGATCCGGTATGTGGGACACTGCCCGGGGTGCGGAGCACGGACTGTCCGGATGAGAAAATCGGGTGACCTATGATTGCAGCGGAAAATTTATCCAAGTCCTTTGGGGGCCAAAGCTTGTTTGACGGCATCAGCTTCAAGATCAACGCCAAGGAGCGTGTGGGGCTGGTGGGCCGTAACGGACACGGCAAAACCACCCTGTTTCGCATCATCATCGGCGATGAGGACTATGACGGCGGGCAGCTGACTTCGCCCAAGGGGTACCGGATCGGTCATGTTCAGCAGCAGTTGCGGTTTACCGAGCAGAGTGTCCTGCAGGAGGGCATGCTGGGGCTGCCCGAAACGGAGAAGGACCACCACTGGAAGGTTGAAAAGGTGCTGGCCGGCCTGGGCTTTTCATACGAAGACATGCAGCGTCCGCCCGAAGCGTTTTCCGGCGGTTTTCAGGTGCGCCTCAACCTGGCCAAGGTCCTGGTCTCGGAGCCGGACCTGCTTCTGCTCGACGAGCCCACCAATTACCTGGACATCACCTCCATTCGATGGATCGAGCGCTTTCTGCTTGCCTGGCCCAGGGAAGTGCTGCTCATCACCCATGACCGCAGCTTTATGGACCGCATCGTGACCCATACCCTGGGTATTCATCGCAAGAAGGTGCGCAAGATTGCCGGCGATACGGAAAAATACTACTCCCAGATCGCCCAGGATGAAGAGATCTATGAAAAGACCCGCCTCAAGGATGAGCGGCGGGCCAAGGAAGTGGAGCAGTTTATTACCCGCTTTCGGGCCAAAGCGCGTCTGGCCGGCATGGTGCAGAGCCGGATCAAGACCCTGGCCAAGTTGGAGAAAAAGTCCAAGCTCCAATCAATGCGCGATCTGGAATTCAGTTTCAGGAGCCTGCCTTTCCGCGGCAAGCATGTGCTCGGCGTCCAGGAGCTGACCTTTGCCTATCCGCAACGCGAGCCGCTTTTTACCGACCTGGATTTTTCCATCCATGCCGGAGACCGGATCTGCGTGGTGGGCCCCAATGGCCGGGGAAAGACCACCCTGCTGAAACTGCTGGCCGGCCAGCTCACCCCGGCAAACGGCCAGCTGAGCTATCATCCGGCCGTAACCCAGGGATTTTACGAACAGACCAACATACAGACCCTCAACGACCTCAATACCGTCGAAGAGGAGATCCTCAACAGCCATGCCGAGATCGATCGACAGCAAGCCCGCAATATCTGCGGCGCCATGCTCTTTGAAGGCGATGCAGCCCTGAAGCGCATTTCGGTGCTTTCCGGCGGTGAAAAAGCACGGGTGATGCTGGGAAAACTGCTGGCCACGCCGGCAAACCTGTTGCTGCTGGACGAGCCGTCCAACCACCTTGACATGGAATCGTGCGACGCCCTGGTGGCGGCCATCGACAATTTCGACGGCGCCGTGATCATGGTGACCCACAACGAGATGTTTCTCCACGCCCTGGCCCAGCGATTGATTGTGTTCGATCGCGGAGAGGTGACCGTGTTCGAAGGCGACTATCAGTCCTTTCTGGACAAAGGCGGCTGGGGGGATGAGGATGGGGCGGGTGCAAGAGGCGGGGGGCAGCAGCCGGCGGCGCAACCGGCACCGCAGATCAGCAAGAAGGAGCAGCGGCAGATTCGTTCGGCCCTGATCAACGAACGCTCCCGTGAATTGAAACCGGTCAACCAGGAGATCGAGAAGGCAGAAGCCGCCATCGAGCAGGAGGAGCAGCGGCTGGCCGAACTCAACGCATCGATGGTGCGGGCCTCCCAGGCGCAGGACGGCGGCCGCATCGCCGAACTCTCTCCGGCCATCCATGAGAGCCAGGGGGTCATCGATGGGCACTTCGAAACCCTCGAAAAGTTGTATGAAAAGAAAGAGCGCGTGGAGAAGGCCTATCATCAGAAACTGAAAGACAAGGGCCTGGACATCGATTCATAACCCCGTCTTACCCTTCCGCCGCGCATGCAGATCGTGCGTGCCCCGCCGGAGCCAGCCGCTTCATCCAATGCGCCTTAAAGTTTTTTTCGACTGGGGCCGATATACCATCTGGATCGGATACCATACTCTTTTGTAGTGAGATGGCGCGTTGTTTCAATTGATGGACCCATGAACCGGAGGTGTTGCGTGTCCCAGTTAACCCGCTTTTTTGATTTTCTTTATGGCCGCTGGTTTGAAGCCAAACCCGGCGCAGTCTATCATGCTGTCTGGGGCATGATTTTATTCCCAATGGCATCCTTTGGATATGTGATTTTTCAGGATGCCGGACAGGCCGCAGGCCCATCTTCTATGGTGATGCACGTGATGTGGTTCGGATCCACCGCTCTGGTATGCCTGGTGCTGGTCTCTTTATTCCGGCATATCCATCAACGGCGGATGCAGCGTCTGTCCGATCTGTTTACAGCCCATTCCGACGCGCATGCCGACCTCTCCGCGGTGGTCGAGATCGGTGGAGACGGGGAGGTGCAGGCGGTTGCGCAAGGCTATAATCGGTTCCGGGCGTCGATACGGGACATGGTGGAAGAGATGCGGCAGTTCGGCGTCAAAATCGCCGTGGACGCCACCAAGGTCAACCGCAATGTCAGCTATACCAGTGAAAAGACGCAACAGCAGAAGGAACTCCTCGAACTGGTCAACCGCTCCAGCGGCGAGACCAACACCGCCATTTCCGAAGTCTCCAAGAGCACCCAGTACGTGTCCGATCAAACCCGCAAGAACCTGGAGCAGGCAAGTGTCTCGTTCACCGAGCTGAAAGAGGTGACCGACAAGATCGAAGAGATCAACACCACAGTGGCCGCCTTTCGTGAAGTGGTGGACGAGTTGAGCCGCAACTCCTCCAGCATCATGGAGATCATCGCCATCATCAACAACATTTCGGAGCAGACCAACCTCCTGTCGCTGAATGCCACCATCGAAGCCGCCCGCGCAGGGGAACATGGCCGGGGATTTGCCGTGGTCGCCGAAGAGGTGCGCAATCTGGCGCGCCGGGTCAAGCCGGCCACCGAACAGATCACCGAGAACATCAATACCATGGTCAACACCGTTCAGCGGACCATGGATGAGACCGATAAAATCAATAATCACAGCCATGAAGCCAGCCAGGTCATCGCGGCCACCGGCACTCATTTTGAAACCATGATTGCGGACTTTCAGGAGACCAACGACCAGTTGGTCAAAATCGCCGCCGCCATCGAGGAGCTGTCCACCAATAACTCGGAAGTCCAGAATCGCGTGACGGAGATCAACGATCTCTCCCAGTCCATTTTTCAAGAGATGGCGGCGTCGGCCGTATCGGTCGGCGACCTGAACCAGATGACCGAAAGCCTGCAGCAGGCGGTCTCCGGATACCGCACCGGCATGGGCAAGCTGGATCCCATTATGGCCCACGCCCATGATTTTCGGGATCAGAGCCTGGAGAAAATGATCCGATTGGTCGATGAAGGTGTGTCGATGTTCGACCGGCAATATCGGGAAGTGCCCAACACCAATCCGAAAAAATTCCTGACCAATTATGTAGAGCGGTTCGACAAGGCAATGCAGGCGGATTTTGACCAATTTCTGGAAATCGAGCCGGCGGCCATATATGCCCTGACCGTGGACGTGAACGGCTATGTCCCCACCCACCATTCCAAATGCGCCCGGCCTATGACCGGAGACTACGATGTCGACCTGCTGCACAGCCGGGACAAACGCATCTACGCGACCACGAATTCGGAAAAGCGCAGGGCCAACAACACAGAACCCCTTCTCATGCAGACCTATATGCGCGACACCGGTGAGATTCTGTGTGAAGTGTCCCTGCCGATTTACATCAACGGGCGCCACTGGGGCGCATTTATCATGGGTTTCACACCGCCGATCGATTAAAAATTTGCGGAAGATATTGATTTTATGGAGCTATCTTTATATGATGGCACGGTTAAGTTGACGTCGTCGTTGGCGACAATGTCATTGATGAGACGCCTGGACAAAAACACTTGTGCATAGCCGACCATGCTAAAGAGAATCATCAGCTCCCCAATATTCCACATTCCCCTGTTGACCGTTTTGATCCTGGTCTGCATGGTCTTGCCGGCTCCTCTGTTTGACCATGTGGAGAATGCCCATTTTGATTTCTGGTCAACCCGGTTTCGGGCGCCGGCGGATGCGCCCATCGCTATCGTGGCCATTGACCAGCAGAGCATCGATCGGCTCGGCGATTGGCCCTGGTCCCGCGACCGGGTGGCGGAGATGGTGCGGCTGCTCACCGAGGCCAAGGCTGAGGGGCAAGGCATCTGCCTGCTCTATACCCGACCCGAAGTGAGTCCGGGGATGGCGGAGATTCAGGCGATCCACTCACAGGTCGCCGATTCCCAGTGGAAAGGAAAAAAACAGAACACGAAAAAACTGCTATCCATGCTCATCGAGGCAGAGGAGCGGTTGAACCATGACGCCCGAATGGTCGATGCGGTTTGGCGCGCCCGGAATTCAGTGCTTCCCATCCGATTCAGCCCGGAGGCGTCCGGCCAGGTGATTGACGCCAAACTCTCCGGGCTGCTGATCATCAATTCGATGAAAAGCCCCAAGGCAGAGACGCCGCCTGAGCGCAATTGGTTTGCCGGGACCGGAGATGTCGGTATCTGGCAGCATGCAATGGTCCCCAATGGGGTTTATGCCACGTATGACATCCTGGCCGGCAAGGCGGGTGCGCTCGGCCACATCAACGTCGCCCCGGATCGGGACGGGGTGGTGCGCCACACGCCGCTGCTGATAAAGTACGGCGGCCGGCTCTATCCTTCCATGGCGCTATCGCTGGCCCTCAAGCACCATTCGGGGCGGTTGCGCAATCTTTCCATTGAAAGCGATTGGGCGGGACGGCGGCACCTGAAATTCAAACACCTCGATATCCAGGCCGATGGCGCCTATCGGGCGCCGGCTGATTTCAATCCCCAGTGGGTGCGTGAAAGAACCTATCCTTTTGCGGACGTTCTCGAAGGAGACGTAGATCCTGCCGTATTTCGTAACCGTATCGTACTGGTGGGGCTCACGGCCGACGGACTGACGCCGGCTTACCGAGTGGGCACCCACAACGGGGTTACCCAGGTGGAGTTGACAGCCCATATGATGGCGCGCATCCTCTCCAGGGTGCGGTTGTCGAGACCGGCCTGGGCGCTGCCCCTTGAGGTGGTGGCACTGATCTACTTCGCCTTTTTTCTGACGATTTTCATCCCCCGGCTCAACATGCGGCTGGGAGGCGCGCTGCTTCTGATATTTGTGATCACCTGGTACGGGTTAGGCGTAGGACTATTAATGGCTTATGGCTACCATCTCAAACCCTTTGGCCCGACGTTGCAGGCCTGTTTGGGGTTTTGCCTGGTTCAACTGACCCTCGTCTCCCGCCAGCGCCGGCAGGAGAAGATGGAGAGCAACAAGACCCTGGGGCTCAGCTATCAGGGCCAGGGCATGCTCGACATGGCCTATGAGAAGTACTTGCAGTGCCCGGTACAGGACCGTTCGGTGAAGAACCTGCTCTACAATCTGGGCCTCGACTTCGAACGAAAGCGCATGTTCAACAAGGCGGCCGCCGTCTATGAGCATATTCGCACCGGCGGCAACTTCAAAGACATCAAAGAGCGCATCGCCCGGCTCAATGCCATCGACAACCCCCTGGCCATGACCGGCAGAAATGCGGGCGAACCCACGGTGATTATGGACAATAGCGATGCCAAGCCGACCTTTGGGCGCTATGAGATTTTGAGGGAGCTGGGCAACGGCGCCATGGGGACGGTCTATCTCGGGCGGGATCCGAAGATCAACCGTGAGGTGGCCATCAAGACCCTGGACTATGCACAGGTCGAGGGGCATGAACTGGAAGAGGTCAAGCGGCGTTTTTTCCGGGAAGCCGAGGCGGCCGGCAAGCTCTCCCACCCCAATATCGTCTCCATCTATGATGCTGGGGAAGAGCATGACAGGGCCTATATCGCCATGGAATTGCTCTCCGGTGAGAATCTCACGCGATACTGCCATCCGGACCACCTGCTATCCGTCTGGCAGGTGATCTCCCATGTATCGGATGTCACCGCCGCCTTGGACTACGCCCACCAGCAGGGGGTGGTGCACCGGGATATCAAGCCCGGCAACATCATGCTGCTGGAAGACGGGCGCATCAAAGTCACCGATTTCGGCATCGCACGGGTGATTGATACGTCGCGGACCCAAACCGGCGTCATTTTAGGCACGCCCAGTTACATGTCCCCCGAGCAGATCGCCGGAAAGAAGGTGGATGGCCGCTCCGATCTCTTCTCGCTGGGCGTTGTCTTCTACCAGCTGCTCACCGGCAAGAAGCCATTTATTGGTGATAACATCAACGCCATCCTCTACGCCATTTCCAACAATGAATACGTGCAGCTTTCCGAGATCGTACCCGACATTCCCACCTGTGTCGACAGGATCATCCACAAAATGCTGGCCAAAGGGGTGAGCAAGCGATATCAGTCGGCCGCCCAACTGGCCAAGGCACTGGACGGTTGTAAAAAGCCCTGTTGATAACCATCCTTCCGTTGGGTGGCGGCGGGGTCCTTTCCGGCTCCAAAGGCCTGTTCGGATATGGGCAACGTCCGCGCGGCATCGCGTACTGACGACAGGTGAATGTTTTTCAGGGCGACAATACCTGTATTCAAGGACCGGGATCCCTGCGGATCGAGATCATCGTGGACAAATGCGGTCGTCGTCGGTAAACTATGGGTCCGAGTTTGAAATAAGGAAAAAAGGAGAGGCCCCATGCCCATACTAGCCCTCATCCATGAAGGCTTGACCATCCAGAGCATTCCCATCGAGAAGGATCGCCTGCTCATCGGTCGCAGCACGGATGCGGATATTTTTATGGATGACAAAATGGTCAGCAACCATCATGCGATGATCGAGACCAGGAAGGCCACGGACGAGAAGTCGCAAGCCGAATATTATATCGAGGACCTGCAGAGCACCAATCACACATTTGTGAACGGTGAAAAAATCACCCGGCAGCAACTGGCGCACGAGGACCGCATCCGCATCGGCAAACATCTGTTCAAGTTTATCGATGGGACGGTGGCATTGGATGAGAAGACGACCAAGCTGCATAAGAGTTGGATTCCAGGAGTATACTACACCAAAGACTGACTTCAACGCTGAGGGGGGCCTGAGGACTCCAGATCCCGTGTTGTCGATGGCTTGCAATAGTCGGACTATGGCGGCGCCATCGACGCCTTGGCTCTGGAGCCCTC
>JBNLAV010000063.1:0-5859 GCA_050302315.1 Desulfobacteraceae bacterium
GGATGCCCGGGTGCGCAGACGAAAACCAACTGGGTAAAGCCCAGGACTTCGGCCCGCAGATCGGAAGCATTGATGGACTCGGCCAGGAGAAAGGCGGCATCGATGACGCCGGCCCGCAGTTCCTGCTGCAGGGGCACCACGGCACAACTGCTGATATCAAAGCCTACTTTGGGAAAGTTGCGATGAAACAACTCCAGCGCCTGGGGCAGGTAATAAGTGCCCAGACTCTGGGGAATGCGGATAGCGATGGACCCATGGGGCTCCTGCCGGCCGGAGACCTCGCTGATTGTGGCCGATTCCATATCGAGAATCTTTCTGGCATAGCGTACCAGGAGTTCTCCGGCCTCAGTCAGGACGACTCTTTTGCCCAATCGGTCGAAAAGCGGCACGTCCAACTCATCCTCCAGGGCCTTGATCTGGGCCGACACCGTGGACTGGGCATAATTCAAACTCCCGGCGGCGCGATTGAAACTCAACAGCTGGGAGACGGTCAAAAAGGTCTTCAATTGACGCAGTTCCATGCTCACCTCATCGTTCGGATTTTCCGATAACGATCATCAGAAAATATCGTTGGACACAAATATTTCGATTGGATAATGGTAACTCACAATCGTGCCACGATGTCAACCGATGTAAATGGATCGACCGATCAATCGCATTGTGGGAGCGGCGTCTCGCCGCGATAAATCCCTCGATTTGCCTTAGAATCGCGGCGAGACACCGCTCCCACAACTGAAGGCAACTTTTTTGTTGTTCACCGCGAGTTTTAAACCACTGAAATATAACGCTTATTAACAATTCAACATGAATTCGGTTCAAAAGGAGGCATTATGAACAGATCAGAAAAAGCGGTTACACAATTTTTGGAAGGGTTCCGGTGTTCCCAGGCCGTCCTGGGCGTCTATGCAGAAGGATTCGAAATGGATATCGATCTGGCCAGAAAGATCTCTCTGGCACTGGCCGCCGGGTCCGGAAACGGCGGTGAGTGCGGGGCTGTCAGCGGCGCCTATCTGGCCATCGGGCTGAAGCACGGATTTTCCCATCCCGGGGATCCGCAGGCCTTGAATGACATGTTCGACCGGATTCAACGTTTCACCCATCGATTCAAGAGCCTGCATCAGGAGATCAACTGCCCGCAACTGATTGGTTTGGATATCTTTTCCCCGGAAGGTCATCAAAAATTCGTCGCTGACGATATTAAAAGGTCCCGCTGTGTCAGCTTCGTAAGGGATGCGGTGCAAATCCTGGAAGAAATAATGTGACATGTAAACTTTTTCAGCCGGCCCTTCGTCTCTCTCTGTAAATCCGCGGGCAAGGCTGATTGAATCCCGTGAAAAAGAAAAGATTCCGCGGATCAAACTCAAGCGGTTCAAATTTGAAGGAGGGAGACACCATGATGGTTAAATCACTTAAATTCGCTATAGTTTTTGCAGTTGTTCTATCATTCTTCGGAGGCACGGCCATGGCTGACAGAAGGGGACGCGGCGGTCATCACCCCACCAAGTGGGATCACGGACACCAAAAACAGCATGTCACCAAGTGGGACAACCATTACCGGAAGCACCATCAGGGAGGTCAATACTATGCACACAGGGATTACGGTCATCGCAATCCCCCACGCCCCGCCGTTCATCAACCCCGGCACCAGGTTTCCAAGCCGCACCCCCTGGCTCCCCGGATCGTTTTCCTCGGCCCCATCCCGGTGCCGGTACCCCCGCCGCCCCACGAGGTTATAGGTTACCTCGCCGGACACCGCTAACCGCCAATACGAGCCGCGCCGATCCCCGGCGCGGCTCTTCCTAAAATACATCACCTGAGATAATCCCTGTCAGACAAGTTATACTCCACCTTTCGGGTTCCGTTACAATCGCGAAAAGAGGCGTTACCGGCCGACGGTCCGGGTCGCGTCAGCTATCAATTTACCGATTGCCTCATTAAGTCGGTAACCTTGTTTTTAACTGCTCCTGGACACAATCTGCATGTGTGCGTATACTGGGTCACACAAACAACCCCTTGCCCGGAGAAAATCCCCATGCCGCTGTATCCACCAAAGCCCGACAAGGTCTATTTTTTCGGCACCTGCGTGATCGACTCGATCTTTCCCCAAGCCGGTCTGGCGGCCATACGGCTGCTGGAGCGCGAAGGAATCCGCGTGGTGTTCCCCCAGAAGCAATCCTGCTGCGGACAGCCGGCGTTCAATTCAGGCTTTCCGGATGAAGCCCGGGAAGTGGCGCGCCGGCAATTGCACACCTTCAACCGGGACTATCCCATCGTGGTGCCTTCAGGCTCATGCGCCGGCATGATGAAGCACCACTACCCGGAACTGTTTGCCGGTGACCGGGATGAGGAGCAGGCCCGGGGTTTTTCAAACCGTGTCTTTGAATTGGGCCAATTTTTGGCCGATGTCGCCAAAGTTCGACTGATCGATCAAGGAAAT
Source organism: Desulfobacteraceae bacterium (assembly GCA_050302315.1). Classification (GTDB taxonomy): domain Bacteria; phylum Desulfobacterota; class Desulfobacteria; order Desulfobacterales; family Desulfosarcinaceae; genus JARRKU01. Next base: position 2,438 of record JBNLAV010000063.1, read on the forward strand.
CCGCTCAAAGTGACCTGGCACTCTTCCTGCCATGCCATGCGTGAAATGGGGGTCATCGAGGATGCCAAGGCCCTGATGGCCCAACTTGCCAACGTGGAACTGGCCGAGCTTGAGCGCGAGCATGAGTGCTGCGGATTCGGCGGAACATTTGCGGTCAAGCACCATCTGATCTCGGCTGCCATGGTGCGCGACAAGATCGATGACATCGTTCAGACGGGTGCCCGGCGGGTAATCTCGGGGGACTGCGGCTGCCTGCTGCACATCAGCGGCGCCTTGGATAAATGCGGCCTGGGTATACAAACCCAGCACCTGGCCGAATTTTTATGGGAGCGGACCAATGGCTGAACGCGCACGTTTTGATTTCAAAAAGAATATCGCCAAGGCCCTCAAGGACAGCCAACTGCGCAAAAACCTGCGTTCGGCCATGGACGGCCTGCGGGTCAAGCGCCAGGCCGTCTTCGACGATGCCATGGAACTGGCGGAACTGCGCCGCTATGGCAACGCCGTCAAAGAACGGGCCTTGAGCCGGCTGCCCCAGCTGTTGGAGCAACTGGAGAAGAAATGCACCCAAAACGGCATCCAGGTGCACTGGGCCGAGACCACCGACGAAGCCAACCAAATTGTCCTGGAGATTTTGCGCCGGCACAAGGCCACCAGGCTGGTCAAAGGCAAATCCATGGTTTCCGAGGAAATGCACCTCAACAAATTTCTGGCCCGCCACGAAATTGAAGCCTTGGAGACCGATCTGGGCGAATTTATCATTCAGCTGGACGGCGAGACCCCGTCGCACATCATCGTGCCGGCCGTGCATAAAAACAAGGACCAGATCGCCCGCACCTTTCACGCCAAAATCCCCGGAGCCCCCTATACCGAGGAGGTGGAAGCCCTCAACCGCATCGCCCGCGCCACCCTGCGAAAAAAATTTCAGGCCGGCGAGGTGGGCCTCAGCGGGGTGAACTTTGCCGTGGCTGAAACCGGCACCCTGTGTCTGGTGGAAAATGAGGGCAACGGCCGCATGTGCACCACCGTGCCGCCGGTGCACATCGCCGTCATGGGCATCGAGAAGGTGGTGGAAAAGCTGGAAGAGGTCCCACCCCTGCTGCGGCTGCTTACCGGCTCGGCCACCGGCCAGCGCATCACGACCTACTTCAACATGATCACTTCGCCGCGCAAGCCGGGTGAAAAAGACGGCCCTCTGGAAGTCCATCTGGTGCTGCTGGACAACGGCCGTTCACGGATTTATGCCGACCCCCAGCTGCGCCAGACCCTTTATTGCATCCGTTGCGGCACCTGTCTGAATCACTGCCCGGTTTACACCCGATTGGGCGGACATGCCTACGGGTTCGTCTACCCCGGCCCCATCGGCGAGATCCTGACGCCCCAGATCGAAGGTCTCCAGGCCGCCGGCGACCTGGCCACCGCCTCGACCCTGTGCAACGCCTGCGAAGAAGTCTGCCCGGTGCGAATCCCCATTCCGACCCTCATCCGGCGGGTACGTAACGAAAATTATGACGCATCAGCCGCAGCCGCAATCCCCGGGCATGGCTACCGCCGCAACCCCATGGAAATCATGGCCTGGAAAGCCTGGGCCCTGGCCAACCGCCATCCGGCCCTGAACCGGCTGGGCACCCTGCTGGCCGGGCGTATCGGACATCTATTACCGTCCATGGGACCCCTCAAGGCCTGGACCCAGGTTCGCAGTCGGCCAAAGTTCGCGCCTAAAAGCCTGCATCAACTGACCCGGGAGAAAGGAGTGCCCAATGAGTAGTGCCGCCCGCGACCGCATTCTCCAGCGACTCCACAAGGCCGCAGACCAAACGCCGAACCTGCCGCCAACCGCCTGCCTGCCCATTGCGACCTATGATCGCGCACAACGCCTGGAGCGGCTGACAACCCTGATGAGCGCCATGCGCACCCAGATCGAGGTGGCCGGCCCCCGGGATTGGATCGACCAGCTTCAGGCGATTCTCAGCAAGCGCGGTCTGAAGCGCCTGCTCTATTCTCCGGGAACTGATCTGGGCAGGGATCTGGAGGCTGCCTGGCCGGCGGACCGCCAGGCGCTTCCGGCCCTTTGTACCTGGGAAGGTCAGATCGAGGATTTCAAGGATGAGTTGTTTCAAATCGATGCGGCCATCACCACCACCATCGGCGCCATCGCCGAAACCGGCGCCATCGTACTGTGGCCGGATGAAAAGGAGCCGCGCCTGATGTCCCTGGTGCCGCCGGTGCACATTGCCGTGCTGGAGGCGGACAAGATTTACAATTCGTTTTGTGAAATCATCCAGGCTGAGAAGTGGCCGGAGCGCATGCCCACCAACGCCTTGTTGATCTCCGGTCCTTCCAAGACCGCCGATATCGAAATGACCCTGGCCTTCGGTGTGCACGGCCCCCGGGAGTTGATCGTGCTGATCATCGATGCGAAGTAAGAAATTACTCCTCGATTTCGATGGCTTCCGGCACGCACTCCCGCGCCGCCCGGCGCACCAGTTCGTGGTACTTTTCCGGTATCACGTCAAACTTGACGATAGCCAGCAGTTGGTCTTCGTCGTATTCGAATACGTCCGGACAAAGCTTGTTGCAGTTGCGATCTCCCATGCATTGACTGTTGATGCGGACTTTCATGGATTCCTCCTATGCTCTTTAAATTCCAATCCTGAATGCAATCGCAGTAGAACACAATTGTCAGGACACACCAGGGCTTAAGCCTTTGTCCAGCATGCTTCTGGCAGCCGCCAGAAAATCACGGCAGTCGGCTTCCATGGCCCGGCCACAGCGCGTCAGTTCCTGGTGCCCCCGGGCAAGCAGATTGGGGCGCGACAAACGCGTCGCCATGCGCTCCAGGACAAATTGAATGGTTTTGGGCTCACGGTAGGCCGTCAGCCAATCGTAACGGATCAACCGGCGGGCCACTGGACGAAATGCATTGGGCAGGAGATCACGGTGGCGCTTCAAAAGCTTGTACCCGTCCGCGGCAAAGGCCCTGAGCGAACCATGGGCCCAGTTTTCCCAGTTTCTGGATAGGAAGTGGTCGTAAAAAATGTCGATCAGAATCCCCTTGGTGTGGCCGAAACAATCGTCCAGGCGCACCTTGCTGCGGCGCACGGCCGCATCCTGCATGGACAGAGTGTCAACAGCCCGGTGCTGCCTCAGTCCCAACAATAATTCGTCAGGATAATCATATTGATCCAGGCGACCTTTGACAAAATCCCCCATCAGGTTGCCCAGACGGCAGAGCGGATCGGCGTCGGAAAGATAGAGATGCACCAGATAGTTCATGGGAAAACCTTCTTCAATCAGTCAGGGGCAACCATCCGCGCGGACGCCAAATCCGCACAAAGTCACCGGCCTGACGGCATTATGTGTCACGCCCACTTATTCTCTAACTTGTGTCCATCCAGAAATGGACGGGCACTAACTTGCAA
>JBNLAV010000064.1:0-70545 GCA_050302315.1 Desulfobacteraceae bacterium
ATATTATATCAAATTAAATTGAATTATGGATTGCGGTAATGTTTCGATGCCGGGGGACGCACGCATGCGGTTCAAAGTCATAGCCCCCGGAATGAAGTCGCGGCAATCGTTCGTATACAAACATATTGCATGCATTAGAACAATCCATTATACAATCTATTGCAGGCTTCTCGGGCAACTTTAATCATCACAATACAGAGGGGGGTATGGGTATGAAGAAATCATGTTTGGTCATCGTTTTGTCTTTGATGGTGGCAATGGCCGCAGGCACCGTCTCCGCAACAACATTGAGACTGGCCATGGATGCCGATCCGGTTTCCCTGGATCCACACGTCCAGCTCTCAGGCGGCATGCTGCAATACTCTCACATGGTGTTCGATCCTTTGGTCCGCTGGACGCGGGACGGTAAATTCGAGCCCCGCCTTGCCGTGAAATGGGAGTTGGTCAATCCGACCACCACCCGTTTTTACCTGCGTAAAGGGGTCAAGTTTCATTCCGGCAATCCTTTTACAGCCGAAGATGTGGTCTTTACCCTCAACCGGCTCAAGACTTCCGGCGATTTTAAGGGGTTGTTCGAATACTTCACTGGCGCCAAAGCCGTCGACACCCATACGGTGGATTTGATCACCAAAGAGCCCTATGGCCTGGTGATGGCCATGGCCACCTACATCTTCCCCATGGACAAGGCGTTCTATTCGGGTATCGACCCGAAGAACAACAAGCCCAAGGACCTGATCGTCAAGACCGACTACACCTTCGCCAACTTCAACGAATCCGGCACCGGTGCGTTCAAGGTGACCCAGAGAGAGCAGGGCGTCAAGACCGTCTTCACCCGATTCGCCGATTATTGGGATAAAAACACGGGCAACGTCGATGAAATTGTACTGACCCCCATTGCCGAGGCCCCGACACGCGTGGCGGCCCTGCTCTCCGGGGATGTGGACTTCATCATGCCGGTGCCGCCGGCCGACCTGAACCGCGTCGAGAAGACCAAGGGACTGAAGCTGGTGACCATGTCGGGTTCCCGGATCATCACCTTCCAGCTCAATCAACAACGGAACAAAGCCTTCGCCAACCCCAAAGTGCGCCAGGCCATGGCTTTCGCCTATCACAATATGGGGGTGCAGAAGAAGATCATGAAGGGTTTTGCCACTTCGGCGGCGCAGAACTCGCCCAACGGCTACCAGGGGTACAATCCGGACCTGAAACCGCGCTACGATCTGGCCAAGGCCAAGCAGCTGATGAAGGAGGCCGGCTATCCCGGCGGGTTCGAGTGCACCATGATCGCCCCCAACAACCGCTATGTGAACGATGAGAAGATCGCCCAGGCGTTCGTTTCCATGATGAGCAAGATCGGCATTAAGATCAGCCTGAAGACCATGCCCAAGGCGCAGTACTGGGATCAGTTCGACCTGCGGGTCGCCGATATCCAGATGATCGGCTGGCATTCGGACACCGAAGACTCGGCCAACTTCTTCGAGTATCTCTACATGTGCCCCGACAAGGAAACCGGCCGCGGGCAGTATAACTCCGGCAACTATTGCAACCCCGAGGTGGACCGGCTCACCCTGGGATCCAATACGGAGACCGATATCGCCAAGCGGTCGGCCATGCTGCAGAAGATCGAAAAGATCCTCTATGACGACGCGGCCTTCATACCGCTGCACTGGCAGAATCTCTCGTGGGCCTCCAAGACAGGAATGAACACGGAAGATATTGTCAATGTCATGAATTTTCCCTATTTTGGCAATTTGGTGGTCAAATAGGCAGGAGGCGTTGAACCTGCGAAACAAATAAGTACGAAGGCCGGGGGGGGGATCGGATGATCCGGCTCCCCCCGGTCGACGGACAGGGCAGCCATGTTTGCATTTGCCGCCAAACGAATCATGCAAGCCGTCGTGGTGATGCTGATCATCAGCTTCATCGGATTTGCCATCAAGCACAATTTCGGCGACCCGGTGCGCGAGCTGGTGGGCGAGCGGGTAACGCCTGAGGAGCGGGCCCAGATCAGAGAAAAACTGGGGCTGAACGATCCTTTCATCGTACAATACGGCCGGTTCCTGAAAAACGCCATGCGCGGGGACCTCGGGCGCTCCTTCTTTTTCAAGCGTCCGGTGACCGAGGTCATCCTCTCCAAAGCCCCCGCCACACTTGAGCTGGTGTTCTGCGCCACGCTGATCATCGTTTCTCTCTCCATTCCCCTGGGGATCTACGCCGCCATCCATCCCAGGCGGCTCTGGAGCCGGTTCATCATGGGCGGTTCCATTGTCGGGGTCTCCATGCCGGTGTTTTTAACGGCCATCCTGTTGATCTATATCTTCTCCGTCGAGTTGGGCTGGCTGCCCTCCTTCGGCCGCGGCGAAACTGTGACCGTTTTCGGTTTCTGGGACAGCGGGATGCTCACCCGCGACGGACTGCTCCACCTGATCATGCCGTCCATCGCCCTCTCTTCGATCATGCTGCCGCTGTTTATACGCTTGATCCGCTCGGAGATGATGGAGGTTCTGGAATCGGAGTACGTCAAATTCGCATGGGCCAAAGGCATCAAGCCGCGTCGCGTGTGGTACGTCCATGCCTTCAAGAACACGCTGCTGCCGGTCATCACGGTGGGGGGGGTTCAGCTGGGGATCATGGTGGCCTTTACCATCCTGACCGAGACGGTATTTCAATGGCAGGGGATGGGCTCCATGTTTATCGAATCCGTCGAGCGGGCCGACACGGCCCTCATGGTCTCCTATATCGTGGTGGTGGGCGCCATATTCGTGGTGGTCAATACCATCGTCGATCTGATCTACGGTCTGGTCAATCCGACCGTTCGCGTGGCGGGGAGGCAGTAAATGCGGTCGAGATGGCAGCGCTTCCGGCAATCGGACTTTCTCTACCATTTTTTACGCGACCCGGTGGCCTTTGTCAGCTTCGGTGTCCTGATGGTACTGGTGCTGGCCGCCTTCGGCGCGCCGCTGATCGCGCCGCACAACCCCTACGACCCCAGCACCATCGACATCATGGATGCCGAGACGCCGCCGGCGTGGAAGGCCGACGGCACGCGCGATTTCCTGCTGGGCACCGATGACATGGGGCGGGATATGCTCTCCACCATGCTTTACGGTATGCGCATCTCCATCATCATCGGTCTGGGCGCCGTCTTGCTTCAGGCGTTGCTGGGAATCGTGGTGGGGCTTGTTTCGGGCTACATCCGGCGTCTGGACAATATCCTCATGCGCATCGCCGACGTCCAGCTTTCCTTTTCGACCTATATGATCGCCATTTTCATCGGCGCCATCTTTCAGATGGTTTTCGGGGTGGCCAACTATGCGAAGATTGCGGCCCCCTTGCTGATCGTGATCATCGGCCTGGCCGAATGGCCGCAGTACGCACGCACCGTCAGGGCATCGGTGCTGGCCGAACGCAAGAAAGAGTATGTAGAGGCGGCGCGGGTGATCGGATTCTCGAAAATCCGCATCATGTGGCGCCACATACTTCCCAACACGCTTTCTCCGGTATTGGTCATCTCCACCGTCCAGGTGGCCAACGCCATCATGAGCGAGGCGGCGCTCTCCTTTCTCGGATTGGGGATGCCGCTGACAAAGCCCTCCTTAGGGTCGCTCATAACCGCAGGTTTCGAGTATATCTTCTCCGGTTCGTGGTGGATCACGCTGTTTCCGGGCCTCTTGCTGGTGGTCCTCATCCTGGTGATCAATCTGTTGGGCGATTGGGTCCGTGACTACCTCAATCCCAAGCTGTACAAAGGATAAAACGTGGACAAGCTGCTGGAGATCAAACAACTGAATGTGGATTTTGCCATTCGCTCCGGTACGCTGCGGGCCGTCAACGCGGTGAGCCTCTCCCTGGATATCGGCGAGCGGCTTGGACTGGTGGGCGAGTCGGGCGCCGGAAAATCGGTGCTGGGCTTTTCCATCATCAACCTGATCTCCAAGCCCGGATACATCTCTTCGGGAGAGGTGATGTTCCGCGGCGCCGATATCTCCAAATACTCCTATGAGCAGATGCGCAAGATCCGGGGCAACCGCATCAGCATGATCTTTCAGGATCCCATGATGACCCTCAACCCGGTGCTCACCATCGGCGACCAGATGAAAGAGACCTTGATGGCCCACGCGCGCCTCAGTGACAAAGAGGCCGCCCGCATATGCATCGAAAAGCTGCAGAAAGTCTACATATCTTCTCCGCGAAAACGGCTGCAGCAATATCCCCACGAGTTTTCGGGCGGCATGCGCCAGCGCATCGTCATCGCCATCTCCCTGCTGACCAATCCCAACTTGATCATCGCCGACGAACCGACCACGGCCCTGGACGTCACTATCCAGGCTGAAATTCTGGACCTGCTCCTGGAGCTGTGCGATTCGGAAGACATGGGCCTGCTGCTCATTACCCACGATCTGGCCGTGGTTTCGCAGGTGACCCAGCGGATTGCCGTCATGTATGCCGGCACCATTGTGGAGCTGGGCGCCACGGAAGCGGTCATACAGGATCCGAGCCATCCCTACACCAAGGGGTTGTTGGGCGCCCTTCCCCAAAATGCGCGGCGCAGCGGTCGCCTGAATCAAATTCCGGGGGTCATGCCGGGGCTGGCCAGAATCCCCAGCGGCTGCCCATTCAGGGATCGCTGCGGCTGGGCGCAGGGTGTGTGCAGCAAATCCCGTCCGGCACTGGAACTAAAGAAATGCGCAAGAGAGGTGGCGTGCCATTTTGTCGAATAACTTTACCCATGACGCATCATCTGTAAACGAAGGCGGGAGCGTGCCATCCGATGCCCTGGTCAGCATCCGCCGTCTGGTGAAGCACTTCGACATCTCCGGCGGGTGGCTCGACCAGTTCAAACTGGACGGCGGGCGGCTTCGCCGGGAGAAGACGATCGTTCGTGCGGTGAACGACATCAGCCTGGATATCGAGGAAGGCGAAACCCTGAGCGTGGTGGGTGAATCGGGTTGCGGCAAATCGACCCTTGCGCGCGCGGTGATGGGGCTCTATCCGCCCAATCGCGGTAAAATCTACTACCGCGGCCAACGCATCGACCATCTGACGGAATCACAACTCAAGCCGTTTCGCAAACACATGCAGATGGTCTTCCAGGACCCCTACGCTTCGCTCAACCCGAGAATCTGCATCGGTGACGCCCTTAAAGAACCCATTCGATTTCACCAACCCCAACTGGCCCCCTCAGAGGTCAAAGAGCGGGTCGCTTTGGTGATGGAGCAGGTCGGCATCGACCCCGATTGGCAGGACCGATTCCCCCACGAATTTTCCGGGGGGCAGCGCCAGCGGATATCGATTGCCCGCGCACTGGCGGTCGATCCGGAGTTTGTGGTCGCGGACGAGCCCATTGCAGCCCTGGACGTATCCATTCAGGCGCAGATTCTCAACCTGATGATGGATTTGCAGGATACGCTACGGCTGACCTATCTCTTCATCAGCCACGATCTGTCGGTGGTCAAACACATCGCCAATCGCGTCGCAGTGATGTACCTGGGGGTGATTTGCGAATTGGCCCCCACCCGGAACCTGTTTGCATCTCCTCGGCATCCCTACACACAGGCGCTGCTCTCCGCCATACCTCAGTTGGGCAAGCGTTTCTCCCATGAAAAATTGAGCGGGGATGTGCCGACGCCCATCCGCCTGCCCTCCGGTTGTGTCTTTCACGGCCGCTGCAAGTACGCGAACAAGCGATGCGTATCGGAAATTCCGGCGCTCCAGCGGCTCGAAAACGGAACGCAGGTCGCCTGCCATGGGGTGGAGGAAGGCCGCCTGCCATATTGATCGAACTATCGCCTCACTTTTCTTGCGCAAAGGGTTTCGCACATGCCCTAGGGTGGTTATAGTTGAATTTTGAAATGTACGATCCCAAAAGGGAGGCGATTATGAAGGAACCACTCCAGCATACGGCATTCAGGAGCGTCTTGTCACTGGAACCGCTGCTCGATTTCTGGCGCAGCGAAATGGTGCCGCGGTGCGGACATATGGCGGAAATGTTTGCATCTTTTGAGGCCCAGATTCGCGAGAATCCAAGCCTGCGGGATGACATCACCGATCCGGCGGTGTTGGAGAATCACCGGGGCATGCTGACCGCTCTGATGAGTGTGGCCATACCGGCCGCGGCCTGGGATACGGAGATCGCAGCCGCATTGGTGCCTTTCACCATGGAGCCCTTCTACCAGACACCCGCGTTCGAGTCGCTGAAACTGAACAACCAGCCGATGCTGACCGATCCGGGCTATGAATCCGATAGTGATTTCAATCGGCAGCGGTTGCTGCGGGCGTACAGTGTGGTGCTTCAGCAGCTTTACGACATCCCCAACACCATCGACGCACCGCTGGTGAGGGTGGTGACCGATCCGGCCACCAGTCTACAGCGATATTACCGGATCTCTCCGGATATCACCTTTGTGCGGGTGGGAACTGTGGGCAAGCTGCCCCACCTCGATGCGGCCGACCGCCGCCGGATTATCGACCATATCGCAGACGTGGATGTGCTGAGCGAGATCCTGCCCCTCAACCAGTTCATCTTCCGCGGGTTTACCCTCGTGCGGGCCGTGGATGTGACCGAACCCTCCGTCATCATGGAACTTGAAAGGGATCTGATCGACCAGCAGACCATCTTTTCCTCCGACGGGTTTTCCAGGCTGCAGACCCGGCTCAAGACCCTTTTTGAGAATCCTGATATCAAGGCCGGGATCGGCGCCGTTCAGGGCGATCAGGTGCTGGTCCTCAATGACGGGGGCGGCAGCAAGGCCAACTGCCTGTTCCGCAATTCAAGCCATATCCCCATGGCGAGCCTGCGCGATTCGGTCTGGATGCGGGCGATCGAAAAGGGTGATGTGCTGCGGGTGACCGATCTGGCGGCTGAGCCGGACCTGAGTATCGCAGAGCGGGACGTTGTCAATCACGGTATCCGCTCCTTGATTATTATGCCGTTGTACTTTCAGGGAGAAGCCATCGGCACCTTCACCATCAAAGCTCCCGGCGTCGGCGTCCTGGGCCCCTTCGACGAAATCCGGCTCAGGAAGATCGCTCCTTTGTTCAGCGTGGCCCTCAAGCGCGGATTGGATGACATGAACAAAGAGGTGCAGGCGGTGATCAAAGAAAAATGCACTGCCGTGCATTCGTCGGTGGAGTGGCGCTTTCATCAAGCGGCGCTGGCCCACATGGAGCGATTGCGGCAGGGCGAATCTTCGGACATGGAGCCGATTATCTTCAAAGAAGTGGTGCCGCTGTTCGGGCAATCCGATATTCGCGGCTCATCGGAAGCGCGCATCCAGAGCATTCAGGCGGACCTCACCCGGCAGCTGACCCTTGCCGGAAAGGTGCTGAGCACGGCCCAGGCGGAGCGTTCATGGCCGCTGCTGCAGGAGTTTGCATACCGCATTGAAAAGCGCATCGATCAGATCCATAGCGGCTTGTCGTCCGAGGATGAGATGTCGGTGGCCGGATTCCTGAGCCGCGAACTGGAACCCGCATTCGACGATCTGCAGACCATTGGCCCGAAAGTGGCGCATGCGGTTCAAACCTACCGGCAGTCCCTGGATGCGGACCTGGGCGTGATCTACCGCAAACGCAAGGAATTCGAGCAGAGCGTCTCCATGCTCAACGAACGCCTGTCGACATATCTCGATCAACGCCAGGCCGAGGCCCAGGAGACTTTCCCGCACTACTTCGAAAAACATCAAACCGATGGCCTGGACTATGTCATCTACCTGGGCGCTTCGATGCATCCTTCGGGCCGCCTGCCAAGTTTTTTCATCAAGAACCTTGGGCTGTGGCAACTCATGGTGGCCTGCGGCATGGCCTGGAACACCGAACAGGTCAAGCCCCAGTTGGCCGTACCGCTGGACACCTGCCATCTGGTGCTCTACAACCGGTCTCCATTGTCCATACGCTTCAGGTATGATGAAAAACGTTTCGATGTGGATGGTGCCTACGATGTCCGCCATGAAATCATCAAATCCAGACTGGACAAGGCCACGGTCAACGGCGGTCGGGAGCGGCTTACCCAGCCCGGCCGCATTGCGATCGTTTACGCCACCCCCCGCGAAGGGCGCGAAATCCGGCAGCACATCGAATTTTTGCAGGCCAAGGGCCATCTGTTCAAAGATGTGGAACAGATCGATCTGGACGATCTTCCGGGCGTGCGGGGGTTGAGGGCGTTGCGGGTGGCGGTCAACCTTGAATCCGTTTCCCATCAGATGCCGTCTTTAAAAGCCGTTGGATAGCCAACCAGAACCCCCGCGTCGGGCGGCCCCCGGAAAAACCCTTCCGGAAGGCCGCCCCGTCCTGCTCTGCGCAAATGTCTAAAGTGCCTTGCCCCCGCCACCCAATCCCCTGAAAACCCCAATTTGTCCTTATTGTCGTTGCCATCTATCGATATTGAACCTTTCACCCGTTTCCAGACACTCACTTTGCAAAGACCCTTCAGGCAGCAATAGGAGACACAAGAATGAAACATATCAGCTCATCACTGGCGGATTTGATGAAACTTGCCGCCCTGCTCATTTTCCTGGCGTTCTGGAGCAGTGGATCTCTTCATGCGGCTTCCGATGTGAAGCATTACAAAAGCGCTCCCTCCAACTCGGCCAAACCGGCGACTTCGACGGCAAATGAGATCAACGTCGGCACCTCTCAAATGTCCAGCAGCGGCCCGGCTTTTCCCGACCTGGTCATCCAGCGCGTTTCAACATCGCCGGTCCGCCCGACCACGCGGGATGCGATTCGCCTCAGCGCGGTGGTCAAAAATACAGGGGGTGCCGCATCGCGCATGTGCCAAATGGAGATCAAAGTCGGCGGTGAAGCCGCGGGACATCGGGTCACGGTGCCGGCGCTGGCACCACGGCAAGCCTACACTGCCATAAGGCGCGTTACGCTGCCGGTGGCGATGCGATACCGGAGCATCTTGAGAATCGATGTGGACGACCGGAACCGGGAATCGAGTGAGGCCAATAATGAAAAAACCTACGACTTCACGGTTCACCCGGAGCCGAGACCCGATCTGGTGATCCAGCGCATGATCGTTTCGCCTGAAAACCCGGCCACGACGGACGCGATCACCCTGACCGTGGTGGTCAAAAATATCGGAGATATGGGGTCGCGAAGTTGTCAGCTGAAGATCAAGGCAGGCGGTGAAGGATGGAGCCCGAACTATCCGGTCCCGGTGTTGCCCGCCGGCGGGACGCACATCGCACGGCGCACCCTGACGCTGCCTGTTGCATCGACCTATCGCAGCACGGCGACCGTCGATGTGGACGACCGCAACCAGGAGTCCGATGAACGCAATAACCAGGGGGTTCTGGATTTCGTCGTGCACTAGCCCATGCGGGGTAAGGAGACGGTCCTACTCCTGAAATCTGCTTAGGCACGCCTGACAGCAAACCAGTTTTATATTGGATGAATCTGAGCTTTTTTGAAGGCCCATATTGAAAGACTTCATCCCATTTAACGTTTAACTGCCATGCAATCTCTGGAAAGCCGGATCCGCCTTTTCCCATTGCCCGCCGATGCCGAAATCCATGCCGGTCGCTATACGGGTGATCGTTGCCGCCGGATCCTGTTGAAGCAAATGTGACCCGCATCACAGACAGGTGCGGTGGTCTGTGATTTGCTCGCGCCACATCACGCCATCTCGTATCGGCGGTATATTTCCACCCCCATTGTCAATGCATCAACAACTGCTTTTGAAAGGAGAACACCATGAAACTTTCTTTTTGTACTGCTGTATCGGTCACCATACTCATCCTGCTCGCATCAGGGCCATATGCAGTTGCCGATCTCACCGTCATTGACACGCCGAAGGAATTGATCATCAAGGAACCGATCATCCTGGACCCTCCGATAGTTCGTCATTTTGCGGATTTCACCATTTCCGGCGTGGCGAAAGAGTTCCTTTATACGACCACATACGGGACCTACTACAGATACCATGTCACGGTAAGCAACAACGGCGGCATGTGCTTGGATTGTCCGATCCTGGTCCGGGCGGTAAGCCGCTACACCTATCCCGACCATCGCACCGTTATCGATACCGAATACGAAATCATCACGGCGCCCAATGGGGATGGGGAAGTGGTCGTCACCTTTGTGGTCAACGAGAATAAATTGTCCGGGTACCAGTATCCGGATCTGTTCACCGTCACCTTTACCGTGGACGCAGACGAGGAATACATTGAACAGGATGAAGACAACAACACCTGGTCCTGCGACGATTTTATCATGGAATGCGATACCTGCGTTGGAGAGGACTGTCCATAAGATCAGACTATCTTCAATTTGTTGCTTTCAAGCCGGGTGCTCTGCACCCGGTTTGCAATTTGGCGGCACCGCGGCCGGAAAATAGGCTGGCATCCGGGCGCCATTTAGGCTAATAGGAAGAGTATAATTCGCTGTCCGTGACAGGCAAGCAAGGCAGGGCAATGGCGCTGACTTGCCGGGATGCTGCCGCACCATCGCAATGGATTGCCGAGCATTGATCTAATTCCAGACCCCGACCAGCCCTTCCCCTGCACAAACGGCATCAGCCCAACGGCAGCGTATGGAAACCTTATGTTCCAGCGGAGGAACCTCATGTTTAAGATCGTCAAGCGCGAAGAGATGGCGGAAGGCACCGTCATCCTGAATGAGATCGAAGCACCCCTTATCGCTAAAAAAGCACGGCCCGGCCAATTCGTGATCCTCAAGGCCAACGAGCGGGGAGAGCGCATTCCGCTGACCATGGCGGATACGGATTCTGACAAAGGTACGATCACGGTGATTTATATGGTGGTTGGGAAGTCTACGGCTTTGTTCAGAAATTTGGCGGTGGGGGACGGATACCAGGATGTCATCGGCCCGCTGGGGCGACCGACGCACCTTGAAAAGCTGGGAACGGTGGTTTGCGTGGGCGGCGGCACCGGTATTGCCGTGCTGCATCCCATCACCAGGGCGCTGAAGCAGATCGGCAACCATGTGATCGGCATCGTGGGGGCGCGCACCAAAGACCTGCTGATCCTGGAAGATCAGATGCGCGCGGCATCCAGCGACCTGCATGTGTGCACGGATGACGGATCTTATGGCGTCAAAGGATTTGTTACCGAAGTGCTCAAAGAGGTTTTGGAAAAGGAAGATGTCAAACAGGTCGTGGCCATCGGGCCGGTCCCCATGATGAAGTTCGTTTCGCAGCTGACCAAGACATACGACGTGCCGACCATGGTGAGCCTCAACCCCATCATGGTGGATGGCACCGGAATGTGCGGCGGCTGCCGGGTGACCGTCGGAGGTCAAACCAAATTCGCCTGCGTGGATGGTCCGGAGTTCGACGGCCACCAGGTGAACTACGACGAATTGATGCTTCGCTTGCAGGCGTATTGCGAGGATGAGAAAGCGTGCTATGAGGAATACTGCACCATTCGCGACGCTACCTGAAAGGGACGGGGAACGGGGACGTTCGATTACAGATTGGATTCATGACCCGGGGAGAGAATACAATGGCCGAAAATGAGAAGAAGAAAAAGGGGGGCCAGCGGGTGGCCATGCCCGAGCAGGCGCCGGACGTTCGCAGACGCAATTTTCTGGAAGTGCCCACCGGTTACACCATGGAAATGGCCCAGGAAGAGGCCTCCCGCTGCATCCAGTGCCGAAAGCCGAGTTGTGTGAACGGCTGTCCCGTGGAAGTGGACATCCCCGGCTTCATCAAGTTCATTAACGAAGGGGAGATGACCTCGGCCATCCGCCACCTCTGGTCCCGCAACGCCCTGCCGGCGGTATGCGGACGCGTCTGCCCCCAGGAGATTCAATGCGAGGGTCTGTGCGTTCTGGGCAAAAAGGGTGATCCCGTTGGCATCGGGAACCTGGAGCGCTTCTGCGCCGATTATGAGCGGGAGAACGGCACCGGCGAACTGCCGCCGGTGCAGCCCTCCACCGGCAAGAAAGTGGCCGTGGTGGGGGCAGGACCTTCGGGGTTGACCGTTGCCGGCGACCTGATCGTCAAGGGCCACGATGTCACCATCTTCGAGGCCTTCCATAAAGCCGGCGGCGTGCTGGTCTACGGTATCCCCGAGTTTCGCCTGCCCAAAGAGATTGTGGCCCAGGAGGTGAACTTTCTTGAACGCCTCGGGGTCAATGTGGTGTGCAACTCCGTGGTAGGCCGGACCGTTACCTTGGATGAACTTTTCGATCAGGGCTTCGACGCCATCTATGTCGGTGTCGGTGCGGGGCTGCCGCGCTTCATGAACATTCCCGGAGAGAACCTGGTGGGGATTCTGTCGGCCAACGAGTATCTGACGCGCGCCAATTTGATGAAAGCCTACGAATTCCCCAAAGTGGACACGCCCATTCCCATCGGCAGCCATGTGGTCGTGCTGGGCGCCGGCAACGTGGCCATGGACGCGGCGCGAACCGCCATGCGCCTCGGAGCGGAGAGTGTGAAGATCGTCTACCGCCGCAGTCGCGACGAGATGCCGGCCAGGGTCGCGGAGATTCACCACGCCGAAGAGGAGGGCATCGAATTCTTTCTGCTGACCACTCCCATCCGATACCTGGGCAATGAAAAAGGCCGTCTGACCGGCATGACCTGCTTGAAAATGGAGCTGGGGGAGCCGGATGACTCGGGACGGCGAAGACCGGTGCCCATCGAGGGCTCGGAATTCGACATGGATTGCGATATGTGTATCGTGGCCGTGGGATCCGGCGCCAACCCGTTGCTCACCAGCGATACGCCGGATATGCAGCTCAACCGGTGGGGATACATCATCGCCGACGAAAAGACAGGCAAGACCACCAAAAAGGGGGTCTGGGCGGGCGGCGACATCGTTACCGGTGCGGCCACCGTGATCCTGGCCATGGGAGCCGGCCGCCAGGCCGCCAACTCGATACATGACTATCTTACCCTGGGCTGGTAGATCGGATCGCCTCATCCAAGCCATGGAGACCCCGCTTGAGGCGCGGTATCAGCCGTCGCGTGGCGGGCGTTCTGCGCTCGGAAGAACAGCCACGACCAGGATGCATGCCGCCGCAGCAATGCATGCCGCCAGAAATACGCTGCTCACCCCTTGAACCACCGCCTCGCGAAGCGCCGTCAGGGTGGCTTCCGGCACCAGTTGCCCGATATCCGGTTTTAACAATATTTCCGGATTGTCGGCGATTTGCCGCAGCAGTTGCCCCTGGCCGGCGTCGCCCGTCCCTTGTCGGGCCACCCGGGCCACCGTGCCGGCGATGCGGCCGGTCACCAGCCCGCCGCAAACCCCCACCCCCACCGTGCCGCCGAGGGTACGGGCGTATTGATGCGTACCGGTGGCCATGCCCAGATTGGCCTGTGGCACGCTGTTTTGAACCACCAGCAGGGTGGAAAGGGTGACAAAACCCATTCCGACACCCACCAGCAAAAAGAGCAGTGTCTGAACCGGTAGGCCGGTGCGTGCCGTTATCAGCAGCGTCCCGCCGCTGCCGATGACCAACAACACGCCGCCCACCAGGGAGATGGCCCGCTTGCCGCTGCGATCCACAAAACGGCCCAGAAACAAGGAACCCATGGACCAGCCAAAACTCAGCGACAACATGGCGATGCCCACCTGCATGGCGCTGCGGCCCTGACCGGCCTGGATGAACAGCGGTGCATAGGCAAACAGCGAAAAGATGGTAAAGCTGGAGAAAAACACGGCCAGGTTGCTCAATCCGAAATCCCGCTGCATCAGAAAGTTGATCGGCAGCACGGGATCCGGCGCCCGCTTTTCCGCCATGTAAAAGGCCGCCGCACCCAATACGGAAAGCGAAAGGAGCCCGACCACCGGACGGGATACCCATTCTTGAGATCTTCCCGCCAATAAAAACGCCACCATCAATGCGAGGATGCAGACGGTCATTGAGACCAGCCCCGCCCAGTCCAGGCGCACCCTGCCGTGTTTGGGCCGCACTTCTTTCAAAAAACGGCCGATACCCCACATGGAGAGCATCCCGAGCGGCAGGTTCATATAGAAGATCCATCGCCAGTTCAGGTAGGTGACCACTGCCGCCCCGAGGGTAGGACCCGTCACGCTGGCCAAACCCCAGACCGCGCTGGCCAGTGACATGGTCTTGCCGCGCATGTTGGGCGGTGAGATATCCGCCAGGCTGATATAGCAGAGGGCAAAAATGCCCCCGGCGCCTACCCCCTGAATGGTCCGCCAGACGACCAGCCAGCCCATGGCCGGGGCCAGGCCCGCAAGGAGCGATGCGCAGGAGAATATGGCGATTGCGGAGATAAAAATCGGTCGGCTGGGATAGACATCGGCCAGCTTGCCGAATATGGGCAGAAAGACCGCCCGCGACAGAAAATAGGCGGAGTACACCCAGCTGTAGTAGGCCAATCCGCCCAGTTCGGCGACGATGGTGGGCATGGCCGCGGTCATCACCAAAGCGTCCACGGCCCCGAGAAAAAGGGCCACCAGCGCTGCGCCGATGATCCACGTGCGCGGCGCACCGGTTGGATAATCGGGGGGCGGCGGGTTTTCGATATCAGGTCGTTGCATGATTTGGCCGATTGTTGAGGCACGGGCCGCGGAAGCCTGCCGCTGGACGATCGGAGTTCAGCGCCAGTCCGCCGCCGAATTCCTTTTCTTGCCGCAACCCTTGCGCATGATGTGTGCGGTCCGGCATGACCGGTGCTGCATTTGCGCTTGCGATTGTCCGGTTTCTCTTTTAATGTCAGCCTTCGATCGCCGGATTTCGAACGTCTCAGCTGCCGGCCGCGCGGTGACCGACCTGCATTGTAAAACCAGAAGGCATGCTTCACATCTTTATTGTTTGAAGGTATATACGTTATACCTGCCATATTCTCAATAGGATCGAATGATGGACTTTAACCGTTGAAAGGAGCATTTGATGCTGATTACCAATGTCGAAGAAATTCCCGGAAAGACGATCGTCGAACACTATGGACTGGTGGCCGGCAGCACGGTGCGGGCCAAACATGTGGGCCGCGATCTGATGGCGGGGTTGAAAAACCTGGTGGGAGGGGAACTCAAAGGGTACACCGAGCTGCTCGAAGACGCCCGCGAGGAGGCAAAACAGCGCATGATCGCCCAGGCCGTCGAGCTGGGCGCCAACGCCGTCGTCAATGTGCGTTTCAACACCTCCTCCATTGCCCAGGGGGCCAGTGAGCTTTATATCTACGGCACGGCAGTCCGTGTGGAATAGGAGGGCGCATGCAGGACATTATATCGTTGGTTTTCAATGTCGGCATACCGCTGCTGATCATCGCTGTGGCCATGGTTACCGGCACCATTCTGGAACGACGGCACTATCGATCCATCGACCTGCGTGAGAGGACCTATGGCCGCGTACCGCTGTTAAACGGAAAGCGATACCCCACTGACCGCCATATTGCCGATGCCCGCCTCGTCAGCGGTTCGGTGGTCATCTCCTACGATCATTTTAAACGTTTTCTGGCAGGGTTGCGCATGATTTTCGGCGGAGAGGTCAAATCCTATGTGAGCCTGTTGGACCGCGGCCGGCGGGAGGCCGTTTTGCGCATGAAGGAGGCCTGCCCGGATGCGGATCTGATCGTCAACCTGCGCATCGAGACCAGTAGTATATCCAAAGGCAACCGGCGCAAGGGACTCGGGGCTGTGGAGGTTTTCGCTTACGGCACGGCGCTATGGTATGCGCCCGGAGCGCCATGAAGATTGTCCACCGCCAGCCAGTGGAAACAGCGGACGTCAGCTCCGCACGGGGCACTGCCGGAAAAGAGCTCGGAAGCTTGCTGATCTATGCGGCGGTGTCGCTGATCGTCCTGTTCATTGCCGTCGGCTGGGCCGTGGATCTCGTCGTGGCCCGCATCTCTTTCCAGACGGAAACCCGGATCTTCAAACATGTCGACTTTCCGGCGGCCGAACCCCATGACGAGAAAGACAAGGCCCGATTCAAAAGCACCGACGCCATTCTGACCAAACTGAAAACGGATCCCAAGGTGCCGCAGTTGCCGTATCGCCTCGTTCTCATTCAGGAGAAGGCGCCCAATGCGTTTGCATTTCCCGGCGGTACGGTTGGCGTGACGACCGGTCTGCTGGAAGCGCTGGATGAAGAAATTGCCGTGGCGTTCGTGCTCGGCCATGAACTGGGGCATTTTCACAACCGAGACCACCTGCACGGCCTGGGCCGCGCCATCGGGTTCAGGATCATCCTGGCCATGATCTTCGGTGTCGGAGACGGGGCGGAGCACTTCGGCAACGTCGTCGAATTCGTCTTTCACCGGGGATACTCCCAGAAGGTCGAAAGGGCGGCCGATTTTTTCGGCCTGGAACTGGTGCATGCCGTTTATGGAAAAACAGAAGGCGTCGACCGTCTTTTTCAAATTTTATCGGAAGCGGACACAATGCCCCTATGGGCCTATATGTTTGCCACCCATCCATCTCCGAAGTCGCGGATTCAGGACCTCAAGGCCTATGCGGCATTGCTCACAGAAAACCGCGCGGGAAAGTCTTCTGATCTTCCAGGCACGCCAAAAGTGCCGTGAAAAGGATGCAAAGCCCCGCCTTGCGCCTGGGGCTGCGAACCGTCTCAGCGTTTGGCCTGAAATTGCGTTTGGCTTATGGTATGGTTAGACTATGGATGCAATGGAGGTTCACCCATGAACCGGTTTTTGCAAAATATGCCCAAGGCGGAGCTCCATATCCATCTTGAAGGTTCGGTGGAGCCCGAGATGATGTTTGAAATCGGCCGCCGCAACCAGATTGCGCTGCCCTATTCCGACGCGGCGGAAGCTCGGGCGGCCTACCGGTTCGAGGACCTGCAGAGCTTTCTCGACATCTACTATCGCAGCGCCGACGTGCTGCGCAACGAAGCGGATTTTTACGATATCACCCGGGCATACCTCCAGCGCTGCCATCAACAGCAGGTGATCCACGTCGAACCGTTTTTCGACCCCCAGACCCATACCGAACGGGGTGTCCCCTTCGAAGCCGTGGTCGGCGGAATCACACGCGCTTTGAAGGATGGGCAGCGCCGGTTCGGGATCAGCAGCCGCCTGATCATGTGCTTTCTTCGCCATCTCAGCGCCGATCAGGCCATGGGGACGCTGGAACAGGCCCTGCCGTTCAAGGAGCATATCGTTGCGATCGGCCTCGATTCATCGGAAAGCGGGCACCCGCCGGAGAATTTCCGGAAGGTCTTTGAGCGTGGGCTTGGGGAAGGTTTTCTCACCGTGGCCCACGCCGGTGAGGAGGGGCCGCCCGATTATATCCGGCAGGCGCTGGATTTGCTCGACGTCAGGCGAATCGACCACGGCGTACGCTGCATCGAGGATGAAACCCTCATGCGCCGCCTGATAGATGAACAAATTCCGCTGACGGTGTGCCCCCTGTCCAATGTCAAGCTGCGCGTGTTCGACCGCATGTCGGACCACAACATCCTCGACCTGCTGAGCCGCGGGCTCAAGGTGACGGTCAACTCAGATGACCCGGCTTTTTTCGGCGGCTATGTCAACGAAAATTTCGCGGCCCTGCACACCGATCTGAACATGAACCGGGAACAGGCCGTACAATTGGCCCGGAACAGCTTTGAGGCCAGTTTTGCCGAAGAAAATCAAAAGCAGCAAATGATCGGACGCCTGGATGATTACCTGGACCGGAGCGGCGCATAGGCCGCCCGCGAAGATGGCGAGGGAACATGCGTCATTGAGATGGTGTCTAGATAAACCTCCACAGACCTCCCTGCCGCGCCTTTTTGAATGTGGCATATCCCCGGCAGAGCGGATACAGCACCGCCAAAACCAGACCAGTCGCTACAAAGGATTCGGTAAGACCGGCGGATTTCCACACCCCGAGCAGCTTTGCGGCGCCGCTCATCAGGTGCACGTGCAGCAAATAGAAGAATAACGGCACCCGCCCGAATACCAGCAGGGGATCGGCAGCAGCATGGCTTCGGCGGTGGTATAGCCGATTGAACAACGCCAGCGCCAGGGCCATCATTCCCAAGGTCATGGCGGCAAATGTGAGGCTGGGAGGATATTTGGAAACATGAAGCCATTGCACGGGGCTCAAGTCGTCCCGGTACAACAGCATATTCCCATAGCCGTTGACGCCGCGAACAAGGACGAAGAGCAACAGCAACCCTAACCCGGCCGGGATCAGCCATCGTTCCGGCTTTACGCGTCGGGTATGCATGTACCATCGGCCGCAACCCAGGCCGAGCATCATGAACGCCAGCCAGGGCAGCAGTGGATAGATCACGTAACCGAGGCTGCCGAGGCGACCTCCAGTGACCAGGAAGGCGCCCATGAACCCCGCCCGTTCGCCGTCGCCCAGCGCGGTGGCCAATCCGGCCAGCATCTCGCCGCCCAGCACCAGCAAGGCACCCGCGATCATCAACCACCTGGTGTCCAGCCGGCGCAGCAACGCCATGCAACAGAGGCCTCCGCCGATGGCATACAGCACCTGGAAGACCATGCGGCCCCCAAAGCCAAAACTCATCCAAAGGGGGTCCAGCAACAAAATGATCAATCCGCGCACCAGAAGATCGATGTCGATCCGCCGTTCGGAGACGCCGCTGCGCTGCTTCCGGACGACGCTGAACGACAACACCAGGCCGGCCAGGAAGACGAAGGTCGGTGCGCACAGATGGGTCATCCAACGGACGAGAAACTGGACTGTCGGAATGGCGCTGCCCGGCACATACCACGCCACAGAGTCGGTCACATAACGGCCGGCGTTGAACGCATAAGAGGCATGGTCGACGGTCATCAGGACCATGACCAAACCGCGCATGGCGTCGATGAAGGGCAATCGCCGGTCTGTGGTGCTTATCTGGCGCATTCCGGTTTTTCTTTCAGGGGCGAGGTCCAATCAAAAACAGAAAATAAGCACGGACCAGGGCGAAATCTATGGAGCCGAAGTGCGGGCCAACTGGTCGACCATCTTCAAAAGTGTCGGAATGCGGTGGGAACCATGCATTTGACGAATTCTGTCCGCCGCTTCCATGGCGTCGATACCGACCGCTGTGATGAAAAGCGGTCTTCGGCTCTTGCCGCGCAGCACTTCTACCGCGCATGCGCCGCGGTATTCGGACTTGGCCACGCCGATGACCGGTATGCGGCTGCCCAAAGCCGTGTAGAGGCATTTCCCCAGTCCCGGACCGTCATCGTGCATCACATAACCGTCGATGATCATTTTATCCAGCGGGTGGCGGATCCGTTTGATGAGTTCGAGCAGACAGGGGAGTTCCCGCTTGTAAAACTGACCGGAGACATAGTCTGCGGCGCCCTGATGCAGATGGGTGCACGTGTCCGCCGGCGCAGCGTCGCTGTATCGATGGAACAATACGGCGGCGGCGGATGCGACCGCCTGCTCTGAATAGTGTACATCAAATGCCGCCATCATATAGGCGCACCTGTCATTTTGCGGGGCCGGATGAACCGCGGGCCGGTGTGAACGCAGCAGGGGATGTCCGACCGGGAACCATGCCCCGGTTTCAACTTTAGACCGAGTTCCTACCACAGCGTTTGATTGCGTACAACATCGCAGACCTGCGGTCAGCTTAAAAGTGGCGTGCCGCTGCCACGATGATCGTCATTCTATTCGAATCGTGAGAATCCTTCCCGCTCGCCGTATCGCACCGTCAGATGGGGAGCACCGGCAGTAGTTGCGATAGGTATGGCGATGTAATCTGAAGGAGGAGAAGAGATAAAGTTGTTGACAAGCACACTCGCCTCGACTTACGAATGGTGAAGTGCTGATAGCTCCGGTATAAGGCTATCCGGCCATTGCCACCTTGGACCTTGCGTCCCTATCTACTTCCAGACGAGTTTCGGTTTCCACGAATCGGTTTGCCGTTGGGCGTTGTCTCCTGTCGTATTGCGAGTCAAAATTATACCGTCCTGATCCAGCCACAACTCTTTGATAGAAAAACAAGTAAAGCTGCAGTCCCGTCTGCACATCCATGATCATGGCGCATGCGCCCTTCAATAGGGCCGGGCTGTCGCAAAGATAACGATAGGGTGTCTGGTAATGATTAAACTCCATCACCGTTCGTTTTGAGGAAATTCTTGCAGTACACCGTCGATGGACGGGCGTCCGCCGATTCCGGTAAGGCGCCATACGCCATATAAACCTCAAATAATGGAGGGGCAACCATGTACAGATCGAAGATGAAAAGGCGAAAGCACGGAATATGGCGCACGGCGGGCATATTGTTTGCCGTCATGCTACTGATGATTGCGGTGCCGGGAGAAAGCTGCCGGGCTGATGTGGGAGAGGTCATTTCCATTTCGGATATCAGCCCTTATCCACCCGGCACGGAATGCAACGATACCCCGCAAACCGGTACGGTATGGCGCAACAGCGAGACCGAGCCATACATGGATGTGGATTTTTCGCACCCTGACCGGATGGTGGCCATCGTCCACCAGGACCGTTGGAGCAATGGATCGGCCCAGAGTACGGCCACCTTTTACTCCGATGACGGCGGTGCAAACTGGTATCTGGCCGATACGCCCATCACCCGGTGTTCAGGCGGGCTGCAAACCGGACCCGAATCGTTTGACAGGGCCTCCGATCCATGGCTGACCGTCACGCCGGGCAAGGTGGAGGCGCACTACAGGTATGGACATGGCAAAGGGGCGGTCTTCCACCAGATGAACCTGATGACCGACCGGCTTCCGCCCTTTGAGGGTGAATTACGCAGCGCCTATTCCATGCTGCGCTCCGAAGACGGAGGCCGCACCTGGTCCGAGCCCATCGTGATCAGCAACCGAACGGAATTCGAACCTGGCGCGCCTTTTAACGACAAAAACACCTTGACTGCGGATCCTTACAAATGGCCATTTGTCTATGGCACCTGGCAGCTTTTAATGGATGCTTTACCCACAGACGAAAGCGCCCTGCCCATTCAATTCTTCTACAGCGACACTTACTTTGTCCGTTCCACTGACACGGGGAAGAGCTGGGAGCAGGAAGAGCCGATCTATAAGATCAGAGATGATCTGGAGTTGTTCGCTGCGACCGGCATCGATCCCGGTGCGACAATCTTCGGAGCACAGAACATCGGTCACCAGATCGCGGTGCTGCCGGATGGGCGACTGGTCAATGTTTCCAGGGCAAGCTTCATCACATCGGATATTAACTTTCTGGAACGCACCATCATCCGCTCGTTTGATAACGGCGAAACATGGGAGCAGACGGCAAGCATCATACCGTCAACCACGGTAGGCGGATTTGTCTCGCGGGATTTCGAACTTTATTTGGGCTCCAACGGAACCATTGATAATACGGTCCGCTCTGCCGGCAGCATTCCCGATATCGCCGTCAACCGGACCAACGGTTTCATGTACGTGGTATGGCAGGACGTCGATCCCACATTTTCCTTTATCGGGGTTTTCATGGCCGTGTCCAAAGACGGGGGAGACACATGGTCCGACCATATCACCGTGGGCGGCGGCGATGCGACCCCGGATGGATTCCTCAGTTTTGCTCAACTACCGGCCGTTCATGTGGCCGACGACGGCACTATCGGCGTCCTCTTCTTTGACGATCGCAACGATGTGCTGTGTCCGGATCTGTCACTGACCAATGAAGAGAATCCCGAGTGCTTCACCATTTTGGAGGACGGCAGGGTGAAGGCGGGGCCGCTGAGCCAGGACTGGTACTTCAAAACTTATGACCCAAACCTCAATCTGATTGACGAACAACGGGTAACGCCAGAGTCTTTCGATTTGCGGCAGGCGCCGGTCGCCGGCGGGTATTTTCCCGGTGACTATGTGAACTGCTCCTCCACGGACAACGACTTTGTATGTGCATTTACGCGCACCAACAATCTCGGCCTTCCGGTAGGGGGCAATCCGCCGGAGTTGGAAACCCCGGAATTTGATGAATTCAACCGACAGGACATGGTGTTTGCCCGCATTGAGGGGGCGTCGGTCTGCGACATCAACCACACGCTATACAGCTTCATATCGCAGTTGGCGGCCGCCGAAATCGACATCCCCTGGAAAGAGAAGGTGCGGCGCTTAAAATTTCTCAAGTCGCGTTATGTGTCCGAATGCCACGACCATGGCGATGGAAGCGTCCCCCATGAAGAGTAGATCGTCCCTGACAACAAATGCAGAAGCTGTGGATCAGCCAACAAAATCAAGAGGAGGTAAACGATGTATTCATGCCTGACCATAATCCGTCAATCGGCACGTTTGGCTGCTGGCGTCCTGCTGATCTTTCTTATCGGGATTCCGGTCTGTTTCGCCGGAGGGGCGCTGACCATCATAAAGGATGAGAAGCAATTCGCACCAAGAGGGTCCTATATCCCGGAGCGAAGGGTCGAAAAGATTCTAAAAAAGGTGGAGGAACACAAGGCCGCAATGAAGGAAAAACAAGGCTTACAGCGAAAAACATCGCCGCCCGCCACCGAGACGCCGGAAGATAAATAATCCATATCGCCCCGGTGATGCGGCCTCGCCAGCTCGTCACCGGGGTTTAACGGTTCGTGGCTCGAAGCGTATGAGCAGGCCCAGTACGGAACCGGACTGTTGCGAAGCACCGTCTTTCGTGGTCAGCCGGTATGGGGCCAGGCCAGTTTCAACCCTAAACCGACAAGCACCGAGCCTGCCAACCGGTGAATCCAGCGCCCGGCATCGGGGCGACGTTTCAGCCAGTCCCCCAGGGATCCCGCAAACCAGCCGACGAGATTGAAGCCAATGAATGTCAGCACGATGAAGGTAAATCCCAACCAGAGCATCTGGAGTTGAGGGGAACCGTTCTCCGGTTGAATAAATTGGGGAAAGAAGGCCAGAAAGAAGACGGCGACTTTGGGGTTGAGAAGGTTGGCGATGATCGATTGGCGGAAGATGACGCCGAGTCGTTTTGCCGGCTTGGTTCCGTTTTGGGAGATTGACGCCTCACCGGCCCTGAAGATGCGAATGCCCAGGTAGATGAGGTAGAGGCCCCCGACCAGTTTGATCAGACCAAAGGCGGTTGCGGAAGACGCCAGGATCGCCGACAGACCAACTGCGGCGGCCAGTGTGTGGGCGATATTGCCCAGGCTGAAGCCCGATGCGGCGGCGAACGCCGCACCGCGCCCCTGTGCGATGCCGCGCGTCATGACATAGAGGATATCCGGGCCGGGCGTAAAAATCAGGACCAGTGAGGCCGCCGAGAAAAGAGAGAGCTGCGTCCAGGTGACCATGTTTTCTCCTTGGGAATTTAGAATGGAAATCCGGGCGAATTCTACCATGTTACCATCGTGGTGCTCAATCGTTAAAAATACGGACTTAAACATTCGGATTTCATGAGCCGGTGGGATGAAAGGACGGGCCACATCGCATGGCAGCGCAAAATCGAAACCCGAAAGTTGTGATGCAGACCGATAACCCAAAACTCAGGTTGGGTGATTGGACCGATATCGTCTCTAAAAGGGGAGGCCTTTGGACCGCGCCGGTGCTATCAATGTGATCGTTGGTGTTGTCTTGAGTCTATCGTTTTGAGACGCCGCTCGCCGCCCCGTTTGCCGTGAAAGCATTGTTGGCGCACATTTTCCAGGATTCCAGTGCTTGGTACGAAATATGCGTTTAGGATTTGTTAATGTTTTGCTGGAAATGGTCGATCATTATTTCCACAACCGGCAGTGGTATTTTTCGGGAGAAGATCTTGCAACCCACCCAAGGCAGGAGGCAGCATGACAACACAAGACACAGACGCACAAGAGGTCAAAAAAGCTGAAGCGGTTGAAGAGAAGTCGGCT
This sequence comes from Desulfobacteraceae bacterium, assembly GCA_050302315.1. Taxonomy (GTDB): domain Bacteria; phylum Desulfobacterota; class Desulfobacteria; order Desulfobacterales; family Desulfosarcinaceae; genus JARRKU01. The sequence continues at coordinate 23,680 of JBNLAV010000064.1, forward strand.
CGGAACCGGAATTTGAATGACAATCCGAATCATCTCTACGAAAAGGTTTTCCAGAAAGTACATTTCAGAACCGATACCATCTTGTGTGACCTGGGTACGGTCACACAGAATTCACGCTGGTTCTGGGAGAGTTATCCCGTTTAAGGGCCGTGGGGGGCATTCACCGCCGCCCGAAGTCCGCTGAACGGTATCCGCTGACTTTGGAGCGATCCGATAATGTCCCCAATGTCATACTTGCCGATGGTTGACAAAGCGACTCACATGATCGAGATGCCCGGCTTGAATACAATATCAAGGGCGATACTGCTTCTAATGCTACTGGTTTCGGCTTGCGGCGGTTCCGGCGGAAGTGGTGCGTCCGGCGGCTCCAATGCCGCATTTGTAGCACGCATAGCGGACTACAAGGCAACCTATGCAAAAGACGATGCATGGGAGGACTGGATGCTGGCCAATATGGCGCGTTATGAGCAGACGTTTGCCGCCAGTGTATCCAAACCCGATATCATCACCATCAGTTTTCGCTATGAAACAAATCCGATCGGCTACGATCCGGCCTGGGTGAATGAAGCGGAGCACATGGATGTGCTGACGACCATGGCGCAAGGCGCCTATGTGGGCTATACCTTCAATATCGTGTTCGAAGGCGATCCGGCGACATCTTATGCGAACATCATTGCCGGGATAGCGATCAATTTCTCCTATGCCTTCGGCAAGGATGTCTACTTGTACTACGAGACGATATTCAACCATGAATTCGGCCATGTCATGGAGCTGCCGCACCACTACGACACAGCGGATCAGATCGGCGATGGCCTGCACATGCCGCCGGGGGACACCACGTGCATCATGGACAGGACTTCAACGATGTACTGCTCGGCCTGCAGAACGGCCCTGGGCATTGCCCTGGACGTTTTCGATACCACCGACATGGATGCCGCCATGGCCGACATTCTTTCCCGATATCCCTATTAGCGAAAGCCAGGCTAGGGCTGCGCTGCCGCGCTTCGATGTTCAGCGGGGCCGCTTGGATGGCCGCTTCCCGGGGCCGAAAAAAGACCCTCCGGCTACGCCTTTTTACCGTGGAAACGGATCAACCCTTCCTGGGCGACAGTGGCGACCAGGCGACCATCGATGGAATAGATACGGCCGATGCCCATGCCGCGCGCCTGGCTGGCATTCGGGCTGTCGATCGCGTAGAGCAGCCACTGATCCATGCGAAACGGCCGATGAAACCACATGGCGTGGTCGAGGCTTGCCACCTGCATCTCCGGTTCCCAGTAGGTGTGGCCATGGGGGTAGAGCGATGTGCTCACCAGGTTGAAGTCCGATGCATAGGCCAGCATGTAGCGATGGGTGGCGTCATCGTCGGGCAGGGGCGAAATGGCCCGAAACCAGACATATCGCCGGGGCGGTTTCTTTTCGGGTTGAAATGGGTTGATGGGGTTGACCGGTCTTATCTCGATGGGTTTGTCACATAGAATCTTTTCTCTCATACCGGCGGGGATTTTATCGGCAAATTTATGCGCCATCTCCATTTCGCTGGCCACGCCGTCCGGTCCGGGGACATCGACGGGCATTGGATCCTGGTGCTCGAATCCGTCCTCCTGGCGCTGAAAGGATACCGACATGAAGAAGATGGGGTGGCCCTTCTGGACCGCCTTTACCCTCCGGGTGGCAAAACTCTTGCCGTCGCGCATGTTCTCAACCGTATAGACGATCGGCCGGTCGGCGTCTCCGGGGCGAAGAAAATAAGCGTGCAGGCTGTGGGCCGACCTTCCCTCCGGTGCGGTATAGGAGGCTGCAGAAAGCGCTTGTCCCAGGACCTGGCCGCCGAAGACATTCTTGAAGCCCATGTCCTGACTTTGGCCGCGAAAGATGTTCTCCTCGATCTCTTCCAATTCAAGCAGTCGTAGAAGTTCCTCCAGTACATCTCCTTGCACGCATATGCTCATCGTATGCTACTCCGCAGTGGGGTTGTCGGGCAGGCCGCTGTCAGCGGGCGATTTTTCCTGCGGCGCCTTTGTCATGCCGGCTTTTTCGAGTTCCATGCGCCGAAGCTCAACACGGCGTATTTTGCCTGTGGTGGTCAAAGGCAGTTCGTCGATGAATTCGATTTCGCGCGGATATTCATAGGCGGCCAGGCGTTGCCGAACTTCGGCTTGGATCTCATTTCGCAGCGCTTCGCCGGGTTCGTAGCCGTGACTCAGCACGATGAAGGCCTTGACAATGTTCCCACGCAGATCATCGGGTTTACCAATCACGGCAGCGGACAGGACGGCCGGATGTTTGAGCAGGCAGTCCTCGATTTCACCGGGGCCGATGCGGTAGCCCGCGCTGGAGATGACATCGTCCTTGCGGCCTACAAACCACAGGTATCCGTCCTCATCTCGATATCCCACATCGCCCGTGCAAAACCAATCGCCGACGAATTTGGATCGGGTGGCTTCGGCATTGCGCCAATACCCAAGGAACATGACCGGATCGCCCTTCCTGGCGGCAAATTCTCCTGTCTCGCCGGCCGGAAGCACATGGCCTTCTTCATCGATGATCTCCACCGTGTGTCCGGGATAGGGTTTGCCCATGGAACCCGGGCGCACTTTCATGATTGCGCCGCAGTTGCCCACCAGGTAATTGAATTCCGTCTGCCCCCACATCTCGTTGATGGTCACCCCAAAAGACTCCCGGCCCCACTGAATCAATTCCTCTCCCACCGCTTCTCCGGCCGACATGATGGATCGCATGTCGAGCCGAAATCGCTCCTTGAGATTGGCCACCTGCCGCATCATTTTCAATGCGGTAGGGGGAATGAAGGCATTGCGGACCCGGTATTTGCCCATCAGGTGAGCTGCTTTCTCCGGATCGAATTTGCCACCGTCATAGGCCAGAATCGGTTTCCCGTAGTACCAGGTCGGTAACAGGGCATCCATCAATCCGCCTGTCCAGGCCCAATCCGCCGGTGTCCAGAACAGATCGCCGGGTTGGGGGAAAAAATCCTGGGACATCTCGAAGCCGGGCAAATTGCCGATGATCGCGCGATGGGCGATCAACGCGCCTTTGGGAGGACCGGTGGTACCTGACGTGTAGATCAAAAGCGCCGGATCGTCGGCCCGCGTCCCAATCCGCTCTGTCTGATCTGGGGCCGTCTCAAGCAACTGCCAGAACTCCATTTTGGGATCGCCGCAGCGGCAGCCGATGATGCGGCGCAGGTTCGGCAGTTGCGGTTTCAATGCCAGGATGGTGTCCAGCCGCTGGGTATTGGTGATGACCGCAACGGCACCGCTGTCCTTGAGGCGGTACTCCAGCGCATCGGTTCCAAAAAGAATGGAAAGCGGCAGCGCCACCAATGCCTTTTTATAGCATGCCAGGTGGGTGATGGCGGTTTCCGGGCATTGGGGCAGGATGATGGCGACCCGGTCTCCCGCCGTCAGCCCCAAACCTTCCAGTGCATTGGCCATCTGGTTGGACAGACGTCTGATTTGACCGAAGGTAAACTCTGAAACGCTGCCATCATTGGATTCGTAGTACAGTGCCGGCTGGTTCGGTTGGTTGGCGTGCCGATCGCAGACCAGATCGGCGATGTTCAGATCTTCGGGCACGGCCCAGGTGAAGTTTTGATACAGGGCGTCATAGTCACCTTTGGAAGGATCGATCAGTCGCATCTGGGTCTCCTCTGGCAAACCGTTGGACGAATTGGTTGTAAACCGGGCGCATTTAAAAGTATTCAAACTATATTAATAGGTTGAAATCGTGTCAATGACGCAGACGCCTGCCTGGGGGATGGCGCGGTGAAAAATGAAGCCCCGCCGATGTTATCGGCGGGGCCGTTTAGGGTTGGGAATCTTTGCCGGTATCCCCGGATTGCGGGGGCGGACCTTTGCTGCCGGTCGATCGCAGAAGCGTTCGACCCGATCACGGCAGTTCGTCTTTTCTTTTGCGGCGCTTCTTTTCGCGGCGGCAGATCCACCCCACCGTGCTGACATACGTGAAGCCCTCGCAAGGTTCCCTGCGTCTGTCCTTAAACCTTCTGTCAGACGGTGCCAAGTTCTGTTGAAATTCAACGTGATGATATTGGTTGGTTTTGTTTTTTTCCATGTCACACCTCGAAAGATTTAAAACCACCTCTCCCATGAGGATCGATCGAGGGAGTGGTTCGTTTGTTTTTAGAACTGAAGGCTTGGAACCGGTTGTTAGAAGCAGGTTGTGCTTTTAGAGACGAGGAATCATATGAACGTGATCAATTATAGTCCGTGCTCAACCTGTCGGCAAGGTAAAAATAGGCATTCGTAAAATACATCGGGCTGAAATATGTGGTCAAATCCTCATTAACTAAATGGGTTTGCACTGTCGGGTACGGCACCCTTGGCGAAATCGGCGATGCCCCTGCGTCAATGCGGGTCCTCCGGTTCCGAATCTTTATCGGGGTCGGCGCCAAAGGTGTCGAAAAAACTCTGAAACGGATTCAAGCTGGCAAAGCCCTTCTGGGCCGCATCCGACATGTTAAATCCCATCTCCACCCATCGCTGAAACTGGCCGTCCATGGCCTGCTTGTGGGATACAAAATTTTGAAATATCTGGTGAAAATATTTTTCGAAAAATTCAGCCAGAAGGTTGTCGCCATACCGGATAATCATATGGAGCATCGGGACGGGGAGCAGGGCATTCTTGTTTTTGGCCTCCTCCAAAACAATTTGGGTCAGTATGAAAGCGGTGACATCCTCTCTGGTCTTTGCGTCGTATATACTGACCTGTCGTCCCCCCTTTATATATTCCGCCACTTGGGTGAGGGTGACGTAGGTGCTTTTTTCGGTGTCGTACAGACGCCGGTTTGCATATTTTTTCAATACCACAGCTTCTGACATGGTGGAACTCCTTGGATCTCGCCGGATCAGGGTTTGCCGGTCATTGTGTATCGCAATATTTTTAAGACCATACTCCTATTTAGCGGTTGAGTAAAGATATTAATGTTTTAGAGTGATCGTTGCGGGTGTCCGGTCTTCCAATGTGCTTGAAAAATGATGCAGTGCACAAAAAAATGGCTTGACACCACTGCGGATGCTCCTATATTAGCAGATATAGAGGTTGTATCAAGGATTGATGCAATGCAAAATCAACTCATTAAAATGGAGGTAACACAAAATGGAGTACGCTGAAATCACCAAACAGGTTATCGATTTCCAAAAAATGTCTTTTGCCAACTGGTACAACGCCATCGCCATGGTTCAGGATCAGACCACGTCCGCCATGGACATGCTGCTGGACCAGAGCACCTGGGTTCCGGAAGACGGTCGCAAAGCGGTTCAGGGTTGGCTGAGCGCATGCCAGGAAGAACGTGATCGCTTCAAGAGCTACGTCGACGGCAGCTTCACCAGTGTGGAAAAATATATGGCCAAGGGCAAGAAAGCCGCTGCCAAAAGCAAATAACCACCATCAACGATTGTTCAGAGGATTAAACATGATGGATCAGAAACAAATACTCAAGCAGATGGTTGAATTCAACCAGGCGACATTCAACAATACTTTTCAGGCCATGGTACTGCTCCAAGACCAATTCGAACGTGTCGCTCAGACCGCAATTGACCAGGCCAACTGGCTGCCCGCTGAAGGGCGCAAGGCCATTGAAAACTGGGTTGAAGCTTACAAAACCGGTCGCGACAAATACAAAGATTACGTCGAAGACAGCTACAAAAAAGTCGAGAAGTATTTCGCAGAATAATTGAAAAGCGACAACGTCCAAAGGCGTGGCGGCGAGGCGACGGTTTGTTACAACCTAGCCTCGCAACGCGCAGGAGACTCCAACCGGTGCATCCAAAGCATCACGGGCTAAAAGGTTTTCGTCATGGCTCAATCTGAATATCCCGGTTCGTGTTCTACCGCCGCAGCTGCAGCAGACCTGATGAAAGCGCTGCAAACCGGCGCGGCAACATTTACGAAATATGCCAACACTTTCTTCATTCCCTTCCTGATCTCGACAAATTACTTCAACAGGGAAGAGCTGAAACGGATCTGGACGCGGACACCCACGGAAAATTTAATGGCATATCTGAAGCTTGCCCAAATGAATCTGGATTTGACGGCAAGGGCCATGAGCGGCGGGTTTCAAGCCACGGGACAGTTTATTCAAAATGAGTTGCAGGATGTTCTGCCGGCATTGACGGCGGGGGATCCTAAAGCGTACCGACAGTTCGCCGACCGTATGGAGAAATTGGTCAACGGTGTCGCCTATACCTATCCGAAGGCCATCGATGACATCGGATCCGAATTCGGTTTTCATTTCGAACGGCAGCCTCAGGAATCCAAGGTGGATGAAACAGGTCGGTTCGAGCTGTATCAGGTCCTGCCCACCGATTCAAAAGTCAGCGTGCGCCAGAATGGAAAGCCCATTTTGATCGTGCCGCCGTTCGTGCTGGGCGCCAACATCTTGTCCTTCCTGCCGGGAGAGAGGCGCAGTTACGCCCACGCGTTTGCCGATCAGGGTATCCCCACCTACATTCGGGTGCTCAAGGACATTCAACGTCACGAGTCTGTTCAGGTGATGACCCCTGAAAACGACGCCCGGGACACCCGCCGGTTCTGCGAGATCATCAAACAGCGGCACGGGGCGCAAGTGACCATCAACGGGTATTGCCAGGGTGGATACGCAGCGCTTTGCGACCTGCTCAGCGGTGAATTGGACGACCTGGTGGACGCCTTCATCACATGTGTCGCGCCGATGGACGGTACCTGCAGTACCGGGCTGGCCCAATTCCTCAAAGATCTGCCCGCCGTCTTTAACGATCTTTCCTATGGCACCAAAGTACTGCCCAATGGAAACCAGGTTGCAGACGGGACCCTGATGGGTTGGATCTACAAATTGAAAAGCATTGAGATGGAAATGCCGCTGTTGGCCATGTGGCGTGACATGATGCTGGTGGCCCACACCAACGGAGATCCCGCATCCATCAGCAAGACCGCCGCGGCGTTGAACCACTGGTTGTTGTATGAGCGCAATGACCTGCCCATGGAAATCACCCGCATGAGTTTTGCCGCATATAACCATTCGATTTCGGCGGACGGAACCCTGCCGATCAAATTGTTCGGAAGGCGGCTGAATTTCAAGCGGCTGGCCGAGAAAAAGATCAAGTGGCTTATTTGTTATGGCCTGCAGGACGATCTGGTGGAGCCGGAAACCGCTCTGGCCCCCCTGAATCATATCGATGCGCAAGTGACGCCCTTTCCCAAAGGGCATGTGGCCATTGCAACCTCCTGGAGCCATCCCGATTCCGCGTATGCCCTGCACAAGCGCTATGAAAAAGAAGACACCGTAGGTCCGGTGCGATTCCAGCTCGATCTGCAGGCGCAGCTCGACACGCCGAAGAAAGAGGCGGGAACCGGCGCTTTAAAAAAGAAAAGCGTCCAATCCGGGGCTAAAGCAGCGGCGCCATCAAAACCAAAGAAGCCCGCAAAGTCCAAAGCGGCCGCCAAAACCAAACCCAAAACCAAGGCAAGCCGAAAAGCTGCTTCCAATCCAAAAAAGAAATAGCGTGCTGATCAGTGCATTAGAAGAAGGAGCGAATTTATGATGAACGGACAATTGATGGAGTTGTGGGGGAATTGGTTGTCGAATGCGCTTCGCGGGCAGAATCAGATCGATTTGATGAAGAGCTGGTGGAGCCTCGGATTTAGGGATTGGTCGAATCTGGCGGGGCCTTACGCGATGATGTGGGGCGTGCCGTCCACCCTACGGGCCGAAGCGCACTCCTTGAACAGCTGGCATCAATTGTGGGAAGCGTTTCTTAAAATGCAGGAACTGTGCATGCAATGGGCGCAGATGGTGCCCCGGCACAAATACGACAATTTGTCCAAACGCGCAGAGGAGCTGGAGGGCAAGATCCGGGAGCAAGCCAAAACCATCGACCGTTTGCGCAATCTGTTGAATCAGGCCGGCAGCGATAATAATATTGTCGTGTCCCAGCTGCAGGACCTGATCGGGCAGCAAAGTGAGCAATTTAAACAGATGACCCAGAGCGTCAGCGACTATATCAAAAGCAGCGCTGAGAAGGTCGCCTCCAAAAAATAACCCCCCCCCGTTCCGACCAATCCACACCGCCCATGGGCATGTCCAAAGTCACCCGCCGTGCGGGTGATCGTTGACTCCTCCGGATATATACTATATCTATACATGGCGATATTAGGAGGTCGTCCATGCAGGAATTCATCAACGTGATGAAAGCCCTCTCAGACCCCAACCGGGTGAAGATCGTCAAGATGCTCCAGCACCGCATGCTGTGTGTTTGCGAGATCCAAGCCGCCCTGGGGTTGGCCCAGTCCACTGCCAGCAAACATCTCAGAGTGCTGGACGAGGCTGGATTGATAACGTCATCCAAGCAAGGCCTGTGGGTCAATTACCGGATTTCGGGAGGGCGCCAAAGTCCCTATGCTTCGGTGATGCTGGGGTGTCTGCGGCACTGGCTGGATGAAGATCGGGATATATCGGAAATGCTGGCCCGTTTGAAGGAAATTGACCGTGATGTCGTTTGCGGGACATAGACGCCATGGTTGGGGATAATAGATCGACGAACGGCGATATAAAGGGTCTTTTCAACTTTGGGAGGATTGGAGGATGGGATATGGCATCAGAGACTGAAAAGAGACTTTCTTTTCTGGACCGGTATCTGACCGTCTGGATATTTGCCGCCATGGTGGTTGGTGTCGGCGCCGGCTATGCCATTCCGGGCATCAAAGAGGTCATCAACCGGTTTTCGGTTGGAACCACCAACATTCCCATCGCCATCGGCTTGATATTAATGATGTATCCGCCTCTGGCAAAGGTAAAATATGAAAAATTGGGTTTTGTGTTCCGCAATACCAAGGTGCTGGGGCTGTCGCTGATACAGAACTGGATCATCGGTCCGGTGCTCATGTTCGGTCTTGCGGTCACCTTTCTGGCCGGGCAAAATGAGTACATGGTGGGGTTGATCCTTATCGGTCTGGCCCGTTGCATCGCCATGGTGATCGTCTGGAATGATCTGGCGTCCGGCGACCGGGAGTATTGTGCAGGGCTCGTGGCGTTCAACTCCATCTTCCAGGTCTTATTTTTCTCCGTATATGCGTACGTGTTCATCACCGTGCTGCCCGAATGGATCGGGCTCGAGGGAATGGACGTCGATATCTCCATGGGGCAGATCGCCGAAAGCGTTTTGATCTACCTGGGAATTCCGTTTGGGGCCGGACTGCTCTCACGGTTGGTCGGACTGAAAACTGTGGGCGCCCGAACTTACGAAGAGAAATTTATCCCCAAAATCAGCCCCATGACCCTCATTGCACTGCTTTTTACCATTGTGGTCATGTTCTCCCTCAAAGGTGAGTATATCGTTCAGCTCCCCATGGATGTGGTGCGCATCGCCATTCCGCTGTGCATCTATTTTATCGTCATGTTCTTTGTCTCCTACTGGCTCTCCATGAAGGCCGGGGCGACATACGAACAAAGCACCACGCTCTCCTTTACGGCGGCATCCAACAATTTCGAGCTGGCCATCGCCGTGGCCGTTGCCGTATTCGGCCTTGAATCCGGACAAGCGTTCGCCGCCGTTATCGGTCCGCTGGTGGAGGTGCCTGTGCTGATCATGCTGGTGAATGCGGCCCTATGGTTCAAGAGGAAGTACTTCACCCAGGCTGTCGAAACGGTGGCAGGGGTTTGTCATGTCTTACCCAACCCGAGGCGATGATATCTTGCGCGGGAGCGGGGTTTATCAACGTGGCGTTTGGGGCTATGCTGTTTTAACCGGCCAATACCGGTCCAGGGCTGGTTGTTGATCCGGGCCGCGGATAGAACCGAAAATAACAGTTGTGCAGGGCCTGCCGAGGCGTGTTTAATTGTACCGTGTGCGTATCGGTCCTCCTGCAATGATCGAAGGGCTGCAGGCCGACTCAATTTGACGATGGGACTGATGAGATGCCCGGGATTGTGGAAAATATACTGATCATGGTGCTTACCATCGTGGTATTGGTGGCCGGTGGGTATGCGACGCTGGTCGTCCTCGGGTGGTTGTTCAAAAGGAAACACGGCGGACAAGAAGAGCAGGGGTTGACCGATCTGTGGATCGCCAACCAGCCCAAGAACCTGGAGAACAACCCCGACGCACCTGATTCCAATGATGAATCCTGAACCCTTCCCACAACCCCTCTCGCTCGGCCTTTTGGCATTTGTCTGATAACTAACGGAAACAAAAAGATATTCGTTCGCATCCATACCGTCATGCCGCCCTCTCTTGCCTTGACATCCATTATGGGATGGCCTAAATAGCTATTCGCAGTTTTGCCCGTAAAGGGGCTTGGGGATTGGAAAACCCATGCAAAGGAGCAGGCCATGGGGCGTGGTTCTCGCCCAAGCGTTTACCTGGTGCTGATTGGAAGTGCCATTGTCGTCGCTGTCGCCATCGGGGGATACCTGGCCCATCGATCCCTGCAACGTCCCGAGACGGCGTATACAGCTTCGGAAAATGCCCCGGCGATTTCTGAAAAGCAAGAAATCTACCTCTATTTCGGCGACAGCCGGGGAGAGTATCTGAAGGCGGAGCCGCGGACCGTCGATCTGCCAGCGGATCCCGTGGCACTGAGTCGGCGTTTACTTACGGCGTTGTTCTCCGGGCCACGGCTGGGCGGCATACCCGTCCTGCCCAAGGAGATCGAAATCCGTGCCCTGCACATCATGGGGGACGGAATCGCCTATGTCGATTTTGAACCCGAGTCGTTCGAAAGCCATCCCGGTGGAGTGGAGAGTGAACTGCTCTCCATTTATTCCATCGTCAATACGCTGGTGCTCAATGTGGATGGCGTGCGATCCGTTAAATTTCTAATCGGCGGCAAAGAAGCCGCCACCTTGGCCGGGCATGTGGATTTGAGCCATCCCTTCGAGGCCGACATACTGCGGGTGAGATGACGAAAGCCATTAAAATACAGAATATTCGAAATATCGGGATCATTGCCCATAGCGATGCGGGCAAGACCACGGTGACCGAACGTATCCTGTACTACACCGGACGTTCCCACAAAATCGGTGAAGTTCATGACGGTGAAGCGGTCATGGATTGGATGCCTGATGAGCAGGAGCGCGGCATTACGATTACATCCGCTGTCACTGCGTGTCCGTGGAAAGACAAAGAGATTCATATCATCGATACACCGGGCCACGTGGATTTTACCATAGAAGTGGAACGGTCTCTACGGGTGCTGGACGGCGCGGTGGGGGTCTTTTGCGCTGTCGGCGGCGTGGAGCCGCAATCGGAAACGGTTTGGCGCCAGGCCGACAAGTACAAGGTGCCCAAATTGGCGTATGTCAACAAACTGGACCGTGTCGGTGCGGACTTCTTCGGCACGGTGGAGATGATGAAGACGCGGCTCGATGCCCATCCCCTGATCATGCAGTTGCCCTGTGGCGTCGAAGACAGTTTGACCGGCGTGATTGATTTGATCCAGATGAAAGCCATCGTCTGGGACGACGATACGCTGGGGGCCACTTTCAAGGTCGAAGATATTCCCGAGGAGGCGAAAGAACAGGCCCTGGCGTACCGGGAACAACTGGTCGAAACGGTTGCCGATCACGACGATGCGATTATGGAAGCCTATCTGGCCGAAGAAACCATTGACGACGCCGCTCTGGTGGCGGCGATCCGGCAGGCCACCATCGATCTGAAACTCGTTCCGGTGCTGTGCGGCAGCGCGCTGAAAAACAAAGGGGTTCAGCCGCTCCTGGACGCCATTGTCGCCTATCTGCCCAGTCCTTCCGATGTACCGCCCATCAAAGGTATTCATCCCGAAACCGGCGATGTCGTCAAGTGCCCGCCTTCGGAGAAGAGCCCGCTGGCCGCGCTCATCTTCAAAGTCTCCATGATTGAAGGCCGTAAACTCTCTTTTGTCCGGGTGTACAGTGGACGCCTGGAATCCGGCAAAGATGTCCACAACCCATCGCGAAACTCAAAAGAGAAATTGTCTCGCATTTTACGCATGCACGCCAATAAGCGCGAACGCGTGGATGCCGTCGGAGCGGGAAGCATCGTCGGGGTGGTGGGCCTGAAAAATTCAGCCACCGGTGAAACCTTATGCACAAAAGAGCATCCTGTGCTGCTTGAGAATATAGACGTCTACGAACCGGTGATATCGGTGGCGGTTGAGCCCAAGACCCATTCCGACCAGGACAAACTGCTGGAGGTGCTCAACAAGTTCATGGTCGAAGATCCGACCTTGCGGGTGAAAGAGGATGAAGACACCGGCCAGATGATTCTTTCGGGCATGGGCGAACTGCATCTGGAAGTGATCGTCAGCCGCATGCGCAGGGAGTTCAACACCCAGGTGAATGTGGGCAAACCCCAGGTGGTCTATCGTGAAACCATTGAACAACCCGCCCAGGCCAGGGCCGTGTTCGACAAAGAGGTGGCCGGCAACCGTCATTATGCAGCCGTAGAGATCCACCTGAAGCCCACGGAGCGCGGTACCGGAATCCGATTTGCCAGTCAGGTGGACGAAAGCGTCATTCCCGCAAGTTTTATCCCCGCCATCGAAAAAGGCGTTACGGAGTCGATGTCCAGCGGCACCTTGATGGGCTATCCGGTGCTGGATGTCGAAGCAACCCTTGTCGGTGGCGAATTCAAAGAATCCCTGGGGTCGGAATTGGCTTATCAGGTCAGTGCAGCCATGGCCTGCAAGGAGGCCATGACCGCTGGAAAATGCTATCTGCTCGATCCGATCATGAAAGTGGAAGTGTTTGTTCCCGAAGAGTTCATGGGAGATGTAATCGGCGATCTCAACGCGCGCAGCGGAAAAGTCGAATCCATCGAGGCCAAGGCCGGGGTTCAGGAGATTCGCGCTGTGGTGCCGCTGGCCAAGATGTTCGGTTATTCGACCGCTTTGCGATCAGCCACCCAGGGCCGGGGAACCTTCAGCATGCATTTCTCCCACTTCGACAAAGCATAGGCCCATGAAGGCAGCTCCAACCAACACGCAAGTCCGGCCCTGATTCGACCTTCTGCGGTTCAATATTCAATATTCGGAAATTCCCCGCCCATCGGGCGGGGTCAGGTTCACCCACCATTTCGCTTCGGCTGCGGTCCGATTTCTTCGAGCGCTTTATCGATGGCTTCGATCTTGGCCGGATCCTGGAGCAGGCGGCGCGCCCTGACCAGGTGAAAGCGGGCGTTGCGGTAATCCCCCTTCTGAACGGAAAAGAGGCCTAAATAGTAGTGGGCATTGGGCATGTCCTTGTTGCGTCCGTAGGCATCACCCAATGAATAGTAGGCTTGTTTGTGGTCCGGGTACTCCTTGATCAGCCGGGTGAAAGTGTCGATGGCCGCGTCCAATTGCTCCAGTTCTATTTGGGTGCGCCCAAAATAATAGAGGCCCGCCGGATTTTCCGCCGGGATCGACAGGGCGCCCTCGAGCGTATCGTGGGCCTCCCGGTAGCGGCCATCCATGAAGTAGATGTGACCCAGATCGGTTAAAATGAAAGGATCCAGCGCGTTCTGGATTTGCGCCTTTTTAATGATGTCGATCGCTTCGGCTCTCTTACCCATACGGGCCAGAATCAATCCGTATCCGTAAAGCAGGTTCTCGTCGTCCGGTGAATTGCGGATTCCGTTCTGGAACTCTTTCAAGGTGGATTCCAACTCTCCATACAAGGCTTTCAGGCGAATGTTGATCTTCGGAAAGGGAATGGCGGGCTTTGCCGTTTGGGCTGTGCCGGAGGACCGATCGTCGCGATAAATCCTTGTCCATGCATCGAGCCATACAATGCGTTCCTCGATTGCCGGATGGGTCATCATGTAAGTGGGGATCTGCTCGCTGCCGAACCATTGTTTGCCGCGAATTTTTTTCAGCACCGTGATCAGTCCCTTGGGATCGTAGCCAGCGCGCTGGATGTACTGCAGTCCCAACTGATCGGATTGCGCTTCATCTTCCCGGCTGTAAGCCAGAGAAGCCGTTTGGCCCGCCGCCGCCGACCCGATGGCCAGGGTTTGGGCGGCCGCGCCGTCACCGGTCGCCGCGCCGATGAAGATGCCCGCCACCATCCCGGCCATGGTGGCCAGATCGATCTTCTTCGAACGCTCGATACGCTTGGAGATATGACGGCTGACCACATGGGCGATTTCATGGCCCAGAATTCCGGCCAGTTCATCATCGCTCTGCATAGCGGCCAGCAGGCCGCTGTGGATGAAAATGTGTCCTGCGGGAATGGCAAAGGCGTTATAGGACGCCTCTTTGATCACGTAGAAATGGTACTTGAACGGTTGATGCGGCATCTGGGCCAGGATTTTCTGTCCCATGCGATCCACATAGCCCACGATGGTCGGGTCGTCGATCAACTCATGGTTGCGGACGATGTATTTCATGAACTCCCTGGCCAGTTTGTGCTCTTCCTTCAGAGATATCGCCTGGGCCGGGCTGCACCAGGAAGCGATGAGCAGTGCGCACAGGGTGAGCACCAAGCATATGTGACATCTGTTATTTTTCATATTTAGCGTCATCGGTCGGCAGCCGGTTTGGGTCATTAAGGAACCAATATCAAGGGCAGTCGAAGTCATCCTCTCACGGGAAGACTCATTCGCTGGGGCGCGGATGCTGTTGATCTATTATGGTTTTGCTTTGGTTTTGCATCTTTCGTCTCAAGCTATTGTTATCACATCTAAATGGAAATGTGAACCCAATAGCCGACCGTCTATGAACCGGCATCATGGCACAATCTTAACAGCTTTTCAAACCCCATCTTTTATGATAGGGTCACCATCCGATGACGCAAATCTTATGCATAGCCAACCAGAAGGGGGGCGTCGGCAAGACCACCACCGCCGTTAATTTGGCGGCGGCTCTGGCGCTTTATGAACAGCGGACCCTGTTGGTCGATTGCGATCCCCAGGCCAACGCCACCACCGGTATCGGCATCGACAAGACCCAGCTTGACGGCACCCTCTATCACGGCATGATCGGCGAGGCGTCTGCAGATCAGCTGATCGTCGATTCGGAGATCGATGCGCTGAAAGTGCTGCCTTCGCGGGTGGAACTGATCGGTTTTGATGTCGAGATGATGGATCAGCCCGATCGGGAGCGTGCGCTTCGGCGGCTGATCTCGCCGGTCGCCGGGCAATTTGACTATATCCTGATCGATTGTCCGCCCTCACTCAGTTTGCTGACGGTCAACGCCATGACGGCCGCCCGCAGCCTGCTCATTCCCCTGCAGTGTGAATTCTATGCACTGGAGGGCCTCAGCCAGCTGATTCAGACCTTCAACCTGATAAAACAGGGCCTCAATACCCAATTGGAGATCGCCGGGATATTGCTGACCATGTTTGACAAGCGAACCAATCTCTCCCATCAGGTTGCAGAAGATGCGGAGGCCCATTTCAAATCACTTGTTTTCAACACCATTATTCCGAGAAATGTGCGCTTGGGGGAATCTCCCAGCTTCGGCAAGCCCATCCTGATGTACGACCCGTCATCCATCGGCTCGCGAAGCTACTTTGCGCTGGCCAGGGAATTGATGCAAAAGAACAACATCCAGCCGCCGGTGGGCATGCCGCCGGACGATCCCGATCCGGTAACGGCGCAATCGCTGCCGGATTGATACACCATCCGGCTGGCGGGCGATGGTCATGCCTTTTTACCTTGGAGATACAGAGCAGTCCTGGGAGCAGCGGCTGGCCGGCGTCTGCACGTTTCGATCAAACAGCCCTTTGTCGGGGCGGCAAACCAATAATTTGATGAGGCCATAGGAATACGCCATGAGCATTTCGAGACGCTCCAAGACATCGGGCGCGACAAAAAGAAAGAAGTTGGCATTGGGCCGTGGTCTGGATGCACTCATTCCCAGTGTTGCACCCACCCAGAGTCGGGGAGGCACTGAGGCGGAAAGCGCATACCTGGAGTGTGACATCGATCTGATCGAGCCCAACCGGTATCAGCCCCGGTCCCATTTTACACCGGAAGATCTGGCACAGTTGAGCGACTCCATCCGTGCTCAGGGTGTTCTGCAGCCTCTGCTGGTCCGCAAACTGGAAATGGGATACGAACTGGTGGCCGGAGAGCGGCGGCTGCGCGCCGCCAAAATGGCCGGTCTTGAAAAAGTTCCCGTGGTGGTCAAAGACGTCTCCAAGGAAGAGATGCTGGAGATGGCCATCGTTGAAAACATCCAGCGCGAAAACCTCAATCCAATTGAAGAGGCGGAAGCATATCATCGCCTGATCACCGAATTCGGTTTGACCCAGGAGCAAGCCTCGGCCCGGGTGGGAAAGAGCCGCTCGGCGGTGGCCAATTTTCTGCGGTTGCGACAGCTGCCGGACCAGATTAAAGAGAGCATCACCAAAGGCGACCTCAGCATGGGGCACGCCCGCGCTCTATTGGGCGCAGAGTCGTCGGCCCAGCAGAACGCTGCTTGGCGGGCCATCATCCGGAAATCACTTTCGGTGCGGCAGACCGAAGAGCTGATCAAACGGTTGCGGAACGCCGCCAAAACCGTCGAACGTAAAAAGAGCACCACCGAAGACCGCCATCTGAACAGCGTGGCCGACGACCTCTCCCGCCGCTTTGGCACCAAAGTTCAGATCAAGCGCCGGGGCAAAAAGGGAAAACTGGAAATCGAGTTCTACAGCAACGACGACCTCGATCGCCTGCTGGACATGTTCAACGCCATGTCGTAGGCCTGGGGTCGGCATATACCAGTCATGGGCATCCACATCGTCATCGACGGCTACAACCTTATTCGCCAATCGCCCCGCTTCAGCGAACTGGACCGGCAGGACCTTCAGTCCGGACGCGAGGCGCTGGTCGAAACCCTGGCGGCCTACAAGAGGGTCAAGTCCTATCGGATCACGGTGGTCTTCGACGGGACTGCCGCTGATACCGGCATGCCGAGGCGTGATGTCCATAAAGGCATCGCCATGCGCTATTCCTCCCAGGGAGAAACGGCCGACACGGTCATCAAACGAATCGCCGAAAAGGAAAAAGAGAAGCTGATGGTGGTCACATCCGACCAGGAGATCGTCCGGTACGTCGAAACCATGGGGGCGGCCACCATTGGATCCGTCGAATTCGAGGACCGCCTCATGATGGCCCGGTACATGGATATGAAAGGCGCCGATGACGAAGATGGGGCCGGCGGCTGGCGGGCCACGACTCGAAAGAAAGGCCCCTCGCGCCGCTTGACCAAGCGGCAGCGGAAGATGATGAAAAAGAGAGACAAGCTATAAACCATGCGGAAAAAAATTTGTGTCATAGACGGCCAGGGCGGCGGCATCGGCAGTACCATTATCGCCAAACTCAAACTGGTCTACGGTGAATCGGTCGAGATTCTCGCACTGGGCACCAACGCCATCGCCACCTCGAGAATGCTCAAAGCAAAGGCCAACCGGGGTGCCTCCGGTGAAAATGCCATCGTGCATACGGTGCAAATCGCCGACATCATCATCGGCCCGGTGGGCATCGTATTGGCACATGCCATGATGGGCGAAGTTACCCCCCAAATTGCGGCAGCCGTAGCTCAAAGCCCTGTTCCCAAATACCTGCTGCCGTTGAGCCAGGAAAATGTTATGATCGTCGGCGTGGCCGACGATCCGCTGCCCCACCTGGTGGATGAACTGGTCGATGTCCGATTGAAAGGGGTTTTGGACGGCGGATAGGCCGGTTGCCAAAGTTTGTTTTGATCGTCATATTGAGAGAGTCTTGAATGAACCGGGCTCTGCCCGGCCCTGATAATTTAAAGCTTAATGGTTGCAGCTAAAAACAAATGAAGGCTGTATTTCTAATAGAAAAATAGCGATTTACCCTGATATCGAGGTATAACCCATGTGCGAAGCCGATGCCTATATCGTTGAACAAAACCAGGAACGTCTGCTGATGAAGTCGGTGGACAAGGTCGAGCCCGAAGACGGCGGTCTTCGTCTGGTCAGTATCTACGGAGAGCAAAAGTTCATCGCGGCCAATATTCACAACCTCGCTCTGGTTGAACACAAAATCATCCTGAAACCGATACCATCTTAAGCATTTTGTAGGATTCCATGAAGATCACTGTGGCCAAGACGGCCGGTTTCTGTATGGGGGTTCGGCGTGCCGTCGAACTCGCCCTGGACGCACCTTCCAAATACCCCAAGCCGATCTATACCTACGGTCCGCTGATCCACAATCCTCAGGTGCTGGCCCTGTTTGAGGAGAAGGGGGTCAAGATACTGCACGAGATCCCCGAAAAGGGAATCGGCACGGTTCTGGTCCGGGCCCACGGCATTCCGCCGGGCACCAGGGAAGGGTTGAAAAAGGCCGGGTTCAAGGTGATCAATGCCACCTGTCCCAGGGTGGTCAAGGTGCAATCCATCATCAAAAGACACGCCCGCAAGGGATACAACGTCATCATTGTGGGGGACGAGGACCATCCCGAGGTGGTAGGATTACTGGGGTACGCCGGCAACCGGGGGCAGGTGATTCCTTCATTGGACGCCCTGAAAGCGACGGCACCATACGACCAGGCCATCATCGTGGCCCAGACCACCCAGAACCTGAGAGAATATAATCAAATCAAAGCGTGGGCCGATACAAATCGTCCCCATTACAAAATCTACCACACCATCTGTGACTCCACCGAAAAGCGACAGGCCGAGGTCCGGCGCATCGCCAGCGAGGCCGATGCTGTGGTGGTGGTGGGGGGCAAGGAGAGCGGCAACACCCGGCGCCTGGCCGCCATTGTCAATGCCGTGGGCAAAAAGGCCTATCATGTTGAAACCGAGGAGGAACTGGACATCCAGACGCTTTCCAGGGCGCAGCATGTCGCCATAACGGCCGGCGCCTCGACCCCCAGCTGGATTACCAAGCGGGCATTGCGGGCCATTCAACAAGCGCCCATGCACAGCGGAAATGGGGTCAAGTCGCTGTGGATGCACCTGGAACGCATTGTCCTGCTGACCAACCTCTACGTGGCGCTGGGCGCAGGGGCGGTGGCCTACGCGGCCGCGCGCCTTCAGGGCCTGCCCACGGCCTACCCCGCCATCGCCGTGGCTGTGCTCTACGTGATCTCCATGCATATTCTCAACCATCTCACCGGTCGGGCCGAAAGCCGATACAACGATCCGGATCGCGAGCGGTTCTACAACAAACACAAGGCGCCGTTGACCACCCTGGCGATCAGCGCCGGGGCGTTGGGTCTCGTGGCCGCCTACCAGATGGGCATTCTGCCGTTCTGGGCGCTGTTGTTCATGAGTTTCCTGGGGCTGACATACAACCTGAGCATGGTGCCCTACACCGGAAACGGACAGTTGAAGTTCCGTTCGCTGCGCTCTTTCCCCGGCTCCAAGACCATCTTGATCGCCCTGGCCTGGGGTGTGGTTACCGCGGTACTGCCGGCGCTGGCCGCCGAAAATAGCAGTCCCTTGTCGGGAGCGGTGGTTTTTCTTTGGGCCGCCTCCCTGGCCTTTTGCCGAACGGCCTTCTTCGACATCCTGGACATGCAGGGCGACCGTATCGTCGGCAAGGAGACGATTCCCATATTGATCGGCGAACGTCGTGCATTCACCTTGCTCAAATATCTTCTGGTGCTGGGCATGGTCTTGCTGGTGGCTGCGGCCGCAGCCGGCGCTGTTACCGCGCTTGGCTATCCCCTGATCCTGCCGTCCCTGCTGCTGGGCTGGGTGGTGTACGCCCACGAAAAGGGCAACATCCTGCCGGGCATGCAGATGGAGTTCAAAGTCGAAAGCCTGTTGGTGCTGGCCGGCGTGATTACGTTCATCTGTTCGGCGGTGTTCAGGGTTTGCGCCGGCTGACTTCGATCGTCGGCTCGACACCGGCGGCAAGGCGCTGAAGGTTTTCTTTGTGCCGAAGGAGAATCAGTACCATGATAACGATCGATGCGGCACACACCGCCGGGTCGTGGGTGGTGAACCAGGATGCCGGGGGCAGGAACAAGGCGCCGGTCAGCGAACCAACGGATACGCGCCGTGAGCCCCATATGGCCGCCACCAGTACGAGCAGATAGAGGAGCGTTGCCAGCGGCGCGATAACGATCAGGCCGCCCAGGGTGGTGGCCACCCCCTTGCCGCTGGGGCGGCACCCGAGGTAGATGGGATAGATATGACCGCAGATGGCCGCCAGAGAGACGATGGAGGGCAGCCAGAGAAAGGTGCTGTTCGAAAGGTATACAGCGGCACCGGCCGGCAGGGCCCCTTTGAGCGCATCGCATATGAGGGTTGCCACGGCCCAGGGCGTGCCCAGCACCCGTTTGACGTTGGTGGTCCCGATATTGCCGCTGCCGATTTCACGGATGTCGACCTTTGCCCGCAGGCGGACAAACACCAGACCGAAAGGGATCGAGCCCACGAGATAGGCCCCCAACGGGAGCATGATGGCGATCAGCAAGGCGTTTGTCATGTAGCCTTCCATGACCGATATTCATCCCCGAATCAAGGATTTATTGGAGTGTGAGATGAAACCGGTTGTCGTACCCATCGACGGAGTCCTGGACCTGCACACCTTTCAACCCAGGGAACTGCCCTCCCTGCTCAGCGAGTATCTTTGCGCCTGCTTGGAGGAGGGGATTGACCGCGTGCGCATTATCCACGGAAAAGGGAAAGGGGTCCAGCGGGCCAGGGTACACTCGCTTCTGAAGAAAAATCCCCTGGTGAAGCATTTTGCGACCGCCCCCGAGGGTGAAGGCGGCTGGGGCGCGACCGTGGTGGAGTTGAAGCCGAGCGGTGACCCAAAGAATTGAAATCTATCAAATGTCATACCTTGACCTGAATCCGCCGATATGCAGGAGGGGCCGTGCAGCGACAATTTTGTCGTGAACTCTGAGGTTGCAAAAGGTTTTCATCTTCTGCAATAGTTGTAGTGCAACATTTGACAGAACCAAGGAACCAAACAAAGGAGAGCAAGTATGGGGGAAAAGCAATTCAAGCAGGTCTGCAAATGTGAAAGCTGCGGCAACGAGGCGGAAATGGTCGTCACCTGTTCACTTGAAGAGAAACAGCCCGAGGCACCCGCCAAAAAGCCCAAAATCGTCGCCAAGGAAGAGGGTAAGACCAAAGGTCACGCCGTGTGCAGTCACTGCGGCGGCGAAGCCGATATCTGGCTGGATGTCTGATCGAGGATCAGCCTACCTGTCAGACCGAATTCATAAAGCCGGCCCGCATCCAGTTGCGGGTCGGTTTTTTTCAGACTCTATTTTCGAATTTCACAGGCCGACCCCCGAGAACGCCTTTTGCAGCTCTTAAGTTGAAGTGACCTATCCCGCACGTCGGGCTGAGCACAGTGAAGCCCAACCATTATGAGCGGGTCAGGCAAAAAGCCACACCTTCCAATACGAATCATCGGCGATGTAAGAAAACACGGGACGCCCGATAGCGCACAGGTTCGATGGTGCAATATCGAATACTGCTATTGATCTTTTTTTCGGTTGGCCCAGCGCAAAATGCACAGCGAGGTGATGCTGATCAAGGTGAAGCCGCCAATCAGGGGCAGCGTGGTGTCGTTGTAGAGACGGCCGATGAGAAGGCCGATGGGGACCGAAAGGAAGGTGGAAAGCGCACCGATCACGGCGGAGGCGGTGCCGGCGATGTGGCCCATGGGCCGCATGGCGATGGCGTTCAGGTTGCCGAACAAAAAGCCGATGCAGAAAAACGCCGCCAGTAAAAAGATTATCAGCATCCAGAGCGGCGAACGGCCGTGGTACAGGTAGACAACGACGAAGTAGACCGACGACAATATGACCAGAAGCCTCATGGAACGGTCCACCAGGTTGCGCATGCCCAGGCGCATGACGATGCGGGAATTGAAAAACAGGGAGATTCCCAGGAAAAGCGCCAATACGCCGAAGATCACGGGAAACAGGCGGCCCAGGCCGTACAGGTTCTGAAAAATCTGCTGGGTGGAGCTTAAATATCCCACCAGTGCGCCCATGACGAATCCGGCGACAACGGTATAGGAGAGCGCGATGCGATGGCGGCACACCTCCACAAGGGCCATGGTGATTTTTTTGATCGTAAACGGCCGGCGATGTTCGGCAGAGAGGGTTTCCGGCTGCCGCAGCGCGAACCACGCCAGAACAATCAGCGAAAGGACCAGAAGCGTCGTGAAAATGGCGCGCCAGCCGGCTGCCATCAGGATCACCTGGCCGATGGAGGGGGCAAAGACCGGGATCATGATGAAAATGGACATGATGGTCGACATGATACGGGCCATGGCGCGGCCTTCATACTGATCCCGCACCAGGGCCAGCACGATGGATCGAGGTCCGGCCGCTCCCAGGCCTTGCAGGACCCTTCCGTACAGCATGGCTGAAAAGCCGGTGCTGAAAATGGAAAGGGCGCTTCCGAGGATGTAGATCGCCATCCCGACAAACAGAACCGGTTTGCGACCGAAACTGTCCGACAGGGGGCCGTAAAAGAGCAGTCCCACGGACAATCCCAGGAAAAGCGTCGATATGACCAGTTGAACGTCGTTGGCGTTTTTCACCCCCAGATCGGCGCCAATGGCCGGCAGTGCCGGAAGCATGGTGTCGACCGAAAGCGCGACAATGGAGATCAACAGCGCCATGAGCAATAGCGACTCGCCGTCTCCCATCGGATGCCGGTCCGTCTGACCGTCTAATGGATGCATTTAGCTTTCGGACCTGTCTTTAGTCTTGAAGTGAAACCAAAAAAGCCTCCCGCTTGAGGATCAAGCAAGAGGCCTATAATAAAACCCTCCTATTTGGAAGGTGCTGGGTGTCTTGGTGGAGCTGAGGGGGATCGAACCCCTGACCTCATGACTGCCAGTCATGCGCTCTCCCAGCTGAGCTACAGCCCCGAACGTAAAAGCGGTAGGTACCAAATCGGGGTAAGGCTGTCAATCGATATTTTGGATTAAGGTTCCAATTTTCGAAAGGATATGTAAATGTCATAAGGTGGTCGCGTGGGCGGTGCCCTTGGGGGCCGTGCCCGCAACCCGGTCCACCGGGGCTGCGGCCGCGACCCTGATGGGCCTGGAAATTATTGACAACCCGACGGATAAATCCTAAGATCTCCAGTTTCTAAACTGCACATGGCAGTTCCATAACCGACACGGATCGAACGGGAAAGACAGTCAAAAGAGAGGACCCGGTATGCTCAATTTAATGCGTAAACATGCAGGCAGTTGGATGATCAAAATCGTGCTGTTCGCCATTGTGGTGGTATTCGTATTCTGGGGGGTCGGCAGCATGCGTTCCCAGAAGAATGCCGAAGTGGCGGAAATCAACGGCCAGGTGATTCCAATTGA
Organism: Desulfobacteraceae bacterium; assembly: GCA_050302315.1. GTDB lineage: Bacteria > Desulfobacterota > Desulfobacteria > Desulfobacterales > Desulfosarcinaceae > JARRKU01. The sequence goes on from JBNLAV010000064.1 coordinate 46,915, forward strand.
GGTATACCGTCAAACCTATTACCGCATGTTGGACAACTATCGCCGGATTTATGGCGGCCAGCTGGATGATAATCTGATGAAAATACTGAATCCAGGCCAGAGGGCTATGGATCAGGTCGTCGAACGGGTTCTGCTGTTGCAGGAGGCGGATCGTTTGAAGATCAAGGTCGGCAATGAGGAGTTGGCCCAGGTAATCTACGATATGCCGGCTTTCCAGGTGAACGGGGCCTTTAATAAGGAGCGGTATTTCCAGGTATTGGCCCAGAACAACATGAGCGACCAGGGGTTCAGGATGGATCGTACTGAAGCACTGCTGCTGGACAAGCTGCGATCCGTGCTGCTCACCGGTGTGGTGGCCACCGCAGAGGAGGCCCGGGAGTGGTACGATTATACCAACGCCAAGATCAGCATCGAGTACGCCCTGTTTACCCCTGAGCGGTACACAGACTTGCAGCCGACGGATGAAGAGGTCAAGGTCTTCTTCGAAGACCGCAAATACAATTATCGCTCCCAGGCCAAGGTCAAAGCGACCTATATTCAATTCGATCCGGCATCGATGACATCCGGTGTCAACATCAGCGATGACGCCATTGCGGCCTACTACGAATCCCATCCGGAGGAGTTCCAGACCGAAAAACGGGTCAAGGCCCGTCACATTCTTTTCAAGGCGGACCAGGGCGCCGATGCGTCCGTGGACGAGAGCCAGAAAGCACAGGCCATGAAGGTCTATGAGATGGCCAGGGCGGGAAAGGATTTTGGCGAACTCGCCAGGCAATATTCCGAGGGGCCCAGCAAAGACCAGGGCGGCGAACTGGGATGGTTCCCCCGTTCACGCATGGTCAAACCGTTTGGCGACAAAGCGTTTTCCATGGAAGCCGGAGAGATCAGCGAGCCGGTTCGGACCGATTTCGGATGGCATGTGATCAAGGTGGATCAAATTGAAGAGGCGTCCACCCGGAGCCAGGAGGCGGCAGCCGCCGAGATTCGCACCAAGCTGACCAATGAAAAAGCCAAGGAGCTGGCGCTGGAAAAAGCCGAAGCACTTTACGAGTCCGTTTACGACGGTGATGACCTCTTGGAGGCCGGCAAGCTGCAGCAGGCACCTGTGCGGCAGACGGACTTTTTTACAGCACAAGGCCCCGCCGATAAGAGCATCTCTGACCGACGGAAGTTTGCTGCGGTTGCATTCGAACTCGAGAAAATGGCCATCAGCGAGATTCAGGAATCGGGCGGCAAGTATATTATTCTACAGGTGACGGATCGCAAAGAGGCCGAGGTTCCGGATTTCGAAAAGGTGGTCGACCGGGTGAGGGCGGATACGATCAAAGATCAACAACGGCAGAAAGCAAAAGCCGATGCCGAATCCTTCCTGGCCGAACTCCGGAAGGGTGGGAGCTTTGAATCGGTTGGCGCCCAATACGGCGTCCAGCCGGCCCAAACACCGCTGTTTTCCAGAAACGAAGCTATTCCGCAGGTAGGTGCAGAACAGCAGATCAGTGCCGCGGCCTTTGAGTTGTCCCTTGAAAAACCGTTGGCTGAAAATGCCGTGGAGGGGCGCAAAGGATGGTATGCCATCGGTCTCAATGAGCGTCAGACGCCGCAGGAGGAAGGCTTTGTGAAAGAGAAGCCCGCCCTGGTAAAGCGCTTGACCGAGCAGAAGCGCCAGGCGGCATATCAATCGTGGCTGGCCGATCTGCGGTCGCGGAGCGAGATCACAGTGAACCAGTCTCTGATTGAACAATAGGGTGAATCTGCCGGGGATGCGCGCGGTGTGTGTTGTCAACAGGGGCTTGTTGCGGTACAATCCCCATGTCGGAAACGGGTGTCAGATCAACGCGCGATAGGGAAGGGTATGTTATGGCCAAAAAACCAACGGACGACCAGGGACCTGGGTATGTCTCCAAAAAATGCCATTCATGTTATGCATACGTGCCTTTAAACGCGGAGGTGTGCCCGGATTGTAAAGTGCGGCTGGGTAAAATCGGGCCCCACGGCATGGCGGAAAAGGTGACGGACTGGAAGTCGTATTTCGCCTTTGCGGTGGCCTTCCTGGCGTTTGTTATCTTCTGTATATACGCCTTTTTCTAATTCCTTTCTGCTGTCTTTTTAAGATCGCTGCGAGCGATAGGGCGGCTTGACCCACTCGTTGCAAAAGCCGGAGGGCTTCAGAGCCAAGGCGCCAAGGGCGCAGCCGTAGTTATCCTACTGCAAGTCCTTGGCAACACCGGATCTGGAGTCCTCCGGCTTTTGCAACGGTCTACTTGGCCAGCATGGCACGCATCATATCACCCGCGTTTTCAGCATGGTCGGCGATGGCGCCGACGATTTCCACCAGCCGGATGGAATGATAGATCGTCACCGCATCGATATCCAGGGCAAACAGATTTCCTTTGAGCTTATCTTCAATCTTGTCGGCCTCGTGCTCCTGGAGGCGCAGGTTGCGGATAATATTCTTGACCTTGACCCGTTGTTGTTCATTGAAGGATTGAAAATAGCTGCGGGCTTCTCTTACCATCTTGCTCAGCTCTTCAATGGGTTCCACCACTGCATCGACCAGCAGAAAGAAATCTTTCTTCAGAACAAGCGGGAACCCCGGTTTCTGACGAAAAGAGATCCAGTCAAGGGCATCTTCCACCGAGTCCAGTACGCCGTCCTGTTCGCGTAAATACCGAAACAATTGGAATTTGCTCACCGGCATAAGGGTGCCGATGGGCAGGTGTCCCCGGATGCGGCGTTTGATCGCATCGGCTTCACTTTCCAACCTGGTCACCTCCAGGCGCAGTTCTTCGAAGGTGCGGCATTGGTCGGTTATGTGGCATTCCATGGCCTGCTGGAAGGCCCAGGCACATTCTTCTACTTTTTCGGCATGTTCCTGAATGCCGGCAAACGGCGAGGTCATGAACATGGATAGAAACGGCAATCGCATGGTACCTCCTTGTCAATAGATCATTTGTATGATCCAGAACAGCAGCATACTGGTCAACGCCGAGGCCGGTACGGTGAGAACCCAGTATAGCATAATCTGCAATACAATACGGAAGTTGACGGCCTCCATGCCGCGGGCGAGTCCCACGCCCATCACGCCTCCCACAGCCGCGTGGGTGGTCGATACCGGAAGGCCGAGTTTGGAGGCCAGCAGTACGGTGGTGGCGGCGGAGAAGTCGACACAGAAGCCTCGCGTGTTGGTCAATGTCGTAATCTTGCTTCCGATGGTGGTCATGACGCGGTAGCCGGCCATCCAGATGCCGCAAGCGATGCCCACCCCGCCGAAGAGCAGCAGGAAGACAGGGACCGGCACCTTGACCCCAACAGACCCGGTTTTGACCAGAAAGTAGATTACCGCCAGCGGGCCGATGGCGTTGGCCACATCGTTGGCGCCCTGGGCCAGGGCCACATAGCAGGATGTCCCGATCTGGATGCGGCGAAAAATATCTTCGGCGCCGCTTTTGCTTGGGCGCACGATAAATCGATGGATCAATATCCTGCCGGTCCATCCGATCAGGCAGGCGGCCGCCGCAGCGATGAGCAGGGCTGCCGGCATGCCCACGGAGAGTTTCTTGCCAAGGGGGGTTTTGAATAGAAATGAAAGCACCACCACAAAGGCCGCGCTGCCGATAAACATGGGAGACCACCGCAGGGCTGCGGCACCGGCATCATCGCTGGACAGCACCAGGCGCACGATAAGCCGGAACAGGAAAAAAGCGATTACCAGGCTGAAGATCGGGGAGATTACCCAGCTCAATACGACGGCACCAAGTTTTCCCCAGTTGATCACATCGAGCCCGCCGGCCATGACGCCAAAACCGATCATCGCGCCAACAATGGAGTGCGTCGTTGACACCGGCAGGGACTTCCAGGTGGCAAAGGAGACCCATAGCGCTGCGGCCAGCAAAGCTGATAGCGCGCCAATCAGGGCCAGTTGAGGATCGGAGAGCACCTCGGTGGATACGATTCCCTTGCGGATCGTATTGGTGACGTGGGAGCCGATAAAGGTTGCGCCAATGACGTTGAGAATGGAGGCGATCAGGATCGCCTGGCGTATGGTGATCGCTTTAGCGCCTACAGCGGATGCCATGGAGTTGGCCACGTCATTGGCCCCTATGTTCCAGGCCATGTAGAAACCAAACATGTAGCCGATAATCAGAACGACGTATTCACCGCCCATAAACGATGACCGATCTTCCTGCGGGTGTAGGATTCAGTTCAGTAATCTTAAGTTTTTCCAACAGCAGTCGCCGCCCGCATAGCAGACCGGGTGATCGTTTCGGGGCGGCGTCCCGCGCTATGATCAAGAAACTCACATTACCACATTGACGCGCAAGAATAAAACCCCAAGTATCCATCATAGCGGCATCCGGAAGCGGTGCAGTGCAGCTCTTTCCTCACGCCATCGGGTTGAAATAGTGTCTGTCGATCATCTCATCGGGGATGCCTTCCAGAAACCGGGAGGGCTGGTAGAGGACGCTTTGGGTGCTTCGGTCAAAGACCTGGCACGGATAGGTGATGATCAATCGCTCCCTTGCGCGGGTGGCGGCGACATACAGCAACCGTCTCTCTTCCTCCAGGGCATCGGGGTTGTCCATGGCGTGGTGGGAGGGAAAGCGGCCGTCCAATGCCCAAATCACAAAAACCGTGTGCCATTCGAGTCCTTTGGCGGAATGCACCGTGGACAGGTTCAACCGAGGGGACTGCTCGTCGGTGGTCAGCTGCCCATCGGCGCTGGTGTTGGGCGGTTCCAAGGCCATGTCGGCAAAGAAATCATCAAGGGCGTCATAACGCTCCATGATGGTCAGTAGCTGCTGCAGGTCGCGCAGTCTGCGGGGGTGGTCGTCATAGCGCTCTTTCAATATGGGGAGATAGTATTGGAGGATGGCCTCACCCATTTGATCCATCGGCACCGCCTCTTGTGCCAGTTCACCCACCAGTTCTTTCAGCCGGTCGACGCCCGAGGCCGGGTTGACTTTAAAGGGCAGGGTCAGCAATCCGGCGGGTCCTTTATCTTGTGCTGCGATGCCGTCGTATATTCTTTGGGCGGTTTTGGGACCGATTTTTTTGAGCAGCAGCAACACCCGGTACCAGCTTAGCCGGTCTTTGGGCGAACACAGAATTTTCAGATGCGCGATAACGTCCTTGATATGAGCGGATTCCGTGAACTTAAAACCTCCGTATTTTATAAATGGTATGCTGTGGCGCGCCAATTCAAGCTCCAAGTCAAAGGAGTGAAAGCTGGCCCTGAACAGCACGGCCACCTCCTCAACGGGCACGCCCTGCCCGACCAGACGCCTGATTTCATCCACGATGAATTGGGATTGGGCGTTCTCGCTGATACACGCCACCAGGTTGGGAAGCAATCCGCCACCCCGGTTGGTATAAAGCCGCTTGGAATATTTTTCGGGAGCTGCGTCGATCATGGTGTTGGTGAGATCCAGTATCGGTTGCAGGCTGCGGTAATTCTCCTCCAACTTGATGACCCGTGTCCCGGGAAATCGTTCGGGGAAGGTAATGATGTTCTTGAAGTTGGCGCCTCGAAATGCATAAATGCTTTGAGAGTCGTCACCCACCACCATGACGTTTTTTTCAGGTCCGGACAACTGGGAGACAATGTCCGCCTGAATCAGATTGGTATCCTGATATTCATCCACCATGATGTGACGATAGGTTGAAGCCAATCGCTCTCGAATGTCTTCGTGATCCCTGAGCAATTGGTGCAGGTAGACGAGAAGGTCGTCATAATCGCAAAAATCATGCTCCTTTTTGCGTTTCTGGTATAAACTCCAAATTTTGGAGATATCATCCAATTGATAGCCGAAGTGGGGATAATCGTCGTAAACCACTTCCTCAAGCGGTACGGCCTTGTTGATGGATCGACTGAAAATATTGGCCAGGGTGGCTTTACGCGGCAGCTTTTTCTCATCTGCGGCGGTGCCGATCTCTTTTCGGATCATGCCGATAAGATCTTCGGAGTCCGACCGATCGATAATCGTAAATCCATTTTCAAAGCCGACAACAGCGGCGTAGCGCCTTAAGACCGCATTGGCAAACGAATGAAAGGTGCCTCCGGAAACCTGGCGGCAGCGATGATCCAGCAACTCGGTCGCGCGTTTCAACATTTCCTGGGACGCTTTTCGGGTAAAAGAGAGCAACAGAATCGATTTGGGCGGCGTGCCTTGTTCTACCAGTCTTGCCACGCGATAGGTCAAGGTGCGGGTCTTTCCACTTCCGGCGCCCGCAATGACCAGCAACGGTCCTGTTTCATGCGTGACGGCATCAAGCTGGGCCGGGTTGAGCACCGCTTCGTAATCAATGCACGCCATATCTGAACCGGCGTTTTCTTTGGTGGTTGAAGCGATATCCGGAAAAATAGATTTTTGGTTCATTTTGCGTCCAGAATGTATGGTCAAGGGCTCTATAGCGCCCGAAGGTGCATGGTTTCTGGTATCTGCACCTATGGGTTTTAGTGGCCTTTGTCAAGGCCTGGGTCACTGGGGTTGGGGGAAGAGAGCGACCGGCAGCATCGATGGCAAGCACCGCAAACTGTCACGGCATGCCGGTCGGCTGGGAGTTCAATCTCAACGTAGAAAAGTCGACCGGCAGTACGCTCTCAAAATGATAGGGTTGTGCCAAATAGACCGGGATTAAGGGTTGCACATTTAGTGTTCATCCGGAAATGGCGGATAGCGGTTCAAACCATGGTCGCAGTGTTTTGGACACCGCTTTGCGCAGCAGGGTTGTGTCCATAAACATGAATGGTCGCGCCATGAATTCCGAAAGGCGAGAACGCCGGTTCGGGCCGCAAGATGTCGTATGCGAATGGGCACCATTTAGGGGAGACGAAAGAAAACAATCCAACGGACCGAAAAGGTCATCCATTAAGAGCAGGCCCTATGGGGGTTTTTGGAAATTGCTTCTACCACTAAATAGCGGAAGATTTCAGCTTGAAGGGACAATATATTGCGATGAAGCACCAATTTCGTAGTAGAGTAATTCCGAATCGGACACCCTGAAAGTTCCTGGATGGGGTGAAAGACCGCATGTCGCCAGGAGACGGATAAGGCACATGAAAAAGCGATGCGGTGTGTGAGATATCAGGCGAAGTTCTATGGCAGTATAGTTAGTTCTTTTGAAGAGGTCCCTTAAGTCCCGTAATTGATGGGAAATACGGATTGACGGTGATTGGAGAAGAATAAAGATGTCATCTGTTTTGAACGGCAATGCTTCTATTTCCTTTATTGACGCGGGAAGAGATGAATTCTTAGCCAGCGCCCCTTCAGGCAGGAAAAGAATTTTCTCCTTATTTAACAAGAAGTTGTTGACAAGACTGAGAAGTTATATTAGGGCTGAAGATATTGGTCGATTTTTGTAACAATATTAACGATTAAGGAGGCACCAACATGAAGAAAGTTCAGACACAGCTCAAGACTGTCGCCAAATCACTGGCCAGTCTGGCACAAAAGCTAGAGAAACTCAGCACCCAGGTGGCAACTGCACCGGCAAAGAAAGCCGCCGCCAAGAAAAAGGCTGCCCCAAAGAAAAAAGCCGTCGCCAAGAAAAAAGCCGTTGCCAAGAAAAAGGCTGCTCCCAAGAAAGCTGCTGCCAAGAAGGCCCCGGCCAAAAAAGCCGCTAAAGGAAAATCCACTGTGTTGGACTCAGTAATGGCCGTTATCAATAAGAGCCGCGCAGGAGCCAATATCTCGACCCTTAAAGCAAAGACCGGTCTCGAATCCCGTCAGCTGAGCAACGCGCTGTACAAACTGAGCAAAAAGAAAATGATCAAATCCAAGTCACGTGGCGTTTACATCAAGGCCTAACCGCCATGCATGAAGTCTTAAGCATGGGGTATGCTCGCCACCGGCGGCATATCCGTGCTTATCGCTTCGTTGAGACCTTTCAGCGTCCATTTGCGGTCTTCGGACGCTGAAAGGTTTTTTTCTGCACTGTCCCGCATTTCTAGCTGGTCATCCTCAGGGGAATCAATTCGTGCCGGAAGTGGTTTCAAAAACTCCCTTTGTACCCTAAAGAATTGGGTGCCGGTTTAAGTCTGACACCCGCCGTGTCCCGGGGCCGCCTGAGACCACTAAAACCACATCCACGTTAAATAGCGCTTTTGTGTTGATCTTTACCGTTTGGTTCTTATTTTTTCAGATTGGGGAAATGGGGGCTGGTCGCTGCCTGGCCGGGTCGTGGTGAAGAGATCGTCGCCCAACCGATGACAACCTGAGAGGGCGATCTCAATAGATGGGAGAAATGAAACATGAGCATGGTATCGGATCGTGTAAGAAAGTCTCGCAGGAGGTTGTGGGCAAGCGTCGTTGCGGTTTGGGTCTTCGTTGGTTTACCACTGGTTCTTTCCTGCGCGCTAGCGGGAAAGAAGGTTCAGACCCGTACCGGCTTGGCGGATGGCGCAGACTGGCCGCACGAAATCAGTGACCTCCGGCCGGATGAGACCATGACCTTCGGGCGGCTGGACAACGGACTGCGATATATCGTTCGGCAGAATCAGACGCCTAAAGACCGTGTGAGCATGCATCTTTACGTGCGGGTGGGGTCCCTGTTCGAGCGGGACGATGAGAAAGGCATCGCTCATTTCCTGGAACACATGCTTTTCAACGGATCGAAAAACTTTCCACCCGGTGAGATGATAAAGTATTTTCAACGCATCGGCATGCAATTTGGCCCGGACGCCAATGCGCACACCGGATTTGACGAGACGGTCTATGATGTCCTTCTTCCCAAAGGCGATAAGCAGAGTCTGGCTGAAGGCCTGTTGGTGCTGCGGGATTACGCGGATGGGGCATTGTTGCTTCCAGAGGAAGTGGCAAGGGAAAGAAAGGTCATTCTCGCTGAAAAGCGCTCGCGCGATTCCGCGCATTTCCGGACCTTGAAAGCGACATTCCGGTTTGAGATGCCGGGCCTCATCCTGGGAGACAGATTTCCCATCGGAGAGACGGAAACCATCGAACAAATCGATCATCGCATGCTTCGTGATTTCTACGAAAGCTGGTATCGGCCCGAGCGCATGTTTTTGATCGTGGTCGGTGATGTCGACAAAAAGACGGCCCGGGCGATGATCGAGAAACGGTTTGCCGATATGACGCCCAAGCGGGCGCCGCGCAAAGTGCCGCATATCGGGCAAATGGCGCATGAAGGCATTAAATCCTTTTACCACCACGAAGAGGATGCCGGCGCGACAAGCGTTTCCATCGAAACGATTGTACTGAAAATGGAGCCGGAAGATACCGCGCCCTATCAACGGCAGCAATTGTTGGAGGACATGGCCCACGATATGATGCAAAAGCGGCTTGATGGACTGGTACGAAAAGAGACGGGAGCGTTGACCTCTGCCGGCATCGGCGGTGGATACTATCTCCGGCAGCTTCGCTACGCGGAAATCAGCAGTCATACCGATCCGGAGAAGTGGCCAAAGGCATCGGCGTTAATGGACCAGGCATTGAGAAAGGCGCTCGAGTTTGGATTTACCTCCTCTGAATTCGAACGCGCCAGAGAAGCGGCAAAGGCCGGACTGCTGAAATTGAAAAGAGAAGAAGGAACGCGCGACAGCAAAACGCTGGCGCGTCAGATCATGGCTGGAATCCGGCATTGGCATGTGCTGCAATCTCCCACGCAGCGCGCGGAATTGTTGATTCCGGAGTTGGACGCCATCACCCTTGATCAGGTTAATGAAGCATTCCGCAGGATGTGGTCTGCCGATCACCGTCTCGTACTGGTTACCGGAAACGTGCAGATTTCAGATGGTTCTAAGTCGCCGGAAAAACAGATTAAAGACACTTATCTGGCCAGCAGAAGTACGGCTGTGGCGCCGCCTGAGGAGAAACAGGCGGCGGCTTTTCCATATCTTCCTGCGCCCGCAACCGGTGAAATCAAAAGCAGGGAGGAGGTGCCGGATCTGGGCATTACCAGGATCGTCTTCACGAATGGTATTCGACTCCTTCTTAAACCGACCGCATTTAAAAAAGACGAAGTGCTGGCCAATCTTTCCTTCGGCTACGGCCAGGCGTCGGAGCCTGAAGACCAGGCCGGGCTGGCCAAATTGACAGAGTCGGTGGTGAATGAATCCGGTTTCGGAACGATTGATCGTACTACTCTGGACGAGGTGCTGGCCGGCCGTCTGGCGAATGCGGACCTGGACATCAGAGAAGACCGGTTTGTGGTGAAGGGGGATGCCGCCACAAAAGAATTGCCGCTGCTCTTCCAGTTGATGCAGGCATTTATTCTGGACCCCGGATTCAGGGAAGAAGCCAGGCAATTGGCGCTGAAGCGTTTCGAACAGGAGTATGAGCGGCTTTCGAAGAGTGTCGACGGGGTGATGCAGCTGGAAGGTCAACGTCTTCTGGCAGGCGGTGATTACCGCTTCGGCATGCCGGCGCTCGGGCAGCTTCAAAAGAGAACTTTGGCGCAAATCAAGGCTTGGGTGAATCCGCAACTGCGCGCTGCACCAATGGAGATGGCGATTGTCGGGGATTTCGATGTCCAGCGCACCATCGACTTGGCGGCACGGTACATTGGATCCCTGCCGGAGAGGGGCGGGGCGGCCATGTCGCTGCCGGTGGCGGGACCCGATTTTCCGGAAGGCAAGACATGGTCGTTCCCGGTCCGGACCGAGACACCCAAGGCGCTGGTGGTGGTGGCCTACCCGACGGAAGATTTTTGGGATATCCGAAGAACGCGGCGGTTATCGGTTTTGGCGGAACTCTACAACGAGAAACTACGCCAGCGCATTCGCGAAAATTTAGGGGCCGCCTATTCCCCGTATGCCTATAATCGGTCCTATCGTGCCTACAAAGGATACGGTATGACACAGATCTTCGTACAGGTGGAACCCAGCAAGGCGCCGGCCATCGTTAAAGAGGTCCGGCAAATTGCCGAGCAGTTGAGCCAGTCGATTTCCGATACCGACGAATTTCGAAGGGTACTGGACCCGACTTTGACTTATATCAAGGATTTGAGACAAAAAAACAGCTATTGGCTGAATTCGGTGTTGACCGGAGCGGCCCGCCATCCCGAGCAATTGGATTGGGCGCGAACCTTTGAAACCGACTACGCGGCTGTCCAAATGGACGAAATCGCCGCCTTGGCCAGAAAATATCTGGTTAATGAACGTGCCGCGGCGATTATATTGACCCCGCAGTAGGACCTTTCTGCCCGCATTGCGGATTACCGGTTAAACGATCGGCGGAGGGGTTTAAATTGCTTGATGATGTAAAGCCATGCCAATGGGGAGCTTTCTTGGCAGGAGCCGCCGGTGTTCTTCAAAAAAGCAGGGTTTCGCTTGATATGACACTGGTGTGACATCATTGTGACATTGCCTCCATTTATAGGTTCTGCTATGGGTGATGGGAGGTACCGACGCGGTAGTGGCTCAAATAATGCTAAAGTGAAGGATCGAATGGCAAACGAAGCTGACGTTAAAGGTAACTATACAGAAGGGCTCTGGAAATTTTTCGCATCGGTCAAGCTGACTGTGGTGGTGTTGTTATTGCTGGCCGTACTCTCCATCATCGGGACACTCATACCCCAGAATGAAAACCCCGCAGACTATCTCAAAGCCTTTGGGCCTTTTCTCTATCGGGTGCTGGCCACTATGGATGTTTTTGATATGTATCGGTCGTGGTGGTTCCAGGGGTTGATGGTGCTGTTGGTCGTCAACATCCTCATTTGTTCCATCGACCGGCTTCAGGTGACCGGCAAAATCATCTTTGAGCGAAATCCGAATTTCAACCTGAACAACTATCGGAAGCGCAAATCCCGCAAAAATCTCTCCTTCAACGGAGAAATGGGGAGGATCAAAGAAAGCTGCAACGCGCTTGTCTCCAAGATGTTCAGTTATTGCAAGGTGGTGTCGTCTGGTGAAGGGGTGGCCATCACGGCGGAAAAGGGGCGCTGGACCCGGCTGGGGGTGTATGTCGTTCACCTGAGCGTCGTTGTGCTGCTGCTTGGGGGCGTTATCGGCACCCGCTTCGGATTCGAGGGCTACATGAACATCGATGAAGGCGCGGCGGCGGACACCATCCAACTACGCTTCAAGCCCGGAACCCGCAAACTGCCCTTTACGATTCAATGCGACGATTTTGATGTCCAGTTTTACAACACCGGTGCGCCCAAGGAGTTCCGGTCCACCCTGACCATCATCGAAAACGGACAGAAAGTGCTGCAAAAGGACATCATCGTCAACGACCCGCTGCGATACAAGGGGATCAATATCTTTCAATCCAGCTATGGAAGGGCCGCCGCTACCGCCGACACCACCAAAACGATCGAACTGAGCATTAAAAGCAATGCTTCGGGAATGGTTTACACGGTCAAAGCGCGTTTGCGGCAACCGGTGGACCTGCCCGAGGGGCTTGGAAGCTTTGTGCTCAATGAATACCACCCCCAGGCACAGTTCCGGGGAATGGCCGTTGGAGCGGCTCTGCAGGGTACGCTGACCCCCAAAGGCGGTGAGCCGCAATCCATATTGCTGCCCATCAAATTCCCCAAATTCGACAGCATGCGCAGAGGGCAAGCGGTCATCTCGGTATCACAGGCCGGCGAGATGTTGGAGCAGCGATTCTATACCGGCTTGCAAGTCACAAATGATCCCGGCGTGACATTGGTCTATGCCGGGTTTATATTGATGATCTTGGGGTGTATCATCACTTTCTTCATGTCCCACCAGCAGGTGGTGGTGGAGATACAGCCCAAGGGCAAAAAGATAAATGTCATGGTTTCCGGAAAGACCAACAAGAACAGGGTCGGATTCGAATACAAACTGGAGCGTATCGCAAAGCGCTTGTCCGCTTTGGACGCGGCCGGTAAAAACAAGACGACCTGACCATTTGGCTGGAAAAGCCCCTTCTATCGGGCAACCTACATTAACGTGATTGCATATTAATAGGTGGGATAAGATGCTCAACTCCTCATTGCTGTTATCAATCATTACCTTCGTCTATGGTTTGGCCGGCCTGTTGTACTTGGCATCATGGATCTTCCGTAAAGAGGGCGCCGGAAAAGCGGCGAGCTGGGTGACGCTGGCTGCGGTGGTTGGAAATGCCGCAGGTTTCCTGCTTCGCTGGTACGAGTCCTACCAGATCGATGGCGGCTACGGCCATGCCCCCCTGTCCAATATCTATGAATCGCTGGTCTTTTTCTCCTGGACCATTGGTTTCATCTATCTGGTGGTGGAGCGTAAATACAAAAACCGCATCATCGGGTGTTTTGCCTTGCCGTTGGCCTTTTTTGCCCTCGCCTACGCCTCCTTCGGTGCCAGCGCCAAGATTCAGCCGCTCATTCCGGCGTTGAAGAGCAACTGGCTCATCGCCCACGTCATCACCTGCTTCATCGGGTACGCGGCCTTTGCCGTGGCCTTCGGTATCAGCATCATGTACCTGATCAAATCCGGAAAGGAAGAGGCGGATGATGCGACTCTGACGGCGAGGCTGCCGGCTGCAAATCTGTTGGACGAACTGACCCACCAGTTGATCATGTTCGGATTTCTGTTTCTTACCGCCGGCATCATCACCGGCGCGGTCTGGGCCAACTCGGCCTGGGGACGATACTGGGGATGGGACCCTAAAGAGACCTGGTCCCTGATTACCTGGTTCGTCTATGCCACTTTGCTGCACGCACGCATGATGCGCGGGTGGCGCGGCACCCCCATTGCCATTCTTTCCATCGTCGGTTTCCTGGCGGTGATGTTCACTTATTTCGGAGTCAATCTGCTTCCCGGCCTTCACAGCTACGGCGCGGCGAAGGGATGATTTGACTTGACAAATTCGGGTGCTCTGGATATTACAGATCCTTTCGTAAAGACCTAAAAGTTAGGTGTTTATGGGCTGTTTCAGCCGGACGCGATGCTCCCGGCTGCAGCCGCAACGGCACCGCCCTGCCGTGACACCGTTTTTCGGCCATGTCCGGAAAACCGCGCCGCTCGCAGAGTCGCAGGCCGTTGACGCGAATTCAATCGACACCCAACCGGGTGCCTGCCGGGCAGCAAGCCCGGTGGCAGCCGTGCAAGGTGGGTTTGAAATGCCGAACCCGCTTGCCTTTGGTTGAATCGGTTGAGAGGATTGGATCCCATAACGTTAAAACGGAGTGTCCATGAGCAGCAATGAAGACCCGAAACCCAATGATGTAACCGAAGAGGCCCACTCCCCATCATCAGACGGTGGCGGAGGCGGCGCCTACATCCTGCTATTCTTTCTCATTGGCCTCGCCCTGAGCATGGTTGTCGGCTGGGCGGTCTTTCCCAAGGTTCTCTATTCAAAAAAGAACCAACCTTTCGATTTCAATCACAAATTGCACCTTGAAGAGGTAGATGACGGATGCGATAGCTGCCATTTCTTCCGGGCGGACGGCACCTTTTCCGGCACCCCCCGTCTTGACCAGTGCATCGATTGTCATGAAGAGGTCATCGGCGAAAGTGAGGACGAGGCCACCTTCGTGGAGCAATACGTTCAAAAGGACCGCGAGGTGCCTTGGTTGATCTATTCGCGGCAACCGGACTGCGTATTCTTTTCCCATGCGGCCCACGTGAAGGGCGCCAATAAGGATTGTGTGACTTGCCACGGCCATATCGGCACCTCCGAAAGCCTCAAACCCTACGAAGAAAACCGGATTACCGGCTATAGCCGCGACATTTGGGGCCATAGCATCGCCGGAATCAAACACAATACCTGGGATCGCATGAAGATGGATGACTGCGCCGAGTGCCATGCAGAGGCAGGCGGCCACGAAACCAGCGTTCAGACCGGCAAAGACGCCTGTTTTGTCTGCCACAAATAGCTGGGATCCATTTTGAAGCGATTTCACAGCAGACCCAAAACGATGACCCATAACCACACAATCACCAGTGATGGGCTACTCAGGTTGAGGTAATTGTATGAAACTGTCCAGAAGATGCTTTTTATCCCTTATTGCCGGCGGCGCCGCAGGTACGGCGTTGTCCCCTTTACCCTGGAAGCTGGCCGACGACTCTTCCATATGGTCGCAGGCGTGGCCCTGGACGCCGGTTCCGCCCGATGGAGAGGGAACTTACACCCTTTCCACATGCACGCTTTGCCCGGGGGGCTGCGGCATCAACGTTCGCAAGATTGACGACCGGGCGGTTAAAATAGAAGGCGCCAAGGGCCATCCCCTCAATGACGGCGGTATCTGCATACTGGGATTGGCCGGACTTCAGATGCTCTACGGCCCCACCCGTATCCAATCCCCCCTCAAGCGCGTGGGCGACAGGGGCCAGGGACAGTGGAAGGCCATTTCTTGGGAAGCGGCCATCGGGGAAGTCGTCCGGAAACTTGGTGATATCAGGGCAAACGGCACGCCCCAGGCATTGGCCTGCATCGCCCCCAAAGAGGTGGGAACCGTCGCCCAGTTGCTGCGACGCTTCATGTCGGTCTACGGCTCTCCCAACTTTTTCCGGATGCCGTCGGTGGAGGATGCTTATGAAGCCGCCATTTTCATGACCCAGGGCGCCATCGGGTCTGCCGGCGTGGATCTCAACAACGCTGATTTTATTTTAAGCTTCGGCAGTGCCCTTTTGGACGGGTACGGCTCTCCGGTGCATGCCTTCCGCGCCAACAGCCGGATGAAAGAACTCGACGGTACAGTGGTTCAGGTGGAATCCCGTCTTTCCAATACGGCCGCAAAGGCTGACAAGTGGCTGGTGGTCAAACCGGGCAGCGAAGCAGACCTGGCGTTGGCCATGGCTCATGTGATCATCTCCAACGATGCCGTGAACTTCGACTTTGTCGACAACCAGGTGGAAGGATTCGACGCCTTCGCCCGCATGGTCCAGGAGAAATACGCTCCTGAAGCGGTCGCGGAGCGAACCGGGCTCTCGGTTGACACCATTACCGAGTGGGCCATGAAGTTCGCACAGGCGCGCAAGCCCATCGCCCTCTACGGAAAAGGCAAAGGGCAGGTGCCGGGCAGCCTGAAAGAGGCCCTGGCCGTTCATGCTTTGAATGCCCTTGTGGGCAACGTCAACAGCGAGGGCGGCGTACAGGCCCTGCCGGCGTACGATTACATCAACTGGCCCGACACTGAGACCGACGCCGCCGCCGCGGCCGGACTGCAAACCGCGCGGTTGGACGGTGCCGGGACGGACCCGTTCCCCCATGCCCGCTACCTGACCCACCGCCTGGCGGATGCGGCCCAGGGCATTGAAGCCTTGCTGGTCGCCGAAGCCAATCCCTGCTACTGCCTGCCCAATGCAGGGGCCGTCAAGGCGGCTTTCGAAAAAATACCCTTTGTGGTGAGTTTCTCCTCCTTCATGGACGAAACCGCCATGATGGCCGACTTGATCCTTCCCAACCACATCTATCTCGAGCGTTACGAAGACGTGCCGGTGACGGCGGGTGTGGCCCAACCAACGGTGGGCCTTTGCCGACCGGTGGTGGCACCGCTGTACAATACCCAGCATCTCGGCGACACCATCTTGCAGATCGCCAAGGGGCTGAAAGGGACCGTGGCCGGCGCTTTTCCGTGGGAAGACTATGAGAGCTGCCTGAAACTCACCCTTGCGGGCCACTGGAGCGCCTTCGAAGAAAAAGGGGTGATTACCGTCCCGTCAGGCAGGCAGGCACAGTTCGAGACCGAATCAGGCAAGTTTATCCTGATGAACGACGCCCAGGGCGCCGTTTACATGGCGGACGATGTGGCCCGGCAAGGCAACGGAAACGAATTTCCGCTGGTGCTGATGCCCTATGATTCCATCCGGCTGTCCAGCCGATACGCCGGTTCAGCTCCCTTTATGGTCAAAACCGTCTCCGACACGGTCCTCAAGGGGCAGGACGGATATGTTGAGATCAATCCGGACACCGCGAAAAAACTTGGTCTGGCAGATGGTCAGCTTGCAACCCTGACCACCCCCATCGGCGAGGCAAAAGTGGGGATTCACTACGACGAGGGCATTATGCCCGGCGTGGTGGCCATGCCCCGCGGACTTGGACATACCGCCTACGATCGATTCCTGGCGGGAAAAGGGGTGAACGTCAACCAACTCATCGGCCCTGTGGAAGATCCGGCATCCGGTCTGGACGCAGCCTATGGAATTGGGGCTAAACTGGCCTAAGTCAAACAGTTGAAATGAGGTTCTGATGAAACAAGCGCAGACAAAACACCAGCCCAAACGCTACGGTATGGTCATCGATTTGGACAAGTGCACCGGCTGCGGCGCCTGCATGGTGGCCTGTTTTTCCGAAAACAACGTGCCGTTCAGGGAAGATGAAACAGACAAGCGGCTGAGCATCACGTGGATGAAGGTCTACAAGGTCATCAACGGAAAGAAGTTTCCGGATACCGAAGTGTGCTATTTCCCGCGGCCGTGTCAGCATTGTGCCGGCCAGCATGAAGGACACTCGCCGTGTGTGTCGGTATGTCCGGCCACGGCCACCGATTACGGCATGGAAACCGGCATCGTCAGCCAGATTTACACCCGTTGTTTCGGTTGCCGCTACTGCATGGGAGCCTGCCCCTATCATGCCCGCTATTTCAACTGGTGGGATCCGGTCTGGCCCGAAGGCATGGAGCGTTATCTGAGCCCCAACGTCTCTCCTCGGATGCGCGGTATCGTCGAAAAGTGCAGCTTCTGTTATCACCGCTATCAACTGGCCCGGGACAAGGCCTTCAGCGAAGGCCGGCGGAAACTCGAAGAGAACGAGTACCAGACCGCCTGCACCCAGGCGTGCCCGGCCGGTGCCATCACCTTCGGCGACCTGAACAACCCGGATCACATGGTGCACCAGATCGCCCAACCGGATCCGCATCGCCACTACAAACCCCAAAACCCCCATGCCTTCCGCCTGCTGGAGCGGCTGGGGACCAACACCAAGGTCTACTACCTCTCCACCAGGGAGTGGGTGCGCAAGGCCGGTGACAACTATCAAGTACCAATGACATCCGATTCCCACGGCTCGGAAGCATCAGGCCATTAGGAGCGGTTGGTTCAATATTTAACGCGTTGTAACGAGCAAGGAGCACAAACCTTATGGATTCTGCATTGATACCCGAGGGCGTCAAACGGTGTTCCCTACCGAAATTCCTGCTGGGATTGGCCGTCGTAGGCGGTGTTCTCGCATGGGGCGTCTATGCCATGCTGCTGTGCTGGATCAAGGGGCTGAACCAGACCAATATGAACGACTATTATGGGTTTGCCCTCTGGATCTGGGCCGACCTGGCGGTAATTGCACTGGGCGGCGGCGCTTTCTTTTCCGGCCTGCTGAAGTACGTCATCGGTAAGGACGATCTCAAATACATCATCAACTACGCTGTGCTGATCGGCTTTATCTGCTACAGCTCGGCGTTGCTGATCTTGGCCATCGACGTCGGGCAGCCCCTGCGCAGCTGGTTTATCTTCTGGCACGCCAATGTGCACTCCATGCTGACCGAAGTGGCTTTCTGCCTGTCGTGCTACTTTGCCGTGCTGACCATCGAATATATTCCGCTCATTCTGGAGAACCGCCAGATCGACAAGGTCCCGTTCTTCCATAACCTGAGCCACAACATGCACGGCGCCATGGCGGTATTTGCCGCAACCGGCGCATTTCTCTCCTTTTTCCATCAAGGCTCTCTGGGCGGCGTGGCCGGCGTGCTCTTCGGACGCCCCTTTGCCTTCCGCGAGCATATCCTGATCTGGCCTTACACCTTTTTCCTGTTCACCTGGTCGGCGGCGGCCTACGGTCCCAGCTTTACCCTCTTCATTACCTGGCTGACCGAAAAGATCACCCGCAAGAAACTGGTCAAGGACAACGTCATCTATCTGCTGGCCAAAATTTCCGGCTGGATGATCATCACCTATGTCATCGCCAAAAGCGCCGACACCCTCTACTGGATGCACAACACGGCGCCGGCCCAGGGCTTCAAGTGGACCTTCTTCTTCGAGAACAATCCGCTTTACACTCACTGGGTGTGGTTTGCCGAGATCATCATGGGCGGGTTTGTACCGGGCCTGATCTTGATCATCAAACCGTCCCGTGAAAATACTTTCCTGCGCGTATCCGCCACTGTACTGGGCATTATGGGCGTCTCCCTCAACCGATGGGTCATGGTGCTGCAAACCATGGCGGTGCCGGTGATGAGCTTCGACACCTGGGCGATGTATATTCCCAGCTGGCAGGAAGTGGCCACCACCATTCTACCGGTGGCATACGGTGTCATTCTGATTATGATCTCCTATCGTTACCTGCCCATCTTCCCGCAGGAACGGGAGTTGAACCCCATCGAACCAGAGGCGTAAAAAGGAGGAGTTTCAATGTTTCCGTTTAGCTTTGAGTGGGTATGGGACATGGGCCACTACGTCTTTCACGGCGGCCTGTGGTACGCGCTGAGTGTCATCGGCATGGGCATGACCTTTGTCATCATCAAATCCATCATCGACACCATGCAGGGCAAGGGCGGCGGTCATCACCACTAAGTCGGCGGCCTGAAGTTAGCCATCGAAGCGTTTTCCACATCATTGCTGTGTGGAAAACGCTTTTGTATTCCTGATGGATGACATCAATGCAGCGGATCGTTATAGCAAATCGACATATTTGCGCCTGCAACCGCAGGGCCGTCCTCTGCGCCGGACGGTTAATCCGGCGATTGACAACGATTCAATGGAGCAAATGACAATATGGATAGAATACTCGTTCAAGGCGGACGCAGATTGATCGGCGAGGTTCAGGTCAGCGGTGCGAAAAACGCGGCCCTGCCGATCCTGATGTCGGCCCTGATGTGCGACGGGCCGAATACGTTCACCAATGTTCCGGACCTGCGGGACATTCGCAGTACCATCGACCTGCTCGCCCACCTGGGCGTAACATGCGAAGCCGACGGTCACACCGTGCGGGTGGACGCCGCCGGCTTGAACACCCATGAAGCGCCCTACGAGCTGGTCCGCAAAATGCGCGCCTCGGTCCTGGTCCTGGGACCGTTGGTGGCGCGCCTGAAGAAAGCGCGGGTCTCTCTGCCCGGCGGCTGCGCCATCGGCGCACGCCCCATCAATTTGCATATCAAGGCGCTGGAACAGATGGGGGCGCGCATCGAACTCTCCCATGGTTACGTGGAAGTCGAGTGCCGGCAGCTGAAAGGGGCCGACATCTACTTCGATATTGTCACCGTGACCGGTACGGAGAACATCATGATGGCGGCCGCCCTGGCCGACGGAACCACGGTTTTGCGCAATGCCGCCCGTGAGCCGGAGATCATGGCCCTGGCCGATGTGCTCAATCAGATGGGCGCCTCCGTAAAGGGCGCCGGTACTTCGGAGATCACGATCCAGGGTGTCGAGACCCTGCAGCCCGTGGAGGCGTCGATCATACCCGATCGCATCGAGACCGGTACCTTCATGGCCGCTGCGGCATTAACCGGCGGAGATATCACCATCACCAATGCCGACCCGGAACATGTCAAGGCGGTGATGGACAAGCTCCGGCTGGTGGGCGCCCGGATCCATATCGACCCGGCGGGTATTCGCGTACAGGGACCGGAGAAGATCACCAGCGTGGATATCAAAACCCTTCCCCATCCTGGATTCCCCACCGATATGCAGGCCCAGTTCATGGTGCTGATGACTGTGGCCCAGGGGACCAGTCTGATATCGGAGACCATCTTCGAAAACCGGTTTATCCACGTGAGCGAGTTGCGACGTATGGGCGCGGATATCACCGTTTCCGGAAATTCCGCACTGGTCAAAGGGGTTGAAAGGCTTTCGGGGGCTCCGGTGATGGCCACCGATCTTCGCGCCAGCGCCTGCCTCATTCTGGCCGGGCTTATCGCCGACAATACCACCGAGGTGCGCAGGGTCTATCACCTTGACCGTGGATACGAAGCGTTGGAGCTCAAGTTCGAAAAACTCGGCGCGGCGATCAAACGGGTGAAAGAGTAGAGGGACTGAGCTGAACGTCGGCAGGTTTCGGCCGGGACAGAAACCGGCCCTACGAGGCCGGAGGGCATGCTTCCGCAGCCATTGCGCCGGCCTGCGTGCCGGCCGATCACCATATGCGCTTGCCAGCAAATCACATCGCTCTTAGAATAAGAAAATACGGTTATCCGGAACGCTCAAAACACGAAACACCAAACACAACCTTGAGGTGTCCTACGGTGAATCGCATTACGGCCTGCACTATGGATTGCCCGGACGCATGCTCTCTGGTCGCCACGGTTGACGGTGATCGCGTCGTTCGACTGCGCGGCAACCCGGAGCATCCGTTCACGGCCGGCTTCACCTGCAAGAAAATAAGGCAACATCTCAAACGCCTGAGATCAGCGGACCGCATCGTGCATCCCATGCTGCGACGGGGAGAGCGCTGGGAGAAGATCGGCTGGGATGCGGCCCTGGACCTTTGTGCCGAAAAGATCGACGCTCTCCGGGCGCATCCGGCTGCCATCGCCCATGTGCACGCCTCAGGCGCCAAAGGGGTGACCAAAGCGGCCGTCTCATACTTTTTCGATCGCCTGGGGGCAAGCCGCACCCGGGGGTCGCTCTGTGACGCGGCCGGCATCATGGCGTACCACTATGACTTCGGGTCGCGGCGCAACCATCGCATCGACGATATCTTCAATGCCCGGCGTATTGTCAATTGGGGAAAGGATCTGTCGCGCAGCTCCATTCACCTGGCCGCGGTCGTGCGCAAAGCCCGCAAGAAGGGGATACCTGTGCTTCTGATATCGCCTTGCCAGGAGGGAAGCCGCA
The DNA here is from genome assembly GCA_050302315.1 of Desulfobacteraceae bacterium. Classification (GTDB taxonomy): domain Bacteria; phylum Desulfobacterota; class Desulfobacteria; order Desulfobacterales; family Desulfosarcinaceae; genus JARRKU01. Next base: position 68,585 of record JBNLAV010000064.1, read on the forward strand.
CTTTTCGGGATCACCGTATTTTGATACGGCCGGGCACCGATCGATTTCTGGCGGCTGCCGTTCTTCGACGCCTGGTGGTCAATGATACCGTCGATCCACGCGCTGTAGAAAATGTTCGCCATTGGCCGGCTTTTCGGGATGTGCTGCTGGGACATCAGGAAGAGGAGTTGGTCGCGGCATGCGGCGTCCAGGTCCGCGATGTCGATCTGCTCTATGACGTCATGACCGGCGAAGGTCCGACCGCAACGCTGGTGGGAGCCGGTGTACAGCGTTATGAGCGCGGCGGAGAAAATGTTCGCTTCATCAATGCGCTGGCACTGCTGTCCGGCAACATCGGGTGCAGCGGGGGCGGCAGCCACTTCCATCTTCACTCCACGGGCCTGCTGAACATGGCGTGGGCCAAGACACCGGAACGCGCCAAACGGCGATCGCTGCAAATGGCCACCATTGGTCGCGATCTTCTCGAAGCAAGGGATCCGAAGATCGAACTGTTGTGGGTGAACGGGGTCAATATGGTCAACCAGGCGCCCAACAGCTACCGAATTATCGAAGCATTTGAGCAGATACCGTTTAAGATCGTGGTGGATGCTTTCTTCAACGATACGGCCATGCGGGCCGACCTCGTGCTGCCCGCCGCGTTGATGCTGGAACAGGAAGATTTGATCGGCTCCTACCTTCACAATTATGTGCAGCATGTCCCCCAGGTGGTGAATCCCCCGGGGGAGGCAAGGACCGACCATTGGATCGTTCGCCAGCTCGGCCGCCGACTGCGCGATCCCGTTGAACTGCCGTCGTCCGGTCGTTGCATGGCGGCCGCATTGGAAACGCCGGGGATATCCATTACCTTGGAAGAACTGAGACGCAGGGGCTACATCGAAGTTCCCGTCCCCGAAGTGCCCTATGCGGATTTGACGTTCGATCATCCCGACGGATTGGCGCGCCTTCCCATGCAGCTTCACGACGAGAAGCCGAATGAACCGGAATATCCGCTGCGACTGCTGTCACTGATTCGTCGCAGTGCGATCCATTCCCAAATTCTGCCGCAAGAGCAGCAAGCGCTTCCCCAGGTGTGGATATCACCTGAATGTGACGCCTTGCATCATCTGGACCTCGGTGCGCCGGTTTATCTCGTATCGCCCCTGGGGCGTATCGAAGTGGGCGTAAATCTGATGGATGAGTTACATGCAGATGCGGTGGTCTACCGTCGCGGCGACTGGATGGCGTTGGGGGGCGGCATCAACCGCATCATATCGGACCGTCCCACGGATATCGGGGGCGGGGCCGCATACTACCATCAATACATTCGATTGGAGAACGGGTAGAGATCAACCATGGATGCTCAATTTGAACGTTATTGCCGGAAATGGTCCGCCGAAGTCGAAACCATCGGCGACGAAGCGCAACGCTTGGCTTATTTCCAGGAGCAGTTGCCGCAACTTCTTCGGGACCGCGACACCGTAAGAGATGTCTTGTCCCATATGATACGGGGGCGGAAGTGGCCTGACCTGAAATACGCCGGATTGTTCAGTCATGAAGTCCTGCTCTATCTCGATCCGAGCCGACGATTTTCCATCCGGCTTTATTTCCACCCGCCCCAGACCCATACCGAAGTGCACGACCACACCGGCTGGGGGGTGTCGGGCACGCCTTTCGGCCGCCTGTCGGTGATCGGCTACGATTGCCAGGGAGACCTCGAAAGCGGCCGGGTGCGTTTGAGCCGGAAGTACCGTAAGATCCTGATGCCCGGAGAGGTGGATCTGACCCGTCCCTGGATGGAAGGCATCCACCAGACCGGTAGTGCCGATGATACCCTGAACGTGATGATCAGCGCATATGGTAGACCCGGCCGCCGGCTGTATGTGCACAGTATCGATCCTGATACCGGGAGGGTGGAGCGAATCTATCCCCCGCGGTTGTTGCGGAGGATGTTGGCCGGACAAGCCCTCGCAGAACTGTCGGCA
>JBNLAV010000065.1:0-6765 GCA_050302315.1 Desulfobacteraceae bacterium
AGGGATGGACGCAGCGTGGCCGAATTGATGGACTACGGTACGCGCCTGCTCTCCACCGGCGATGTGATGGAGGGCGTCGCCGAAATGATCGCCGAAGTACAGGTGGAGGCCACCTTTCCGGACGGCAGCAAGCTGGTGACGGTGCATCATCCCGTTCGAGAGGAGGTGTCCGCATGATCCCGGGAGAAATCTTGCCGGCGGACGGCCATATCGAAATTAATGCGGGCCGCCCCACCAGGAGCATTCAGGTGGCCAATACCGGGGATCGCCCCATCCAGGTGGGCTCCCATTACCATTTCCTGGAAACCAACCCCGCGTTGGACTTCGACCGCAAGGCCGCCCTGGGCATGCGGTTGAATATCCCCGCCGGAACAGCCGTTCGATTCGAGCCCGGTCAAAAGCGCGAGGTGGAATTGATTCCTTACGCCGGTGACCGGCGGGTGATCGGATTCAACGCCCTGGTAATGGGCGAGATCGAGGAGGGATGAGCATGCGGACCATCGATCGACAAGCATACGCGGAGATGTACGGCCCCACCACAGGCGACCGGGTCCGGTTGGGTGATACCGATCTGATCATTGAAGTGGAAAAGGATATGGCCGTCTATGGCGAAGAAGTCAAATTCGGCGGCGGCAAGGTCATCCGCGATGGCATGGGCCAGGGCCAGGCGACGACCCGGGAGGTGGCGGACACCGTCATCACCAATGCCCTGATCCTCGACCACTGGGGAATCGTCAAAGCCGACATCGGCCTGAAGAACGGTCGCATCGCCGGCATCGGCAAAGCCGGCAACCCCGACGTTCAACCCGAAGTGAACATCATCATCGGCCCGGGTACGGAAGCCATTGCCGGAGAAGGGCTGATCGCCACGGCCGGCGGCATCGATGCCCATATCCACTTCATTTGCCCCCAACAGGCTGAAGACGCCCTCATGTCAGGGGTGACCACCATGATCGGCGGGGGCACGGGACCGGCGGCGGGCACCAATGCCACCACCTGCACCCCGGGTCCCTGGCATATCGAGCAAATGCTGCGCGCGGCCGATGCGCTGCCCCTCAATTTCGGATTTCTGGGAAAAGGCAATGCGAGCCTGCCAAAACCTCTCGAAGAGCAGATCGAAGCCGGCGCCATGGGGCTTAAACTCCACGAGGACTGGGGCACCACCCCGGCGGCCATCGACAACTGCCTGAGCGTGGCCGATACCCACGACGTGCAGGTGGCCATCCATACCGACACCCTCAACGAATCCGGATTTGTGGAGAACACCCTGGCCGCATTCAAAGGGCGCACCATTCACGCCTACCATACGGAAGGTGCCGGCGGGGGGCACGCGCCGGATATCATCAAAGCCTGCGGCACATCCAATGTGCTGCCCTCGTCCACCAACCCCACCCGGCCCTACACCGCCAATACGGTGGACGAGCACCTGGACATGCTCATGGTGTGCCATCACCTGGATGCCGCCATCCCCGAAGATGTGGCATTTGCCGAATCCCGCATCCGACGCGAAACCATCGCGGCCGAAGACATCTTTCACGATCTGGGCGCCTTCAGCATGATCGCATCCGATTCACAGGCCATGGGCCGGGTGGGAGAAGTGATCACCCGCACCTGGCAGACCGCCCACAAGATGAAAATGCAACGCGGTCCTTTGGCCGAGGACAGCCGGCGCAATGATAACTTCCGGGCCAAACGCTATATCGCCAAATACACCATCAACCCGGCCATCGCCCACGGCATCGCCCGGGAGGGCGGCTCCATCGAAACCGGGAAACTGGCCGACATCGTTTTGTGGAAACCGGCCTTCTTCGGGGCCAAGCCCGCCATGATCATCAAGGGCGGCACCATTGCGGCCGCGCCCATGGGGGATCCCAATGCGTCCATCCCGACACCGCAGCCGGTGCACTACCGTCCCATGTTCGGCGCACTGGGCAGAGCGCGACACCATACCGGCATCAGTTTCGTCTCCCGCGCAGCCATCGAAGCCGGGGCCGTTGAAAAAATCGGTATCCGCAAAATCGCGGTGGCCGTTGGCGACACCCGCAAGATCGGCAAAGGCGACATGGTTCACAACCATTGGCAACCGAAGGTTGAAGTCGATCCGCAGACTTACCAGGTGCGCGCCGATGGCGAACTGCTGGTATGCGAACCGGCCGAAGTTCTGCCTCTGGCCCAGAAATACTTTCTATTTTAGATGACGGCCTTATGAATCTGATAAAAATCATGCGACATTCGGATAAAGGCAAGGCGATGGATCCGGCCGACGACGAGTTGATCCTGCCCTACGATCGGCGACAGAAAGCCCGTCAGCGGGTCAGATTGAGCAGTGGGCGCGAAGCCGGGCTGTTTCTGCCCCGCGGCACCACCCTGAAGGACGGGGACCGGCTGTCCGCGGAAAACGGAATCTCCCTCAAAGTGGTGGCGGCCGAAGAGACGGTCTCCATCGCCAAAGTGCAAGACCACCTTCAGCTCGCGAAAATCGCCTACCACTTGGGGAACCGGCACGTTGCAGTGCAGGTGCTGCCGGACCGGCTGGTCTACCTGCACGACCATGTGCTCGACGATATGGTGACCGGACTGGGTGCGGCGGTCACCGTGACGCAGCAGCCCTTTGAGCCGGAGGAAGGGGCCTATCATGGCAGCGGTCACCATCACCACTGACGCCCGCTGCGACGTGCGGCTGCTCAGGCTGATGCAATTGGTCAGCCCCACCTTGCCGGTGGGCGCTTTTGCTTATTCCCAGGGATTGGAATGGGCGGTCCAGGCGGGCTGGGTATCCGATGCCCGGCAGGCTTTTGACTGGATCAGCGGCGTGCTCGACCAGGGGCAGGGCCGGCTCGATATCCCCGTATTGGCAAGGCTCTATTCAGCCTGGAAGGTCCGGGACATGGCGGCATTCCGTTATTGGGACCGGTTTATCGGCGCCGCCAGGGGATCGGCCGAATTGCAGCAGGAAGACCGCCACATGGGCCAGGCCCTGCACCGGCTGCTTGGTGACCTGACGCCCGATCCCTTGAAGGATTTGCCAGACGGCATCCCATCTTTTACCGCCATGTTCGCCGTGGCGGCCTGCAACTGGTCCATCGACCTTGAGACGGCCTGTACGGGCCTCCTGTGGGCCTGGGCAGAGAACCAGGTGGCGGCGGCCATCAAACTGATTCCATTGGGACAGACCCAGGGGCAAACCCTTCTGATGAAGCTCGCCGAACAGATCCCCGGCAACGTAGAAAAAGGCCTGAACCTGGCCGAAGAAGACATCGGCGCCGTCACGCCGGCCCTGGCCATGGCCTCGGCACTGCACGAAACCCAGCACACGCGCCTGTTTCGTTCATAAAGGAGAAAAAGATGCCATCATCCCAGAACCATCGCCCTCTGCAATTGGGTATCGGCGGCCCGGTCGGATCGGGAAAGACAGCCCTGATCGAAGCCCTTTGCAAATCCATTCGCGATCAGTATAGTGTTGCCGTGGTCACGAATGACATCTACACTCAGGAAGACGCCCGGTTTTTGACACGCAAGGCGGCCCTTTCGGCCGATCGCATCGTTGGTGTCGAAACGGGCGGGTGCCCCCACACCGCCATTCGAGAGGATGCCTCCATGAACCTGAATGCGGTGTCGCAGATGCAGGCGCGCTTTGCAGACCTGGATATGGTGATCATCGAAAGCGGCGGCGACAACCTCAGCGCGACCTTCAGCCCGGAGCTGGCCGACCTGACCATCTATGTCATCGATGTCTCGGCCGGCGACAAAATCCCCCGCAAGGGCGGCCCCGGCATCACCCGCAGCGACCTGCTGGTGATCAACAAGATCGATCTGGCGCCCTACGTCGGCGCCGATCTGGAGGTGATGCGCAGAGACGCGAAGAAGATGCGCGGCGAACGCCCCTTTGTCTTTTCAAACCTGAAGAGCGGGAAAGGACTGGACCGGATTATTGAATTTATTCAGTACGAGGGACTCCTGGTCGCAGCATGAAGAAAAAGATCAAAATCGGCATCATCCACTCGTTGACCGGCACCATGTCCTTCAGCGAATCTCCGCTGGTGGATGCGGTACTGATGGCCATCGATGAAATCAATGCATCCGGGGGCATAATGGGCGCACAAATCGTTCCCATCGTAGAAGATTGCGCCTCAGATGCCGAAACCTATGCCGCAAAAACCAGCCGGCTGATCAAAAGAAACCGGATCAACCACTTCTTCGGTTGCTGGACGTCGGCATCGCGCAAAGCGGTCAAACCCCTGGTGGAACAAAATAACGCCCTGCTGTGGTACCCGGTACAATACGAGGGCCTGGAAGAGTCGCCCAACATCGTCTATACCGGCAACTGCCTGAACCAGCAAATCGAACCGGCGGTGAAGTGGGCGTCGGAGCATATTGGAAAGACATGCTATCTCGTGGGCTCCGACTACGTGTTTCCCCGAACGGCCAACAAGCTGATCCGAACCCTGAGCCGGCAATACGGCGTACAGGTCCTGGGAGAACGATACCTGCCCCTGGGAGCCGAAAACTTCGAGCGCATCGTAGAAGATATCATCAAGAAAAAACCGGCATTGGTGTTCAACACCATCAACGGGGACAGCAATCTCGCCTTTTACTACTATCTATCCAAGGCCGGCAATAAGCCCGATCAAATACCGGCGATGGCCTTCTCCATCGGTGAAGTCGAATTAAAGGATATCGGTCTGAGCATCATCGGACACTATGCCTGCTGCGGCTACTTTCAGTGCCTGGACAATGAAGTGAACCGTGAGTTCATTCAACGCTTTCAGCAACGTTACGGCGACCACCGGGTGGTTTCAGATCCCGTTGTCAGCGCCTACATCCAGCCCTTTCTCTGGAAGCGCCTGGTGGAAGCCTGCAAGACCTTCGATGTGGCGGTATTGAAAAAAAACATCGCCGGCATATCGCACCAGGGGCCTTCGGGGAATGTCGAGGTTCATTCGAATCATCATGCGGTTCGAACGGCATTGATCGGAAAAGTCAATTCCCAACTGCAATTCGATATCATATGGCAGTACCCGGGAAGCATCGAACCGCTGCCCTGGCTGGGACTGGAACACCTGGAGATGTCGGCCAAAGAGATGTTCAAAGACGCCATGGGCGCCTTTCCGGCCACTTTGGACTTTTCCGGAAAACTCAAACAGGAAAGCGAACGGCGCAGGCAGACTGAAACCGACCTCCGCAGGGAAAGAGACGATTTGAAAGAGCTGCGGTCACGATACCGGGCGCTCTTCAAATCCATGCCGGCCGGCATTGCAATCGTGGACTGTGCGACCGGCTTGATCCTGGACTGCAATCCATGGTTCGAAAAGCGGATCGAGATGCGCAAGGCGATTCTCAAGCGTCGCCGCATCTGGGAGCTTGTTCCGCCCGAACATATGGAAACCGCGCGCAACGTGTTCTTCGAATGCAAGCAGATCGGCGAAGGACCAACCGGCCGTGCGTACTTTTGCAGCGCCGACGGACATTTGGAGACTTTCCGATACCACGGTGCACTGATCAAAGTCGAAGGCAAGGAGGCCCTGCAGATCATCCTGACCGACGATTAGTTGCTTCAAACCGGGTGCAACGCCCCGGCTGCAACTGCAACTACATAAGCACTGCGTGTTGATGTTGTTTTCGGCCCAGCGCCGGAACTCCAGACCGCCCGGTTTCCGGATGGTCGTTGATGCCAATACTCCAGATCGATCCTATGATGAGCGACGATGCCCGTAAAATACTGATCTTGAAAACCGGATCGACCTTCGAATCGACCCGGAATGCGCTTGGGGATTTTGAAAATTGGATCAGGACCCATGCCGTCTTGAGTCCCCAGGAGACTGAGGTTGTCGACGCGTCCGGAGCCGAAGACCTTCCGATGTACAGCGACTTTGCCGGCGTCATCATCACCGGCTCCCACGCCATGGTCACCGACGGCGATGAATGGATCGGCCGGGCTTTGGGTTGGATCGCCGACGCGGTTAAAAAAGAGACACCGGTACTGGGTATCTGTTTCGGCCACCAGATGCTGGCCCGCGCCATGGGCGGAGAGGTTGACAACCATCCCCGTGGCCTTGAAATTGGAACGAAGACCGTCTTTCTCACCCCGGCGGGCTCCAAAGATCCCCTCTTGGGCGACATGCCCCTGGTCTTCCCCGCGCACACCACCCACGCCCAGACGGTCACCCGGCTGCCCCAGAAGGCCCTTTTGCTCGCGTCCAACCCTTTCGAGCCCCACCACGCGTTTCGCATCGGCCGATGCGCCTGGGGGGTCCAGTTTCATCCGGAGTTTTCCACCGATGCCATGCGCGCCTATATCGACGAGCAGCGGGAGGTCCTGATGGAAGGAAACCAATCCCTTTCGGCATTGAAGGAAGGCGTGCTGAAAACAGCGGCAGCCAACGCCTTGTTAAAGAGATTCAAGCTTTTATGCCGTCAGCCACCTCCGTCCATTTGAGGTGGGCTCGACGGATGGTCGTACCGATCAATTGCTAAAACCAGATTGATCCATAAGTTTCATAGCAGTTATCGCAGGGTTTAATGTCTCTGAGATTTCTGTGAGATATCGAACCGTATCACAACCTGAAGAAACATGCAGATACGTGATGTGTATCACACAATTTCATTCGATTAAGAATTTCAGATACACATTAAATACCCCAAGACAGGCTACCGACACGGCATTGGCAAGCTATCACATAATCTTAGGACTCCGAAAATGGTGTGGTTTCCCAAAGATACCTGAAAATAGTAGTGTAAATCATTTCTCCAAATATCTGAATATTA
>JBNLAV010000066.1:0-10195 GCA_050302315.1 Desulfobacteraceae bacterium
CTGATGGGCCGCATGATCGGCGGGCCGGCCAAGATGGCCGTCTTTGCCAGCGGGCTGATGGGCTCCATCTCCGGCAGCGCCGTGGCCAACACCGTGGGCACCGGATCGATCACCATCCCGCTGATGAAGCGCGTGGGCTTCCAGCCCAAGTTCGCCGGCGGCGTCGAAGCGGCCGCTTCCACCGGCGGGCAGCTCATGCCCCCCATCATGGGCGCCGGCGCCTTCATCATGAGCCAGTGGACCCAGATCCCCTACCTGACCATCGTGGGCGTGGCCTTTATTCCCGCCCTGCTCTACTTCCTGAGCGTCACCTTCTTTGTCCACCTGCGCGCCAAAAAGCTCGGACTAAAACCCCTGGAAAGCCACGAGATCCCCTCCATCGGGAAAGTGCTCAAACAGGGCTGGCACTTTTTCATCCCCATCGCCGTGCTCATGGGACTGCTCATGATCGGCTATACTCCCACTTTTTCCGCCTGTGCCGGCATCGGCGCCATTATCGCCTCGTCCTGGCTCAATAAAAAAAGCCGCATGGGCTTTAAGGACATCCTGGACGCCTTTGCCCTGGGCAGCAAGAACATGGTGAGCACCGGGGTGATCCTTTTGTGTTCGGGCATCGTGGTCGGCGTGGTGCTCATGGTGGGTGCGGGCATCAAGTTCTCCATCATGATCTCGGCCATCTCCGGCGGCAGCCTGTTTCTGACCATCATCCTGGTGGCCCTGGCCTCGCTGGTGCTGGGCATGGGGCTGCCGGTGACCGCCTCGTACATCGTGCTGGCCGTGCTGGCCGCTCCTTCGATGGAGATGCTGGGCACTTCGCTCATCGCCGCCCACCTGCTCATCTTCTGGTACTCCCAGGACGCCAATGTGACCCCGCCGGTCTGCCTGGCCGCCTACTCGGCCGCCGGCATCTCCGGCTCCAAGCCCCTGGAGACCGGGGTGGAGTCATGGAAACTGGCCAAGGGGCTCTACATCATCCCTTTGCTGTTCGTCTACACCCCCATCCTGTTCGATGGGCCCATGTGGCAGGTGGCCGAAACCACCGTCACCGCCCTGCTCGGCCTGTTTACCATGGCCGCCGTCTTCGAAGGGTACCACCTCAAACGGCTGGCATGGATCGAACGCATCCTCATGCTGGCAGCAGCAGTTCTCGTGTTATGGCCAGAATTTATGGCGCATGCGGGAGGCGTGGTGATCTTTATCGCCCTTTGTTTCTGGCAGAAAATCAGTAGAAAAAGGGCCAATAACCAGGACGAAGAAAGCAGCGAGGCAAATATCCAGTCTGTGAATTGATCATCCGTCCGTCAGAACAACCGCCCGGCAAACAGGAAAGCAACGGGACCAAAGCCTCGAAAAGCGCACACATCCCGGCAAAATAGTGCGGTTACCGCACACCCAAAATTCAATTAATTCCATAGCCATCTGTAATTATACAATATAACAAAGCTTGCCACTTCGCCTTTTCAGGCATAGTATTTGCTGTATCTATTGTCGATGCCGTATGTTTCGGGACTTTTTCCAAGCCAGGAGCGCTGTATTATTTAGATGGTCCATTTTATATCCAAACTTCCCGTCTTTTCCAGTATCCGATCCAAGCTGATCGCGCTGTTGCTGGTGCTGGTCGGCCTGCCGCTGCTTATCGCCGGTTATCTGTCGTATCAAAGCACCACCCGCGCATTGCTGAACCAGGCCACGCACCAGCTGGGGAACCTTGCGGAAAAGACCGCACAGCAGATCGACAACTTTTTCCTGTCCGCAAAAAGAGACATCAATCTATTGGCGGACTATCCTTTTATTCAGCTCGCTTTTCTTCAGTTCGAATTTCGGCAGCGCCTGGACACAGTGGAACGGTTGCTGATCGATTACAGCAACAAGAACGATGCCTTTTCAAGAATCTATCTCATCGCCCTGGATGGCAAACCGATTCTGGCGGTTCCGCCGGCCCAGCATTCACAACCGGAATTTATTTACGACCGGTGGTTTGCCCAAACGCTGCAACACGGAACTTATGTATCAGACGCTTCTAAATTGGGCGGAAGCGGCCGGTCCGGTATCTTTCTCGGTAAGGTGGTATACGACTTCGAAGATCCAAACCGTCCGGTGGGGGTGCTGGCATTTCACATCAAGCCTTCGGCCTATACGGATTTCGCCAGATCCCTGCATATCGGCAGCGGCGGCTACGCCATGCTCGCCCACTATAACGGCTACCTGGTCTACCACCCCGACAACCGGTTTGAAACCACCCGGGATATCATCGAACACGGCGATGACCGTTTGCGCACCCACGTCGGGCTGTCCACCCAGGGAAAAACCGGATCCGGGCGCTACACCTTTATTGGAGAGAAGAAGTTTCTGGTGTACACCCCCTGTACCCAGATGCCCTGGAGCGTTGGAATCACAGTATATCAGCGGGAGCTGATGGCCGATGTGAACCGCTTTCAAAAGAGGATGCTCACATTTTTCCTGGCGATCATCGCGTTGATCCTGCCCATCTCCTATCTATTCATTAAAGGACTGACCCGCCCCATCCAGCAGCTGATCGACGGCGCGGTCCGCATCGGCAGCGGTGATCTCGACCAGACCATCCAGATCAAGTCCAACGACGAATTGCGCGGTGTCGCTGAAGAGTTCAACAAGATGGCCGTCCAATTGAAAGCCAGTATGGACGAGATCATCGATTTGAAGAACTTCAACGAAGATATTCTGCGCAATGTCACCAGCGGTATCATCACCGTTAATCGCCGGGAGCGTATCACCTCCTTCAATGCCGGTGCAGCCAAGATCCTGGATTACGATATCGGGAAAAATCAGGGAGAACCGGCACCCGACCATCTGGAACATATCCTGAAAGTGGTTCGGCAGACACTGGAGAGCGGCACCAGTGTTCACAATCATGAGCTGACCATCACCAAACCCGGTCACGATCAGCTTTTTGTGGAGGTCAACACCTCTCTGCTCTCGAGCAAGACCGGAAAAATCTTTGGCGCCATTGCCGAGATTCGCAACATCACCCAACGCAAGCGAATGGAAGAGATGATGCTGCGGGTGGAAAAACTGGCCTCTCTTGGAGAGTTATCCGCCGGAATGGCCCATGAGATCCGCAACCCGCTGGCCGGCATCAAGACGAGCGTTCAGGTGCTCGAAAAACGGGTGACCAAACCGGAGTCCAAGGAGTTGCTCCGCGGAATAGAATCGGAAATCAACCGGTTGAACAAATTCGTGACCGATCTGCTGCATTTTTCACGGCCCACCACACCGCTGCCGGCGCCCGTGGACATCACCCGCGTCCTGAACAACACCCTTGATCTGATGATGGAAAAGATCCGGGCGAAGGGCATCTCCGTTGAACGCCGTTTCAATCAGGAAACACCCAAGGCCGTCGTGGACCAGGAACAGATGCGCCAGGTGTTCCTGAACTTGTTGATCAACAGCATAAAGGCGATGGAGCGGGGCGGACGTCTGACCATCGACGTTCACCCGGCTGAGGCCCGACCCAATGGTATTTCCCACTTCGAAACCGGCGTGCAGGTTCACCGCTCTCGATTCATCAATGTCGTGTTCAGCGATACGGGCAGCGGCATCGCCGCCCATCAGCTCCAAAAGGTCTTCGACCCGTTCTTCACCACAGATCCCAAAGGAACCGGCCTGGGCTTGGCCATTGCCCACAAGTTGATCGAAGAAAACAACGGCTATATTTTTATGGAAAGCGTCCAGGGCGAAGGCACGCGGGCGATCATGCTGCTGCCCAATGCTGCGGCCCCGTAAATTGAAACTGCGGTATCGGTTTCAACAAACCGGACCGCCAAAGGACCCACATGAAGAACGAACGCATCCTGATTATCGATGATGAGAAAGTACTGCGCCGCTCCCTGGCCATGGACTTCAAGGACGAAGGCTTCAATGTGCGTACGGCCGGAAGCGGAGAATCCGGCGTGCAAACGGCAGCGGAATTCAAGCCCAGGGTCGTCTTGCTGGACTTGCGGCTGCCGGATATGGATGGCATCGAGGTTCTGGAAACCCTTCGCAGGCAGGACGAAGAGGTGGTGGTGATCATGATGACCGCTTACGGGGATACCCAGACGACAGTGGATGCCATCAAGCGGGGGGCGGTCAACTTCATCAACAAGCCCTTCGAACTGGAAGACATCAAGCAACTGGTCAGCCAGGCGATCCAGAACCTGAAACGCAACCGCGAGTTTGAATATCTGAAATACCAGCAGCGCCGGTTTTACCGCTTCTGCGATCTGGTCGGAGAGAGCACCCGGATGCATGAGGTCTACAGCCAGATCGAAACCCTTGCGGATACGGAAGATGTCACCATTTTGATTCGCGGCGAGAGCGGCACCGGAAAGGAGCTGGTGGCCAGCGCCATTCATTATAAAAGCGGGCGCCGTAAAGGGCCCTTTATGGAAATCAACTGCGCATCCTTGCCGGAAAACTTGCTGGAAAGCGAGTTGTTCGGTTACGAAAAAGGGGCCTTCACCGATGCCAAGCAGAGCAAAAAAGGCCTATTCGAGCTCTCCGACAACGGCACCATCTTTCTGGATGAGATCGGTGAAATGCCCATTCCGCTTCAAGCCAAGCTCCTGCGGTTTTTGGAGAAGAAACAGTTCAAGCGCCTGGGCAGCGGCAAGGACCTGCATGTGGACGCCCGCATCATCGCAGCCACCAACCGCGACCTGGAAGGCGCCATCAAGGAGGGCGGATTTCGTTCCGACCTTTACTATCGGCTCAACGTCGTGACCATCCACCTGCCGCCGCTGCGCAACCGCCGGGATGATATCCTTCTGCTGGCTGAGTTTTTTATCGACCAGTTCTGCAAAGACATGGGCAAATCGCCCAAAAAACTGACGGACGATGTCAAAGCGGTGCTGCGGCAGCATACCTGGGAAGGCAATGTGCGGGAGCTGCGCAACGTCATCGAACGGGCGGTGATCTTCTGCAAGGGAGAAGCCATCGGGGTCGACTTGATGCCGCCTGAAATCATGGGCAACCGAACCATCAATGACGGCAGTATTCCATTGAAAAGGATATGGGAGCCCGGCAGCTCCATCGAGGCCGCTATGTCACGGGTGGAAGCCCATATTATCGAAGATGCCCTTTTACGCTGCGACAACAACAAGACCAAGGCGGCGGAGATGTTGGGCATCAGCAGATTCGCACTGGGACGCCGGTTGGAGCGGCTGGAGAAGTGTAAGGGAGGATGATGCAAAAAAGCTGCGCCGTATATCTGATCTTCATGATCATCGTGATTTGCTCTGCGGCAGGCGCTGCAGCGGACGATACACCTGCAAACGGGAGTCCCCGGACCATCGCCATGATCACCTGGCGGGGAGAGACCGAGGCGGAAGAGGGATTCGTAGACGGAATGGCGTCCTTCCAACAGCCTGTGGAAATCGTGTGGCATCACGCCAACCAGAATCAGCAACGCCTGAAAGAGATCATCTCCCGCATCCGCCGCAACCCGGTGGATCTGATATATGTGTTCGGCACCATCGCCACACAAACGGTGCTGGAAGAGATCACGGATATCCCCGTGGTCTTTAATATCGTCAACCGGCCGGTGGCGGCAGGAATTATTCAAAGCTGGGAGCGCTCCGGGAACAACGCCACCGGCGCCAGCAACCAGGTGCCGGTGGAAAGCCAGCTCAAGGCGTTCAAGAAGGTGGTCAAATTTCAGCGCCTGGGTATCATTTACAACCCGAAGGAGCCCAACTCGCGCATTCAACGGGATATCGCCTCGCAGCTTCGACGCAAGCTGAACTTCAGGCTGGTCGATTTTCAGATCGCAGATCCTTCCGACATGGCCGTCGTCATGCCGCAATTAAAAAACAGCGTGGATGCTGTCTTTATCCCTGCAGACTCACTGATGATTTCGCTGGGCAATGACCTCGCCCGATGGATCAACGATCTCCATCTGCCCTCTCTGGCGACGGTGGAAACCATGGTCATTCACCACGGGCTTCTTCTGGGGCTGCAACCCTCCTACCATCAGCTCGGATTGATCGCGGCTGACAAGGCCCGGCAGATACTGGAGGGGGCATCAGCCTCTGAGATCCCCTCATCGCGGCTGGAATATTTCCAGATGTCCGTCAACCTCAAAACCGCCCGCAACATAGGCGTCCAGATTCCCATGTCCATCCTGGTGATGGCCAACAGGATCATCCGATAGCCTCCCGGTTATTGGATACGTGAAATGATCACATCCCCTGAAAGTTGAATGAGATCCTTCAGGTATAAAAACTCTATTCGGTCAAGCTAAAACCCTCATCAAGCCAGCCGGTTACACCACCGATCATCTTCTTCACAGGCCTGCCAAGTTGGGCCAGGCGAATGGCCGCCTTTTCAGTCCCATTACAATGCGGGCCTGCACAATAAACCACAAATAGCGTATCCTGTGGATACTGTATGAGGGTATTTTCATTGATGCGAGCATGCGGTAGACTGACCGCACCTTCTATATGGCCTCTTGCAAAAAGCGCCTCTCCCCGGACATCAAGCAAAACAAAATCCATACGATTGTTGGTCATCGCGTGATGAACATCCCAACAATCGGTTTCGAATTCTAGCAGGCTTTCAAAATGCTTGAGCGCTCTTGCAGAATCTGCGGCCGGGGGTCGACTGACGGCTGAACTCATAATTCCTCCATAAATTGAAATACGTTTGGATTATTAACTCAACATTCGGAATTCATGTAGGAGCGGCTTTTAGCCGCGACCTGAATGCCTGTTTAGTACCCTTTTCGCGGCTAAAAGCCGCTCCTACACAGCGTTTCAAACTGAATTGGAGTGAAACCCGAAAGTTGAGTTATTAATAAATAGCCAAAAAATGTTGATCTTTCCCAGATGCCATTACGTTTAACACATCCACAGACTATTCGTCTAAATTCTGAAAAGCCGCCATGTTCTGCAGGAATATTTCGGCCTGTGCATTGTCATTAATTCTATCTCCAAGACGTTCTACCAGGGCCTTGTATTCGTGCACCGGGATATTGTGCCTCCCATATCCCATCTCCGCAGCCACATCTTCGAGGAGCAGGTTTGAAATGGGCCCAACCGATTCGGACAATTGGAGCGACAGAAGATTCAACATTTTCTCAGACAAGTATCGCCCCTTCATGTTGACCAGCTCCACCACACCGAGTTGCTGCAGCCGGACAACCCGCTGGTGCAACTCCTCCAGCTCGTAGCCGTCTTGCCGGGCGATGGTGCCGACGTCCCTGTCGCCATCCAGCGCATTGACGACATTGAACATATGGATATCCAGGTTCAGCGCATTCAGATCCACACCTGCTTTTCGCTTGAATTGCATTTTGGCAATTTCATCTAACGATAATGATTTCATTGGAGCATCCTTTCGTACCTTTCAGAACCTGCAAAGAGCCGGGTCATCCAGCTTCCGAATTTCAGTGCAAGACGCGTTGCAAACGACGCAGCCTGCATCGAATCCTCCGCTTAACGGGATATCAAGACCGCTTTTTTCAGATAGCGCCCGGGTAAGCTGAGTTTCAAGGTGCGCATGGCCGCAGCATTGACCAGCAGCTTCGGACTGGCGGGGGTTTTAATGGGGATATTCTTCAAGCCGACCCCTTTGCGATGCTGGTCGACAATGAGCGCGGCCATTTGCCCCAGTTCGTAATAATCGGCCACGCTGCCCATCAAAACCCCTTCGGATATGTACTTTTTTATGGCCCCTACCCCTGGTACAGCGGCGACCCCGAGGGCCGCTGCGATGTTTTTGGCATTGGAGACGATGTAGCTATCGGACGGCAGGTATACGGCATCGACCTCGACTTCGCCATTGACGATCTTTTGCAGGTTTTTCGACAAACGCTCCTGCACCGGTGGAGACCGGAATTTAACCACCTCGAAACCGAACTCCCGGGACAACGCCTCTAAGGTATCCAGGGCGAGATTGGAGTTCTTCTCACGGGAATTGAAAAAGTACCCCAGCCGCTTGAATTTCAATACCTGGTGGGCGTTCTGGATTTGCAGACGCAGCGGCACGCCGCTCTTTATGCCGGACAGATTGCCCCCCGGGGCATCCAGACTTTCCACCAGGCCCGCGCCGACCGGATCTGCGACGATATTGAACACCTGCGGCACCCTGCCGTTAAGATAGCTTTTGGTTTGCAGGGACACCGTGGTACCAAAAGTATAGACAACGTCGTAGTTCCTGATCTGGAGTTGTTGACGCAAAATCTCGCCAACCCGGCTTTTTTTCTGGTCTGCATTGAAGACGTCAATTTTTGCGGTATAGCCCAGTTTCTGGAGCTTGTCGCGGAAACCGCGCTCTGCATCGGTCTCACCGCGCCACAGCAGCATCGCGATCCGGACGTCGGATTTTTTTGCCCATACGATGTCGGCATGTCCGAATTGGAAGATCAACAAAAGGATCGATATACAAATTCGCGTCATCATGGTCTTTATATTCCTTGTCGAACGGGTTACCAGGCATGTGAAACAATCTCGTCCACAGCAGACGAGATCGCAGATCACCTGTTTTACGAAGTCCTCTTCAACCGGTTGAAGGAAAGCACCAGACTGGTCTGCATACGGTTGATGGCCTCCACCAATGTACCGATCTCATTCTTCGAGCGCACATCGATACGGGTGTCCAGATCACCATGACTCATACGGTTGGCAGCTTCGGTCAGCTCCGCTATAGGGTGGATGACGACCTTTCTGAGGGTGATGAAAACCGCAATGACAATGGTAATATAGAGAATAATGGTGGTGGCGACGAGGTTCATCGTAGAGCGCCCCAGTTCCTCTTTCATGAACTTGGGCGTAACGTAGAGGTGTACCTTACCGATGACGTCGTCGCGATACCGAATCTCCTTTTGCGCTGTTGTGAAATCGCCCTGTATTTTATCTTTCGCCGCCTCAATTTTCCAACCGGCGCCTCTCTTTTTCCCGACCAGAACGCCTTTTTGATCCTGATCCGTTATCTGGATGGCATAGATTTGCTTTTCCAGCATTTCCGATGCGAGCGCATCAGCGATCTGTTCGGTCTCGACGCCCCACAGCGGTGCGACGAGGTATTTGGCGAGCCGTTCGGCGGTATTGCCGGCATAGGTCACCAGTTCGCTGGTGATTTTCTCCTTGGCCGTGCTGTAATTATAAAAAAGAAAAGACCCCAGGATGCCGGTGATCAACAGAAGTAGAATGATGGTCATCTGAACCTGGATGCTGTCGATCCACCGATTCCGTGCCGGGTTCATGATCTGCTTCTGTTTGCCGGTGGCGGGGGATGAATCACCGGCTGATTCATAGGCGATAACGTTGAGGGTCTTGCAATTGGGACAGCGGGAACGGACATGGCCGTGCTTTCGAATCTGTTTCTGGGCTTTGGCTTCGCTAATCGAGATTGTCTTTTCGCACCAGGTGCACTCAAGATTCATTGGAAAAACCTCCTTTGTCTGAAATTCTGATCTTTTTCACTACCCGCCTATAGAGCAATATCAGTGCCGTGTTGCGCCCATTGAAAGAAATCCATGTAACCTTGTCAGGTTACGACCGATCCTCGACTGGCATCCGTCGCCGGAGTGCGCCTTTGCCGCTCTGCCAAAGGTGCGGTAACCGCACAACGATCACAGCGATTTGATTGCTTCAAATCCCTAACGGCCGGTTAATTCAATCTATTTTCCCGCACCCGCCAATTGGCATCCAAGTTGCTCTATAGCTGACTGTTTTGAGATCGAGGATGCGGCGCCAACACAAGAAACCGTCTCAAACCGGATCAAACGCATCCTCCCACCCATACGGGGAGTGGAATAGATTGAAGAGGTCAGATCGAACATTGCATCACCTGCGGAATCCCGGCGACGGTAACGCTGACGCATCGTATCCCCTCAACCGTTCTGGAAGACGATTCAGCACGCTGCATTTGATCTGCCCTGCAGTTTGTTCCATCTCCCCAATACGATGAAAAGGAGGCAAACATGTTCAAGAAGTTAACAATCCTGCTGATGGCATTGAGTTTCGGCTTAACGGGTTTTGGAATGCAGCCCGCTCAATCGGAAGCCGCCGACAGCCTGATCATCGCCACCGCCACAACGGGCGGCACCTACTATCCGGTCGGGGTGGCCATCGGCACCCTGACCAGCATCAAACTGGCCAAAAAGCATAAAATCACCGCCACGGCCATCAACTCGGCCGGTTCGGGCGAGAACGTCCAGATGCTCAAAAACAAAGAG